>WIAH01000010.1 GCA_014055525.1 Nitrospira sp. CR1.3
ACCGGTAAAGGGCATGACGACCTTGGCTGTCCCCCGGTCTCTGCGGACCTCGGCACCGTCGGCCTATCACGCCCGAGTTGATGATGCGCCGTATCATTGCCGTACTCGGTCCAAGATACAAGGCACCGGGCAAGGCCCGGAGCCAGTCCCTTAGTGAGTCATGAAGGAGAGCGGCGTCTGCTGCTGATCAAACGCCACCTGATCGAGCTCGCACGAGGTCGCAGTATCGTCCTTGTCGAGTTGCACGCCGAACGAGCGGTCGCGCACCCACCGGACCGTCGCCTTCTTGATCAAGAGCGCCGATTGTGTCGGGGGAATGAGCAGCAGCATCAATTCCATACCGACCTGCACGTCATGGGATCCGTGCAGGCAACCGCCGCTATGGGTGAGATTGGCTGTGATCCCGCTCGCGTGAAACGCGCCGTTGGAATAGTACACGGCGCAGGTGATGGGCACCCGCAGACCCATGCGTTTATCGGAATGGAACATCATGGACAGCGGCCTCCTGCTGCGAACGTCGGATCAGTATTGGGAAACTCGAAGAGAGAATGAAATGTGGTCGCATAGCCTCCGGGAGACCATCAGGGCGGCGACCAGCCCGATTCCGATCGCATCGGTCACCAGATCGTCCGTTGAGGTGTTCCGGCCCGGGACCGTGCCTTGGAAAATTTCCGTCCAGAGTCCGAACACAAGAGCAGCGGCCGACGCCACCGGAAGCGCATAGGCGAACGGCCAGCTGCGGCGTCGCAAACCGCAAGTCAGCAGCCACGCCAGCAATCCATAGCCCGGCGCGTGCGACCACTCTAAAAGTGTCGAAGGCATCTGCACCATCAGATGGCCGCTCAAGCCGACGCCAGGCGCAATCATCGCGCCGAAATACAACAGCCCCATGTAGCAGAGCGCGAATCCGAAGCCCACCGATCCCTCCCGGGGAAATGCATGTATTCGCGAGGGTACTGAAAAGCAGAAAAAAGATACTACTGGGCATTGGTAGGGTGGGAGAGGCCTACGGTCCTTCGGAGGTCATGGAACTCCGCAGATTGACCAACTTTTGAGGGGGATCACTGGCCAATCTCAGATCACATCGGTACAATCCTGCCTCTGGGTTCTGAAATTTTCGATTCCTAATTTGTGCTCTGAGATTTGGAATCCTCGATCTAAGATCTTCAATCTGCGATCTGAGATGTGAAATCTGCAATCTGAGATTCGAGAGCAGCCGTAGGCGACGATGACCTACCACTCCTTCGAGGACCTTCCCGCCTGGCAGGCCGCCATTAGATTCGCCCGCCAGGTGTATCTCCTCACCGGACATCAGGCCTTCCGCGGTCACGCGGGATTGCGCGATCAACTCGAGCGCGCCGGCCTGTCCGTTTCCAACAACATTGCAGAAGGCTTCGAGCGCGGCAGCACGAAAGAGCTGCTCGCCTTCCTCTATATTGCGCGCGGCTCCGCTGGCGAAGTGCGCTCCATGCTCTGTCTGCTCGAAACCCTGCCGGCCTTCGAGAATCTCAGCTCTCAGATTTCAGATGTGAAATCTCAAATTCTCTCCATATCGCGCCAGCTGTACGGCTGGATCGAACAACTCAAGAATTCCGACATTACCGGCCAGCGTCATCTGAACGATACGGCCCGCGCCCGCGCAGTCACGGAGAAAGACCGCGACGCATTCCTACGGGAGCTTGCCCATATCCGGCAGTCCGCCGCCAAGACTCCGAAGTCTGAAACTTGATCTCCACATTCCAAGATCTGTTTCCGATCTGAAATCTGAGATGTGAAATTCTCTCCCTCTGCGGCCCGATGCATTCCTACCCGCTCCGACGCGACTCCGACGGTTCCATCTGCCGAACTCCAGCACTTTCATTCCACGCCGTCTCCGGAACCTGTCCCATGAATTTTTCTTCGCAGGACATGATTTTTCTTGAAGAAAGGCGTGATTTCGGCCACGATAAGACCGCCGAAGCAACCAGAGCATCTCGCTCCAAACCATCCGTGGGGAGCAAGGAAACCATGCGAACCGTGACACATCGATCAGCCATCGTCTGTAGTTTCTGCTTCGCCCTCCTCACCGCCAGCGGCTGCGTCTGGAAGAGCACCTACGACGATGCCGTCGCCGACATGGAGGGGGCCAAGGCGGAGCTCCAAAGCACGAAGGCGGAGCAGCAGCGTCTCTCCCAGCAGGTGAAGGCCATGGAGCCTCTCACACAGGAAGCCACCAGAGAGGCCGAATCCGCTGCGACCGCGGTCCAACAGGCCAAAGACGAGGCCGAAGCGGAACGAAAGCTCGGCGAGGAACGATTGGCCAAACTCACTCGTGCCATCAACCAGCTCGCCGCCCAACAGCACAGCCTCCGGGAAGCCCTGCAGCGTGAAAAATCCGAGCGTCCCGCATTACAAATCACGGCCGACAAGTACAGGGCGAAGTTGGATGACACAGAGGGATTCAGAACGCCGACCATCCCTCCTCCGGCTTCGCAAATTCCCGGACCGACGAGAATCCCTCCTTTCCCTCCGTCACCAGCGCCGGCGGATCTCGCTTCCGCGCCGACCGCAGCGGTGCCGGCAGCTCCTGCCGTCACACCTCCCACGCCACCGGCGCCGCCGCCGATACCGAAGCGGCCGGCTGAACCGGCCGATGAAGGTTTCTTCTCGGCACTGAAGGGTTGGTTGGTGTCGCTCTGGCATTCCGTCTTTTCATAGGGGCTGGCTCCGGCTTGGCCGGTGCCAGTCCCGCTTCCCCACAGGGACAGTCGCCGACCGGAAAGGCGACAGTCCCTGTGCCGCTCTATACGCAAGTCCTCCTCGCCGCAGCAGGCGGAACGCTCCTAGGTATCGCCTTCGGCAAGGAGCCCTTCCTGGGCTGGTTGCGCAACGAGCACCTGGGCAGGCTGGGCCTGATCGTCATCACGTTGCTGAAGACGCTCGCCATTCCGCTCATCTTCTTCGCCATCCTCGACGCATTCATCCGCACGAGCCTCCCGCTGCGCCAAGGCGCCAAGCTGATCGTCATCTGTTTTATCAACCTGTCGGTCGCCATGACGATCGGACTCCTGCTCATGAATCTCTGGGAGCCGGGCGTCAGCTGGCAGGGTCACATCGACAAACTGCTGAACATCATGCCCGATTCACCAGCGGCAACGAACCGCTCTGCCGCTGCGCAGCCAGGCGGGGAGAGTCCGTTCGAGCGTCTCACGTCTTATATTCCCCGCACCATGTTCCAGCCCTTCACGAGCAGCAACGTGATCGGCGTCGTCCTTCTCGCGCTCATCCTGGGCGCCGCGCTCCGCCGCCTGCGCGCCGAGCCGCGCCGTCAGGCCGGCGCAGTGGAAACCATCGTGCAGACCGTCGAAAGCCTCTATCACTGGCTCGTGCGCATCCTCGGCTGGATCATTCATGCCGTGCCGTTCGCTGTCTTCGGCGTGCTCGCCTATGTCGTCGGCAGAGCAGGCGTCGGGGTCTTCTCGCTCCTTTGGATCTTTCTCGTCACCATCCTGGCAGGCCTTGCGCTCCATGCGCTCGTCTACTATCCAACTCTCGCCTGGCTGGTAGGGAAGAAATCGCCGAAGATCTATTTTGGGAAGGGCGCCGACGCGATCATGACCGCCGTTTCCTGCAACAGCAGCCTCGCGACCGTGCCGGTCACGCTCCGCTGCCTCGATCGAATGAACGTGTCGCCGGAATCCGCCCGCCTCGCAGCCTGTGTCGGTACCAACCTGAATAACGACGGCATTACCCTCTATGAAGCGATGGCTGCTTTGTTTCTCGCGCAGGCCCTGGGCTTCGACCTGGCGATCGGCAATCAGCTCTTGATCGTCGCCGCCTCGATGATCGCCGGTCTCGGCGTGGCGGGGATTCCCGAGGCCGGCATGGTCGTGCTGCCGCTCGTGCTCTCCGCCGCCGGCCTGCCGGATCAGGTCATTACCGCCTCCATTCCCCTCATCATGACCGTCGACTGGATTCTCGCCAGGATTCGCTCCGGCGTGAACGTCATGAGCGACATGCTGGTCGCGATCCTGCTCGATAGAAAGGTTGGAAAACAGTCTGTTTAGCCTTCCTCGATCGGGGCAACCAAACCAACAAGACAAACCAAATAAACAAAATAGACCAAAGCAACCAACCGGCGAAACAGGCGAGAAATGCGAGACTGGCATACGGCACCGGCTGTGAAGGACATTCCCTGTCATGGTAGGCTGTAGGCAACGAAGCACTCACAGGTTCGAAGACGGTCGTGCACGAAGCCATAAAGGAGAGAAGGGGGTCACGATGAAACATCGATGGATGCTATTAGGCCTAGGACTGGCAATCGTCCTCGCCGGATGCGGGGGAGGGCAAAAGGCCGAGATCAAAGAAGACCGCCTGACAGTTGGAAAGGTGCAGGGCGAGATCAAAGTCGGCATGCCTGCCTCGCAAGTTGCCGAGATACTCGGCTCGCCGAACATCGTCACGACCGACGAGAAACGCCGGGAAGTGTGGATGTACGACAAAGTCTCGACCGACCGTGTCGACACGAGCAGCTCTTCCTTCGGCACGTTGATCATCCTGGGTTCGAACTCACGGGATAGCTCCAGCTCCCAACGGCAGCGGACTCTTACCATCATCATCAAGTACGACGAGGACAAGAAGGTCCGCGATTTTGCCTACAACTACACGCAGTTCTGAACGACAACCTGGTTCATTTGGTTGGTTTGGTTTGTCTTGTTGGTTTGGTTGTTCGGAACGACCTCGCTTCAACTAAATTGAACTCACGAACCAAACCAACCAAATGAACCAAATAAACCATCGTCATCAGTTTCTCGCCGGCCTCGCGCTTCTCGTCAGTCTCGCGAGCTTGTCCGGCTGTGTTCAGGAAACGAAGCCGGATGAGCTCTTCCAGCTCACGCCCGAAAGCGCAAGAAACCGGGCGATGTCGACGAGAGCCTTCGAAACCCAGAACGAAAATGAGCTGCTATCGGCGTCAGCGGCCGTCCTGCAGGATCTCGGTTTTCAGGTCGAAGAAAGCCAGCATGAAGTGGGCTATTTTCGCGCCGTCAAAGAACGGAGCGCGCGGGAGCGCCGGCAATATTTTCAGCGGGTCCTGTTCTTCTTCCTGTCGCTCGGCAGCGTCGTCACGCCGGTCGACTTGCACCAGAAGATCGTCGCGGCCCTGGTGACGCGACCGCTCAATCCCCAGGCTACGAAGCAGGAAGTGCGCATCACGTTCTTCCGCGTCGTCTGGAAAGGGGACGGTCAATCCAACCGACAATACATTCCGCCGGGCGAACAATATATGGAAATGATCCGGGACCCCGAGATCTATCAGCAGTTCTTCGCCAAACTATCTAAAGCCGTATTCCTGGAAGCGCAAGACATCTAATCCGGCAACGAGGACACATGATCGACAAGCGATGGGGATGGGAAGCCGCAATCATCATCTATTGCGCCCTGCTGTACGGTTGTACGACGCCGGAACAGCCGCAGACCCTCTTGGCGCCGACCGAAGCGCAATTGAAGATCCGGAACATCCAAACCAGGACCTACGACGCCAAGGACCGGAATCAGGCCATCAGGGCCGTGATCGCTTCCTTGCAGGACCTCGGGTTTATCATCGAACGGGCCAACGAGCCTCTCGGGCTCGTCACGGCCGCGCGCTTCGCGGAGCCGAACTACTACGACGTTGTCACCATCACGGTCACCGTCCGCCAGTTGAGCGAGGCGCAGCTGACCATCCGGGCCAACGCGATTTACAACAACAAGCCGATCGAAGACCCGAAGGTCTACCAGAACTTCTTCGCCTCCCTCGAACGCTCGCTCTTCATTGAAAGGAGTAAACCATCCTTACGACCCGACTGATCGCCGCCGTGCTGAAACCGGTTGCCTGGTCCCGCGTGGCCGGCGCCGCTCTCGTCTGCCTCCTGTGGCTCCAGGGCTGCAATAGCTACGAATTGCGCCATGAGAACCAATCGGATTCGAGGGAGCAGATCTGGCTGTCGGAAACGAGCCAGCTCAAGATACGAGCCGCCCAAACGCGCGTGTACGACACCACCGATCGCCGGCGGCTTCTTGAAGCTCTTGTGTCCACCATGCAGGATCTGGATTTCAAGGTGGAAGTGCTTGACGGGGAGCTTGGGATTGTCTCAGGAAAGAAGTACGTCGAAATCGAAGAGACCTATCTGACGGACTCGTCGTATCTTCTATACCGGCCGGATACGTTGCTCCTCCTCACCAGAAATTATCGGTCTTGGGGCCCCTTCTATCACCGCAGCAATCTCGTGCGCTTTACCGCGACGATCCGCCCCCGCGGCGAGACGCAGTCGACCGTGCGGGCCAACGCGCAGTTCTACCTGCAAGCCGTGGAAGATCCACGGCCCTATCAGGACTTCTTCCGCACCCTCGAGACATCGCTCTTTCTCCAAGGCAGGATGGAAGAATAGTTCACCTCATCTTCGCCTGCTGAAAATGATTCGGCAGCGGCATGATGCAGTTGGGATTGAATCCGGCCGCTTTCAATGTATCAATGCTGCCCAGGACCTTATCGTTCTTGAGATCGATCACCGTGATGGAGCCGTCGCTCATGCCTTCCAGATTCAGCAGACTATTCTGGACGAACAGGTACCGCTCATCAGGCGACAACACCGTATGATGAGCGCCCGCAGCCGCGGGAATGGTTTTGAGAAACTTCGGGTGCTTCGGATCGCTGTTGTCATAGAGGTTGACGAAACCCGGCTTAGCCGTTGTGACGAACAACCGGTCCCCCTTCGCGTTGTAGAGCATCTCCAACGGCATGCCTTGTTCGCGTGGACCAAAGTCGTCCACCTGATGGAAGGAAAACGCCTTGGTCTTCGGATCCCAGACGCCGGCCCACAGCGTGGCTTCGAGCATGTTGGTGATGTGCACCACCGGCGGATTGGCATTCGGGGAAAACATGACTTCGACCGGAGCCACTTTGGCAGGAGCGGGTTTCGACGTGACCCGGTGCGTGGACAAGACCTTCCCGGTACTCGCCTCTATTACCGTCACCGTGTCACCCGCCTCCGACATATCCGGCTTGACTGTGCTGGTGACAAGCACCCGGTCGATGCCGTTGTGAATGGCGATCCCGTGCGGATACATGATGTAGGCGTCGGCCGGCTGCGCGGCACTCACGGTCTTGATCGGCTGATCTTTCACGGCGTCGCCCATGATCACGTTGCTCGAGCCCATGCAGGTGAGGTACCAGGTCTTGTTGTCTTCCGACACCACGAGATCTTCGCCGACTTGGCAGTCCGGCACGTCAATCGCGCGGAGACGATAGGGAAACTTGGTGAGGTCCACGACGTGCAGGATGCTCTTCCCCAAGGCCGTGATGTAGGCTTTGCTCTTGTCGCGATTGAAAAAGATGTGATGGGCCACGAGGTCGGGCGGCAGGGGAATCTCCATCAAAATTTTCCCGAAGTCTTGCGATTCGGGATCCACTTCCATGATCGCGATCCCTTCCCGCCGCACTTTCTGATCCGGCTTGCTCTCATAATTGAGTAGGGCAAGTATTTCGGCCGAAGCCAATGAGGTGAACGAGAGCAGCAATCCAACGATCACGGGGAGCAATCGGAACAGTTTCATGGAAGCCTCCTTTGCTGAGGACCAGTAGGGAAATGGAAGGTACTCCTCTCTATTAAGAGAAGCAATGGCAGATGCGTCGGCACGGGTCTGCATGGAATCCTCCTGGTGAACGGCGGTAGTTCGGGCTTGACACATCGACGAGTTGTCGCACCATAGACTGAATCCTTACGGATGTCTTTAGCTGAGAGTCTGAATCGCTTATCCGGGACGGCTGAAACGCAGCCGGAAATCTTCCCTTACGTATTGCAATCTTCTCATGCCTCCCCGTAAGCTTCCGGCGGGTGATTCGCCCTCAGAACGAAAGGGCACGCGACGATTCCTCTTGCGCGGAAGGACCCCATGATACCACTGCAACGCGTCGTGCTCATCGCGATGGTGCTCCTCTTCACCGGATGCCCGGCGACGAAACAGGCGAGGACCGTGGAACGGCTGGGGTTCCTGAAAGATTTGTACCCGGTGATGACTGAGGGCAACGAGAGTGCGGGAGAGTCGCTGCTGATCTACAAGAATCCCAAGGTGGCCCTCTTGCCGCCCAACTCCTACACAAAAATCCTGCTGGATCCCGTGTTGATCTTCCGCGGTCCGGAATCCAAGATGCACGGGATCTCCCAGAGTCAAACGCAACTCCTGGCCGACACATTCTACGCCTTGATCTACCAGGAGCTATCCAAAGATTTCGAGATGGTCGACAAACCCGGCCCGAAAACTCTCCGCGTGCAGGTCGCGATGACTCATCTCGAGGAGTCCTGGCCCATGTTGGATGTCGTGTCGGCAGTCCCTGCTCCGATGAATGCGCTGGCGGCCGGATCGGTGCTCAAGACCGCCGCAACCGGCAAACCGGCCTTTACCGGAGAGGCCGTGATCGAAGCCAAGGTGAGCGATGCCGCAACCGGAGAAGTGCTGAGAGGGATCGTCGATCGCCGGGTCGGAACGAAAAAGCTCGATGCCGATTCGTTCAATACCTGGGCCGACGTGTATGAGTCATTGAGGTACTGGGCGGAAAACGGCAGATACAGCTTGTGCAAGGCACGGCAAGTTCAAACCGACTGTCCCAAGCCCCGGGCGTAACGAAACCCTCCTGGTTCATCCCTCTCCCGCGCGTCACGAAGCTTCCGCGCTTCGCTGGATGACGTCCAGGGTTCTCTCCTCTGTGCGGGCGACCGGCCAGCCGTCGCGCTTCGACCGGACGGACCAGGCATCGGCCATCGCCCGCTTGATATCCTCCGCTTGCGCCTCGATCGTCCGTAAAAACGCACTATGAGGGCGGCCCCGGCGATAGTCCGGCTGCCGCCCCGGTTGCTTGAGGTAGCGCGCAACCACCTGCGCCGACATGCCATGCAGGATGGTGCCATGGAAGAGGAGGGCATGATGGACTCGACGCTGCGCGTTACCGGAGATTTTCCTCTCGCCGATCGCCAGATCGCTGATGCCTCGAAAGGCGATAGCCGGTTCCCATCGATGGAGCGCGCCGGCGATCCGTTCCAGGATGAATTGATAGGTACTGCGGATGTTCGCGAGATGAGGATGCAGGTCGAGCGGAAGCACGAACGCGTACGAGAGGCATCCCGGTCCCTGGAGGACGGTACCTCCGCCGCTTGCCCGCCGGAGGACGGGGACGCCGTCTTGCTCGCAGGCAGCGAGATGCACGTCGTCGTTCAGGGAGGAGGCCCGCCCCAACACCACGAAGGGACGGTCGCTCTCCCAAAAGCGGAGTACGGGGTCGCCGCCCTGTTCGTCCAGTTCCTCCAACAAGGCCTCATCCAGAGCGAGATTCTCGGCCGGCGAGGGCAGGGTCAGATCGAGCAGGCGGAGCGCGCGCACGTTAAGACCGTTTCGAGATGAAGAGATGCGTGGGTGATCCATGGAACGATTCAGCCGCCTCCATGACCGTCTCGCTCAGGGTCGGATGCGGATGAATCGAGAAGGCCAGATCTTCTGCGACCGCGCCCATCTCGACCGCTAAGACCCCCTCCGCAATCAGCTCGCCCGCTCCCACGCCGCAAAGTCCCATGCCGAGGATGCGGCCGGACTCTGCATCGAGCACCAGCTTGGTGACGCCCTCGTTGCGGTCCAACGTCGTGGCGCGTCCTGAGGCCGCCCATGGAAACCGCGTGACCTTCACCGCTTGTCCCGATGCCTTGGCCGCCTCTTCCGTGAGTCCGCACCAGGCGATCTCGGGATCGGTGAAGACGACGGCCGGGATGGCAGCCGGGTCAAACGCGCCGGGCTGCCCCGCGATCACTTTCGCGGCGACCAGTCCCTCATGGGTCGCTTTGTGCGCGAGCATCGGCTCGCCGACGAGGTCGCCGATCGCGAAAATCGTGGGCTCGGCCGTGCGCAGCTGCCGATCGACCTGGACAAAGCCCTGCGGCGAGACCATGACCTTTGTCTGGTCCAATCCCAGCTCCTCCGTGTTGGGCCTTCGTCCCACGGCGACGAGCACGCGGTCGAAGGTCTCGGTACTCGTTCCGTCGGCAGTCCTGAATGTCGCGGCCACACCCTCTTTCTTGGCTTCCAATTGTTTCACCTCGGTATTCAGCAGGATCGCCCTGAACCGGCGCTGCATGCGCTGTTGCAGCGGCCGCACGAGATCAGGGTCGGCGCCGTTCAGCAGGCGCGGCAGCGCTTCGACCACCGTCACCTCGGAGCCGAGCGCCTGATACACGGTGCCCAATTCGAGGCCGATGTAGCCGCCGCCGATGACCAGCAAGCGCGCGGGAACATCCGGCAAGCCGAGGGCGCTCGTTGAATCCATCACGCGTGGATCGTCGAGCTTCAACGCATCCGGCATCGTTGGTCGCGAGCCGGTGGCGAGGATCGCGTGGGCGAACGCCAATTCCCCTTGCCGGTCTGGGCCGGAGAGCCGCAGCGTCGTCGCATCCTTGAACGAGGCCCGCGCCCGGATGACCTCGACCTTGCGGCTGCCCGCCAGGGTCTGCACCCCCTTGGTGAGTTTGCCGACGATGGTTTTCAGGCGACCGCGCAGCGCCTCCAGATCAAGGCGTGGCTTGTCGAAATGGATCCCCCAGCCCTTGGCTTCCTCCGCTTCAGTCACCAATCGAGCTGCGTGGAGCAGCGCTTTTGACGGAATACATCCGCGCAGGAGACAGGTACCGCCCAACTGCGGATCCTGATCGATCAAGGCGGTGCGCAAGCCCAGATCTGCAGCCTTGAAAGCCGCCGCATAGCCGCCTGGCCCTGCGCCGATCACCGCGACGTCATATTGGTTGTTCTGGTTCATATGGTCTCTTTGGTTTGTTTAGTTTATTTGGTTTGTTTGGTTGGGTGCAGCTGGTTTGTTTGGTTTGCTTGGTTCATTTGGTTTGTCTAGTTGTGACTACGTCGTCCGGACTTCGGATCTGGAACCAAATACACCAAAGAAACCAAATGAACCAAACAAACCTCTTTTTACAATCCGAGAAACATTCCCTGGAAATCTTCCAGCACTTTCACGATCTCGTTGGTAAAACGGGCGCCTACCGCTCCATCCACCAGCCGATGGTCGTAGGCCACGCAGAGCTGCAGAATCCGGCGCGGAACGAATTGGCCATCGCGATACACCGCAGTCATGCGGGCTTTCCCGACGCCCAAAATGCCGACTTGCGGCGGATAGATGATCGGCGTGAACGGACCGGCGCCGAGGCCGCCCATGTTGCTCACCGTGAAGGTCGCTCCGCGCAGCTCTTCCAGCTTGACCTCCCGCTTGCGGGTACGTTCCGCGAGATCGGCAAGCTCGAGAGAGATTTGCAAGAGCTCCTTCTGATCGACCTGGTGCACCACCGGCACGATCAATCCAGCCGGCGTGTCCACCGCCACGCCGATGTTGTAGTAATCCTTGTACACGACTTCGCCGTTGGTGAGATCCAGCGTGGCGTTCAACTGTGGGTATATTTTAAGCGCGTGGACCAAGGCTTTGATGAAGAGGCTGGTCAGCGTGAGCGTGGCGCCCTTCCTCTTAAATTCCGGCGCGTACCGCTTGTGCAGTTCCATCAGATCCGTGATGTCGGCCTCCTGGAATTGATGCACATGTGGAATCGTCGTCCAGGCCTGGGTCATGTTGGCTGCGATCTTGCGCCGGATCGACGGGAGCGCCTCGCGCCGTTCGGTCCCGTACATGGTCGTAAAGACCTTGCCGCCCCGGTCGTCTTTGCCCGGTGACGCGCCGCTGCGCCTGGTGCGTTCCCGTACGAACGCTTTGACGTCTTCGGCGGTAATGCGGCCGCCGGCTTCCGAGCCCTTCACCTGCGCGAGATCGACACCCAGCTCGCGCGCGAGCCGGCGGACGGACGGTGGTGCAGGGATCGCGGCGCCACCGGACGGCGAGCTGGCCGCAACAGACTTTTCCCCAGCTGGCTCCCGCGCCGGCTGTTCCGTCTTCGACGGTGGTGAGGTGGAGGGTGGGGCAGCCGCCTCCACAGCGGGCGGCGATTGCGAGGCCGGCGCCACCGCCGATCTCTCCGGCGTCGACGTCTGGCCCTTCGACTTCTCGCCGTCGGCGCCGTCCAGCTCGACGAGCGCCTGTCCGACCTTGACGTGATCGCCTTGGCGCACGAGTAGGCGGGTGATTCTACCGGCAGCCGGTGCCGGCACCGGCACCGTGGCCTTCTCGGTCTCGAGCTCGAGCAGGGATTGTCCCTCCGCGACCTGATCGCCCTCGTGGACGAGGAGTTGGACCACGTCGCCGCCTTCGACGCCTTCCGCCAGAAACGGCAGTTCGACTCTCATGGCTGTGTTTTTTTCGTTTGTTTGGTTCATTTAGTTTGTTTGGTTGTCCGGATCTTCAACCAAATAGACTAAACAAACCAAATAAACCTATCTGTCACCGCTGCCAGGGCGCCTCGTCGTCGGCCACGATTTCCAAGTCCTGGATGGCCTTCTGGACGGCCTGGGCCTCAATGGTCCCTTGCCGATGGAGCGAGTAGAGCGTTGCCACGGTCAGATGTTCCGCATCGATCTCGAAGAACCGACGTAAGGCCTTCCGGCTGTCGCTGCGACCGAAACCGTCCGTGCCCAGCGCGAGCAGGCCGCCGGTGATCCAGGGAGCGATTTGTTCGCTGACCAGGCGGACGTAGTCGCTCACGGCCACGCAGGGGCCGTTCAATCCCTGCACCGTCTTCTGAAGGTAGCTGACGCGCGGCGGTTCCTCCGGATGCAACCGGTTCCAGCGCTCGGCCTCGAGCGTGCGGACACGCAGCATTTTGTAACTGGTCACGCTCCACACGTCCGCCGATACGCCGTAGCGGAGCAGAAGCTCCTGGGCCCGCAGCGCCTCGTTGATCAGCGGGCCGCTGGCCAACAGATGAGTCTGATACTTGCCGCGCTCTGGCGCCGGCCGGAAGCGATACATCCCTTCCCTGATGCCTTCCTCTACATTGGCCGGCATCGGCGGCATCGGGTAAGGCTCGTTGTAGAGCGTGATGTAATAGGACAGCTCTTGTTGTTCCTGGTACATGCGCTTCAGTCCGTCCTGCAAAATGACCGCCAGCTCGAACATGAAGGCCGGATCGTAGGCGGCGATCGTCGGAGAGGCGCTCGCGAGCAGGTGACTGTGCCCGTCCTGGTGCTGTAGCCCTTCGCCTTCCAGCGTGGTGCGTCCGGCCGTGGCGCCCAGCAGAAAACCGCGCGTCCGCATATCGGAGGCAGCCCAGATCAGGTCGCCAACCCGTTGGAAGCCGAACATCGAATAGAATATGTAAAACGGAATGGTATTCAGCGCATGCGTCGCATAGGCGGTGCCGGCGGCGATGTAGGACGACACCGAGCCAGCCTCGGTGATGCCTTCCTCCAGAATCTGTCCGTTGGTCGCCTCGAAGTAATAGAGGAGTGAGCTCTTATCAACTGGCTCATAGAGCTGGCCGACGTGCGAGTAGATGCCGTACTGCCGGAAGAGCGCCTCGAGGCCGAACGTCCGCGCTTCGTCGGGAATGATCGGCACGAGATGCTTCCCGAAATCCTTGATGCCGAGCAGGCGGCCCAGCATGCGGGCAAACCCCATCGTCGTGGAGACCGCGCGGTCGCCTGATCCTTCGAGGAACTCCTTGAACTGGTCAAGCGCCGGCGTCTCCAGGGACTCGACCTTCACGCGCCGCTCTGGAATGGACCCGCCCATGGCCTTGAGCCGCTCCGCGAGGTAGGCGGCCTCCGGACTGCCGGCGAGCGGCCGGAAGAAGGGCGTCGAGCCGAGCTGCTCGTCGGAGACCGGCACGCCGAATCGCGTGCGGAACTCGCGCAGCTCCTGCTCGTTCATCTTTTTTTGCTGATGCGTGACGTTGCGCCCTTCGCCTGCTTCGCCCAGGCCGTAGCCCTTGATCGTCTTGGCCAGGATCACGGTCGGCTGCCCCTTGTGCTCGACGGCGGCCTTGTAGGCGGCGTGCAGTTTCCGTGGATCGTGCCCGCCGCGCAGCATCTTGTGGATCTGCTCGTCCGAATAGCTCTCCACCATCTTGAGCAATCGTGGATCGGCGCCGAAAAAATGCGCGCGCGCAAAGGCGCCGCCTTCGACGGTGTACTTCTGATACCAGCCGTCCACGACCTCGCCCATGCGCTTGACCAGCAGGCCCTCATCGTCCTGCGCCAACAGCGGATCCCAATCGCTTCCCCAGATCACCTTGATCACGTTCCAGCCGGCGCCGCGGAAGATGGCTTCCAGTTCTTGAATGATCTTGCCGTTGCCGCGCACCGGGCCGTCGAGACGTTGAAGATTGCAATTGACCACCCAGATCAGATTGTCCAGCTGCTCGCGCGAGGCGAGCGTGAGCGCGCCGAGACTTTCCGGCTCGTCGGTTTCACCGTCGCCGACGAAAGCCCAGACGCGCTGCCGACTCGTATCCTTGAGGCCCCTGTCTTGAAGGTAGCGGTTGAATCGAGCCTGGTAGATCGACATGATCGGCCCGAGGCCCATCGACACGGTGGGGAATTCCCAGTAGTCGGGCAGCAGCCAGGGATGCGGATAGGAGGACAGGCCTCGTCCGCCGGAGTTCAGCTCGGCCCGAAAGCGATGCAACGCCTCTTCCGGAAGGCGGCCCTCGACATAGCTTCGCGCGTAGATCCCCGGGACCGCATGGCCCTGGAAGTAGACCTGGTCGCCGCCCTGCGGCGCGTCCTTCCCGTGGAGAAAGTGGTGAAAAGCGACTTCGTACAGCGTGGCCGCCGAGGCAAAGGTCGAGATGTGCCCGCCGATGCCCGGACGCTCTTTGTTGGCTTTGACGACCATGGCCATCGCGTTCCAGCGAATCAGGCTGCGGATTCGGCGTTCGATTTCCAGATTGCCGGGGTAGGGCGGTTCCCGGGAGGCCGGGATGCTGTTGACGTAGGGCGTATTGAGCGGTGTAGGAACCCGCGCGCCGCTCGCGCCGAGCCGGTCACGGAGCCGATCGAAGAGGTACGTCGCCCGCGCGGCGCCGTTCTTCTCGAGCACGTACTCGAGGGAATCCAGCCACTCGCTGGTTTCCTCCGGATCGGTGTCGGCCTGCGTTCGAGGAGTGGGATCGTCGCTCATACACGCGCTCCTGATCACCATCTTACAGAGCAGGGGATGCCAGCGCAAAAGGAAAGTCGGGATGGAATGCTCGCACGCTCCGGGTGCCGCAGCTCGATCCCCGGAAAGACCTGGTGCTTTCTCGTCCTCGTCGGCGTATTCTTGAACACGAAGGCTAACGCGGATGCTCGCAACGAGGTACGCTGATGAAAATCGCCGTCGGTCTCCTGATCGGACTGGTCCTGCTGGTCGTCGTCATCCTGTCGCTTCCCTTTCTGATCGACCTCAACAAATATCAGGACCAGTACAAACCGCTCATCGAAGAGGCGCTCAATCGCAAGGTCCGCCTGCAAGACATCCGCCTGACCATCTGGCCGCGGATCGGCGCCAAGGTGGCAGGGTTTGCCGTGCTGGACGATCCCGCCTTCGGCTCAGATCCCTTTGCCTCTCTCACGTCGCTCGATGTGGGAATCAAACTCATGCCGTTGCTCGGCGGCAAGGTCGAGGTCGAAGAGATTACGCTGCGCGATCCGGTGATCACGGTCATCAAGAATAAGAACGGCGTCCTGAACGTCTCGACCCTCGGTCGACCAGGCGTGAAGGTGCCTGAAACGCCGTCGCGTGCACCCATTCCATCGCCCGAAGGCCCGCTCAAAATCCTGGCCATGCTGGCCGTCGATCGGGTCTCCATCGAAGGCGGGAAACTCACCTATCGGGATCTGTCGGCGGCCAAGCCGACCGAGTATGTCTTGCAGGATCTGGAGTTCCTCCTCCAATCCGTCGGCCTCGGCGAGACGCCCAGTCTCCGATTCCGAACCCTCGTCCAACCCTTGAACCTGCCGGTGCGGCTCGACGGCACCTTCGGTCCGCTGAAGGAGTCCGCCGATCTCGATGCCATTAATTTCAAACTCACCGCGGGAAAAATCGACTGTATCATCACCGGTAAGACGGCCGGGCGAAACGCCAGCCTCATCATCAGCGCCCCGTCGATCAATACGGCCGATCTGCCGGTCGCTCTCCCGCTGAAGAAGCCGGTTGAAGTAACCAATCTCGAGATCGCCGCCGAAATCCGAGGACAGGAGGTGATCGTCTCGAACGCTTCCTTTCAGGTCTTCGGCGGACAGGTGAGGAAGGAGGGAAGGCTCACGTCCGGCTCCGAGGCTCCGCCGTTCAGCGGCGCGATGAAGGTGCAAGGAATCCAGCTCGGCCCGGCGCTCGCCGCCCTGGCCACCACCGCAGTTTCGGTCAGCGGAACGGCAGGGGCCGATCTCGCCGTGGAGGGCCGCGGCTTCTCCATGCCGGACCTTACGAAAACTCTGCAAGGCACGGGGCACATGGGGGTGAAAGACGGCAGGATCGAAGGGGTGAATCTCCTGCAGGAAGCCATCGCCATGCTCAAAGTGGCCGGTATCTCGCTTGACCAGCCCAAGGCCACGGTCTTTTCCACAATCGAGACCGATCTCGCCATCAAGCAGGGGATCATCCAGGTCCAACGGCTCTTGATGGACAGCCACGACTTCCAGGCCACAGGAGGCGGCACCATTGGATTCGACCAGGCGTTGAACCTCGCCGTGAACCTCGACCTGTCGCAGGACCTCAGCAGGAGAATTGCCGCTTCCTCGCCGGCCGCCAAGATCGTCATGAAAGACGGCCGCCTGCGTCTGCCGCTCACGATCACCGGCACCGCCCAGGCGCCCTCGTACGGATTGGATCAGAAAGCCTTAACCGGCAAACTAAAGGAACAGGCGCAGAAGAAAGCGGAAGACACGGTCAAGGGACTGCTGCAAGGGACGACAAAACCGGAAGACCTCAAGCAACAGGGCAGGGACTTCCTCAAAGGATTGGGACGTTAGGGAAGGTTTGTTTGGTTCATTTGGTTTGTTTAGTTTGTTTGGTTTTGCACCCTACCTCAGAACCCAAAACTCAGAACTGCCCCGCAGACCTTTGACCTCTCAGGCCCGCATAAATCCAACCATTTCCGTCACCAGCCATTTGATTTCGCGCCACCGAAACAGTATGTCTGTGCGCTCCTAGAGCGTTGAAGACCGGTGATATCACTCAACAGTCGCGAGGGCGGGTGCTCCCTCAGCTTGAACTGAAGGGCAGAATTAGCGTATATACATGAATGCATTTACCTGGGATGCCGCGAAAGCCAAGTCTAATTCCGAGAAACACGGCGTCCCGTTCGAAGAAGCGAGTACAGTTTTCGATGACCCGAATGGATTGGACGGGGATGATCCAGAGCATTCGTCTCACGAGCTTCGCCGTCAACGCCTAGGAAAGTCGGCGACAGGCCGAATACTGTTCATTGTAGACACCATACGGGGGAGCGAACATGAAAAGGAATCGATCCGCATTATCAGCGCCAGGCAGGCGAGTCGGAAGGAGCGCCAAGCATATTCCGGATTCGCAGATTGATTTCTCCGATATTCCCGAAGCGACCGATGAGGAATTGAGGCGAATGAGAAGAGTTGGCCGGCCTGCCAGCGGGGTCGCGAAGCAACTGATCGCCATTCGGATTGCCCCCCGACTGCTTTATCGGTTACGAAAGATGGCTGCGAAGCAAAAGAAGCCATATCAGACCCTCATTCACGAGCTGCTGGAAAAGGCTGCCTCCCACGCCGCCTAGCCCCTCACCCCTTTCGGCTTCGGCACCCAACCCAGAACTCCGAACTTCTTCAAGACGTGACCTCCGCTGTCACGGTCCCGTCGTAACATGCCGGCGTAGAAGTTCGAAGCCCTCGGCTTCGCTCGCGGTACCTCACGCAGCGATCCAGCCGGGCTCAGCCGGGCGGAACCAGCGCACTTATTAGCGCTGCATCCGCGCTGTGCGCCCTTCTGGAATTCTCTCAGCCACGGCTGTTACCAACCGTGATCCTCGGTTAGTTCCAGCTTTCCTTCCCGGCCAAGTCTCGGCGGATACCTCGCTGCTCCCGGTAATGCTCGCTCATTCCGAGGGCATCCTCACGAAGACAGAGGCGGGGACAAGGCGTCTGTTGCATGGATGATGGAAAGAATCGGGCCACCTGCAATAATTCCTCATTTGTATGTCCGTATTCTTGTTGTTCGCCAACCGGTAGAAATACGAGGTTTTTCCTCTCACTTGTCTCGCTCGTCTCGCCTGTCTCGCTCTTCTTGTCCGTTTTACCCCTCTCGCTTGTCTCGCTCGTCCCGCCTTTCTCGCGTCCCAATACATGCCCACCTTTGGAATGGGTGATTTCCGAGTAGCAAAAATGTATTCTTGCGCCCATGCTCGGACCCGAGGATCTGGCGCGCGAGAAGATTGACCAGGCATTAGAAAAAGCCGGGTGGAAAGTTCAAGACACGAAAGCCGTCAATCTGCATGCTGGTCGAGGGATCGCGCTCAGGAACTTTCCGCTCATAAGCGGTCACGGGTTTGCGGACTATCTCCTTTATATAGACGGAAAGGCGGCTGGCGTTGTCGAGGCCAAGAAGGAAGGATTCCCTCTAGTAGGAGTTGAAGTTCAGGCGGCCAAGTATAGTCAGGGACTGCCGGATGAACTGCCGGCCTACATCAGACCTCTCCCGTTCCTGTATCAAAGCACCGGCATCGAAACCAGATTCACCAATGGTCTCGATCCCGAACCTCGCAGCCGTCAGATCTTTGCCTTCCACAAACCCGAGACGCTGGCCGAATGGATCGACAAAGCCGGTATAGCCTCAAGAGAGGGCGCGCGCAACGATCTTGCTGCCCTGAAGCGCGAGCCCTACCTCATCTATCCCACGCTCCGTGGTCGTCTCAAGCAGTTGGCCGACGCACACCCTCTCATTACAGACGGTTTATGGCCTGCTCAAGTCACCGCAATCAAGAACCTGGAAAAATCGCTTGCCCAGGATCGTCCCCGCGCCCTCATTCAAATGGCCACCGGCAGCGGCAAGACCTTTACGGCCATCAACTTTATCTACCGCCTCATCAAGTTCGCCGGAGCCAAGCGCGTCCTCTTCCTCGTCGATCGCGGCAACCTGGGCGATCAGACGTTGAAGGAATTCCAGCAATACGTCTCGCCCTACAACAACTTCAAATTCACCGAAGAGTTCATCGTCCAACGCCTCACGAGCAATCAGCTCGATACCACCGCGCGCGTCTGTATCGGAACGATCCAGCGCATGTATTCCATGCTGAAGGGCCGCGAGCTGGCCGAAGAAGACGAAGAAACCTCCATCGCAGGGCTCGAACGACTGACCAAGAAACCGGACCCCATCGAGTACAACCCGGCCATTCCAATTGAAACCTTCGACGTCATCGTGACGGATGAATGCCACCGGTCCATCTACAACCTCTGGGCTCAGGTGCTCGAATACTTCGACGCCTCCCTCATCGGCCTCACCGCCACGCCCAATAAGCAGACCTTCGGCTTCTTCAACCAGAACCTCGTGATGGAATACAACCACGAACAGGCCGTGGCCGACGGCGTGAACGTCAATTACGACGTGTACCGCATCCGCACCGCCATCACCCAGGCCGGCTCCAAGGTCGATTCCGGCTTCTACCTCGAAAAACGCGACCGCGAGACCCGCGCCACGCGCTGGGAACAGCTCGACGACGACTTCGCCTACGATCCCGATCAGCTCGACCGCGACGTGGTCGCCCTGGACCAGATCCGCACTATCATCAAGACGTTCAAGGACAAGCTCTTCACCGAGATCTTTCCCGGCAGAGAATGGGTACCCAAGACCCTCATCTTCGCCAAGGACGACTCCCACGCGGAGGACATCGTGAAGATCGTCCGTGAGGAATTCGGGAAGGGAAACGACTTCGCGCAGAAGATCACCTATCGCACCACCGGCGTCGATCCCAAGTCGCTCATCCAAGCGTTTCGCAACAGTCCCATGCCCCGCATCGCCGTCACCGTGGACATGATCGCCACCGGCACCGACATCAAGCCGGTCGAAATCGTCCTCTTCATGCGCGCCGTCAAATCCCGCACCTTCTTCGAGCAGATGAAGGGCCGCGGTGTCCGCATCATCAAGGCCGATGACTTGAAGAGCGTCACGCCCGACGCCGTGAGCAAAGACCACTTCGTGATCGTGGATGCCGTAGGCGTCTGCGAGCAGGACATGACCGACGCGAGACCGATGGAAAAGAAGCCCAGCGTCGCCTTCGACAAACTCTTACAGGCCGTAGCACTAGGCAACACCGACGAAGACGTGCTCACCAGCATTGCGGGTCGGCTCGCCCGCATGGAGCACCGCATCACGAAGGCGGACGATCAGGCCATTGTGAAAGCCAGCGGCGGCCACTCGCTCAAGGACCTGAGCCGCCGACTCGTCGAAGCGGTCAATCCGGACCGGCAGGAAGAACGGGCAAGGCAGCATTTCGGCACGGCAAAGCCGACCGAACAGCAGATAGCAAAAGCAGCAGCCGCGCTCTTGCAGGAAGCTGCCAAGCCATTCCAAGATCCGAAGCTCCGCGAACTGCTCATCGATATCAAAAAGAAGAACGAACTGACCATCGATCACGTGAGCCATGACCAGGTCATCGAAGCAGGCTTCAGCGCCGATGCCCTGGCCCGCGCCCGCACCATCGTGCAATCGTTCGAGCAGTTCATCTCAAAGCACAAAGACGAAATCACCGCCTTGCAGATTCTTTACAGTTTACCTGCGCGTCACAGGGTGACGCAGGCAGGCAAGCGTCTAACCTTTGAGCACATCAAGGAACTGGCCGATGCCATCGAAAAGCCGCCCTACCTCTGGAACGAATCGCAACTCTGGCAGGCCTATGCGGCGCTGGAGAAGTCCAAGGTGAAAGGCGCCAGTGGCAAGCGCATTCTGACCGACCTGGTTTCCCTCGTCCGTTTCGCCATCCACCAGGACAATGAGCTGGTGCCGTTCCCGGAACGGGTCAACGCGAACTTCAACGCCTGGCTCGCACAGCAGGAGAAAATGAAGAAGTTCACGGACGAGCAGCGTCACTGGCTCGAAATGATCCGCGACCACGTCGCGGCGAATCTGGGGATCGGAACAGATGACTTTGAGTACGCACCGTTTGCCCAGGAGGGTGGTTTGGGGAAAGCCCATCGGTTGTTTCAGGGGGACCTTCAGACGATAATAGAGAACTTGAACGTAGCCCTGGTGGCCTAAAGGAGGAATCCAACGATGTCTCCCAATGCTAAAAAGATCCTGGAGGAAGCGATGCAGTTGGAGCCGGGGACCCGTGCCATGATCGCTGAAACTCTCTTGGAGAGCCTGGATTTTGAGGAGGATTTTGAGATTTCGCAGGCGTGGCGAGAGGAGATTCAACGGCGTTGCGAGCAGATCGATCGCGGGGAAGTCGAGCTGATTGATTCTGATACGGTCATAACTGAACTTCGAGGAAAGCACAGTTGATCCAAGCCCGGCGGATTCTAGCTTGAACAAACCGTCTGGACTTCCTTTTCTGAGCGAAAGAACCTACAATTCGGCCATGGTAGAAGTAATTCATTTCCCGAATGCCCCTATCACTGAAGCTCTTCTTGATATTCGGGTAAAACTTCCCGTGCAAACCGATCTGAAGACGTTAGGCACCTTCCACGACACAATCAAGCAAAGATATCCCGTGAAACAAGAACGCGTATCATGGCGCGGGCACTTTGAGGTCAAGGTAACCCCCGTAGCGCAGGTGTCACAATCGGCTGCAGGTGGGCCGGACGGATATTCGTTTACTTCGGTTGATGGGAGGCAAGTGGTCCAAGCGCGTCTGGACGGCTTTACTTTTAGCAGACTGAAACCTTACGACAAATGGGAGGCCCTGAGGGATGAAGCCCGGGAGCTTTGGCAGCATTATATTGGGGTTGCCTTACCAGAAACGGTTACTCGCGTAGCCCTCCGGTACATCAATCGCATCGAAATCCCCCTCCCGATCAAAGATTTCAAAGAGTACATTCTCACTACACCAGAGATAGCCCCTGATCTTCCACAGGGGCTAGAGAGTTTTTTTATGAGGATGGTCATTCCCGACTCAAAGGCTCAGGCGGTAGCGATCATCACTGAGACTGTGGAGCCTATTGATGAGTCAAGCAAACGCATTCCACTCATCTTCGATATTGATGTGTTTCGTATGGCGGCCTTCAGCGTGCAGGATAACTCGATGTGGGAAACGTTCGAGTCCCTGCACGTTCTCAAGAATGAAGTCTTTTTCAAGAGTATTACACCGAAGACAAAGGCGTTGTTCCAATGAGCATGGCTATGGTTCCTCCTCCGCAAGCGCTGGAATATCTCTCTGTCGTGGGAATGAGTCGGGATTCCCAAGTGGTGACGGATCGATGGCTGGAATTAGAGGAGCACTACCGGCTACCGGTCACTCGAAGGCCGCAAGGAGACGCCGAAAAATTTCTGGCGCTTGCCGAATTGTGGCGCCGGGATGTGCAATTTATGTCTTCTGTTACCGAGATGGTGCTGCATCCGGCCTATCAACGTATTATCGGCATGGGCTTCGCGGTTGTTCCCTATCTGCTTCGCGAACTTGAGCGCGCACCAGATCACTGGTTTTGGGCGCTGACCGCAATTACAGGGGCCGATCCCGTACAACCGGAACACCGAGGCAAGCTGAGGAAAATGGCTGATGCCTGGCTCAGGTGGGGAAAGGAACAGGGACTGACCTAGTGAGCGAAGACCTCGAATCCGTTTTTCCCCATCTCGCCCGTTCTGCTTACGCGATCACAAGCCCTTCTACCCCTGAGTACAATTGCATTGCCTGGGCAGCCGGCGATGCCGAGAGATGGTGGTGGCCTATTGCAGGTTCGTTTGCCTACTGGCCGTCGAACGTACCCGCGCAAGAAACACTTGATGCTTTCATCCAAGCCTTCGGTACGCTTGGGTTTATCCCGTGCGATGAACCGGACATGGAGCAAGGGTACGAGAAAGTTGCGCTGTACGTGGACAAGAACGGGAAGCCGACGCACGCTGCTCGGCAACTTCCAAGCGGCCGATGGACCAGCAAATTGGGCAGAGGCAAAGATATCGAGCATGAGCTTGAGGGGGTAACTGGTTCAGTATACGGCTCAGTGGCGCAACTTCTGAAGCGGCCGATCCGCACATAACGCAACCCGAAAGTATTCAGCGTGCTGCTGCAGATGTGCGGAGTGAAGCGCTAGCCTGCCTATTTTCTACTGAATGGCGGAGTTGCTGGGGTGAACAACCCTTTGCAATGACATGAAAGGACTTTTTCCAGTATCGCCATGTTGAACAAGCCCAGCGCGACTTGGCCTCAGAAACCGTTGTCCGAAGTGGTGGACCTCAATCCACGCCTTGATAAGTCCGCCTATCGAGACGACCTCGAAGTGTCCTTCGTCCCTATGGCAGCGGTTGAAGCGGGCAGCGGACGGATGGAAGTCTCTCAGACGAAGCACTTCGGAGCAGTCAAGAAAGGCTACACACCCTTTAAGGAGGGCGATGTCTTATTTGCCAAGATCACCCCATGCATGGAAAACGGCAAAATGGCGGTCGTGCCAAAGCTGATAAACGACATCGGATTTGGATCGACAGAGTTTCATGTTCTTCGCCCGCATGATGTAATTGATCCTCGCTACGTTTACTACTTCGTGTCTGCCCAAGGATTCCGACGTGAAGCTGCCCATCACATGACTGGCGCAGTAGGCCAGAAGCGTGTCCCACAGTCTTTTCTTGAAGAGGCATCAATTCCGGTCCCGCTCCTTGAAGACCAGCAACGCATCGTCGCGGAGATCGAAAAGCAATTCTCTCGCCTCGACGAAGCCGTCGTCTCACTCAAGCGCACCAAGGCCAACCTCAAACGCTACAAAGCCGCCGTCCTCAAAGCCGCCGTCGAAGGGAAACTCACCGAAGAGTGGCGCAAACAGCATCCCGACGTGGAACCGGCCAGCGAACTCCTCGAAGGCATCCTCGCGGAACGCCGGGCGAAGTGGAGTGGGAGAGGAAAATACACTGAAGCAGCACGGCCTGACCCAAACAATATCGGACCGGCGCCAAGTAGTTGGGCATGGGCTTCGTTAGAGCAACTTTGTTCACGTTTCGTTGATAGCGCACATCGGACACCTCACTATGGTGAGACTGGAGTGCCTGCCCTTGGTCCTCGAGATGTGGTCGGCGGAAAATTAAATGTAAAAGATGCTCGGCGAGTAAATGATACAGAATATGCAATCCAAACAGCACGTCATGTGCCACAAGCTGGAGACATAGTTTATAGCCGGGAATTGAGTCTAGGGTGGGGAGCTGTCATTCCTCCTGCCGCGCGAGTTTGTCTTTCCCAAGGGATGTGTTTGTTTAGGCCACAGGAAGGGGTTGATCCGCGTTATTTCATGATCGTGTTAAACGGTCCTCTCGGCAGACACCAAGCGGAGTTGGCTGCAACAGGAAGTGCCCATCCACACATCAATCTTGGCGATATCAAGAAATACTCAGTTCCGCTGCCTCCTAGTGCTGAACAAGAACAGATAGTCGCCGAAGTCGAGCGCCGCCTGTCGGTCATCGCTGAACTTGAAGCCACTGTCGAAGCCAACCTCACCCGCGCCGAGCGCCTGCGGCAGTCGATTTTGAGCGAAGCTTTTTCTGGAAGACTGGTTACTGGTGCGAAAAGCGGTCGCAGGCAGCTGAAGGAAGAGCTTCCTCTGGCTGCAGAATCTCCTGCTGAGTATCGGACAAGCCGATGACTGCAGACGATCGCTATGATGCGTCCGATCCGTTCCGCGATGGGAATGGTCGCCTCGCTCGTGTCCTCACAACCCTGATGGCGCTCCAGGCAGGACTGCCGCTGTTGGATTTTAGCTCGATTGCGGGGAGGGGCAAGAACGCGTACATTGCCGCGATTCAAGCAGGTCTCGATAAAAACTATGCGCCGATGGAGAAATTGCTAGAGGAGATTATCGAGCAGAGCGGCCGGTCTTCTTAAGTGCCGGCGTCTTCCTTGGTTCGGTGAGGATACGGACGATTGATTCGACGGGTGCGCCGGTTTCCACTGCGGTCGAACTGGCGACGTTGGCCACAAGAGCCTTCCGGTACTTTGACGTGACCTTGAGATGCGGATTCGTTTCGATAAGAGGTTTGTCGCCCATTGCTCCTCCTAGATGACAACATTATATCTCACAGTATGGTGTGAGGCCATTGGGAAATGAGTTCATCCTCCATTGTCCAAAAGCTCTGGAACTACTGTAACGTCCTCCGCGACGACGGGATGAGCTATGGCGACTACCTCGAGCAGTTGATGACGCGCCACTATCGGAACTTTCCAGGTGAACTGCCATGCAGTATATGTTGACCGCTCATGCGGCTGACGCACTAGAAAAGCGTAAAATACAGCGCGCATGGTTGGAGCGGGTGTTGGCCGCACCCAGCCTCAGGGTTCCAGATCCCATTGATCCTGCCTTGGAGCACCGGCTCGCAATCATTCCTGAGCATGACAACAGGGTCCTTCGTGTGATAGTGAATACTCAGTTCAACCCTGCACGCGTGGTCACTCTGTATTTCGACCGAACCTTGCGAGGCAAGTTATGAAACTGAAAGTTGATCACGAAGCCGATGCCCTCTACTTGACGTTGGATGACGCGGACGCGATGGAGTCCGAGGAGGTGTCTCCCGGCATCATCGTGGACTACAACGCTAAGGGCACGGTCGTCGGTATTGAGATGCTGCATCTTTCAAAAAGAACACCAAGGTTGGACTCAGGGAAGTTGGAATTCGAAACTGTTCCGGCTACCACACCACGGTGACATCCTTGGCCGAAAAACTAAAAGTCTGGTTCGATCCGGAAGCGGACTATCTCGAAGTGCAGTTCAGGGACGCTCCAGGGTCCATGCGTCCAACGGCTCACGATGCGGTCATGGAGCGGGTCGATGAGCAGGGGCATGTGCTGGGCTTCAGTGTGCTTGGCGTGAGCCGTTTCAAAAAGGATCATCCTCTGGAAGCTGAACTCATGACCGGCACATAAAAGATGACGCAGATGGATTTGACCCGTCCGTGAAGCTTCCGACTTCGTCCTCGCATTGTCCTGACAGCACTGTTTTCGCGCCATTCTGTTTCAGATGAGCCCCTCCGCCATCGTCCAAAAGCTCTGGAACTACTGCAACGTCCTGCGTGACGATGGGATGAGCTATGGCGATTACGTCGAACAGTTGACGTATCTGCTCTTCCTTAAGATGGCCGACGAGCGGACCAAGCCGCCGTACCTGTCCGCGCGCGACGCGCAGGCGGGCAAGCCAGCCAGCATTGTCCCCGAACACTACAGTTGGCAAAGCCTGCTCAAGAAAGACGGCGATGAGCTGTTCGACCACTACCGCCACAGCCTGGAGAAGCTCGGCAATGAGAAGGGCCTGCTCGGACTGATCTTCAACAAGTCTCAGAACAAGTTCCAAGACCCCGCCAAGCTCCGCCGTCTTATAGTGGACTTAATCGACAAGGAAGACTGGTCGGCGATGAGCGCGGATGTGAAGGGTGATGCCTACGAGGGTCTGCTCCAAAAAAACGCCGAAGACGTGAAGGGCGGCGCCGGCCAATACTTCACGCCGCGCCCTCTCATCCAAGCCATGGTGGACTGTGTCGCGCCGAAGCCGGGCGACACGATCTGCGATCCTGCCTGCGGAACCGGCGGGTTCCTGCTTGCCGCGCACGATTATGTGGTGAAGCACAACCCCAATCTGACGAAGGCCGAAAAGAAGAAGCTCAAGGAAGAAACGCTCAAAGGCTATGAGTTGGTGCAGAGCGTCGTGCGCCTCTGCGCCATGAATTTGCTGCTGCACGGTATCGGCTCGCAGGATTACGAGCCGATCGAAGCGGCCGATTCCCTCGCCTCAGATCCAGGCGAGCGCTTCAACATCGTGCTGACGAATCCTCCGTTCGGCAAGAAGAGTAGCTACACGGTCGTCGGGCAGGAGGGTGAAGTCTCGAAGGAGCGAGAAACCTACGAACGTGACGACTTCTGGGCAACCACCTCAAACAAGCAACTGAACTTCGTTCAGCATGTGAAGACCATCCTCGCGGTGAATGGCCGTGCCGCAGTCGTCGTCCCTGACAATGTGCTATTCGAAGGCGGAGCAGGGGAGACGGTCCGCCGCAAGCTGCTCCATGACTGCGATGTGCATACGCTGCTGCGTCTCCCGACTGGGCTCTTCTATGCCCAAGGGGTCAAGGCGAACGTGCTCTTCTTCGACAAGAAACCGGCGAGCGAAACACCCTGGACCAAGAAACTCTGGATCTACGACCTCCGCACCAACCAACACTTCACGCTCAAGACCAACCCGCTCAAGCGCGAAGATTTAGATGAGTTCGTGAAGGGCTACAACGGCCTGAATGGCCGGACCGACGAGCGGTCCGGGGGCAACCGCCACGAGCGCAAGGCCACTTGGTCCGAGAAGAAACCCGACGGCCGTTGGCGCGCGTACGATTATGACGACATCATCGCCCGCGACAAAGCCAGCCTCGACATCTTCTGGCTCAAAGACGAATCCCTCGAAGCCTCCGACAATCTTCCCGACCCCGACGTGATCGCGCAGGAAATCGTCGCCGACCTCGAATCGGCTCTAGAGCAATTCCGGTTGATTGCGAATGATCTGGGCGGGGAATCTTCTGGTTAGTGGGGAAAAACAACGGGGACATTCTGGTTTTCGCCATCATTCACCGTAGCAAGACCGCTGGTTTGACAGTTTAATGCTGGTATTTCGTCGCGGAGGAAAAAACGGGGACATTCTACTTTTTCTCAGACGGGTTCCAACTTTCGGGGCCGTCCCAGTGGGCGCAGACTCGCTTCAAGTCCCAAGGCCATCGCGGCTCTTCCCCCACCCAGACCGGCGAACAAATGGAGTGCCTTAAGAAAGGATTGAAGGGCGAACAGGTACCTGGAGTCTTTTCAACGCTGTGTGACCCCTCCAATATGGCCGAGATGAACAATGGAGATGGCTGCGAAAAAAGATTCCTGACGGCTTCGGACACGGCGTAGAATTTCATTTGGGACCTTCTCCACGTTCCACGCTCGTTGCATTTCTCGAAGGTTATGATTGGCGTCATGGAAACCCAAAGGGTGTGCCTATGGTGGGTTGTACGCCTGGTTCAATGCCTAGGTCCAGAAATCGTGTCAGGAACAGTGTTTCTGCGCCAGGAATCGTTCACAAACTCGAATTCGCGCCCGAAGCAAGGCAACGAGCGAAATGCGTTATGGTGCAAAAAGTTCTGCGAGAAGGGCAAGCACGTGCGCGCGGGTTTCATCGTCAATCTTGCCCATGCGTTTGACCAGCCGAGTCTTGTCCACCGTTCTAATTTGGTCCAACACGATCTGGCCATTCTTCCCCTTGAAACGAAGAGGAACCCGCGTTGGATAGGCTCTCCCCTTCGTCGTCATGGGAGCTATGATCACCGTATCGATATGACGATTCATTTCATCGGGAGAGATGACAAGGCAAGGACGGGTTTTGCGGATTTCTCTGCCTTCGGTGGGATCTAGTCGTACCAGGAATACATCGAAACGGGAGGCTACCACTTCCAGTCTTCCCGGTCCCACTCAGATGTCGATGAGGCCTCAGAATCGAGCAACTGGTCATCTCCTTGCCGATGCATCTCCTCGAACGCCTGATCCCAGCTGGCTCGCGATTTGGCGGCAGACCGTATCACCAACTGCCCCTGTTGCACGATCAGATCAACGGCGCCGTGAAGATTGCACTGCTCGATCACGGCCTTCGGGATCCTGAGTCCTTGAGAATTTCCGATACGTACGACCCGAGCCTTCATTGCCAGGTCCTCCCAAAGAGAGATGAAAGCAACCGTGTAATTACATTGGACTTACTACTCCTGTCAAGGCATGTGAGAAAGAAAAGAGGTTCGCCGTGCTCGGCGTCAGCCGTTTCAAGAAAGACCATCTACTCGCCAAGAAACAAGGGGGACATTCTGGATTACTTCCACACGCTGCCGCTTCTCCAGAAAATAATTCAGAATGTCCCCATTCTGCGTCCCCCCGGCTGTTTGAGCCGCTGCGGCGGGTTTGCAGGCTTCAGCAAGTTAGGAGATCGTGGCAGACGCGCGGTCCGCGTCGCCTGTCGTCCGCAACCTTGACGCGGACCTCCCAATTGTCTTTGTGACTGTCCGGAGAGGTGCAGGTCGATCCAGTCAGGCGTCCACAGTGACGCTTTTGATGGCGGCTTTCACCTTCGCCAGCACCTCAGGCGGTGGAGAAACCATCTTGTGCGCGATTTTCGCATGGTCGCCTGCCAAGCGCATCACTTCGTCCTCCGTCTCAGCGCGCACCATGAAGGCGCAACCCCCATTCGGATCTACATCCAGACAGCCAAGCTGTTTGTAGTTCTTCTTCGCCATGAGACCTCCTGCTGGTGAAGGGTGGGAACACAACTCTAGGACGATGCTGAAAAATGCTAGGCCCTCGACCGGAAAGTTGTCAAGGGTGCCGACACCGGAAATGAGGGGGCCATAGATGAAAGAAACTACACTAGTCCGACGAGCCCCCCATGAAGTGTAGCGGCTTGTCCCCCGTCAGGTTTTGCGGCTGAACAATGTAATGGCCCGTCATGGTCGGACCCCAGATCGCCTTGGCGATGTCCGTATTTCCTGCTGTCATCACCCAAGCCAGACCTCCCACGACGCCTCCACCGACCGCATAGACGACCTTGACCGCTCCATAGGGCACGGTCGCCAGCCAGCTGGCCGCCTGCAGTCCTGCTCCACCCGGAGTCCCCGAGTCGTCTGCCGCAATCGCTGGTTCCCCTCCCAAGGCGATGAGCAACGCCATGGCGGTTATGACTGCAACATCCTGCATGCGCCACAGGCATGCGCGGCTCCTGCTTCTCATGTGTGTGCTCCTTGTTGGACGTGCGCGGCCACGAATGAGCGCATTATAGCTGAAGGAGGAAAAAACGGGGACATTGTACTTTTTCTCAGACGGGTTCCAGCTTTCGGGGCCGTCCCAGTGGGCGCAGACTCGCTTCAAGTCCCAAGGCCATCGCCGCTCCTGCCACCCACGCCGGCGAACCAAATGGCGTGCCTCGGTTCACGCTCATCCGAATCTGCTGCAACCGGGACGGAGGTTCCTCCTCGTTGATCCATGACAGCCATGGCGTCGGCCTCGTCACGGGTCCGATCTCTAGTGATGGGGGACCAGCGGAGTCAGCCCACTGCCGCGCACTCGACCATCGCCAGTCCCCCGCGCGGGTGACCAACTGCGCTCGGATCGGATTCTGTTCGATGTACCGCAACACCGTGAGCAAATGCTCGTCCTGTTCGATCGGGAACGCTTTGAACCGTCCCTGCCAGACGTGCCCGCTCGACTCATACCATCGATGATAGCGGCGGACGTGCGCCGTCAGAAGCCACTGCATCCAGCGACTCAGATCGCCGTCGCGGTACGGCCACAGCGCCAGATGAAAATGATTGGGCATGAGACAATAGGCCAGCAGCCGCATGGGCACTCGCTGCATAGCCTCGCTCAGCAGCGTGATGAACGCGCGATAATCCCCATCGGCATGAAACACCTGGCACCGACCGTTGCCACGATTGATGACGTGATAGCAGTAACCTCCTACGGAAGCCCGGGCAGTCCGCGGCATGCTGGTTACTTCTCCTCAGTCTGATTGGAGATGCTGTTCAGTGCGCGCTTCTACGCGGAATGCCTGGTGCGGTCAAGGGAAAAACCCTAGGAGGATGCAGCGAGAATACCAGTATTAGGCGCCGAGCATGAGCCGATGCACGAATCAAACGCGCTGGCTTTGGCTTCCACGGCGAGACCGCACGAGAAATGTAGAATGTCCCCGTTTTGCCCGCGTTGACAAGCGTTTGACCAGCGCCGAGAATGACGCGCGTGTCGAGCACACCGATCGACATACGAGTCCGCCAGCCCAACGCAACCGGGTCGGACGATGAACCGACCTTCCCTCCGTACAACGGCCCGGCGTTGTTCTCCTATGGGTTCAGACCGTTCTTTCTCGGCGGCGCGTTATTTGCCGGTGTCGCCGTGCCGGTCTGGGTCTTGACCTTCGCCGGCGCGATCGGCTCCAGCTTCCTCTATGCACCACGAGAGTGGCATGTCCACGAGATGCTGTTCGGGTTTCTGCCCGCCGTGATGACCGGCTTTCTCCTGACGGCCATTCCAAACTGGACCGGGCGCTTGCCGCTGCGAGGCATGCCGTTGGTGTCCTTGTGGGTCTTGTGGCTGGCTGGACGGCTGTTCGTCGCAGCACCGGGGCCCATTCCGGTGATCGCCGCCGTCATCGATGCGAGCTTTCTTGTCATGTTGGCCACGTTCGTGTGGCGTGAGATTGCGGCAGCAGGAAGCTGGGATCGGTTGCCGATCGGCCTGTTGATCAGCCTCTATACCGGCACCAATATTCTGTTTCATGTGCTGGCGTTGCACGGCTCGGCGACGGATGTGCCGGAGCGGTTGGCGCTTTCGATCATCCTCTTGCTGTTGACCGTCATCGGCGGGCGAGTCACGCCGGTCTTCACCGGTGAATACTTGAAAGAGCAGCGCATCACCATCCAGTCTGCATCTTTTTCTTTCGTCGATCGCCTGTCGATGCTGCTTGTCCTGATCGCCGCCTTGGCCTGGATCGTTCAGCCCGAAGGTCAGGCGGCCGGAGCATTGTTTATCGCGGCCGGCCTGGCGAACCTCATTCGCCTCTCGCGCTGGCGAGGCTGGATGGCGTGGCGCGAGCCCTTGGTGTTCATCCTCACTGTGGGCTATGGATGGGTTGCGCTGTCGTTGCTTGCCCTTGGAGGCGCGCTTCTTGACATGCTGCCTGCCGCGAACGCCGCGCATGCGTTGACGACCGGAGCGGTGGGCACGATGACGCTCGCGATCATGACGCGCGCAAGCTTGGGGCACACGGGACGGCCGAAGCATGCCGGGCCCGTCACGGTCGCCATCTATCTGCTGGTCAACCTTGGCGCAATCGTGAGAGTCTTTACGCCAGCCTCCGAGGCGACGACGGGACTGACACATCTCCTGCTCGGCATGGCGGCAGGTGGCTGGAGCGGCGCCTATTTGCTCTTTGCACTCGTCTATGGTGCCATCCTTGTTCGTCCAAGCCTCGACGAGTGACGGTGCTCGAATGGTATGATGAGCGTCGCGGTCACGATATTTTCTTCTTGATAAGGAGATCATGACGATGAAGCTGAATGTTTTCAGCGCCGGACTGTTTCTGAGTGCTTTCCTGTTCGCCGGAGTCTGTCTTGCCGCGGACCCGGCCGAGGTGGAGAAGTATGTGAGGGCCCGTATTGATATCGGCGAGATGATGACGAACTACTTCAAAGGCGGAGAAACGTTCGGACAGGGGCAGGCTCCGTCGGAGGAGAAGCGGCGTGAGATGGGCAAGGATATCAATGCCAAGCTGAGCACCGTGCTGTCCAAGTACGGTCTGACGGTGGAGGAGTATCGCGCCCATAGCAAAGAGGTCTTTGCCGACGAGGCGGCAGTGAAGGGCTTTCTGAACGAACATCCGGATCTGAAGCAGCGCTATGAAGCTCTTCCGCTGGATCGGATGGGCAGGGGCGGCGGCACAGGACGGGGATACCAGTGAGCAGGACTGCTCCAGAGACAAGAATCAGGAGACAATGCTACTTCGTTCCAGCAACAATGGCCCCCACGGAATTCGTCTTCTATCGTACCCGCATCCGTCTGCAACCACTCTAAAAACCACTCGCCGCAGCGTGACCACACCTCATTAACCATCTGAAAAGATAGGTGTTTCCCTGATTGCCCTTGCTCCAAGTTCTTGGCCCTTCCTATTCATACGCCGCCCTGCGACATGGGAACGATGGGCCCTAAGATCATTGGGGTAATCCGGCCCGAGCACTTGGCCGGCATTCGACACCGTTGACTTCTTCCTGGGCACCCCTTAGCATCTCTCCCCCCGGTACCCCATGGACACCAAATTCACCGTCATGGGCATTAACACTGCGTTGAATGTGATTGAGCAGTGTACTGCGATCTTGAAGGTGTGGACTACCAAGGAGCCGGACGATCCGACGAAGCGAGCCCTCTCCGACGCCCTTGAGTCTGTGGATGAATCACTCCGCCTGGCCAAATCTGAGATCGCTCAGGGCTATGACTATCCGCTCTGTCTGATGCATTTCCCGCCCGGCATCATGGTCAAGACCAAATCCGATGGTGAGTTGCTGTGGTGGAGATGTTCTGATTGCGGAACTCTCACGGGCGAGAAGGAGGCCGCGCAGAACATGCGGCACCTCGCGCAACGTCTGCGTGAACGCTATCCCCGGCTGAGAGTGCAGCAGATTACCTTGGAGCAGGCCAAAGTCCTGCGTCAGGCGCTACGGTTTCAGGCATCATCATCATGACACCGGACCAAGCTGCAGAACTGCCGGAAGCCGGCTGAAACGTCGCCTGAGCCAGCCTCGTTTTCGCGAACTCCTCCCTGTTCTCTTTGCTTTCCAAACCCTTCCTGCCGATGTATCCTGCGGCAGCTCTGAATGGTCCGCGACTCCCTTCAGTACGGGGTTGGTATGGTGTTGTTGATCGGTTTCCTGTGCGGCAACACCGCCCTTGACCCGCTTCTCGGCATGGCTTCCCTCGTCCTTGGCGTGTCCGTCGTACTGTTCGCCGTCGATGTCTTCAAGAATATTCGAGAATAATTGCAAACTATGCGGCGCGATTGGCAAAGGCCAGCGGCACATCCTGCCGATCGGTCGGCGCAACGGTCAGCAGCGGTCTTGACTGATAGCCGATCTGTTCAGCGACCCACATTGCGGGAATCTGCTCGATGCGGATGTTGTAGAGATTGACCGAGTCGTTATAGAACTCCCGCCGGTCTGCTATCGTGCTTTCCAGGGCCGAGATGCGCTGCTGCAGGTTGAGAAATTCCTGGTTGGCTTTCAGATCCGGATACTGTTCGGCCACGGCAAAGAGTTTGCCCAGGGCCTTCGTGAGTTGATTTTCCGCCTTGGCCTTGTCGTCGACGCTCGCACTTCGACCATAGGCGCTCCTGGCATTGGTGACGCTTTCCAGCGTCTCCCGTTCGTGCTTCATATAGCTATTGCAGACCTCGACGAGCTTCGGCAGCTCGTCGTGACGCTGTTTGAGCATCACGTCGATGTTCGACCAGGCCTTGTCGATGTTGTTCGAGAGGCGCACCAGCTGATTGTACAGTCCTACCGCATAGAGGATGACGCCGACGATTCCGAAGACCAGCAAGCTGCCGATCAATGCTGTGCCGTTCATATGTCGCTCCCTGGTGAAAGGCTCACATTACCGAACTACTGCCCCGTAGCTGTTGGCCCGTACATTTGATAGATCAATAGCAGGCAGAGCAGGGCCAGGACCGGTCCTCCCGCAAGCGAAGCGAACACCTGCCATCGCAAACGGGACAGCAAGTCCTTTTCGCTCCGATCCGAAATGATGAACTCGTGGTCTCTGCTGCTGCCGAGATACAGCCGGGCCGAATTATCCGCGCGATCTGTCGCGCTTCTGTTCTCCTGGGCAGTGCCCAGCACGTAGACGGTCTCGTCGGGCAGGATGCAGGCCTCGCTGCAGCGGATGGGCTTCTCACCGAACCATCCGCCGACTGTGATGCCCAATTGCGACAGACCCAAGATGGTCTGCTCCGGCAGCGCACCCATCCAGCTGCTCCTGGTCGTGCGGTCGTCCGGCAGAATCAGCCGGGCATCGAACGGGACCACGAGCACCTTGCCTGTGTGATCCTGTACGAAGAACGGATCCGGCGACGTACCCTTGGCAATCGTTTGCCACCTGGCCTCTTTCCCGGAACCACGCTTCTCTTCGACCTGATAGGAGAAGAATACGCAGGGCAACCCGCTGAACGGGGCGCGGAGTAGTTGACCCTCAGGCTTGGCCTGGCCGCTCACCTCGACGAGACCGACCGCCAATGAACGGATCGGGCAGGTGGGAAGGCTTTCGATGAGCTGCTTTCGGTTGTTCAGCACGAAGCCGTGGATCGAGAGGCCAATCCCTCCCATGACGCCGAGTACCAGGTAGAGCAGGTTGGCATCCAGCCTGATTACCGATTGCGTGGTCGCGACGGTTTTCCGTATGCCGGCAAACAGAATCATGCAGGCAATGAGCAACGCACCTCCGAGAAAGATTGTCCAGAACCACAGGTTCTGGCTGTTCGGTCCGGTACGGGACTTGATGTGCTCGACTTTCGCTTCCATCTGTTGAACTGTAGCAAATGGCGGGGGGTTGTAAAGAAGAGGCGCGGAATATGCTGTTTTCTCCTCCACGACGGCTTATACTCCAGCCTTCAACGGGGACTCTCACGCCCGACCTGTTTGAACCTCGATCGGCATCCCGGCGATGCAGATTTCTGTGCCGAATGCACGGTCTAGCGGGAGCACGACATGAAGATGCTCACCATTATCTGCCGAGAGACGTTGGAGAGCGCCGTCACTCAGATCTTGAACGATCAGGGAGTCAAAGGGTACACGCTGATGTCCGGCTTGGGGGGCATGGGTCAGACGGGGGCGGTCTCGGAGTACAGCTGGATGACGGATCGGAATGTGTCATTCATGATGGCCCTCGAGGATCGGCAAGTGACGCCGATCGCTGAAGCCATGAAGCAGTTGTACATGAAGTTGCTCGACAAACATCAGGGAGAGGACGTCCCGCTCAAGGTCTTCCTGCAACCCTGTGAAGTTATCCTCTAAGCGTCCGGGGGAGTGATCCGATCGCGTGAGCGATCGGACGCGGGTCCGCGAGCGTGAGGCCGAAAGAGATGCGAGCCGGGCGGAAAAGGCGAGAGGTGCGAGACGTGGGAGAACGGCCGGCTGCTGTGCACGTCGGCCTCCTGTTCGCCTTGGTCTCCTTCTTGTGGCTTGCCTCTCCGCTCTTTGCCCAAAGCCCTTGTGCCGATTGCCTCAAGGCCACTGAGGAGGGGTTGCGGACATGCCTTGATAATGCCTTTAGCGCAGAAGACCGGGTGGCTTGCGAAGATCGCCGGCGAGCGCGAATGAGGGCTTGCGAGATAGGAGAGTGCAAGATCGAACGAGACGAACGGGCGACACAGGAAAATCGAACCGAACCACAGGCGCCGAACCGGCCAGGCCTCACCCCCTACACCCCGACCAAGATCGAGTGGCTGGCGCTTGTGGTGAATGCGCAACTGCGAGAACAGCCGAGCAGCGATCGGCTGTTCTCCATCTCTATCGTTGAAGCGGATTACGAGACACTGACGATCGTCGTGCGGCATCAGCCCACTGCGAATCGGGAGTTCGTGACCCGCAGCATCGCGACTGCCCGGGGCGTCATCATGAGCACGGCCAAACGCTATGGCTGGGACACCTGGGTCAAGATTCAGGAGCGCGTCGAACTGTCTCCATCCAAGAAATAACGTTGACTCCAAGAGAATCGGGACATTGTCCATTGCTGATGCGCAGAAGCATCCGAGCGTTCCATCCCAACCCGTCTCGCCCATGAAGGACGAGCAGCCTGTCGTCCCAGCCGCGGTCATCCTCCCAGAAATCACCATCAAAGCGGTCGTGCTGTCGGTGATCCTCGCGGCAGTTCTGGCCGCGGCCAATGCCTACCTGGGACTCTTTGCCGGCATGACGGTGTCCGCATCCATTCCGGCTGCGGTCGCCTCCATGGCCATTCTACGGTTATTCAAGCGGTCGAATATCCTCGAGAACAACATCGTCCAAACCGCCGCCTCCTCAGGCGAGGCGCTGGCCGCGGGGGTGATCTTTACCATTCCCGCACTGCTGCTGGTCGGCTACTGGTCCTCGTTCGACTATTGGCAGACCGTCCTGATCGCCACGGTTGGCGGTCTCCTCGGCGTGCTCTTTACGATTCCCCTGCGACGGGCGCTCATCGTCACTGCTCGCTTGCGATTCCCGGAAGGGGTGGCAACGGCGGAAGTCCTGAAGGTCGCTGCTGCAGATCGACGTGAGACCGGCGAGGTCGAAGCCGGCAGCGATTTCCGGGCGCTGTTGTCTGCTGCTGTTCTCGGCGGGGCGGTGAAGTTCGGCGAGAGCGGCCTGCGTTTGTGGACCGAATCACTCGAAGGGGCCAGGCAGATCGGGCGCACCGTGCTCTATGCGGGCCTGAACCTGTCGCCCGCGCTGCTCGCCGTGGGCTTCATCATCGGCCTGCACACCGCGGTGGTCGTTTTCTTTGGCGGTGTCATCGGATGGCTGATCTTGATGCCGGCCTATGGGCTCTTGAATGGTCTGCCGGCCGATTTAACCGGACTGGCGGCGGCGAGGACGATCTGGAGCGGCCAGATCCGTTACGTCGGTATCGGCGCAATGCTGATCGGGGGACTCTGGACCTTGACACAACTGCGCGAGCCGGTGTGGAGGAGTCTGCAGACGCTCCGTGAGAGTTATCGCGCTTCGAGACGGCCCGGAGGCGGAACGGTCATGGCGAGGACAGAGCAGGATGCGTCGCTCTTGTGGATCGTCGTACCATTGGTCCTTTCGCTGGTCCCGATGGCCTGGATCTATACCACGGTAGTGAGCAGTCCGCTGATCGGTCTCCTCATGACAATCGTGATGGCGCTCGCGGCCTTTCTCTTCTCCTCGGTCGCGGCCTATATGGCCGGGCTGGTCGGGAGTTCCAGCAATCCGGTTTCGGGCGTGACCATTGCGACGATCATGCTCGCCGCATTATTGCTCGTGCTGTTCATGGGAGCCGGACATCCGGCCGGACCGGCAGCGGCGCTCGTGATCGGGGCGGTGGTCTGTTGCGCCGCCGCCATGGGTGGAGACAATCTGCAGGATCTCAAGACCGGCCATCTGCTCGGGGCCACGCCCTGGAAACAACAAGTCATGCAGGTCGTGGGCGTGCTGACCGGCGCCTTGGTCCTCGTACCGGTCCTGTCGCTGCTCCAGGCTAAATACGGGATCGGCGAGCCGACGATCAGCCATCCGCATCCCCTGAGCGCCCCGCAGGCCACGTTGATGGCCAGCCTTACGCGGAGCGTCTTCGGCGCCGGACTGCCCTGGCCTCTCGTCGGATTGGGGATGGCGCTCGGCGTCCTCGTGATCCTGCTGGATCAACGGCTGGAAGCGCGCGGCAGCGAGTTTCGTTTGCCCGTGCTTGCCGTAGCGCTGGGCATCTATCTGCCGCTGAAACTTTCGGCCGCCATTTTTTGGGGTGGTGTCGTTTCGGCCATGGCCAGGAAAGCGGCAGGGGAGGGTGCTGACCAATCACGGCGGGGACTCCTCTTCGCCGCGGGATTGATTACCGGCGAGGCCTTGATGGGCATCATGCTGGCGATCCCGATCGCGCTGGCCGCCTTGTGGCCTGGTCTCAGTGCCGACCCCTTCACCGTCTTCGGCCAGCCTCCCCTCGGAGGCTGGCCTGGTCTCTTGACGGTGGCGATGGTGGGGCTGGCCCTCTATCGAATTGCGATCGGGCCGAGGCAGAGGAAGCGACCTGCTGAGGACTGAGTGAAAAAGAGTAAGCACAGGCGGAGAGCAGATTCAACAGTGGGACAAACAATAGGCGTCATGAGAATTCGGAAATGGGAAAGAGGGAAAGGCAGGGCCTATTGGACAGCAAACCGGAAGGCCGGCCGGCGGAGCGAGAACACCGACCAGGTCAGATGCTTGAAGATGATGGCTTGCAGTCGTCGGCGTTCTGCCGGTGTGAGAGGCAGGAACTCGGCCCCGAACTCGGGGCCGCGCACGTGACGCACGATCGTGCCGAGCAGGTACATGGGCGGTTCTCCGTCCGGCAGAAACAGCACGAGTGTAATTTGGCTCCCCTGAGCAGGCGGTTCCAGACTAAAGATCTTGCAGCCCGTTTTCGAAAGATCACGGAGCGTGCCTTCAGCCTTTGTCGCATCACCAAGCCGTTCTTCGGAGGTGAAGCGGACCGGACAATCCATCGGCGCCCGTTCCGCGCCGCGGCGGTCCATGCCATCTCGGCCATCTCGATCTTGGCCGCCTTGGGTCGGCTCTGCCTCGCTGCCGTCCTGGCAGGGAGCGGCCTCCTGCAGCTTCACCGTACGCTCTAGTTGACTGGTTTCCATACAACCCGCCTCTGGTCCTGCCTTGACCATAGCCCATTGCGTTTTGTCCCGCCTCCCTAGGGAGAGGGGGAACGGGCCCCTCCAATGGAGGGGGTGCGGCTGCGGGAAAGGGCGAGAAATGCGAGAGAAGCGGGAGAGGCGACAGGAGTGAGAAAGAGAAGGTTCTATTCCTTGATCACGAAATGGACGCTACGGTTTCTCTGCATGCAGTCCTCGTTACGCTGGAAACAGAGAGGACGATCCTTGCCGTAACTCGTCGTTTTGAGCTCGACTGACAGCCCCAAATCCTGAAGATAATACTTGACGCGCTTGGCTCGAATATCGCCCAGCACGATGTTGTAGGCGGCGGTGCCGATTTCGTCGCCACGGCCTTCGAGCAGCAGGCGGGTGACCCCGTCGTTCCGGAGGCGCTTCGCATTGGCCTCCAACACCGACAAGGCATCCGGCCGGATCGTGGACTGATCGAAGTCGAAGAGCACATCCATCAGGGCCCCTTTCGGCAGCCCGGTCGCATTCCGGGCGGACAACTCCGCTCGCATGGTGGGCCTGGTCATCGCCGGTGCGACAGTACCGTCCTTGGGCTGAACGAATTTGATCGCCGGCTCGTTGATCCGCTCATCCGTGGCCATTTGCTCGTTACCGTCTCCGGACCCGGACAGGGTGCTGCAGGCCTGCGCAAGCAACGCGGCCACAGCCAGTATGCTCAGCAGCGCGATCTCTCTTCCTTTTCTCATACCGTCCTCCTTGTCTCTCCGCGGCACCTCATTCAACAAGCAAAGGGAGTGCCATCGAGACCCCCTCTATCCCATAGATATCGAGGCTGGCGGAATGAGGTTCCTTGCCCCAAAAAATCCTCAGCTTCTCATGATATCGCGTTTGTTTGAGGGGCGCGCCGCTCGATGAGCGGAAGCCTGTGACAGCTGGAGAAGATCGGCCGGTGCTGCCGATGCCGGGCTATGTTCAGGCGGGGTTTGAACAGAAGACGCATTTTTTGGCCGCCGATGGAAGCGCGCTGCGCAAACTAGGGAGCGCGACGGGATTCCCCGGCCCCCCTGCACTCGTCCTGAGTGGGCTATCGATTTTCGAGCCGGTTGTAGTCCAGCAGGCCTGCCTCGATGGGGTCGATCCGGCGGTAGGCCTCGTGGACCGCATCGCTATGTTGCCAGAAATCCGGGCTGGTGCGACGCAGGGCGAAGCGGTCGGCGAGCTTGCGATAGTCCGCCTCGCTGGCGAGGCCTGCCACCGCCGCGATGAATTCGGGCAGCGCCGATTGCTCCACGCGATAGAAGGCGTTGGGGTAGGACCCGATGAGGCCGCGCGCGACGGTCAGCGCATCTTCATCCGGCAGACGACGAGACTCCTGGTTGAAGAGCGAGGCAATGTTGCTGAATCCGTTGTCGTGCAGCAGCGTGTAGATGCGGTGCTGACGCGTCTCCGTGCCCGCTCCGTTCGTGACGGTGAGCAGCATGACTTCCGGCAGCCATTGCAACGCCTTTCCATGGATCTGCGCCAACGTCCGGAGTTGCACGCGCAGTTCAGGATCCGGATCGGCCTCGACGTCGTAGGCCTCATTCAACGACCCGGTGAGCCGCTGGCGCAACAGTTCAAACAGCTCACGTTTGGGTTGGTTCGTCCGGTACTGAATACCGCTCTCCTTCTCGACGCTGATACGGCGTCCGTACACATAGTCCTTGACCGAATCGTGCGCGTCGCGATACCAGAAATCCCGTTCCGGCTCCCGGTCCTTGGCGGGCAAGAGCAGCAGAACATTCGATTCTCCCTCCATCCGCAAAAAATCCATGTAGAGGCGTGTGTCGAGTTGGTGTCCCTGGAAACCGTAGACGTCGAAACCAGCGACCAGCAAGTAGTAGATCCGCTCGAACAGGTCGTAGGACAGCAACCAGGCGGTCTTCGGATCGTCGCCGACCAATCCTTGCACGACGGAAGCGCTGTCGGCATGGCGGAACACGGTGAGGGCGGCGTTCCGGTTCCGGCCCCGGCCGTTCCAGATGAACGACAAACCGGCCGCCTCGTCCTTGAGATCGAGCGATTCGAGGTAGGCTTGCTTGGCCTTGAGAAAGTCCTTCTGCATGCCGGAGTACTTCAGCCAGGAAATCAGGCCGAGCCTGGTCGTCCCTTCGGCGGTCGGCAGATAGAGATAGTCGCTCGTTTCCGCCAGGTATTCGTCCTTGCCGTCAAGCGCGGCGCTGTCCGGGTCCACGAAGAAGATCCAGAATCGGTCTTCGATCACAGTCAACGCGACCTGTCCGCGGCAGACCGGCCCCTTGATGAACTGCATGACAAAGGCGAGGGCGTCGTCGAGCAGAAACTTATAGCGCGAACGGACCGGTATGTCGCGGAAGGCGACGAAAGGATTGGAGGCGACTTTCAGCTCATAGCCGGGCAGGGCGCGGACTTCGAACGGCGCGTCGATGAAGAGCTCGCGATACCGTTGCTTGCGAGCGCGGTTGAGGGCATAGGGGATGTGCGTCTTGACCAGAAGGGTGGATCGCTCCGGCTGGAGACGATAATAGACGCGGGGCACGTCGGGGTCGTCATAGGGACGGCGCGTGGCAATCAGATCGATCGGCTGACCCGGCGCGGTGCGGGACCGTACGAGTCGAAACCACTGTCGATCGGGACTCTCGTCGAAATAGAGATGCGCGAGGTGCAGATGCTCGTAAATGTAGCGGCTCATCAAGCGGCTTTTGAGCGAATCGCCGTTGAGAAATGCTTCCCACTCTGCGACCTGCGCGCTGGGAGCCGGCGAAACGGGATCCCGCTCCCGGTAGGGAGCCCCTTGCTCGATCCACCGCATGAGAGTCTGATGTTCCTGATCGGTTACGCCCGGTAGGCCGTAGGGCATGCCCCACAGAGGATACTTGCCGGCAAAGGAATCAAACTGGGAATCGGTGGGGCATTGCTGCTCTCGATCCAGCGACAAGTCGAAGATCTCAGACAGAAGCGGTTGCGGCGGCAGCGGATGTTTTCGCTTGAGCGCCAGCATGCGCGCGAGCACCCCGGCGCGGCGCCGCTCTTCCGTCGCCTTCACCTCCTCCTGTACGACCGGAAAGAATTTCTTGTCGCGCCAGGCCATGACCGACTTGGCATCCTCGAACAGACGGGTCGGCTCGTCCGTGAGAAGTCTCGTGGCATCATAGACCGGTTTTTTGTTCGCGCCGCGCGCCAGTCCTTCGTAGGCGGTCAGGTTCAGCTGGCAGGGCGCATCGTAGCAACCGTGACAGACGGCACAGCGTCGATCGAAGATCGGCTGCACATCGCGCCAATAGTCGACGGTGGCGATACCGGCCGTACTCGGCGGAGGGACGGAGACTTCGTCTGAGTTCACAGTCCCGGACGGAGCCGGTTGCGCGCAGCCGGCCAGAGCCAATATGAGGAGACCCCAAGTATGGATCTTCGGTGCGCGATGCACTCTCGGCTCTCTCCCGCTGCTGCGGCTCGCTCCGACTGCCCTCTGTTCGATCCCTGGTCGGCAACTGTATAGCACAGGGGAAAAGAAAATAGCGTGGGGCGCTACCGTCTGCCGGCTTGCGCCCTCTGCCAGAGGGGAGTAGGTTGCTTCGACTAAAAAAGGAGGGGCTTCAATGAAACGTCTGGCCTTTGTTTTCTGCCTGCTGAGCCTGAATTCCGTAGCCGGCGCCGAGAGTCCGTGGAATGGCACTTGGTACCTCCGTGAGGACCAGCTGGGAGGTCAGCTCACCCTAAAAATCGAGGAAATTGATACGGGATGGAAACTCACCTACAGGGTTGTCGGTCCTGGTGCGCCCGGAGCCAGCAACACGACCATCATGACGGCTCTCGACGGCAAGGATGTTCCTGTCCTGATCGACGGCAAACCGTCCAATCAGACGATGGGCATCACACAGGTCGATAGCCATCACACAGTCAATGTCATCAAGTTCAAAGGCAAGAAGATCGGAGTTTCGAAGGCTGAACTCTCGCCCGATGGGAAGCTGATCCGAGCCGAGACCGAGTACCCAGACACGAACCCGGGAGCGCCTGCAGATAGACAGGTCCAATTCTGGGACAGGAAGTAGGAGAAGCGGGGAACTCCGACAGAGGTTCGAAGTTCTGCGTTGTGAGGAATGAAAGGGTCGGACCTCAGTCACCGATTCTGGATTCTTGCGTCATCGTTTCGAGGGGAGTAAGCTCTGCTCCCATCAGCCCCGTTCTAGAGAATCCTCCCATGCGCGCGATGCAACGGTTCGGCAAACAACTTCAGCGACTCCGAACGCTCCATGATCTGACGCAGGAACAGCTTGCGGTCAAGGCCGGCCTAGCCCGTGTCTATCTGGCCAAGCTGGAAGCGGGAGAGCACGACCCGACGCTGAGCACGCTGGTGCGATTGGCAAAAACGCTGCGCGTCCCCGTGACGGAGCTGCTGGGAGAGAGTGTCAGCGCAAACCAATGGTGGCAGGTCGGAGAGGAGCGCTTTACGACGCGCCAGGAAGCCGAGGATCACGCCCGGGCGCTGAGCGAGCTCTTCATCGCCCGGTATCAGAAAAAGCCCGGCGGCCCCGTGCGCCGGCTCCTCCCGGTCCGAGAAACGAGATAGACGGCCACTTCCTTCCTCCCCCCTTCGTATTGAATTCCATACCTTTACGTTATTGTTGGAAACTTGGAACCAGGTTAGCTTGAACGCACCAGTGGAAAGCATGGCAGTGGAAGGGCAGGAGCCAGTCAACCAATGGCCTTGATGGCGTACAGACTAATGATGGGAAGCGATGTCCTCCGCCCGAGTACCAGGGAAATCCGGCGCGGGCAGGGAGGATTGCCGTTGTATGCAACCAGGCAGATCCCCGAGTTCTTGGAGAATCTGTTCGAGATGTCCTTCGGTCCCCAGCTGAAGCCGGGGCAGGGAAAGACTCCGGAGCGAGGCAACCGGCCCAAGGCTCAAGTTATGTCCCCCCGTCTTGTTTCTTCAGGACGTTCGCTGAAAGCCATTCTGATGCAGATGAGTCAGTTTCGACCATCGCCGCAGGTTCCACCGCAGGAGCCCGGTCCCGATCAGAAACAGCTCAAGGAACGGGTAGGCGAACTGGAATCGTTGCTCAAGTCGGAACGGGCCCTCTGCGATGCGCAGCGCGAAGAGCTGGCCAAACTGCGGTCCCGGGTCAAACGGCTTGATTCGCTGGAAGGAGACCTGACTATCGAGCGCGAATCAAGCAAACAGTTGGTCGACTGGCTACAGGCCGCCGAACAGGAACTTGCCGACTACCGCGAATTCTTCCAGGCCCTCGCCAAGGAACAGCCGGAAGCCCCTCCGATTCCATAAGCCTTCACCAAGATCGCCTGTCGTTCGCTTGCCTTGATCTCCGGTTCGGGAGTAGGCTCTGCTCACTGATTCCACGCTTCTTCCGAGGATGGCTTGCGGCCGAAGACACCTATACCATTTCTCTTGATGCTGGCCGCGCTCGGCGCCTGTAATCCGGATCGACCGCTGCCCCTTCCCATCTTCGAGCCCTCCTCCTGGATGCAGAGACCGGAAGCGCGTGACTCTACGCGGGATCTCACCTCCTGCCGGCAAACGGTACGCGATGCCGCACCGGTCACGATCCAGCCTCGTTGGATTTCACCAATCATCGCGCTGGACAGCGTCGTCCTCGGAACGGTGGATATGCCGCATCCGGCCTGGTCATCCAGCGCTGCCTACCGCCAGGATCTGACGCGTTGCCTGACCTCCCGCGGTTACGACATCCTCAGCTGGGAATAAGACTCATGCGGGAGGCGCGAGACTAGCGTGAACGCCGCGGCGCGGAGTTCAGGGGTTGAAAGGGCGTCGAGGGATTGAACTCATTGAGCGGATTCAATGGATTGCCGGGATTCAGCTGGTTCAGAGGGTTGAAGGGATTGTTGGAATTGTACTGATTCAGAGGATTCGCCGGATTGCCCGGGTCGAATTGATTCATCGGGTTAAACGGATTCTTCGGATCGTACGCATTGATCGGATTCAGGGGATTGTCTGGACGCAGTTGATTGAGGGGATTGAAGATGTTGTAGTCGCGCTCATATTTTTCATCGAAACCGAATTCGCCGGAAGCGGCGGCAGGAGGAAAAAACAACAGAAGGAGAACCACCACCCACATTGCGCGCCTCCCGGCAGTGAGGCTTCAGATACCGACAGCCTACTCTCCCGATTCAGAACTGCGCAAGCGCGTCTCGCTCTCGTCCTGCCCGGCTGTCTCGTCTCCCGCGAATCAACGCATGGAGGTTGGTGATTGACGCTTCATCCCCAGCAAAACCCTTAGGCTGTGGATAGTGAGGCCTAGGACTGAGATGCCGGCGGTTCCGGCTCGCCCGGTTGAAATTCGTCGAGTGACTATCCCTGGGAATGTATGAAAATTCAGCCGGCGTTGCGCTGAACCACTACAAATAGTGGCCTGTTCCAAGAACTCCCAATGCTCAAAAAATAGGCACTTTGAGCGATCGGCCTTCCAGTGCTGGCAATCGGGGGCTCATCCGGGCTGTTATTCACAGGATTATCCACAGAAGATGGGGACTGAGCGCTTCTTGACAGCTTCGACCGGACAGCCTAGCCTTCCGGGGAAGATTGCGCGACAGCGGGTTCGGCCTGCCTTCCCACGAACGAAAGGACGACTATGCGATCAGTCTTGCTTGCGTTGGCGTTTCTCATCGCGCCAGCCGGAGCCCTGGCGGTCGACAACGCCAAACCGGACATCCCGCTGCTGACCGTGAGCGGAACCGGAGCGGTGACGGCTCCTCCCGATACGGCCTACGTGACCGTCGGAATGGAAACGGCCGGCAAGTCGTTGTCGGACGCTCAGCAACGTAACTCGGCCGTCATGAAGAAGGTCATCGACCGTCTGCAGCAGCTGAAGATCGAGAAGGAGCGTATCCAAACGTCATCGTTCACCGTCTCGCCACAGTACAAGCCTCCGGTCAAGCACCACCCCGTTGATGCTCCGCCGGCGCCGCCGGAGATTATCGGCTACACGGTCAGCAATATGGTCACCGTCGAAGTCCGTGAACCGGAAAAAGTGGCCGCAGTAATCGAGGAGGCGTCGGCTGCAGGCGCGAATCACTTCCACGGACTGCAGTGGGGCCTGCGAAACGAGCAGCAGCCCCGGCTCAACGCGCTGAAGCTCGCCGCGGCGAAGGCCCGGGAAAAAGCGGCGGCGCTGAGTGAGTCGCTGAATCTGAAACTCACCAGGGTGATGAATGTGACCGAGGGGGTCCAGTTCCTTCGTCCCGCCTCCCACGTCGGACGGGCCATGATGGCGACCAACGGCGGAGGCGGGGACATCCCCGTTTCGTCCGGGGAGATGAAGATCGAGGCGACGGTCACGTTGAGTTACGAGATCGGCGGCGAGTAATTCTTTCATCTCCTGCGGAATGGCGGGGCATCGTGAAGCAGGGCTATCGGTTGATCATCGTGGACAAAGCCGGCGTTCTCGTTTCTGAGTTCCAGCTGACTGAAAACGCTCTCGCTGACCCCATCGCGTTCGTTGCCGCAATCAAGCGGTCCCTTGAGCAGGTGGAGGAAGAGGAACCGTAGGGACCAGCCTCGCTGTCCTCTCGTTGTGCGCATGCAATACGTTCATCTTGGTCGCTCTGGCGTGAAAGTCAGCCGGCTCTGCCTCGGCACAATGAACTTCGGGCCGGAGGCGGGCGAGGCGGACAGTTTCGCCGTCATGGACCGGGCGTTGGAATTGGGGATCAATTTTTTCGACACGGCGAATGTCTACGGCTGGAAGGTGGGCGAGGGCTGGACGGAACAGATCGTCGGCCGCTGGCTGGCACAGGGCGGCAGGCGCGAAAAGATCGTCCTAGCCACGAAAGTTTTTGGCCGCATGGGCGACTGGCCGAATCAAGCGCGCCTGTCGGCTTTGCACATCAAGCGGGCTTGCGAGGCCAGCCTACGGCGGCTTCAAACCGACTGCATCGACCTCTACCAGATGCATCATGTCGATCGGGAGACGCCCTGGGACGAAATCTGGCAGGCAATGGAACAGCTGGTCCGGGAGGGCAAGATCCTCTACACCGGCAGCAGCAATTTCGCTGGTTGGCATCTGGCTCAGGCGCAGGAGCTGGCCCGTAGCCGCCACTTTTTAGGGCTCGTGTCCGAGCAAAGCCTCTACAATCTCAACGAGCGGACGATTGAGTTAGAGGTGATCCCGGCCTGCGAGGCCTACGGTATCGGACTGATCCCCTGGAGTCCGCTCGCGCGCGGACTTCTGGCCGGCGCATTGGAACCGGCGACAGTCGGCCGCCGCGCGGATGAGGATCTGAAAAAGGATGTCGATAAGTTTCGGCCCAGACTGGAAGCCTACGATGCATTGTGCAAGCAGCTTGGCGAGCGGCCGGCGGACGTGGCGCTCGCCTGGCTGCTGCATCAGAAGGCCGTCACTTCGCCGATCATCGGACCGCGCACGATGGAGCAACTGAACGGCTCGATGCGGGTGTTGAACCTCACATTGAGCCAGGAGACGCTGAAACGGCTGGATGACATCTTCCCCGGCCCGGGCGGTCCTGCGCCTGAAGCCTACGCCTGGTAAAGGCTCGATTGAAGAGAATTTGCCACAGCACTGTCGACTCGATGACACAAGTCTGCCGGCTTCATGACCGGATTCACCCACTGTCAACGAATTATCGCTGGCCTGCTTCTTGAAGCGAAGTCATTCCGTTAGTATGATGATCTCGGATCTGCAATTTGAGACATGAAATACTTCTTCACAATGCTTACGACAATCTGCTTGTCCCTTTTTCTCCAGTTCTCCCAGGCGGGAGCGGAGAATAAGATGACCATCAACGGTCGGACGCTGCCGCTCGGCCCGACGCGCACAGCGGGATCCGGTTCGTTGACGGGAGATGCCGGAAACCAGGGTGCCCTTATGCCGGGACTCACGGCGCCCTCCACGGTTTTCCGGGACGTGCCTTCCATCAGCGGGCACTATTCGATCGGCGGGAAAACCTTTCTCCCTTACCTCGGAGCGGGATTCGGCAGCGGTTATACGTCGCAATTGGACCGTTCGTTGAATACCCCTCTGTCACCCGGCGCCGATGCCGGCCTCCGTAGCCAATTCGGACAGAACATGACCCCGAACGAATTCCAGATGGGCATCCGTATCCCGTTCTAGGCAGCCCCTCAATAGGAACTCGCGCGCGGGCCCTCTCAAGGCCTTCGCCACCGCCATAACAGTCTGATCTGCTACTGCGGAACAAATTCCAGGAAGTACTGCTTCGGCAGGAAACTGTGCTCTCCGGCCAGTTTGTATCCGGCCCTGGTCATTTCCTCTACCACCGTCTCGCGCGCGACCAGATGCCGTTTGGGAAAGCCGAGGTCGCCGGAGCGATCGTCGTGATAGAAATCGACGATGGCGATCCGGCCGCCCGGTTTGAGCGCGGATTTCGTGTTGCTGAAATAGACCGAACGGTCTTCGAGGTGATGATAGGTGTTGCAGACGAAGATCAGATCGACGGATTCGTACGGGAGTTTCGGGTTGTCTGGACGGGCAAGAATGAACTCGGCCGTATAGGGCCGATGCAGATGCACGAGACTGTCTTCCACATATTTCAACGCTTCCGGTTCGACATCGATCGCATAGACCTTGCCGCGCTCCGTGACCGCCTCAACAAACCGCCGCGTGAAGTATCCCGATCCTGACCCCAGATCTGCCACACTCATTCCTGCTTTCAAGCCCAACGCTTCGATGACTTGAGCCGGCTTCTGGTCCTGATCCCGTTCCGGCCGGTCGAGCCGGTCGAGATATTCCAGGACGTTCGGGATGCGGTCATGGCCCTGCCCGTGCTGCGCAGGAACCGGCGGGACCCACAGCAGGCCGAGGCTCAGGCAGAGGGTGAGGCCTGCTGTGATTCTGTGACGACTCAGAAATGGCATCGTCGCGTCGCTGGCTCGATCAACGCTTGCCGATCGACTCCTTCAGCAGTCCCTTCCATTCGTCGCGATTGACCGCCGGCATCGTCGTGATCTGGATATGTCCCATGGACGCGTTCATCACCGCCGCCTTCATGGCCGTCTTGTTGTCCGGGAACTCCCAGATTGCGACGACGTCGTACTCGCCCAAGCAGTAGTAGGCTTGGAGCAGCTTGCCGCCCAGGGCCTGCGCGTTCTTCTTGACCATCTCGGCCCGTTCGACGCCTTTGTCCTTCATCGTTTGAAGCCCGTGCTGGGTGAACTTCACGAGACTGACATAAGTCGGCATAGCACACCTCCTGCTGAAGGTGGACGGAGGAAGGAAAACTTTGGAGCAAATTGTAGGCCACCGCTTCTCCCGACACAAGTAGATGACCGGGATGATCCTGATACACATTAGTTTGCTTGACTCATCTTGAGCGAGAGGCCTATCGTGATCGAGTGGGAGGAGTTAACGCCCCGGAGGAATATGGTTCATCAGGGGATCGAACGCTGAGGATGGTGTGCAGGACCAGCTTGTACTGGGAAGCCTAAAGTCCTCCTGAGATCTCCGCCGTACCTGCTGACTCTCGGTAGGTGCGTGCTCCTCCCACCCTAAGTCGGATGTTGAAAACGTCCGTTAGCTTCGTTCTCGCCACGCTCAGACGCTCCACGTACCAGAACCAGTACGCATCGCGCCTTCGCGGGCTGCGGCCTTGCTGAACGAACGTTTTGAACATCCGCGAAGGACTACGTCAGTACAACTTTGTTCTGTTCACTGCGTCCTTGCCGAACAAGCCTCTTGAGCAACTGCAACGAACCTTCATTTCTCGGCGCAATGTCTTTCACCGACGCAAGAGCAGATCAGATCAAGTGAGGCGAACAACGATCGCGATTTGCCTCACACTTTGTTTTGTGGTACCAAGACGCAGCGCACTTAATATCCTGAGAGGGTGAATGCCGAAGAAGACAAGCTCCGCCGCGGTTCCCAAGCCTGCGCCTCCCGTCCCGCGAACTCCTGAAGAAGCCGCCCCGAAGAAAGCCGCCGCGAAACCTGCGCAGCAGGTGACTGCGGTTGAGATGGGCGCGCGCCAGCGGGAGATCTCCGTTTCGGAATTTTTCACGAAGAACCGGCACCTGCTGGGTTTTGACAGCCCCCGCAAGTCGCTCTTGACCTGCGTGAAGGAAGCCGTCGACAACGCGCTCGATGCGAGCGAGGAAGCCGGCATTCTTCCGGATGTGGCCGTCCGGCTGGAAGTGGTCCCGACCAACGGGACGGTTCCGCCGGCGAGCCAGGCCACACGATTCCGCGTCACGGTGACCGACAACGGGCCTGGCATCGTTCGCCAGCAGATCCCGCGCATCTTCGCGAAGCTGCTCTACGGCTCGAAGTTCCATCGCATGCGGATGAGCCGGGGCCAGCAGGGGATCGGCATCTCTGCAGCCGGCATGTACGGCCAGCTCACGACGGGCAAACCGGTCAAGATCATCTCCCGCACGGGACCGCGCGCCGCCGCCCATTTCTTCGAAGTCCAGATCGACACGAAGAAGAACGAGCCGCTCGTGCATGAAAATAAACAGATCGAGTGGGACCGGCCGCAAGGAACGCAGGTGGCGCTCGAAGTCGAAGGCAAATACCAGAAGGGCCGCGCGTCCGTGGATGAATGGTTGGAACAGACATCCATCGCTAATCCCCACGTGAAACTGACCTACCACACGCCGGAAGGGGAGGCGAAGGAGTACCCGCGCACCTACCACGAGCTGCCGCCGTCGCCGCGGGAGATCAAGCCGCATCCCTACGGTATCGAGTTCGGAATGTTCCTCAAGATGCTGCAGGATACGAAGAGCCATTGGGTCTCGGGATTTCTGGCAAGCGATTTCTGCCGCGTGTCGCCGCAGTTGGCCGACGAGATATGCAAGACTGCGAAGGTCTCGCCCCATTTGAAGCCGCGCGATCTGAAGGGCCATGCGGCCGAGACGCTCTACCAGACGATTCAAAACACAAAGATCATGGCCCCCCCGACGAATTGCATCTCGCCGATCGGCGAGAAGGCGATCCTGTCCGGCCTCTATAAACAGATCAAGGGGGAGTTCTACACCGCGGTAAGCCGGCCGCCCGCCGTCTATCGCGGCAATCCCTTTCTCATCGAAGCGGGACTGGCCTACGGCAACCGGCCGGAGGATCAACAGAAGCCGCAACAGCCTGCGATGCCCAAAGCGGAAGGAGAACATGAAGAAGAGGACTCGGAGCTGGCGCGGGTGATCCGCTACGCGAACCGGGTGCCGCTGCTCTTCCAGCAATCCGCCTGCTCGACGTTCAAGGCAGTGCTCAACACGACCTGGAGGAATTACGGCGTCTCGCAGTCGCGCGGCGCTCTGCCGGGCGGGCCGATGGTGATCTTCGTCCATATGGCATCGGTCTGGGTGCCGTTCACGAGCGAATCCAAGGAAGCGATCGCGGACTACGACGAGATTCAGAAGGAAATCACGCTCGCGCTCCGCGAATGCGGGAGGCGGCTTGGCCTATTCCTGCGGCGGCGCGAGCGGGCCGCGAGTGAATTCCGGCGGCGAAATATCTTCGAGCTGTACATCGAAGAAGTGGTCGACGCCTGCGACCGGCTCAAAGGCGGCAAGCTCCCGAAAGCGAAACTGAAGGCGCAGCTCCAGAAGATCGCCACGTCGCGCACCGGCGGCTTGAAGACCGACGAGGCGTTGGGAAAAACCGGCGGCGGACCGGAAGGCCTGCCCCATTCGATCATCGTCACGGCGGAGGGTGTCGAGGGCGAGATCGCTCTCGCCGATCAAGTCGAACGTGACGCCGATCCTGCCGGTGTCCCGGTTGAACCTGACCTGCTCGGCGACGAACAGCCGATTGAAACACCTTCGAAGAAACGGGCTGCCGGGCCCCAGGCCGCGAAGGGCAGGATCGCCAAAAGCGCGAAGGGCAAGGCGGCCCAGATGCCGCTCTTCAGCAAACCGGCAAAGCGAGAAAAAACCACGCGGCGTCGCGCGTGAAGCGCGAGTCAACCAGATAGGCCAGGCAGACCAGATAGACAGGGTTGAATATGGCTACCAAACTGAAAAAGACCACGGCAGTTGAAAAGAAACTGATCGGGCTTGCCGACATCGTGATTACGGCGGCGGATCGATCGAAGGATCCGACGTTTTCCATCCCCATTCGCGCGCTCTCGAACGTGTCGTTCAATGAACGCAAGGGCCTGATCGAGATGGGGAACAAGAAGCAGGCGCGGTCGTTCTTCAACGTCGGCATGGCCAAGAAATTCATGCAGACCGTGCTCGTGGCCGATGCCCTCTCCGAATTGCAGCGGGCGGACCTCACCACCTCGCTCCGGGAAATTTACTACCGGACCAAACATACGATCAAAGACTCGCATGAGAACACGTTCGATACGCAGGACGAATCCGATCCGGTGATCGAGGATCTGGAAGTCTCGTTGGCAGCCCTGCGCGAAGAGTTGCATGTCCGCGCGGAGAACAGCGGCAGCATCGTCGGGCCGGTGATCTTCGGCGACGACGGCGACCGCGTGGATTGCGCCAGGCTTGGGAAAGGCGGCTATTCGGTCCCTTCGATCGTCGAGCCGGAATATCTGGAGATCCGCCGCTGCACCGCCGACTTCCTGCTCCTGGTGGAAAAGGGCACCCAATGGAACCGGCTGTCGGAGGACAAGTTCTGGCGCCGGTATAATTGCGTGCTCCTCACAGGAAACGGTCAGCCTCCCAGGGGGGTCAGGCGTCTCGCCCGGCGACTCCACGAAGAATACAAGCTGCCGGTCTATGTGCTCGTGGATAACGATCCCTGGGGCTACTACATCTATTCGGTCGTCAAGCAGGGCTCGATCAACCTGGCGTTCGAAAGCCAGCGCATGGCGATCCCGAAGGCGAAGTTCATGGGGTTGTCGAGCGCCGACCCTGAACGGTATGAGCTGCCGCGCAACGTCGGCATCAAGCTGAACGAGAAGGACATCGCCCGCGCGAAGGAACTGATGAACTACCAATGGTTCCAGAAGCCGGCCTGGCAGGCCGAGATCAAGCGTATGCTGACGAGCGGATTGAAGTACGAACTCGACGCGCTTGCGAACAAGGATTTTCAGTACCTCACCAAAAAATACCTGCCGCGGAAACTGAAGGAAAAAGACTGGCTGGATTGACAAACTGTGGTAAGCTCCCGACCCTATGCGGATTTTTGTGCTCGGCGTCGGTGCGACCGGGTCGCTGGTGGCCAAGCTCCTGCTCCGCCAGGGGCATCGCGTGTCCTGTGGAGACCGGGATCCTGAACGGGCCCGCTACTTCCTGGGCGTCAAGTCGCCCATTCCCGTCGAGCAGGTCAATGCGCGCGACCTGTGGAGCATCGCCAGGGCGGCTCGCGGCACCCAGCTGCTGGTGAACACCTGTCCGCCCGTGTTGAATCGCATCGTTCTGCGGGCCGCGCTCCGTTTGCGGACACACTACATCGACACTGCGTCCCACTACACGGGCCATCCCTTCAAAGCGGAGCAGTTCGGGTTCGCGCAACGATTCGAGGGGAAGCGGCGGACGGCTGTCTTCACGGCGGGCATCGCGCCGGGCTTAACCAATCTCTTGATTGCCGCGGCGGCGGACCTGCTTGATTCCGTCGAATCGGTCCGCGTCCGCCTCTACGAATCCACGGACGCCGACGGCCCGTTCTCGCAGTGGTCGGCGGAGGCGTCATTCGATGAAGCCGTGGCCCGTCCGCGCATCTACGCAGACAGGCGGTTTCACCTCGGCAAACGATTCGGAGACCGCGAGCTATTCCGCTTTCCGGCGCCGATCGGGCCAGTCAGCGTCGTCCTTGCCGCGCAGGATGAAGTGATCACCGTGCCGTACGCGATCCCGATGAAATCGATGGACGTGAAGTTCGGCGGATCGGACATCGACCGGTTGCGCCGGTGGTATCGGCAGGGGAAGCTCCGGAAGTCCCGCCGCCCGGTCGCCTCGCGATTCATGCGAACTCCCACGCCCAGAACGGTGCATCGACTCCTTCGCCGGGGCATTCTCCACAATGCCCACTTTGCCGCTTCCGTGGTCGTCGAAGGTCTCAAGGACGAGCGACCGACGACGGTCCGGTGGGATGCGACAGTACCGAGCCTCTTTCAGCTGCGCCGGCAGGGCTCGCTCTCTTCACCGATCGCCTGGGCGACCGCGCAGATGACGGCGCTGTTCATAAAACACTTTCCGCGCGAGACGTTCGGCGTGTTCCCGCCTGAAGCCTTGTCGGTGGAGATCCGCCGCGCGATCCTGCGGGACGCCCGCGCGCGAGGTATCCGGCTGATGAAACGAGTGACATCGCGCGCCCCTCGTGATCTGTAATCAGCCGCCGTCCCTGCGGTTGCGCCTGCTTTTCAGCCGGTGTTAAGATCTCCGCGGAAGCAGGTTGAGGTTAAGGTCGAGGCTAAGGCTGAGCCTCCGTCCACCCCAACCTTAACCTCAGCCTCAACCTGCTCGAACTATGCCGAACATCACGCTGCTTGTCTCTCCCAGCTGCGGAGCCTGTCCCTCGGCCAAGAGCCTGTGGAAACAGCTGCGCGTGAAGTACAGCTTCTCCTACCGGGAAGTGGACATCACAACTCCGGACGGTCAGGAACTGGCCAACCGCCATGCCGTGCGTGCCGTCCCGGCGACGATCATCGATGGACGCTTGACCTTCGTCGGCGTCCCGAGCCGCGAGAGCGCCGAAAAGGCCTTGCAGCTCAAAATGCGCCCGAAGGAAGGCAGCTGATTATGGACGAAGACGATATAGAACTCCCGATCCTTCCACGTATCGACAAGGGGCCTCCGCCCGATTGTCCGATCTGCGGCGATCCGATGTCCTTCATCGACGGCGACTGGGCTTGCGTGGACTGCAACGGCGAGCTTTTGGGACCGGAGACCGGCTAGAAGAGGCCCCTCGTCACACGTCATGGGTCAATCGTTACGACCCAATGACGGCTTCATCAGGCTGCTCTTCCACTGTTGACGAATGACGCCTGACGATTGACGCCTACCCTATGCTCAAGGTCGTCACCGGTCGCTTTCATCCCCATCTCGAATCCGCTCTCGTCGATCACATCATCCGGATTAAGGCCGGCGATCCCTTCGCCGCGATCGCGATTCTCGCTCCATCGGCGCCGTTGCTCGATCGCGTCCGGCGCCTCCTGGCCATCGAACGGCAACTCGCCCTCCTCAACGTCCATTTTCTGACCTTCCACCAACTGGCGCTCCGGCTCGCCGACGAGCGGCGTGGTCAGGCGCAACCGGTTCCGGTTCGCATCGTCGACGATCTCTTTTTCGAGCAATTGGTTCGCCAACTCGTCCGAAACCGGCTCTCGGACCTGACGGCTCTGCAGCATCTCGGCCATTCCTCCGGAACATGGGGAGCCCTCTGGTCGACGATCCGCGACTTGAAGGACGCGGCAGTCGATCCGGCCGCAGCCCTGCGCGGACTGGTTGAAGGCTGTTTCGACAGGGAGGACACTGACTGGCTTCGGGCCCTGTTCGCTCTGCACGCCGCCGTGAAAGAAGTCGGCGCAACGCTCGAAGTGGGAACGGCGGACGATCTCGCCGAGTCTCTGCTCCCGTCCGTCTCGACCTCTTCCTTTCTCGCATCGCTCCGCCAGGTCCTCTATTACGGCTTCTACGATCTCACGCAGGTGCAGCTCTCTCTCTTCGAGGCCGTGAGCGCTACGGCCCCGACCACGCTGTTCTTTCCCTTGGAGGAGGGGACCTCGTTCGATTTCGCGCGACGGTTCTTCGATCGCCATATCCGACGGCTGGTCACGACCCCGTCCGCGCTGACCAGGCCGAGCGATTTCAACCAGTCAGCTGTCGCTTCACCGGCCCTCACGATTCGCAGCGTCATCGGCTTGGAAGAGGAGCTGGCTTCTACCTGTCGTACGATCCTCGACCTGGTCGAGACGAACGGCTATCGATTCGACGAGATCGGCGTGGTCGCCCGTACCTTGGATCCCTATCGCTCGTCGCTTCAGCCGGTATTCGATCGCCATCGTATTCCCTTCACGACGACGGCGGGACGGTTGCTCATTCACGAGCCGCTGTGCAAGATCCTGATCCAGCTGGCGACATTGCCCGCCGACAACTTCTATCGCGCCACGGTGCTCGATGTCGTGAGCTCGCCGCTCTATGTGACGGCACTGGACCATGAACGTTCGCCGCACTACAGGCCGGAACAATGGAAACTGATCGTTCCGGCCTTACAGATCACGCACGGACTCGACGAGTGGGCGCGCCTGGAGCGGGCGGGCCGGTCGGCGTTGCAACTGGAGGGTGAGAACGAAGAGTCCGGCCCGGCCCTGGATCTGGACATCGCGCCGGACGCCATCGGGTTGCTGTGGCAGGTTGTGTCTCCACTCCTTGAAGCCTGCGCGGCGCTGCCGCAACGCGGCACGTTCGGACAGTTGCTGGAGGCCTTCCGACCGCTCGTGACCCGACATCTGCGCCGTCCGGCCTCAGTGGAAGCAGCCGGGCAGGATCCGCATGTCGCGCGTCTCGCCTCGACCTGGGACACGATCGACCGGATCTGGACCACCCTCGGCGAGTTGGACGCGCTCGCAGAGGAGGTCAGCTGGACCGAGTTCGTCGAGCTGCTCACCCACGCGCTTGAGCGTGCAACCATGCCACAGGAGGCCGCAAGGTATCAGGGCGTGTCGGTGCTCGATGCGATGGCGGCGCGGGGCCTGCCCTTCAAAGCGCTGTTCGTCCTGGGCCTGAATGAAAAGGTTTTTCCGCGCTACATTCGGGAGGACGCCTTTCTCCGGGATCGGCACCGCCTGGTCTTGGACGCCACGCTCGGATTCAAGATCGACGAGAAGTTGAGCGGGTACGATGAAGAGGCTCTGCTGTTCAGTCTGCTCCGTCAAGCCGCTGTCTCCCGCCTGTACCTGTCGTTTCAGCGGGCCGACGAAGCCGGCCGCATGCTGGTCCCCTCTCCCTACCTGTCGGAGACCGCGTTCCGTTCGGACGTCGAAAAACCTCTGCCGGAGATTGTTCCCCGGCGTCTGACCGATCGAATCGCCCAGCGGCCGGCGGCGCGGATGTTTCTACCGCCGGCCGACCTCGCACAATGGATGGCTCTGAACAGCCAGGATCCCGCCGGATTGTTGCGCTCGGTCGGTGGCGAGGCCGACCTGTTTCGCCATGCGGCTGAGGCCTTGGATCGAATCGAAGACGATCAGGCGTTACTCACCCCGTTTGACGGTCTGACCGGCCCTCTTGAGTCTCACTGGTCGCGACTGTTGCAACGAGGCATGGCGCCGACGCCGCTCGAACGGTACGCGCGCTGTCCCTTTCAATATTTTGCCGCCGATGTGCTGAGACTGGAGCCGATCCGGCTGCCGACCACGCAGGAACCGGACGCGCTCCTGCTCGGCACACTGTGCCACGGCGCACTGCGTCGTTATTACGAGCAAGGCCTTTCCCCCTGGCAGGCGATGGATCCGGCCATGGAGGACAGCAATACCCGCCGTATCGAGATCGCCGTTGAACAGGCGGCCAGAGACTGCGAATCGCGCCATCGTACCGGCCTCTATCTGCTCTGGGAACTGGCGAAAGCGCAGATGGTCGACCTGATCGGCGCAGCAGTTGATGATGAACGGGCACGGGAGAGCGACCAGTTCATCCCGATCGCGTTTGAGGTGGAGGCGGAGGGGACCGTCCCGATCCCGGCAAACGGCAACAAACTGCCGCTGAAAGTCCATGGTCGGGTGGACCGCATCGACCGGCACCGGGAATCCGGCGCGTTACGGATCATCGATTACAAATTCAAGACCGGCGCCAAAATGAAGACGGACGATCGCAACCTCCTGCAATCGGCGGCCCGAGGATCCCGCCTCCAACCACCGCTCTATGCCGGGCTCGACCTGCCGGATCTGGGAACGCCCCGCCAGGTGCAATTCCTCTTTCTGGCGCCCAACTGGCCCTCGCCCATTGCGCGATCCACCTTCGACGCGGACGCCTGGGTTTCAGAAGCGGGATCGTTGATTCGCAACACCATCGCACTGTTGCTCGACGGCGTGCAGAACGGCCGCTTCTACATTGTGCCGGACAGCTACTGCAAAACCTGTCCGTACCGCGTCGTCTGCCGGCGCGAGCATGCGCCGACCCGGTGGCGCGCGCATCGCGCGGCTGAACCCAAGCAACTCGCGGCGCTTCGCGCAATCAGGATCAAAGATGCGTAACCAGGAACAGATTCCGGATCAACAGGCGCGCGAGGCGGCGGAAACGACGTTCGACCGCAATGTCGTCGTGGTGGCGGGGGCGGGAACCGGCAAGACGACGCTGTTGGTGAACCGCCTGATCCACCTGCTGATGAAAGAGCCTCGACCGCTCCCCATCACGCAGATCGTCGCCTTGACCTTTACGAACAAAGCGGCAACGGAAATGAAGATCCGGCTACGGGAGCGATTGTCGGCCTTGGCCAACCCCGACACGGATGCCCGACAATCCACCGACGGAGGGGCCGTCGCGGCCGCTGATCTGCAACCGCGCTACGGCCTCGACGCGCTCGAGATCGCCGCGCGGGCCGTCGCGGCATTGCGGGATTTGGAGAAGGCGCAAATCGGGACCTTGCACAGCTTCGCCGCGCATCTGCTTCGGCTGCATCCTTTGGAAAGCGGCCTCGATCCCGCCTTTCAGGAGGACGACGGCCTGCGGTTCGACGAACATTTCACGGCGGCTTGGGATGTCTGGATCGATCATGAGCTGGGCCGGGAGGGGACTCATCATCCTGAGTGGCGGACGATCCTCACGTCGACGACTTTGGAGGAGCTCCGGGACCTGACCTATGCCCTCTGCAGCGAACTGGTCGACATCGACGCCATCAGTCAACAGCTTCAAACTCAACATCGCAATCCGGCGCTGGTCACGTGGCTCCGTCAGTTGGGTTCAAGAGCTCAGGTCCTTCTTCAGGCGCATGATCGTTCCAAACGGCGCAAGGTCGAGCAGATGCTCGCCGCCATAGTGGAGCTGACCACCCTGGTCGCGGAACGGGGAGCCGGAGCCTCGCACGAACTGACGCACGACGCGCGGGATTGGCTGGGCAAGGATCTCGGAGGTCCGGTCGAGGGGTGGGAGAAATCAGATTTTTCAGAGGCAGCTCGCGCAATCAAGACGGCTCAGCAATTACTGTCAGTTGACCAGCCATACTTCATCAATTTGTTCAGCATTCTATCGCCGCTGATCCGGTCCATTCGTGCATCATTTTCTGCGAAAGGTTGGTTGTCATTTGACGGCCTGCTCGCCCATGCGCGACGGCTGCTTTGGGACCATCCGGCTGTGCGGGCTCGCATCAAACAGGACTACCGCGGGGTGCTCGTGGACGAGTTTCAGGATACGGACCCGGTGCAGTACGACATCATTCTGGCCGTCTCAGAACGACAGGAGAACCACGCGAGCAGCTGGGAGAAGATCGCGCTCGAACCGGGAAAGCTCTTCATCGTAGGCGACCCGAAACAATCGATCTACGCCTTTCGGCGCGCCGATATCGAAGCGTTCGATCGAGTCGTGCAGAAGATCGAGGCGGACGGAGGAATAATCCGGAAGCTGACGACGAATTTCCGCAGCGACGCGGCCATCCTTGGTCCGGTGAACGATCTGTTCGACCGCCTCTTCGAACCTCGCCCGCTCGTTCAGCCGGCCAACGTGCGCCTGGAAGAGCGGCCCCGCCGTCGCCCGGCTTTCCTGGATCCAGGCGTCCGCCTTCGCATTACGGCCCCGAAAGACGAGGAGGAGGGTTTCGATTCGGAAGCGGCCGCCAGAGCGGAAGGCGAATCCGTGGCCCGCTGGCTCAAGGAGGAGGTCCTGACTCGTCATCACGTGAAGGCGGGTCACGTGGCGCTGCTCTTTCGCAAACTGACCCAGGCCGACGCCTACGTCGATGCGTTGCGCCGGTACGGCATCCCTTACGTCATCGAAGGTGAGAAGCACTTTTACCGCCGGCAGGAAGTGATCGATCTGATCAACCTGCTCCGGGTGCTGGACCATCCGCAGGACCGCATTGCGCTCGCCGCGGTCCTGCGATCACCGCTCGGAGGCTTTACCGATCGGGATCTCTACGATCTGCATCAGGCCGGACTCCTGAATTACTTAATCGAGAACCGGCTGGATGCCTGGTCTCATCCACGCGTCGCGGCAGTCAGGCGCTTGTATGGTCAGTTGGCCCGTCTCTCGCGGGAGATCGCCGTCTTCCCATTGGCCGAGGCGGTTCAAGTCGTCTTCGACCGGCTGCCCATCCTCGAGCTGGCCGCCGCGTCGCTCCATGGCGAGCAGGCTGTCGCGAATCTTTTGAAGGTGAAACAGACGGCAGCAACTCTCTCCGACCGGCCGCACCTCACCTTGAGCAGATTCGTGGATCTGATGGTCACCAGACTGGACGTCCAACCGGATGAAGCGGAAAGTCCGTTGGCCGAGGAGTCCTCCGATGCCGTCCAGGTTCTGACGATTCATAAGGCCAAGGGACTGGAGTTTCCCGTCGTCGTATTACCCGGGCTCCACCAGGGGAGCGGACGCGACCGCTCAACGCCCGGTGTGGTCTATGATTGGTCGAGCGGCACATACGGGCTTTCGCTCGGCGAGCACCGGACCCTCGGATCAGTCTTGATCCACGAGAAAGTCGCGGTGCGCGAAGAAGCCGAACGCCGGCGGGTGCTCTACGTCGGAATGACCAGGGCCAAGGATTTGCTGTTGCTCTCGGGAAGCGTGACGGAGCGAGCAGTCGGCGAGAACGTGCTGGATCTGCTACAGGATGCCGGAGAAGGAGAGATCGGGAGTGCTGCGACGGAGCAATTGAAAATCGGACCCAGCGCGATCCCGCATCAGGTCGTTCTGGCGCCGGACCGCAAGTGGACGCGGCGATCGCTGACGGAGGCTGCAACATCCTCATCCCCCGATCCCGCGCTGATCGCCCGATTATGGAATGATCGCACCGCTCGATGGAACGCGTCCCGCGCAATCGATTGGCGCGTGGCTCCCACGACGATGAGCCCGGAGTCCAAACCGGCGCGGGGCCGAGCTACTGAGTCGGGTCGGGACGGCGATATCGGCCGGCTGACCGGCATCCTGGCGCACCGGATTCTCGAACGGTGGGACTTCACGGCGTCGCCGGATCGCTTGCCGGATCAGATTGCGCCGGCCCTGCACACACTTTCCAAGCCGGAGCAGGAGGCCTTCGGCTCGGTTGTGGCCGACTCGCTCCGTGAGATATTCCGGACTTTTGGCAGGTCTGATGCCTATGCGCGACTCCGTTCGGGCGCCATGGTCGCCCGTGAAATTCCCTTCGCCATGCCTTGGGAAGAGGGACGAATGGTGGAAGGGGTGATCGATGTCATCTACCGTCTTGACGGGCGCCTGTGGATTGCGGACTATAAGACCGACCGGGTTTCGGCCGAGGAGGCTCCGGCGAGGGCGCTGCATTATGCCGCACAAGCCACCATATATCGCAGAGCGGTCGAGCGCGGTTCGGTGGAACCGGTCGGTGGATTTCAAATTATGTTCTTACGACCCGGCATCACGGTCGACATGTAGGAGGTTCACTATGCAGGCAGTGTCCGTGTTCATGCTGTCATTGCTGTTGATGATCGGATGCGCTAAAACCACCGGCCCGACAACCACGGTTTTGCCGGCGCCTGCCGGGACGAAAGCGGAGGTCGCCGCGCAACTGGAACGGGGGAACGCGCTCTTCGCCTCGCGCGACTGGGCCGGGGCTGAGCAGGCGTTCAGACAAACCATCGCCGCCGATGCCTCGCTGGCAGAAGCGCATTACAATCTGGCAGCCACGCTCGATCAACAGGGCAAGCAGACGGAGGCCAGGAAACACTATGTCGAAGCGGCCAATCTCGCTCCGGGAAACAAGGTAATCTGGGATTCTCCCGTCTTCCGCGACCGTACCGGAGGGTTCGGCCACAATGTCGACAAACCCTCGTACATGGATCCTTCCCATAAGGGGTACTGATCGGAAGGAATACTGATGGGATCCCGGCGACGCGACGATGTCTCGCCTGAGGCGTTCGATCGATTGGTCCGGGAAGCGCTCACAGACCTACCGGCGCGCTATGCCAAGCTGGCGGAAGAAGTGTCGGTGGTCGTAGAGGAAGAGCCCCCAGCCGACGTTCTCGAAGATCTGGATCTCGACTCGGAAGACGACCTTTTAGGACTCTATCAGGGGGTTTCGCTCGCCGATCAATCGTTCTTTCAGCCGGGCGGCCAGCAGCCGCCGCGCATTGCCATCTATCGGGGGCCGATCTTACGACTGTGTCGGACTGCGGATGAGGTGCGGCAGGAAATCCGTGATACGGTCGTGCATGAACTCGGCCATCATGTGGGGCTCGACGACGACGAGATGCCGTATTAGGATGTTGAAAAAGCCCGTCAGCTTCGTTCTCACATCGCTCAAAGGCTCAACGTCCGGCCCACGAGAACGAGCCCGGGCGCTTATTGAGGCTTGAGGGAAGGATCGGCGCGGCGGGCCAAAGCCTGACGCTGATAACCTAGCGCGAGCATGAAGCTGCCGACGATGACCATCGGTAGGGAAAGCAACTGGCCCATCGACAGAGAGCCGAAGATAAAGCCGATGTGCGCATCCGGTTCACGAAATAATTCCGCCAGCATTCGACAGAGTCCATAGCCAGTAATGAAGCTCCAGAATACGGTGCCGGGAGGCGTGGGCTTACGTCCGATCACCCACAATACGCTGAAGAGCAACAGCCCTTCGAGTCCCACCTCATACAGCTGCGACGGATGGCGGCAGGCGGGCCCCCCGGCGGGGAACACCATGCACCAGTCGACGTCGGCCGGGCGCCCGAAGAGTTCGCCGTTGATGAAATTCCCCAGACGGCCGAGACCCAGCCCGATCGGCGTGACGGACGCCGCCATGTCGGCGATGGTGTAGATTGGGATTCCCTGGCGCTTGCCGAACCAGATTAGCGCGACGATCGTGCCGATCAGTCCTCCGTGAAAGGACATCCCGCCTTCCCAGACTGCGAAGATCTTGGCTGGATGCTCCGCATAGTACGGCAGGTTATAGAACAGAATGTAGCCCAGCCGCCCGCCGATAAAGACGCCGAAGGCCGCCCAGACCACCATGTCATAGACCTGATCCCTGCTGAGACCCAGCCCTTGGATCCTGACTTTCTGCATGATGACGAAATAGGCGATCGTCAACCCGATGAGATACATGAGCCCATACCAGCGAAACTGCAGGGGGCCCAGCTCTAAGAAAACGGGGTTAATGTTGGGATAGGGAATCGCGTGCAACCAGTTCATTCCTGCCTCATGTGGCGTGGTGGCTGGATCATAAGTGAGCGATTCAATCATTGCAAGCAACCGCCTCACCGCAGCTGCGGAGTTCGCATGGTCCGCAGCCGGCCCGGGCTGCTCGTTTGATCTCCTCCCTACTTTCGTCTGTTGGGTTTCCGTCACGACTGTGTCGCGCACTGTGAGAAAAACTCCACCGATAATTAACGGGTCCTAATCGTGAGGAATCGGTTCGAAACAATCCTTAGGATTTGCCGGCTTTTCCGGTCTGGCATGGTTGATGCTGAACTACCGGGCAAGAGTATCGGTCACGCAGGCAACACCCACTCACTTAACCGATTGGAAGGAGGTCTACCATGTCAGAGCAAGGGAAACAGGTCGCGCGAGTCGCTGCAATGGTGGCTGGAGGCGCGGTCATCGGCGCCGGAATCGGACTACTCTTCGCGCCGCAAACCGGAGCGGAAACCAGACGCGATATCAACCGTTATGCCCGGAAGGCGCAATTGCAGGCGACCCGGTGGACCCGCGCAGTCAAATCCGGAGTGCAGGAAATCGTGGACCGCACGAAGCGCCCCATGGTTGAAGCGGCGTAACTGCTTCGATCGTTGATCGTGAAGCGTATCTCGTGACTCGTTTTAGAGAAATCGCTCCCGGACGAGAGACGAGTGACGCTTCACGAACGACGGGGTCAGCGGGCCGTTGGTGCGTGTATTTACGAGACTGAGCACCCCGCTTCTCGTTCTCCCGTCACTTATCTCGCTTGCTTGAATCCTCCGCACCCCGGTGCTAGAGTTCCGCCGCTCTTGTTCTCTCTCCAGATTGACGAAACCTGCTTCGTCAATCTGCCGTGCGGGAGTGGCGAAATCGGCAAACGCACAGGACTTAAAATCCTGTACCCGTAAGGGTTTGAGGGTTCGATTCCCTCCTCCCGCACCAGTCTTTCTGCTTCCACAATCAATGGCGAGGTCTCCGATGACAAGAACGGTGTTCGCCCTGGCAGTCTTTACCTTCGTCGGCCAATCAGCCTGGGCCAATCCCACCCATGACCGGCTGGAGCTGATGTCCGATCAGGACCGGAATGCGTACTTCACGAAGGTTCTGCAGGGATCGGGAGAACGCTGCGATGAAGCGACGAAGAATGTGTTTCAGCGAAGGGGGAATTCCGGGGATGCCGTGTGGAACGTGGCCTGCCGAAACAAGAAATCGTACTCCATCGTCATTCATAACGATACGAAGGGCTCGACCCTGATCACCGACTGCGCGACTTTGAAGGCGTTGCACGCGGAACAGTGCTTCAAGTAGTTCGGTGAGCGATCAACAACCCCTACCGACGTAGCGATAGCTTCTGCGCCGGCGGCCGATGCATCATGCGCAGCGGCAAGCACGGCGCGCCTGCAGCGTGCGATCATGCATCGGATCGTAGAAGGAGCGCGGCGACTCTCATGAAACATCTGGCCAGCGTGATCGGAGTCGTCGCCATCTTGGCGGTGAGCGGCTGTGGCGACTCCGTCCCAGCAACGCCGTCGGTCAGTACCGCCGAGGGACTCTGGTCCGGAACCATCGGCACGAACCGGACGCTCACTGCCGCTGTCCTTGACGACGGCACGTACTATTTTTTCTATTCCGTCCCCGCCAACCCCCTTCAGATCGCCGGCGTGATCCAAGGCACCGGGGCCTCAAGTGACGGGAGCTTCACATCCACCGACGCGAGAGACTTTGGAATCGGCGCGGCCACCCTGAATGCGACAATCTCGGCAACCTATCAGAATCGCCAATTCCTGAACGGCACGATCACCTATGCCGGAGGAGCATTCATGGCATTCACCAGCACCTTCAATACGGCATACCTGACAATCCCGACACTTCCCAGTGTCGCCGGCTTCTACTTCGGACAGGCCGGCAGTTCCGGCGGCGTCCAATCGGCGAACATCAACGTCATCGGTGACGGCACCTTTACAGGAGCCGAAATCAATGGCTGCGCCTTTTCCGGCACCGTCGCGCCGCGAATTCGCGGCAACATTTTCAATCAGTCCGTCACATTTGGAGGAGGGGCTTGTTTTTTTGGCGTGAGCAGCTTCCAGGGAATCGCCTTCTTTGATCTTGCGAACCGCCGGTTGCTCGCGACCGCCCCCAATAGTAACCGCACGGACGCCGCCACGTTCTTCGGGACCAGACTGTAGCCCGGACCAAGTTCTACAGCGAGCCGTGCGAACCTTCCATCCTTGCATCCCACGCCTTCCTTTCCGCAGTCTCATCCATTAAGATACCTTTCAACGTCCGTTTCGAGGCTGTTCTGATGCGAGCGAAAACAGTTTTTTCCTGCCAGGCCTGCGGCCACCAATCGCCCCGATGGCTGGGCCGCTGTCCCGATTGCGGCGGGTGGAATACGATGAAAGAGGAGCGGCAGGCGCCGACGGGGAAGGGCCGGCCCGCCGCGATGAAAACCGCCCAGGCCAAGGCCACGCCGATCGGCGAGATCGAGGTCGTCGGAGAGGACCGGCGGTTGACGCGCATCAGCGAGTTCGACCGGGTGCTTGGCGGCGGAGTCATTCCCGGATCCGTCATTCTGATCGGCGGCGATCCGGGCATCGGCAAGACGACACTGCTGTTACAAGCGCTGCCGCGCCTCGCGTCTCACACTCAGCCGGTGCTCTACGTGTCGGGCGAGGAATCTCCGCGGCAGATCAAGATGCGCGGTCAACGATTGGGCGTCGAACATCCTCACCTGTTGATTCTCGCCGAAACTTCCCTTGAGCAAATTTTGAAGGCTGTTCAAGAGATTCAGCCGGCGGCGCTTGTGGTTGACTCGATTCAGACGGTCTATACGGAACAGATCACGTCGGCGCCCGGCAGCATCAGCCAGGTACAGGAAGTGGCGGGTCAGCTCATGTGGTTTGCGAAACGAGCCGGCGTGCCGGTCTTCATCATCGGGCATGTTACCAAGGAGGGCGCAATCGCCGGACCTCGCCTGCTCGAACACATCGTCGACACTGTTCTGTACTTCGAAGGCGACAAGGGGCATAGCTACCGCATCCTCCGAGCGGTGAAAAACCGGTTTGGCTCGACCAACGAGATCGGCGTGTTCGAGATGAAGGATTCCGGTTTGGAGGAGGTGACCAATCCCTCGGAGCTCTTTTTGGCGGAACGGCCGCAGCGAAGCACCGGCTCCGTGGTGGTATCGAGCCTCGAAGGCACCAGGCCCATCCTCGTGGAACTGCAGGCCCTGGTGTCCTCGACCAGTTATGCGATGCCGAAACGCATGGCGAACGGCGTCGACCTGAATCGAGTCTCCCTGCTTCTGGCCGTGATGGAGAAGCGATTGGGACTCCACCTGTCGGGGCAGGACGTGTATGTCAACGTCGTGGGCGGCATGCATATCGACGAGCCGGCGATTGATCTGGGAATCGTGGCTTCCGTGACGTCGAGTTTGCGGGAAGTACCGATCGAGCCTGGTCTGTTGATACTCGGCGAGGTGGGGCTTGGCGGCGAAGTGCGGGCGATCAGTCAGGCGGAGCTGCGTATCCGCGAGGCGGCCAAGATGGGCTTCAAGCGTTGCCTGTTGCCGGAACGAAATCTGGCCAAGCTGGAATCCGTGGACGGGATCGAGCTGATTGGAATCAATGAGGTGGGGGAAGCATTGGATGTGGTGTTGGCCTGATAGGCTCCGAGTCGCAAAGGTGGAAAGTGTGAAAGTTGAAAGTGGTCGGCGGACATGAGGAGCAGCTTCCGACGATTGGTCTGCGTCCTGCCCCTTGCGGTGGCGTCCCTGTTCGGATGCGCACTGGTTACGAGTAAGGAAGCAGCGCCACCGCTCAAGCAGGCGACGGCGGAAGAATTGACCTTATTGCTCCGCCAGCGCGAAGCGGCCATCCAAAGCTTGAAAGGATTGTTCAGCGCGAAAGTCCGCGGAGGCATCCTTCCGATTGCGACTCGCGTTGAGGGCACCCTGTATTACCAGCGGCCGAACGCCATGCGTTTGCGAGGATTCACCGCTATCGGCGGCGAATTGTTCGAGTTTCTTCAGGCCGACGACCAATTCACGCTGCGACTCCCCACCATGGGGCGGGTTCTCTCGGGCAACGGCTCCGACACGAGTGAAATGGGAAAACTCGCGCGACCGTTTCAGCTCAGCGTCTGGGCGATGGGCGGGGTCCTGGGAACCGGCTCGGTTGCGTCCGATGAATCGGCGATACTCAGCGAAGACGGCGATCTCTATCGATTGGACGTCTCCGGCACTCTGACCAACGGCGCGGTGGGGGTGCGCCGGCGGCTCTGGTTCGACCGGCAGAATCTGTTGGTCGTCAAAGAGGAGCGGCTCACGGAAGCAGGCGAAGTGGATGCGTCGATTCAATACGAGGATTTCCGCCCCTTAGGCGAGGCAACTGCGCTCCCGGCCGGTTCATCTTCGACGCAGGAGCGCCTATGGCGGCCGTTCAAGATCTCGTTGGAAGACGGCAGGGGACAGGGAAGCGTCCAGGTCACGTTTCATGAAATGATTCCGAATCAGCCGATTAAGCCGAGCGAGCTCGGCCGTGGCTGAAAGTGCGTGAAGCGACGGTGAGGACACGTGAAGCATCGTTCTCCTGCGAGATACGAAGAATTTTGATACTGTGACGATGATCACATGAAAGTCTTAGCCGTGGAGACGGCCACTGCCTGGCAGAGCGTCGCGCTCTTGGACGATGCGACGGTACTGGCGCGACAGGATCAGGAGGCGCCCGGCTCTCATACAAGACTCCTGCTTCCGGCCATCGATCGGCTCCTCACCCAGACGGGATTGTCCCTCAAGCAGCTCGACGGTCTCGCCGTATCCATCGGGCCCGGCTCCTTCACAGGACTTCGCGTCGGGTTAGCTACGATGCTGGGATTCCGAACGATTCATGGATTGCCATTGGCGGTCGTGCCAACCCTGGAAGGCATGGCCTGGAATCTTCGCGGAGCATCGGTTCCGCTCTGTCCGGTCCTGAACAGCAGACGGGGGGAGCTGTATTGGGCCGTCTATCGCTGGACGAGCGCCGACCGGCTAGAGCGGATTGTCGCCGAGCAGGCAGGCGCTCCGGCGCTTCTTGGGGCGTCATTGTACGAAACGACGATGCTGTTTGGAGAAGGATGGCTGACGGAGTCCGCAGCTGTTCGAATCGCGCTCCCTCGTTCCGCTTCGATCCTGGACGCGCCGGAGCAGGCGGGGAAACCTTCAGCTGTCTCGATCGGTTTGGCGGGAATCGCCAGGTTGCTGCGGGGCGAGCGAGCCGGCCCCGGCGTCGGCCCCTTCTATGTCCAGCGGGCGGAAGCCGAGTTGAAGTACGAACAGTCGGGCGGCCTGTCTCCGCTCGCCCGGCGCCGCGCGAAGCTCGTCCGGAAACTCGGGACCCTTCCGACTCTGGCCGGTTCAAAACGACGGCGTCATAAATGACTGTTTCCCCTTGTGAAATTCTGCCGGCTACGGTCGCAGACCTGGCCGACATTCTGAAGATCGAAGAAGCTTGCTTCTCGGCCCCCTGGACGCGCAAAATGCTGGAAGCGGAGATGAGCGGAAATCAATTCGCCCATTTCCTCGTCGCGAAGCAGGAGGCCGGTGGGGGATCGGCCCCGGCCTTGATTGTCGGGTATCTCTGTTTCTGGATCGTCTTTGAGGAAGTCCGGTTGATGAACCTGGCGGTCATCGAATCGATGCGACACCGTGGGATAGCCAGATCCCTGGTCGTGACAGCCCTTCAGGCAGGCGCCTCCCAATCGGCCATTCGAGCGGTCCTTGAAGTCCGCTCCTCGAATGTCGCCGCCCGGACTCTCTACCGGAGTCTGGGTTTTCAACAAATCAGCATCAGACCGAAGTACTATACCAATCCACTTGAAGATGCCGTATTGATGGAATTGGAGCCGATCACGCTGGGATCGGATTCCTGCTCCCGTACGGGCGATCGATCCGGAGGTCAACCACAGCCGCTGCAGTAACCCCAACCAGGAGGTGCGACATGCTGACGGACAGTGTGATCGTGGAACGGCTCCGCCAATCCAACACAGAATTCCGTGAACTGGAGGAGTCTCACCATCGTCTCGACCTGGAACTCAACGATTTACAGAAACGCCACGTGTTGACTCCGGCGGAAGAATTGTCCAAGAAACAGCTGCAGAAAGAGAAACTCGCCAAGAAAGACAAGATGGCCGAAATGATTCGCGCGTTCCGTGAACAGGGCTTGCAGGCAGCCGCACATTGAGGAACGTGATTGTCAGGCAGGCCGACACCGGCAACAGAAACGACACGCATGCCGCCGATTGCCCATCCTCTCGCCGCACATATTCAGACCGTCAAGAAGCGTCTGCTCATCATCGGAGCCACGATCCTGATCGCCCTGATGGTCGCCTTTGCGTTTTCGGCCGAGATGGTGGCCTGGCTGAATCGGCCCTTCCCCAATCAACTGGTGTTCTATGGGCCGACGGAAGCGCTCTTCGCCTCGATCAAGGTGTCGTTTCTAGCGGCAATCCTGGCCAGCCTTCCCGTCATATTCTATCAATTCTGGAAATTCGTCGAGCCGGCGCTGCTCCCGAGGGAGCAGCGCTGGGGCATCCCGATCTTCCTGCTCGCCGGAGCGCTCTTCACCCTCGGGCTGGTGTTCTGTAACCTGGTCATCCTGCCGCTGGTCATCGATTTCTTCGTCAGCTTCGGCATGGACCGGGACATCACCCCGCAGCTGAGCGTAGGCACCTATATCGATTTCAACGTCAAGTTTCTCCTGACGTTCGGCTGCGCCTTCGAGCTGCCGCTGGTACTGACCATCCTGGCACGGGTCGGCATGGTCTCGGCACAGACGCTGGCCAAGTATCGCAAGCACGCCATTCTCAGCTCCTTGATCATCTCCGCCGTCGTCACCCCCGATGCGACGTTGTTTACGATGCTGTTGATGGCCGTGCCGCTGATGGTGCTCTATGAAATCGGCATCCTCGGCGCGAGAATCTTCGGACGAGGCAGTCCTCCCGATGTGAGCCTGCCGCTTGATCCCGATCTGCCGATGGGGACAGCGGGGCACCGCGTCCGGTAGAATGTCTCAACAACCCCCATGCAAACTCGCTACACACACGGGATCGTCTTGCCCCTCCTGCTGTCGAGCTTGGCTGCCGCAGCCTGGGCCCAACAGGGCACGCTGCCGGACGGTCCCCAGCCCGGCCCGATGGACCAGCAGGCCGCCAGCATCCAGGCGCTCACCGCCGCCGGCGAGCAGTTGCTCTATGCCGGCTCGTTCGGACACGGGCTGTTTCGCAGCGACGATCGCGGCGCGACCTGGACGAAATCGGGGCAGGGAGTCACCGACCCCTTTATCCTTTCCCTCGTGACCGGAAAAGACGGCGCGATTTATGCGGGCACGTTTCGCGGCGGCGTCTTCAGGACGCGCGACCACGGCAAAACGTGGCAGGCGATCAACGGCGGACTCAAGCGTCATGAGATCAAGACGCTGTTGGCCGTGGGCGACGTGATCTATGCGGGAACAGCCGACGGCGCCTACCGCCTCGGCAAGAGCGATGACCATTGGGTCGTCGTGACGACCGGGCTCGACGAAATTCTCGTTCATGCGCTGGCGCAGTCGTCGGACGGCACGCTCTACGCGGGCACATCGGGAAAAGGCGTACTGCGATTCAAAGCCAACTCGAACGGCTGGGTGCGGATGCACCACGGTCTGAAGGACCACGAGGGCATGATTGAAAACTTCATTCGCGTGCTGACGATCGATCCGGAAGGAGCGATCTACGCCGGCACATTCGACGGCGGCGTCTTTCGCAGCGCCGATGGAGGGACGACCTGGCGGCCTATCAGCAGAGCCTTGCCCAACGATTCGATCCGCGGCATCCTATTCAACAGCCGGGGACTGTTCGTGGCAACCGGGCATGGCATCTTCAAGACAACCGACAAGGGCCGTCAGTGGGTGCCCCTCAACAACGGATTGACCAGCATGGCGGTCCAGGTGCTGATCGAATCCGGCTCCGGCGCGCTCTACGCCGGCACCAATGCGGGCGCTTTTCGCAGCGACGATGACGGGAAAACCTGGACCGCCATCAATCAAGGACTTGAAGGGGGAATGGCGCCGCCGCCCTTCCTCTTTCGTTAGCGCAGGAGAAAGGATGCACACCGATGTCAGAGTCGACTGAGAAAACTCGGGCAACGATTTCCGTGACCAGCAAGGGGCAGGCGCTCGGCGACATCGTGCTGAAGTTCTTCCATGATGTGGCGCCCGGTCACGTGAAAAATTTTACGGATCTGGCCAGGAAGGGCTTTTACAACGGCACGACCTTTCATCGCGTCATTCCCGGATTCATGATCCAGGGAGGCGATCCGAACAGCAAGAACGCCGATCGGTCGTCGCACGGCATGGGCGGCCCCGGATACAGGATCAAAGCGGAATTCAACAGCAAACCGCACAAGCGGGGAGTGCTCTCCATGGCCCGCGCCAATGATCCGGACAGCGCCGGCTCGCAGTTTTTCATCTGCGTCGCCGACGCCAATTTCCTCGACTGGCAGTATACCGCCTTCGGTGAGGTCGTGAGCGGGATGGAGATCGCGGACAAGGTGGTGAACATGAAGCGTGACGGCCGGGATAATCCGCTCGAACGCATCGAAATGACGGTCACCATCACTGAGGCGTAAGGGGGTAGAGGTGAGGGGCACGGGGGCAGACAGCAGTCGATCGTGGAATCTGTTTCTTGCGCCCGCCTCGACCCTCACGCCTCACGCCTTACCTGTGCTGGTTTTTGCCGTCCTGGCCGGCTGCGCGATCCCTCAGACCCCTTATCGAGCCATATATGAGGATCCGGTCAACTACGTGCGACTGGAGCTGGACTCCTCGGTCCTCCCTGAATGGTCGCCCGGCCACCATTCCCATCCGAGGACGTTCACGCCAGAGTATGTCACGCGGATACTGACGGGCTTGACGGTGCAGGAACACCGCATCTGGCTGCAGAAATGGATTCAAGGCGAGGCGCCGATGGTGCCCGCCTTCCGGGAGGAAGAAGTGGCGCTGCTCGCGCCGCAGATCGCGGAAGCTTTCAAGATGGCCGAGTATAACGAGCGAGTGACGTTCTATCTCAGCCAGCCGCAAACGTCCGTCAAGCGAGTCATCACCACCGGCGGCCTCTACATCCGCGATGCCGAGTTGCACGTCCTGCTGGGAAATTGGCAGAGCGTGTACGGCATCCCGACGTACGGAATGATCTATGACCGGCGCTATCCGATGCGACCGACGGCCGCCAAGGGATTCGACCTCTTCTTCAAGCCGCCGGACGCCGTCATCACCCAACAGAGCAGTTTTCTGGACACCCTGCTCGCCAACGAGAAAGACGAACTCGTGATCAACATCGATCGACTCACGCCGACCGAGGTCGCCGCTTCGGTTCTTCCCTAGTGAAACTCTCCGACTTTTCACGTTGTGAGCCCGGAATCGGCGCGCACTTCTTTGACCCATTTCGTTGACAAAACATAGGCTCACTGTTAGCGTTTGCTGGTTATATGGAGGTCTGCCTTGGGCATCGACCGCAGTAAGGTTTTGCACAGCGCCCAGCTTTTCGCATCCAAGGGTCAGTTCGACGCCGCTATCAACGAATGGAAAAAACTGTCGGCCGAATCGCCGGCCGACGGGAGTATTTACAATTCGATCGGGGAGTTGCACCTCAAGCGCAGCGCGACGGGCGAGGCGGTTGCGGCATTTCTGCAATCGGCCAACGCGTTTCGGGGGGAAGGTGCGACCCTCAAGGCCATCGCGACGTACAAGAAAGTCCTGAAGCTCGACCCCTCCCGCTACGACATCTACCGGTACCTGGGCGATCTCAACGCTGAGCGGGGACTCCTGAGCAGCGCCGTTCAGGACTATCTGACGCTCGGAAAGTACTATCTCAAGGAGCGCAAGACCAAAGAAGCGCTCGATGTCTATAAGAAGATCGTCAGCCAGGATCCCTCCAATCTCGACGCGCAACAGCGTGTGGCCGAACTCTGCGTGCAGGAGAACATGCAGGACGAGGCCACGAAGGTGTACCTACAGCTCGGTCGGGAGCGATCGGCGCAACAACGCTACGGCGAAGCCAAGGAAGCCTATCAGTCGGTTCTCCGCATCGATCCGGCCAACAGCGAAGCCATCCAGTTCATCGAGCATTTCGAGAAAACGGGAGGAGATCCCGGGCGGTTCGCCAAAAGTGGAGCACCGGCCTCGACTGCGGCGGGAAAGAGCCTGGAACCGATGGACCTGCTGGCTGAAGCCGGCCGGCGTATCGAAGAAAAGCAGTATGCCGGCGCGGAAGCGATCCTCAATCAACTGTTGTCGAAAGAGCCCGGCAACCCGCAGGTCTGCCAACTCCTCGCGAGACTGCATCTGCAACAGGGCCAACTCCAGGTGGCGCTGGGAGAATATCGCTTCCTGGCCGGCGCCGCGTTGCGGGCCCAGGAATATCCTCAAGCGGAATTGTTGATTAAGGAGTTTCTGGCCATCGAGCCCAACTCGGTTCCACTCCTCGAACTGCACGGTGAGCTGTACGAAGAACAGGGCGACGCGGCAACCGCGGTCCAGCACTATGGAAGGGCTGTCGAAGTGCTGCTTGAGCATCCCGAGCCTGGCATGCCGACGCTGCACGAAGAGCTTTTCGACAAGATCAAGAGCTTGGCTCCGGACAATCCCGTGGTTCAACGCCTCTCGACGCTCATGCAAGGCGGAACAGCGGCTGCCGAGCCCGCCGATACGGCGGCGGCGCCTAGTGCACCCGCCTTGATTCCGGCTGCCGCCGAGGAGTTTACGATCGTCGGTGCGGCGCCGGACGATGCCTGGAACATGACCTCCAAGATTTCCCTGGGGCAGGATCGACATTTTGCCGCGGCGGAATCTTCCTCTCTGTCGGACAATGAGCCTTCCGCCGCACCGACGTTTTCGATAGCCAAGACCGCGCCAGATCAGCCATCGGGTTCCAGTGGTCTTACGGCGGATTCTCCTCCCGCGCAACCGATCCTCACAAGAGAAGCTCAGTTCCAATCCTATCTCGACGCGGGGCAGTTGGTGGAAGCGGAACTCTGGCTCGGGCGGCTTGTGAGCAAACAGCCAGATGACGCCGAGGCGCGCGTATTCCTGGGACAGCTGCTGGAGCGAAAGGGAGACGGCGCCAGCGCGTCCCTGCAGTATGCCCGGGCGCTCGAGCTGCGCCTGGCCGGGATGCCTCCGGGTGCCGTGGAGCCCTTGAGAGAACTCTACCTTAAAGTGAAAACCTTGGCTCCGTCCAATCCGCTCGTGGCGAAACTCGCTTCGGCCTTTGCCTCTCCTCAGGCAGCCAAGCCCGCTGTCGCCGCGGGGGACGCTCCCGCGGCGCCGGCGGACGGAATCGATCTCGAGACCCACTACACGCTCGGCGTCGCTTACAAAAATATGGGCTTGCTGGATGAGGCGAAGGAAGAGTTTGCGTTGTCGATGAAATCGCCGGCGGTGTTTCTCGATTCCTGTCTGATGACTGCGGTGTGCCTGAAAGAGCAAGGGCAGCCCGACGCCGCGAGCGCGCAGCTCGAACGGCTCTTGACCGATTCCCGTTGCCAAGGCGCCAAGGCTCAGGCCATTCGGTATGAATTGGGATTACTATACGAAGAGCAGGCCCAGTGGCAGCAGGCTGTGACGATGTTTGAATCCATTCCGACCTTCCACGACGTTCCGGAACGGTTGTTGTCGATCCGCGCCGAACACAACCCCGCTCACGCCGCTCCCAAAGCCTTCGGATACGCGAGCTAGCGAGAATCGTTCACGGCGTTCGGCGCGGGCCTCCCTCCTAATACCGCTTCGATATTCTGCAGACAGATCATGCCCATCTGAATTCGTGCCGACCAGGTCGCCGAACCGAGATGCGGCAGGAGCACCACTTGCGGAAGAACAAGCAGCCGGGGATGAATGCGCGGTTCTTCTTCATACACATCCAGCCCCGCCCCCGCAAGAGTCCGTTTCTGCAAGGCCTCCACAAGCGCCGCTTCATCCACGATGGGACCCCGAGCCGTATTGATCAGGACGGCGGTCTGGCGCATGAGAGCCAGCTCCGCCCGACCGATCAGGTGTCGAGTGGTGTCCGTGAGCGGCACGTGGATCGAGATAAAATCCGCCTGACGAAGTACTTCCGATAGTGTCCGAAGCTCCCATGTTCCTGATAAAGGGGGCGGGATGGGACGGCGAGCCTGGTAGAGCACGCGCATGCGAAAGCCGGCAGCGCGTTGTGCGACTGCCTGTCCGATCCTCCCCATCCCGATAATACCAAGAGTCCGGCCGGCCACCTCGACCCCTAGCAACTGCGTTGCCGTCCAGCCGGTCCAGCCCCCGGCTCGGACCAGCGCATCACCCTCAACAACTCGTCTCGCGGTCGCCAACAACAGCGCCCAGGTCAGGTCCGCCGTGGCGTCCGTGAGTACGTCCGGCGTGTTGGTGACGATCACTCCGCGCCCATGAGCCGCTGTCAAATCAACGTTGTTATAGCCGACGGCGTAGTTGGCGAGAATCCGCAGCCGGGAGGCGCCGACGAGCGTGTCTCCGTCGATTCGTTCCGACAAGGTCACAATTGCGGCCACCGCTTCGCGCAATCCCGCTTGCAACGAGGAAGGTGAGGGCGAGAGGTCGCCCGGTTCCTCCACGAGCCGGTAGCGCTCGCGAATCTTCGCCATCACCGGATCGGGCAACAGGCGGGATAGATAGAGGAGGGGACGCTGGTCGCTCATGACTCCGGTCGCTATCTTAGCGGGTCGGAGCGGCGCTCACAACCGGCGTTACGCGAACAGAGCCCTTGCCGATAGCGCCGCCCGGCGAGTGAGAATCCGTTCGTCTTGAAGTTGGCAATCTCATTTGTTATTCTCCGCTCGCCTTCCCATACACGAATCATCATAGCGGGTATAGCGGGCAATCCCCAAGGAGTCGGAGCATGGCCAGCATCAAGCGGGCGCTCGTCAGTGTTTCAGACAAGACCGGAGTCGTCGACATGGCCAGAGGGCTCGAAGCCCTCGGCGCCGAAATTCTCTCGACCGGCGGCACGGCGAAAGCGCTGCGTGACGCCGGAGTCAAGGTGACCGATGTGGCGGCCTATACCGGTTCGCCGGAAATTCTCGACGGCCGGGTCAAGACACTTCATCCGAAGATTCACGGCGGGTTGCTCGGGCGTCGGTCCCTGCCGGCTCATGTCGATCAAATGAAGCAGCACGACATCGGCCCGATCGATGTCGTCGTCGTCAATCTCTATCCCTTTGAATCCACCATCTCACAATCCGATTGCCGCTTTGAGGAGGCCATCGAGAATATCGACATCGGCGGTCCGTCGATGCTGCGTTCCGCCGCGAAAAACCACGAGGACGTGCTGGTCGTCGTCGATCCGGCCGATTACCAGCGGGTGCTCGACGCGGTGAAGGCCAACGGCGTGACGAGGACCCTGCGCCGCGAGTTGGCCACGAAGGTATTTCAGCACACAGCACGGTACGACAGCGTGATCGCCGGATACTTGGAAAAGCAGACGAGCGACGGCGCAAAGTTTCCGAAGATCCTGTCCCTGCAATACGAGCTGGCTGAAGCGCTTCGGTACGGAGAAAATCCCCATCAACAGGGCGCGTTCTATCGTGAGCCGCAGTCAACGGAGCCTTCGGTCTCCCGCGGACGCATCCTCCACGGCAAGGCGATGTCCTACAACAATTTCCTCGATGCCAACTCGGCGCTTGAGCTGGCGAAGGAGTACGACGAGACCGCGGTCGCGATCATCAAACATAACAACCCCTGCGGAGTCGCGCTGGGAGCGACTCCCGTCGAAGCCTACGTCAGGGCTCGGGAGACCGACCCGATTTCGGCCTTCGGCGGGGTGATCGCCTTCAATCGTCCCGTGGATCTGGCCGCCGCCAAGGAAATCACTTCGACGTTCGTCGAGGTCGTGATTGCGCCGGGCTTCGCCGAGGACGCGTTGGCTGAACTGAAACGAAAGAAGGATCTTCGGTTGCTTGATGTCGGCCCACTCACAAAGGTCAAGCAGGAAGGCTATGACTTGAAAAAGCTCGTCGGCGGTCTGATCGTTCAGGACCGGGATCTCGGCACGCTCACGGACTTGCGAACCCTCCCGGTCCCGACCCTGCGCAAACCGACGGAGGAGGAATACGCCGCCTGCGCGTTCGCCTGGAAGGTCTGCAAGCATGTCAAATCCAACGCGATCATTTATGCCAAGCCGGGCCAGACGGTCGGGATCGGAGCCGGCCAGATGAGCAGAGTGGACAGCGTGAAGCTGGCTGCGATGAAAGCGCAGATGCCAGTGAAGGGCTGCGTCATGGCATCCGATGCCTTCTTCCCCTTCCGCGACGGACTCGACGCCGCCGCGCAAGCCGGCATTACGGCCGTGATCCAGCCGGGGGGCTCCATTCGCGACGCGGAAATCGTCAAAGCGGCGGATGAGCATGGGTTGGCGATGATCATGACCGGAATGAGACACTTTAGACATTGAAAAGGCCGTGACCAGTGACGTGTGATGAGTGATCAGCTGACTCACGGTCCAGTCGGTTCTTCGCGATCTATTGCCCCTGCTTTCTCTCCATCTCAGCCTCATCATCCGTCACTCGCCATCCGTCGCGCTTGGGGTTCGTGATGAAAATTCTCGTCGTCGGGAGCGGAGGACGCGAGCACACGATGGTGTGGAAACTCGCGCAGAGTCCGCGGAAGCCCGCTCTGTATTGCGCGCCTGGCAACGCCGGTATCGCCTCGCAGGCAACCTGCGTACCAATCAAGGCGGACGATATGACGGCGTTGAAAGATTTTGTCATCAGGAACCACGTCGATCTGACCGTCGTGGGACCGGAAGCTCCGCTCGCGCTCGGGATCGCCGACGAGTTTCGCAAGGCGAAACTCAAAATCTTTGGACCGACCAGGAACGCTGCCCGCCTGGAGGCCAGCAAGAGTTTTTCCAAAGAGATGATGGCGCAGGCCGGAATTCCGACCGCCCGGGCGAAGAGCTTCACCGATACTTCTGAAGCGCTAGCCTACGCCGATCAGCACGAACTTCCGATGGTGATCAAGGCGGACGGACTGGCCCAGGGGAAGGGCGTGATTATCGCCGCCACGCGCGAGCAGGCCCGCCAGGCAATCGTGGACTCCATGGAAAAAGCCGTATTCGGCGACGCCGGGAAGCAGGTCCTGATCGAACAGTTTCTCGATGGCGAAGAACTGACGATCATGGCCTTCACCGACGGCAGAACGGTCGCCCCGATGCTGCCCGCCCAGGATCATAAACGGGTCGGGGAGGGCGACACCGGCCTAAATACCGGCGGAATGGGCGCCTATGCTCCCGCGCCGCTCGGCAGCGCGGCGTTACGTGCACAGGTGAACAAGGAAATTCTGCGCCCGATCGTCGAGACGCTCTCCCGGCTGGGCTCGCCGTTTCAGGGTGTGCTCTATGCCGGCCTGATGATCGTCAAGGGCGTTCCCTATGTGCTGGAATTCAATGCGCGCATGGGCGACCCCGAAACCCAGGTCGTGCTGCCGCTGCTGAAGACCGATTTTCTGGACGTCATCGAAGCCGTCGTCGAACATCGATTGGATCAACTCACGGTTGAATGGCACGACCATGCGGCGGTCTGTATCGTCATGACCTCCGGCGGCTATCCCGGATCCTATCGGAGCGGACTTCCCATTCGAGGGTTGGATGCGACACCTGCGGATCAGACTGTCGTGTTTCATGCCGGAACGGCCCTAATCCAGGACACGGTCGTCACAGCCGGCGGCCGTGTCCTGGGAATTACCGGGCTGGGGTCCACCATCGCGGAGGCTCAGGCAGCGGCCTATCGCACCACCAAGACGATCTCATTCGACGGTTGTCATTACCGCCGCGATATCGCTTATCGAGCGCTGGGTCTGCACCCCTAGCACATCGTCCCCGTCGTCCGTCCATGGCCACTCTTGAGCCCTATGCCCTCCCGGATCTGCCGCGCCTCGGCCCTTCTATCCGTTCTCTCATCCAGCGCGGGGGTCTCGTTGCGCTGCCGACCGAAACGTTTTACGGCCTCGGCGTCAATCCGTTCGATGAGAGCGCGCTCGACCGGCTTCTCGGGGTCAAAGGAAGGACCGACGGCAAACCGATCCTGGTCCTGATCGGAGAAACCGCCCAGTTGCCGTTACTCACCCCTAACCTGTCCCGAATCGGAAGACTCCTCGTGGAGCTGTTCTGGCCGGGCGCGTTGACGATACTTTTTCCCGCTCATCCTTCTCTTCCGTCGAATTTGACCGCGGGAACCGCTGTCGTAGGGGTCCGGCTCAGCCCCTGCCTTCCAGTGACGGAACTGCTCAAGGTCACCGGCCCGGTCACTGGAACGAGCGCCAACCGCTCGGGCGCCGCACCGGCGAGGACTGCGGCGCAGGTCCAACGGGAATTCGGCCGGGACGTCGATCTCATTCTTGACGCCGGCGAAACACCAGGCGGCCTGCCGTCCACCGTCATCGATTCTCGGGAACCGGTTCGGCTCATTCGGGAAGGAGCGGTCCCTCGACAGAAGATTCAGAACGTGCTACAGACACATGGCATTTTGCTGATTTGACGGCGAACCGACAGGACAACGTTCACAGTTACTCACAGAGGGAGGTATGGCAATGGCGAAACAGGTGATGAGGCGGACGGGGTCGATGCTGGCTCTCGGTCTGACGCTGGCATTGGCAGGCTGTGACTACTGGCCGCCGGCGCTCCAGACACAGATTGAGCAGCTCCGTTCGGAACTGCAAACCGTGACCGCCGAAAAAGCCCAGATGCAAACTCAACTGGCCTCGCTCACCAAGGTGAAAGACGACTTGCAGGCGCAAGTCGACGATCTCAGCCGCTCGAACCGTGACAAGAGCACCATGATCGCCAGCCTTCAAAGCAGTGTCACTGCTCTACAAGAGCGACTCAACAAATCTGCGAAGCCGGCCGCAGCCAAGGCCGCTCCCGCGAAAGCTCAACCTAAGCCCGCGGCGAAAGCTCCGGCCAAGAAGAAGCCGGCTCCTAAACCGGCCGGCTTGCGGTAGCAATAAGACTCGTCGAACGGCTCGTTGGCTTATTTAGATGGCGTCGTCGTGGATGGTGTCGGCGGCGAAGATGCCGTCGTACCGGCCGGCGTGGCGGTCGTCGAGGAAGCGGCTGGTGCCGGTGAAGTCGTGGCCGGCGCGCCTGGTGGAGCCTCCTTCTTATCACCGACGGTCGCTGTCGCCGGCTCGCTGCCGGAAGGCGGCTTGAGCTTGTCCGAGTAATCAGTCACATACCAGCCACTGCCCTTGAACATGATGGCGGGCGATGAAATAAGCCGCGTCACCGGCTTGCCGCACCGTTCGCAGGTGGCAATGGGGTCGTCCTTGATGCTTTGCTTGACTTCAAACTGGTACGAACATGCCTCGCAGAGATACTCATAGATCGGCACCGTACGTCCTCCTTTTCACCACCTAACTCAGCGCAGGAATCCATCTGTTCAGGTAAGTCGCGCCAGGGCTTTGTCAAGTCGTTCCAAGCCCCGCACGATTGTGTCCATACTCGTGGCGTAGGACAGGCGAACATGGGCTTGACTGCCGAACGGCTCACCCGGCACGACGGCGATGTGCGCCTCTTTCAGCAGGTAGCCGGCCAGGTCCGTTGGCGTCTTGATCGTGCCCTTGGGCCCTTGCTTTCCGAGCACGTTTGAGATGTTGGGAAACGCATAAAACGCGCCGCTTGGCATCCGGCATGACAGGCCCTGGATTTTGTTCAGACCTTCGACGATCGCCCGGCGGCGGCGGTCGAATTCCGCCACCATCTCCGTAGTGAACGATTCTCCGTAACGCAAGGCGGCGACCGCGGCTTTCTGTGAAATCGAACAGGGGTTCGAGGTGCTCTGGCTCTGAATGTTGCCCATCGCGGCAATCAGATCCTTGGGACCTGCCGCATAGCCGATGCGCCAACCGGTCATCGCGTAGGCTTTGGATACGCCGTTGACGATGACGGTGCGCGCGGCAATCTCCGGTCCGAGCGTCGCGATGCTCACGTGCTTGGCTCCGTCATAGAGGATCTTCTCGTAGATCTCGTCTGAGATGACCAGCAGATCATGTCGAATCGCAATGTCGGCAATGGCCTCCAGCGTCTTGCGATCATAGGTCGCGCCGGTGGGATTGCACGGACTGTTGACGATGATGGCTTTCGTGCGCGGCGTCATAAGCCGCTCAAGCTCAGCCGCATGGATCGCATACCCGTCTTGCTCCAGCGTGGGCAGGAGCACAGCCGCCGCATCGTTCAAGAGCGCTTGATCGGAATAGGACACCCAATAGGGGGTCGGGATGACTATCTCGTCACCCGCCTCAAGCAAGGCTTCCGCCAGGTTGTACAATGAGTGTTTGGCGCCGCACGAGATCAGGACTTGCGACTTCTCGTAGCGCAACCCGAGCTCGCTCTGAAGTTTGTCGACGACGGCGCCTCGCAATTCCTCGATCCCGGAGGAGGGGGTATACTTCGTAAAGCCGGCTCGGATCGCCGCTTCGGCCGCCGCCTTGACCGGTGCAGGCGTATCAAAGTCCGGCTCACCGGTCGAAAAGTCGATCACGTCGATTCCTTGCGCCGCCATGGCCTTGGCCGTCGCAGCCATAGCCAGCGTGGGGGAAGGAGCGATGCGACCGACTCGCGACGCCAACTTCATAGCTTGAGACTCCGGATTCGCGCTTGGAGGCGGCTCGCCACCTCCGGGTGAAGGAATGCGGTCATGGACCCGCCGTGGTTCGCGACGTCCTTGATGATGGTCGAAGACAGATAGGAGTATTCCTCACTCGGCATCAGGAAGACCGTTTCGACCTGCTTGGCGAGTTTTCGATTGATCAAGGCCATCTGAAATTCATGCTCGAAATCGGAAATGGCTCGGAGTCCGCGGATGATCGCATGGGCGCCGGATTGCTGAACGTAATCGACCAAGAGGCCTTCGAACGTCACGACTTCGACCTGGCCGAGATCCTTTATCACCAATTTCACCATATCGACCCGCTCCGCCATGTCGAACAGCGGGTGCTTGGCCGGATTCGGGGCCACCGCGACGACGACTTTGTCGAACACCCGCAAACTGCGCGTGATAATATCCGTATGGCCGTGGGTGATCGGATCGAACGTGCCCGGATAAATCCCGATCTTCATGCTGAACCAGTCTCGCCTTTCACCGGTCCGTACAGAAGCAGCGCCGTGTCGCCGTACACATATCGTCGCACCAATACTGCGCGATCGAGCGATGCAGGCAGCTCAGCCTTCGCGTTCTGTTCAATTACCATCACACCGTCCGCGGCAAGCAGTTCTGTCGTCCAGACGCTTCGCAACTGGTCGACCTCGCGAATTTCGGCATAGGGTGGATCCGCAAACACCACGTCGTACGGCCCGTTCCACCAGTCACGTCGCGCGAGAAACTCTTGCGTCGGTCCGATTCGAACATCCGCCTGTTCCATCAGGCGGCAGACCGTGAGATTCTTCCGCAAGAGGCGCGCCGCTTCGGGACTCGACTCCACGAACGTCACCGTCGCCGCCCCGCGACTCATCGCCTCAATGCCGACCGCTCCAGTCCCCGCGTACAAATCCAGAAACCGGCAGCCGGGAACTCGTGATCCAAGTATCGAGAACAGCGCCTCCCGCACCTTATCTGACGTGGGACGCAGTGTCGTCCCCTGTGGCCCACACAGGCGTCGACCTCGGTGGGAGCCGGCTATGACGCGCATAATCGATCAGGTGAGAGACGACTCGGGAGCGAGTGACTCTAACATAGCGTTTTTGAAGGGGTCAAGGAGAGGACGCCGCCAGGCTTTACGAAAGGTGGGTGGATAACCACTCACCTTCTATGGTCTAAATTGCGTCCGGCAACTATGGTGCTATTTTGACGATGTGTGTGGGACTGATTATAATTCGCCGGCGGAGAAAACTGCGACGCGACGATGCGCGTCGAAAAACCAGGTAACGCGTGGCGCCCGGCTCGGACGATCTCGCAAGTTACGGGAGCGAAATGTCCTACCGAGTCGCCACCGGCTGAGCAGGCTGTGCATCGCGAGCCGCCAGACTTTTCCGCCGATTGTTGGAAATCGTGCGATCGATGATGGCGCCGCAATTGATGCATTTCCAAGCGTAGAAGATCAGAAAGAAATCTGAGAACCGCTCCAACATCATGAGACCCTTACACTTCGGACATTCCATCGATCCCTCCCCGGTGGTTACGTGCACAGCTGTGTGCCTGGCTAAGCAAGAGCTACACCAAATTGTCGCCATACGTAATTTCAACACCTTAGAGGCTACGTATTTGCCACCAAGGGGGAAGCAAGGCTTCTTCGAGTAGTACAAAAACGTTCACCGTGTCATATTTTTGTTCAGGAACTGCGGGAATGCGGGCAGGCAAGGTGGGAATGGGAATTTCTCAATGGCCTGAAGCTGAACGACCTCGTGAGCGGCTCTTCACCCGAGGCGCCACTGCGCTAAGCGACGCGCAACTCCTCGCCATTCTTCTCCGGGTCGGACGACGGCAGTCATCGGCGGTTGATGTCGGAATGGAAATTCTACGCCACTTGGGAGGCATCGGCGGGTTGGCTCGCTGCGGTCTCGAAGAACTCTGCTCCGTACCCGGAATCGGAGAGGCGAAAGCTGCCCAGATAAAGGCCGCGGTGGAACTCGGCAAACGAGCCCTGGCTTCGCCCTTGTCGAAGGGCACGAAGATTTCGTCCAGCCGCGATCTTTTTAATCACTTCCATTCCACGTTGCGCGATCTTCGTCACGAAATCTTCAAAGTCGTGTTGTTGGACGCGAAACACGCCATACTACGGGAGGCCACGGTCTCGGAAGGCAGCTTAACCCTCAGTATCGTTCATCCGCGTGAAGTCTTTTCATTGGCGGTGAAGGAATCGGCTGCGGCCGTCATTTTTCTCCACAATCATCCGAGCGGCGACCCCACTCCCAGCCACGAAGATCGACTCCTCACCGCCAGGCTTGTGTCGGCTGGGGAAGTGCTCGGCATTCGCGTCTTGGACCATCTCGTCATCGGTGACGGACGCTACGTCAGTTTTGCGGACCAGGGCTGGCTATACCAATCGGGGTCGGCCGACACTGCATAAAGAAGGGACGCTATCGGGACATAACTGAACCGCTCCGGGAGACGTGGATCTTCCGGCAATACAGAGGAGGGCCTCATGAACGAGCTGCGTGCCGCGTCTCTCAGGAATGTGGCTATGATCGGGAGCCGGGGAGCGGGAAAGACCTCCCTTGCCGAAGCGCTGCTCTTCAGCGCGGGAGCCGTTCCTGCTCTCGGTTCAGTGGCTCAGGGCACCACCGTGTCGGACTTCGAACCGGAAGAGCATCACCGGCGCACTTCCGTCAGCACTGGACTGCTGCGGTTTTCCTGGAATCAAACCACCATCACGCTTCTGGACACGCCCGGCTCGTTGAGTCTCCTCGGCGAACCGCTGGCGGCGCTTGAGGCGGTCGATGCCGTCATTATCGTTCTCAGCGCCGGCGCCGGCATTCGCAGCGAGTTGATCCGGCTGTGGGCAAGGGTGAAAGAACGGCGTTTGCCCTGCGCGTTCTTCGTCAATGAGCCGGAGAAAAATCAGCCGTCTGTCGAGAATCTTCTGGCAGCTTGCCGGAGCGACCTCGAGATCGCACCGATACCCATGGCCATTCCAATCGACAACGGCGCTTCGCTTGAGGGAGTCGTCGATCTCATGGAGCAGGCGGCAATCCTCTCACGACCCGACGCGCCCAAATGCCAGACGAGCCCGATCCCGGAAAAGCTGGCGGCGGCCGCGGCGGAGGCCAGAAAACGCCTCCAGGAGGCGGCCGCGGAGGTCGATGACCGGCTGCTCGAGCGATACCTCTCCGCAGGGGAGTTAACGCAACAGGAACTCACCGACGGATTGCGAACCGGCGTACATTCGGGTGTTCTGATCCCGCTGTACGTGGGCTCGGCGCTCAAGAACGTCGGAATCGTCCCTCTGCTGAATGCCATCAGGGATTTCCTGCCGTCTCCCGAAGCGCGCACGAAGACGGTACCGTTCCCCGGTCTCCATCCCCAATCCGGTGACGCGGTAATCCGCCATGGGACGCACGAGGAGCCGTTTTCAGGATTCATCTTCAAGACCATCATCGATCCCTTTGTCGGACGGCTGTCCTATGTGCGAATCGTCTCGGGATCCCTGCAGGCCGACTCGACGATTTTCAACGCGTCGCGAAAGATCAAAGAAAAAAGCGGACATCTCTATGCGTTGCTGGGAAAGAAGCACACGGCCGTTCCCTCCGCCGGGGCAGGGGATATCATTGCGATTGGGAAACTCAAGGACGCGCAGACCGGCGACACGCTTTGCGACGAGCGCGATCCGGTCTCATTTGGCTGGCCGGCCCTGCCTCGACCGGTCCTCTCGTTCGCCATCGAACCGAAGTCGAGCGCGGATATCGACAAGGTGAGCCTCGGGCTTCACAAACTCATCGAAGAAGACCCGACCCTCGAATTTTCACGCAACCCGGACACCAAAGAAATGGTCCTGAGCGGCATGGGGCAGCTCCACCTTGATCTCGCGCTCGAAAAGTTGCACCGCAAGTACGGCGCCGACGTCGTTATTCACACTCCCAAAATTCCCTATCGCGAGACGATTCGCAGTACGGCTCAAGCGCAAGGCAAGTATAAGAAACAGACCGGCGGGCATGGACAGTACGGCGATTGCTGGCTCGAGTTGGCGCCTGCAGCCCGCGGAGCCGGGTTCACGTTCGACAACCGGATTGTCGGAGGCGTCATTCCGAGAAACTTCATCCCGGCGGTTGAAAAAGGGGTCGTCGAAGCGATGCACCACGGCACGCTCGCAGGGTTCCCGGTCGTAGACGTGCGCGTCGCCGTCTACGACGGCTCATACCACGTCGTCGATTCGTCGGAAATGTCGTTCAAGATCGCCGCGTCGATGGCTTTCAAGAAAGCCATGGAATCGGCGCATCCGGTCTTATTGGAACCGATGATGACGATCGAAATCGATGCGCCGGCGGATCATATCGGTGCCGTGATCGGGGATTTGAATTCGCGGAGGGGACGAATTCTCCACGTGGAAGCCAAAGGTCATGCGGAACTGGTCAAGGCGGTAGTCCCGCTGGCGGAAATCATGACCTATACCACGACCCTCAATGCCTTGACCGGCGGGGGAGGGAGTTACGTGATGGAACTGGCCCGCTATGAAGAAGTTCCACGCGAGATCGCGGTCAAGATCGTGGAGGAGCACAAGGCAGCGCGGCAGACGGTGGCTGCGCAGTGATCGCCGATCAGGGTTCCCCGGACTTCAAGACCACGTAGAAGGCCCGGCTTTCCCGCAATACGCGCAAGAGGATGGTTTCACCGCGACGGACTTTTGAAATCGCCGCGGTGAAATCGCCGACAGACCCGACGTCGATCCGATTGACTTCCTTGATCAAGTCGCCTTCCCGCAGCCCCTCGGACTGAGCCAGGCTTCCCTGGTCCACTTTGGTGATTAATACGCCGCGAGATTCCCGCAGCTTGAACTTGTCCGCCAACGACGAGGTCAAATCCTGAAGATCAAGCCCCAGTTTGGCTTCGGTGCGCGCCTGCGGGAGCGAAGCAACGACGGCTTGATCCCGCCGTTCACTCAAGGCCACGTCCAACACCATCCGCTTCTGGTTGCGCACCACCTCCACTTTCGTCGTCGCTCCCGGAGGCAGTCCCGCCACCACACGGGACAGTCGATTCGGCGTATCCACGACCGTGCCCTCGATTCGCGTGATGACATCGCCCGGTTTAATGCCGGCCGCTGCTGCCGGATCCTTTTCGAACACCTCATTGACCAGCACGCCTTCGCTTTCCGTCACGCCGAATTTACGGGCCAACTCCGGAGTCAGCGGCTGAATCCCGACACCCAGCCATCCTCGCACGACGCGACCCTGAGCCAACAACTGCTGAAGCACTTGTTTGGCCATGTTCGACGGAATGGCGAACCCGATGCCTTGCGCAAAGTTGATGATGGCGGTGTTGATCCCGATCACTTCACCCCGCAAGTTGAATAGCGGTCCGCCCGAGTTCCCGGGATTGATCGACGCATCGGTCTGAATGAAGTTTTCGTAGCGCGAAAGATTGACGTTTTCCCGACCGATGCCGCTCACGACGCCCAATGTCACAGTGCGATCCAAGCCGAACGGATTGCCGACCGCCAGTACCCATTGGCCGACACGCACGCCCGCCGAATCGCCGAATTTGGCGCTGGGGAGGGGATGGTCGGCTGTAACTTTCAGGACGGCCAGGTCGGTATCCGGATCCTTGCCGACGACTTGCGCAATCAGCTTCGATTTGTCGGAGAGCCGAACTTCGATTTCAGTGGCGTCGCCGATGACGTGATTGTTGGTGACGATGTGTCCTTCCGCGTCGATGATGACGCCGGAACCGGATCCCGGAGAGTTCGGCACGCGATCTTGGGAAAGCTCGCGGCCTTTTCCGCTCGTCGTAATAGGGAAGAGATTGACCACCGAGGGTTTCGCCGCTTCGGCCAACTCGGTAATCACCGCTTGAATTTCCTCCAACATCTGCAGGCCGTTCGAGAGGCCCGCTCCTGAGGTCCGCGGTTCAGCAGCCCGGCCTGGCGCTGCACAAAGGAAGGGCACGGCGAGCAGGACGAGGAGAACGAGTGGTCTTCGCAGAGCAAGCATCGCCTTCACCTGCTTGTCAGTGTACACCACCGAGAACGTGGAATCCCACGGGGCACGGGAAGCAACCCTGGGCGCCGGTCCGTGAAAATCCCGGCGCCTGGTTCCGGTGGTCGACTACGCGGACACAGCCTTGGGCGCCGGAGCGAACCAGAGAGCGACTTGATCAAGATCGGTTCGCAGTCCGATTACAATGGCGATATCGTCAGGCCGAAACACGAATGCGTCAGAGGGCGGAATCAAAAACGGCCCGCGAAAGACAGTGACCAGTCTGGCCGATGACGGCAGGGCCAGATCCGCGAGACTTTTGCCGACGGCCGGCGAACCCTGGGCGACAAGAAGCCGGTCGAGCGCGGCGGACCGGAAACTCAGGTCCCGCTGCAATCGAAGCAGATCTTCATGAATGGTTTCCATCTTCAGCTCACGAATCTGCCCATCGACCTGCACCAGGGTCTGCTTCAAGTCCTGGATGCGACCGAGCGCCTGCTGAAGGACCCGATCGATATCTGCCGGTGAGACTGTTGCCGCTCGACTAGCGGACAACTGGTCGGGTATGGCTCCGACAAGACGGCGGCCCAGATCGCCCTGCACGGTTTCAATCTGGCTCAAGAGACTGGCTGCCTGGCTGTGGAGGCGCAGGATGTGGACCTTGCGATTAACCCGCTCGGCAATCGCCAGCACGGATTCATACACCGCGCTTCCAGTCAGGGACAGCTCTTTTTGCAGTCGGCCGATGAACTCAAGCGACATGCCGCCGAAACCTTCTATGTCTGATAAGATCTATTATGTAAACTCATATCCGCTGGTACCCATCAAAACGCCGCGCGGATCATCGGCGTCCCGTCTATAGTACATCAGCAAGGATTTGTCTACATCTCAAGACCCGTTTTGCCGACGATTTGACATCTCCGCGATTTCTCATTAGGGTTCTCGCGCCATTTCATCTGCAACCGATTTTTCAAAGGGCGTACTAATGAACGTACCACGCTCCGGTCTGATTCTAATTCTCTCTCTGACGATCGGGCTCGTCGCTGCATGTCAGGACCGGCGCGCCGATAAGGCTTACCTTAAAAGCGATTACGAAAAAAGCGCCAAAGAGCTGGAGCCGCTGGCCAACATGGGCGAGCCTCGTGCCCAATACAATCTGGCTCTCCTGTACGACCAGGGATTGGGCGTCCCGCAGAGTGACGCTCTGGCCTTGAGATGGTATTCCAGAGCCGCGGAACAGGGAGAGCAGAGGGCACAGTACAACCTCGGGCTTATGTATATGAATGGACAGGGGACGGCCCCCGACTTAGTCCTGGCCTACTACTGGATCAGCCTCTCGCTGGCTCAAGGTAATCAGCGCGCCCCGGAGGCGCGAGAGTATTTAGCTGAAAAAATGACTCAAGAGCAGATCGCACAAGCTCAAGGCTTGGTGAACAGGAGATTGAGCGAGGGGCAACAATCGCAACCTCGAGTCCATCATGCTGCGCCGTGACCCTTTCTCCTGTCTCTCTAGCCTTCAACCGCTCAAACGAATTTCCCGGTTTGCCGGGCAGCGTGGTATGAGCTGCGTACCAGCGGCCCCGATTCCACGTGACGAAAGCCCAGCGCGAGGCCCTCTGCTTGAAGATTGCCGAACTCGACGGGGTCGTAGAACCGGAGGACCGGCAGATGCTCCCTAGTCGGTTGGAGATATTGGCCGATCGTCAGGATGTCGCAATCCACGGCGCGCAGGTCCCGCATAACGTCACGCGCTTCATCCAGCCTTTCCCCCATCCCGAGGATCAGGCCTGACTTCGTCGTCATCCCCAGCTCTTTGGCCTTCTTGAGCAACTGAATCGACCGCTGATATTTGCCTTGCGGCCTGATGGCGGGAAATAGCCGCTGCACCGTTTCGATGTTGTGATTGAGAATCTCCGGCCGCTCGGCGCAGACCGTTCTCAGCGGCATCTCTCCCCCTTCGAAATCCGGAATCAGCACTTCGACCGAGCAGCCGGGGCTGAGCCGCTTGATCTGCCTGATCGTGTCGGCAAACATGGCCGCCCCGCCGTCCGCCAACTCGTCCCGATTGACTGAGGTAATCACGGCATGGCGAAGCCCCAAGGCTTTAACGGCTTCTGCCACGCGTCGCGGCTCCTCCTGATCCACCTCAAGCGGTCTTCCCGTCTCCACCGAACAGTAGTGGCAACGTCTGGTGCAGATGTCCCCAAGAATCAGAAATGTCGCTGTTCGCGCATTCCAACATTCCCATCGGTTCGGGCATCGCGCTTCCTCGCAGATCGTATGGAGATTGAGCCTGTCCACCGTCTGCTTAATCTCGAGATAGTCCGGACCGGTCTTGGCGTCGACTTTGAACCAGAACGGAAGCCGAGGACGGAAGGACAAGGTTGAGCCAGAAATCGAAGAATCAATCGCCTTGATCTGGATCAGGTTCATGTTTGACTCGGCCGCACCCGAGGACAAAACCAGTTCAAGAGTTTCGCGATCACTCCTGAGGGTTGAGCTGCCGCTTCAGGCGGGTCTTGATATTCCACCCATGGTTCTTGCGAGCCGAGATACTGGCCGCTGCGGAAGCTTATCTGCGTCTTCAGCTGGCGATAGCCCCGAGACTGCAGCGTTTCAATCAACGCGAGCAAGGCCGCTTCCTGACTGGGGTAGAGGCCGGTCGTCACGCAAACGGCTTCATACCGTAGAACGGCCCGATATCCTGTCTCTTCTCGTTCGAACTCGACCGGCCGGCTGAAGCCCCGTTCCCGCTCATCAAGGCCGGCCAACTGACGTCTGTCGAGCTTCTCCTGCGCCATTGGTCATCAGCGCACATTGACGGTCTCGCCGATTTCCCCGGATCCTCTCGTCAATCCAACGCCCGAAACACGGCCACCAAGTCGCTGAGCGCGATGGTCTTTTGCTTGAGCACGGCTCGTTCGCTTTGAATCGCCTCGCGAGTCTTGGCGTCGGGAGGCCCGCTCCTCAAACAGGATGCCCCCAGCGCGAGAATGCGATCGCACTCCTCAGTCAGTTTCTTTTTGACCACGGGATTCACGGCCAGAATCTCCATGAGTTGGCGACGAGTTTCTGTCAGATGCTTTTGCAACTCGGCGTCCGGATAATTTTTTCTGGCCGCTTCATCGAAACAACGGTCGAGATACTGCGTGAGGAAGACATAGAGACGAACCAACGCGGCGGCAATGTCGATCTGATCATTCGCGGAGGCAGCCATGGCTCATCCTTTCATCATAACTTTCATCATAACTTGGGCGCTGGGCCTACAGAAACACCTTCACGTCGGCGCCTTCCACCTTGACCTGATACGTCTCGACTTTTCCCGATGGATTATTGACGCAGGCTCCGGTGATCACGTTGAACTGCCAGCCGTGCCAGGGACAGGTCACGACATTCCCTTCCACATCGCCTTCCCCGAGTGGTCCTCCCCGGTGGAGACATATGTTGTCGATGGCATGAAAGGTGCCGTCGATGTTGAAGAGCGCGATGGCCTTGCCGTTCGCCTCCGCCACGATTCCGCTACCCGGCTTTACATCTGCCGTTCCCGCAACTCGCACGAACTCTCCCATCGATATCCCTCCGCTAGATGAGTCCCCGTTCAGTTGTTGCTGAACGGTTGCTTGATCTTCTTGAGCAGACTGTCGATCGATGCCCCTTCTTTTTTCGCCCCGCCCAACCCCGCCATGATCTTCTGCGCGATGTCCCTGAACGCGGTCGCTTGAGGAGAGTCGGGATGCGCCACCACGATCGGATGGCCGCTGTCGCCGCCGTCGCGAATGGCCGGATCGATCGGAATGCGACCGAGAAACGGCAAACCCAGCTTCGTCGCCGCCCGCTCCCCTCCTCCATGTGAGAAAATCTCCGTCCGTTCTCCGCAATGGCCGCAGACGAAGAAACTCATGTTTTCGATGATGCCCAGCAGAGGCACATTGACCTTTTGAAACATCGCCATGCCTTTGCGCACGTCGTAGAGTGCCACTTCCTGGGGAGTCGTCACAGTGATGGCCCCGGCCAGCGGCACCATTTGAGATAACGACAGCTGGACATCACCGGTCCCTGGCGGGAGATCGATCAGGAGATAGTCCAGATCGCCCCAGAGCACGTCCCGGAAAAACGCCTGTAAATACTGGTGGACCATCGGACCACGCCAGACCAAGGGCGCTTCCTCCGGCACCAGATACGCCATCGAGATGATTTTGACTCCATGGTTCTCGACCGGCAGGATCTTGCCGTCTTTTTGTTCAGGACCGGCGGTACTGCCCATCATCATGGGAATGTTCGGTCCATAGAGGTCCGCATCCAACAAGCCTACCCTGGCTCCAGTGAGGGCAAGCGCGCAGGCCAGGTTCGACGCGACCGTCGATTTGCCGACGCCGCCCTTGCCACTGCTGACGGCAATGACGTGCTTCACGCCGGGAATAAGATTCTCTTTCGCCTGCGGCTGCTGCGCCGCATGGGCATGTTCGTCAGCCATGAAGCAACCCTCCTCTGCTGAGACCGATAAATCCCCCTCAGCGCACCGACCAATGCATCTGCATCATAAGGGATGGAGGCAGGGAAAGAAAATGGGCCGGTTAGGCCGACCAGGATAGATCAATCGGAGCATGGACTACGGTTATTCGGCGAACAGGGTGGGATCGAGCCGCCGGAGATTGCTGGCCAGACCAAACAGTGACAGTATGTAAATAATCCACTTTGACGGGTCGAAGTTATACCATTTTGGCCCGTTCCGATAGTCACGCGCGTAGGTGTGGTGATAGTTGTGATACCCCTCGCCGAAGCTGACGAGCGAGACAAGCCAGCTGTCCCGGCTGCTGTCGCGATTGCTGTGCGGCTGTGTGCCGTACATATGACAGAGGGAATTGATGGCGAACGTCGAATTGAGCACCATGAACATGCGGAACATCCCGGCCAGCATGAAACATCCGATCGCGCCGATCACGCCTCCGTGCAAGAAACCCAAAACAAGCGGAAAGGCCAAGCCTGAGATCACAATGGCATGATAATTCCGGTGCTGCCACATGATCATCGGATCCTTGCGTAGCTGCCGTTCGTAATTTTCAGTCCGATGCGGAGTATTGACGAACAACCATCCGCAGTGGCTGTGCCAGAAGCCCTTCTGCGCGTTATAGGGGTCTTCCTCCTGATCGGTTCGGGCATGGTGACGAATATGGTCCGAACACCAACGTAACGCGGAGTTTTGCAGCGCCCATCCTCCGCCGATCAGCAGGACTGCCTTCACCCAGGGATGGCATTCGAAGCTGCGGTGGGAGATCAGCCGGTGATAGCCGACGGTGATTCCCATGCCGGTGAAGATGTACAGGACTCCGAACAGGATCCAATCGAACAGGCTATATCCGTATAGCAGGCCGAAAAGCGGTGTGCCGATCAATGTTACGAATGCCACAAGGCAAAACAGAACGAAGGTCTTGTACGCGAACGGCGTAGTCCAAACTGTGTCCGGCATTCCTGCTCCTAACGTTGAGGTGTGAGAGACTACAGACTAGCCTGCCTGGCAGCGACTCATCGTATCTCGTACTCGGCCCATGTTAACGAAATATTCATTAATTTTCAACACAATCATTGCGGTGTATACTGTGGCTATCTCACCCTTTCATAGGCAATGCCGCCCCCAATGACGACCCCTACCCTCAATCTCGAGCCGGCTATCCGCCAGATCGGCGAGGAGTTCGCCCGTTTGTCAGGCGGCCGCACGCCTACCGTCTTCGAGCGACGTTGGTGGTCCCAGGCGGCAATGAATCTGGCGATGCATGACACGACCTTCAAGACGCAGCTGTTTCGCTTCATCGACATGCTGCCCTCGGTGACCAATGACGAGCATGTGTTGGCCTTGGCCGATGAATACTTCGGCGCGATGGCCGACCAGACATTCGGACTTCGCTGGGGCCTGAAGGCGCTTTCAGCGACCGGCATCGGAGCACGACTCAGCGGACAGGCGATCCGATCACAAGTGGAACAGATGGCCAGGACGTTCATCGTCGGCTCGTCCATTGACGATGCCGTACCGGCGCTGGGCGACCTCTGGCACAGCGGCAAGGCCTGGTCGGTCGATCTGCTCGGCGAAGCCACGATCAGCGATCAGGAAGCGGACCGGTATCAGGATCGTTGTCTGGATGCGTTACAGAAGCTGGCGAAAGCCTCGGGCCAATGGAATCCTGAGCCGTTCCTGGAACGGGATCATCTGGGACCGCTGCCTGCCGTGCAGCTTTCGCTGAAGGTTTCCGCCCTCTCCCCTCACCTGGACCCGATCGACCCGGAAGGAACGTATCAATCGGTTGCCGCCAGGCTCCGTCCGATTATCGACGCCGCAATGAGACTGCCTGCTTCATTGATTTTCGATATGGAGCAGGCGGAAACGAAGGATTTGCTCATCGACATCTTCACAAGATTGTTTTCGGAGCCTTCCTACCGCGAATTTCCGCATATCGGAATCGCGGTGCAGGCCTATCACCGCGAGTCGTCCCGTGACGTGGACTCGCTCCTCGGTTGGATTCGCAGGCGGGGCGCTCCCATTACGATCAGGCTCGTGAAAGGGGCCTATTGGGATAGCGACGTTATTCGTTATCGCCAGCGCGGCTGGCCGGTTCCGCTGTTCGAGCACAAGGCAGAAACGGACTCGAACTATGAGACGCTCGTCCGGAAGTTGTTCGCTCACACGTCATTGATCCGCCCCGCGTTCGGAACGCACAATTTACGCACGCTGGCCTACATTGAAGCGGTTGCGTCCCACCTCAGGGTCAGTCCTGAAACCTGGGAATATCAGATGATCTTCGGCATGGCTGAGCCGTTCCAGCACGCAGTCATGCAGCGAAGACGTCGCCTGCGCCTGTACGCTCCCGTGGGCGAGTTGTTACCGGGAATGGCCTATCTCGTACGTCGGCTGTTGGAGAATACCTCGAACGAATCTTTCCTGCGCAAAGAGTACGTCGAGTCGCAGCCGCTCCGAAGTCTTCTCGCTCCGCCATCCGCGCCGCCGCAGCCACCGGCGCCGGACGCAACCACGGGTTTTCATAACGAACCGCCGCGTGACTTTTCTCAGGCTGCGGCACGGGCCGCCATGCTGGAAGCGATCCGGACTGTCAGATCACAGCTCGGTCGTCACTGGCCATCCGCGAGCGGCACGCCGGCGCTCTCCGGCCCCATGATGGTCTGCTCCAACCCGAGCCGACCCGATGAAGTCGTCGGGAAAATTTCAGGAGCCAGCGCGACGGACATTGAGCAGGCCGTTGATCGCGCGCGAAAAGTCTGGCCTGCCTGGCAGGACACGACACCGGAAGGCCGGGCGGAACTGATGCGACGCGCCGCGGCGCTGATGCGCGCCAGGCGATCAGAGCTAGCGGCTTGGGAGGTGCTGGAATGCGCAAAGCCGTGGCGGGAGGCCGATGCCGATATTGCCGAGGCGATCGATTTTTTGGAATATTACGCTGCTGACTGGCTGCGCCTGTCGGCTCCAACACGACTCGGACATGTACCGGGTGAGTTGAATCACCGCCTGTTGAATCCGCGCGGCATCACAGCCGTGATTTCCCCCTGGAATTTCCCTCTTGCGATCCCCACTGGTATGGTCTCGGCTGCTTTGGTCACGGGGAACCCGGTCATCTTCAAGCCCTCAGAGCGATCGTCGCTGATCGGTCACCAGCTCGCGACTATCTTCCATGAGGCGGGCGTACCGGAAGCGATTCTGTCCTGCATGCCGGGAGGTCCGGAAGTCGGGCGCGCGCTCGTGCGACATCCCGAAGTCGTGACCATTGCTTTTACCGGCTCGAAAGAGGTCGGGCTCAACCTCCTCAAAGAGACAGCGACGGTCGTGCCTGGTCAACGCATGGTGAAACGGGTCATCGCCGAAATGGGAGGGAAAAACGCCATACTCGTAGATGAAACCGCCGATCTGGACGATGCGGTCTCAGGCGTCGTCGCATCTGCGACCGGCTACGCCGGGCAGAAGTGCTCCGCCTGTTCCCGTGTGATCGTCCATGAGACCATTTATGAGGTGTTCCTCCGTCGCTTGCAGGAAGCGATCGACAGCCTGCGCGTGGGAAATCCCGAGGAGCCTGGAACGCAAGTCGGTCCCGTGATCGATGCGCGGGCCCAGAAGAAGATTCTCGACTATATCGAGATCGGGAAACAGGAGGCCCGCCTCGTGACGGGAGGGCGCCCCAACCAGCCGGGCTGGTATGTGGGACCCACCATTTTTGCCGATGTGAACCATGCCGATCGACTCGCGCAGGAAGAAATTTTCGGACCGGTCTTGGCCGTGATGAAGGCGCCTTCGTTCGAGGAAGCGCTGCGGATGGCCAATGCAACGGACTACGGACTGACCGGGGGGGTCTACTCACGCAGCCCGGCGAACCTCGATCTGGCCCGGCGGCGCTTCGATGTGGGGAATCTGTACTTGAACCGGCCCATTACCGGCGCGCTGGTCGGCCGTCAGCCATTCGGAGGCCATCGCCTGTCAGGGGTGGGAGCGAAAGCCGGAGGCGAGGATTACCTGCTGCAATTCGTGATCGTGAGAATCATCAGCGAACAGACCCTCCGTCGAGGATTCGCTCCGGCCGAGTGACGCCTTCGACGGTTTGATCTCGTAGGATTCGAGTTCTTCCGTAATTTCTGTGATCATTCCCCGATCCTGCAACGGGGACAGCTCCTGCCGTTCAACGTACTTGACCAGCCCCACGCCCTTGACGAACCAGGCAGCCATGACATCGGTACCAGTCACGGTTTTTTTTGCTCCGGACAGCCGGATGTTCATCTGCATCCTGGCTTCGATCTTGACGGCATCCTTGAAGGTGCCGGCCGGAACCGTGACGGGCTCCAGTCCCACGACCGTCGAGTCTCCCTGGACGTCCGCTTTCTCGTTGACACCGTCCTGGTCCATGTCGGTTCCAAAGTCCAAATCCTTCTTGTCGAACTGTGAAAACGACGATGCGATCTTCATCGGAAACCGCACGATCTGATAGGGCACCAGCTGTTTTTCCAACGGCGTCCCTGGCTCCGATCCGTAATAGACGATGCCGACCGCATCCCGCCGATAGAAGCTGTCGGACAGGCCGTGATTCCCGGGATTTGTATCATGAAATGTCGTAACCGTGACGCCTTTCAGCGACTTCGTTGCGGTCACGGATGACACGTTCGAAAACGACTTGTGCTCGATTGTCTGGAGCGGGCCTTCGGTAATCTGGCCGCGGTACTCCCAGTGGCTGCCGATCGTGTCGGGAAAGTAATCGGCCGACTGGGCGATCGTTCCCGTGTCATCCGCCGCCAATGCGGACGGCCAGCTTGTTGCGAGCAGCACCATCGCACCGGCTCCGACCATGCCGGCTTTCGCCGCAATCCGCACCATAGGCGTCGTCCTCCCCCGATGATATGAACAGTCGGTGACCGTATCACAGCTCTGCTCAATGCAGCAAGCCGATGGTCGTCATCGCGGCTCTTGCCTTGAGCCGCAATCCAACCGATAATTCACTCCTATGCGAAAGCGAGCTTCAGCAGAAGTCAAAGAAACGCGTCAGCCGCCCCGCCCCGTCCAATCCGGTGTCCTCGTCACGGGAGCCTCGGGAGGCATCGGTCGGGCTATCAGCCTTGCATTTGCACATGTCGGCTGGTTCGTCGGAGTCCATTACCATCAGGGCAAGAAGTCGGCAGAGGAGACGCTCAGACAGGTTTGCGCGGTTGCCGGGACCGGCTCTCTCCACCAAGCGGACCTGCGCGTCAGCGAGGCCGTACAACAGATGGTCGAGGCCTTCGTTCGAACCGCTCCCGATGTCACGGCGCTCGTCTGTAACGCCGGGGTTGGTGGCGGCGGCCTGGTGCTCCGACAGCAGGACGATGACTGGTCAAACATTATCGCAACGAACCTGACCGGAACATTTCATTGCCTCAAGGCGATCGGCCCGATCCTGTTGGGCCGCGGCGGGGGATCGATCATCGTGGTTGGATCCCATGCGGCCTATTTTGGATCGCGGGGACAGTCGGCCTACGCCGCCTCTAAAGCCGGTTTGATCGGACTCGTCAAGACTGTCGCCCGGGAGTGGGGCGCGGGCAATGTTCGCGTCAATCTTCTGCTGCCCGGCTGGCACAGGACGGCCCTTTCAGAAGGAGCCTATCCTGATGACCAAGAATGGCGCGACCATGCCCTACGCCACCCGCCGTCGCTGAACGAAGTGGCGCGGACGGCCGTCCACCTCGCGCAAACACAGGATGTGTCAGGCCAGGTCTGGAACTGCGACAGCAGAGCCCTCTGACACGAGCTGATTGCTCATGGCACTTCATACCACACGGGAGGCGAGTCGAGGGAGATGAACGGCGGAGTCTTCGTCACTGGAACAGATACAGGAGTCGGGAAGACGGTCCTGGCCGCGGCGCTGGCGTTTTACTTGAAGCGAAAGGGGGTCTCGGTCGGCGTGATGAAACCGATTGAAACGGGCGTCACGAATTCCGGATTGAGACGTTCCGATGCGGCACTGCTCCAAGCCATGATTGAATCGGACGACGCACTCGGAGCCATCTGCCCTTTCCGGTTCGAATTGCCTCTTGCTCCGCTTGCAGCGGCCCAGTCTGAACGACGGCAGATTGATCTCGGAGTGATCCAGAAGGTCTATCGTCTCCTGTCCCGTCGCTATGAGTTCATGGTGATCGAAGGAGTCGGGGGGATCCATGTGCCGCTCGCTCCGAAGATCGAAGTCATTGATCTCATCGCCCGGTTCAAGTTTCCGGTCGTTGCGGTAGGTCGTTCTTCCCTCGGCGGGATCAACCATGCGCTCCTGACCATCGAAGCGCTTCGCCGACGGAGAATCCCCATCGCCGCGGTTGTGCTCAATCAAACAAGGCCCGCGAGGTCCAAGCTCGATCGCTTGCAGGAACGGACGACCGTTGAAATACTCCGCAAACAGGCCGGCGTGCCGGTGTTTGGGCCACTCCCCTACAGGTCAGAATTGTCAAAGCAATTCCGGCGGTTAGTGACAAAGCTTGCTCAATCCGCCGCAGTCAAGAATCTGGTGAAGGCCGTCAGGAGAGCAGCGAGGTAAGTTTCTCCACCTCCGTCCTGACATCCTCGGCCTTGAGGACCGCGGAGATAACGGCCACCCCGTTCGCCCCGGCCTGCATGATGGCTGGTACCTGGTCTGCTTGGATTCCTCCGATCGCGAAGACGGGCAGGTTCGTGAGCGGTCGAATCTGCCGGAGGCCGTCCAGACCTACGACCGGATCGTGGTCTTGTTTCGACGACGGTTTGAAGATTGGTCCGAAGCCGATGTAATCCGGCTTGAGCTTCTCTGCTTGCTTTACCTGATCAGCATTGTGCGTAGACAAACCAATCAGCTTGTCCGGTCCCAACAGTTTTCTCGCATCAACATAGGAGAGGTCGTCTTGCCCCAAATGTACTCCATCCGCATCCACGGCCAGTGCCAGATCGCACCGATCATTGACGAGGAACAGGACGCCGAGATCCGCCGCCGCATTCCGCAAGACCAGCGCGTCGGAATAGGCATCCTGCATCGAGCCTGCCTTATTCCGGTATTGAAAAATCCTCGCGCCCCCCTCCAACGCAGCCTTCATAACCGCGAGAAGCGGACGATCCTGCCGAACCGACGGATCCAGGATGACGTACAACCCGGTCGGACGCTTCGGGGAGAAGAGGCTCATGAGCCATTCTATCGTGAGGTATCGAAGGGGGCTAGCCCGCGAGAAACCGATCAAGAAACGTCGTTGACACATGGCCCTTTTGAAAGTCCGGGTCGTTAAGGATGCGTTTATGAAGCGGGATCGTGGTCTTGATACCTTCGATGGTGAATTCATCAAGCGCGCGGCGCATGCGGGCGATGGCTTCCTGGCGGTCCCGGCCATGGGTGATAACCTTGGCAATCATGGAATCATAATGTGGCACCACCATCGCATTGGATTCCATCGCCGAATCCACCCGCACACCGAAACCGCCCGGAGCGCTGTACTTGGTGATCAACCCAGGCGATGGAGTGAACTTCTCCGGATCCTCCGCATTAATCCGGCATTCGAGGCTGTGGCCGCTAAGCTTGACGTCCTGCTGCTTAAAGGAGAGTGCCTGCCCGTCGGCGAGCCGGATCTGTTCCTTGATGAGATCGATGCCCGTCACCATCTCGGTGATGGGATGCTCCACCTGGATCCGCGTATTCACTTCCATGAAAAAGAAGTTCTGGTCCTTGTCCAGGAGAAACTCAACCGTGCCCACGTTGCGGTAGTGCACCGCCTTGACGGCCTCCACGGCAGTGCGGCCGATCTCCCTACGAAGCTTTTCATCCACAGCCGGCGAGGGAGTTTCCTCGACCAGCTTCTGGTGGCGCCGTTGGATTGAGCAATCCCGCTCGCCGAGATGGACCACGTGCCCCCGATGGTCCGCGACGATCTGGACTTCGATGTGACGGGGCTCAAGAAAGTACCGTTCGAGGTAGACACTGTCGTTGCCGAACGTCGATTTGGCTTCGGTTTGAGCCGCCTGAAACGCGCGGGCGAGATCGTCCGCCTTATTGACCACCCGCATACCGCGCCCGCCACCGCCGGCCGCGGCTTTGATAATGACTGGGTACCCGATTTTTGCCGCGGCGTCGAGGGCTTCCTGCTCACTCTTCAATCCACCGGGACTTCCCGGCGTCACCGGCAGGCCTCGTTTGGCCACAATTTCTCGGGCCTTGGCCTTGTCGCCCATGAGGGCAATGTTCTCAGACGTGGGACCGATGAACTTAATCCCGATGGATTCGCAGACCTCGGCGAAATGGGCGTTTTCCGAGAGGAAGCCATAACCGGGATGAATGGCATCTGCACCAGTGATTTCTGCCGCGCTGAGGACGTTGGGAATGTTCCGATAGCTCAGGGCCGCTTCAGCGGGGCCGACGCATATTCTCTCGTCGGCGGCTCGGACATGCAACCCACCGGCGTCGGCTTCGGAGTGAATCGCGACCGTCTTGATCCCAAGCTCTTTGCAGGCCCGGATCACCCGAAGCGCGATTTCTCCACGATTGGCGACTAGGACTTTCTTGAACAAGGCACAGCTCCGAGGTTGGGAAATGAGACTAGGCTGTTGCCTTAGGATCGATACGAAACAGCGCCTGACCGTATTCCACCGGCTTGGTGCTTTCAGCGAGGATCTTCACTACCTGGCCATCCACTTCTGACTCGATCTCGTTCATGAGTTTCATGGCTTCGACGATGCACAGGACTTGGCCCTTTTTGACGAAATCGCCTTCTTCCACATAGGGATCGGCGTCAGGGGATGGTGACCGGTAAAACGTCCCGACGATGGGTGACGTGATCGTGACGAGGCCGCCAGTGTCTTCTGGGGGCCCGCCGCCGGCGGCAGCCAGTTGAGAAGCGGCGGCGGCCGCCGCTGGAACGATATCCGGACCCGCCGCCGCAATCGACTTGATCCCAACCTCGTGCCGGACCCTGATGCGAACCCCTTCCCGCTCCAACTCCAACTCGGTCAGGTTGTTCCGCTTGAGCAGGTCGACTAGTTCTTGGATGTGCTTGGCCTGGTTTCCGGTCAGAAAGGACCGACTCTGCTCACCGGAGCTCTCGGACAACGTCTGAGGCAGAACGATAGGGGTCCCGCGCTTCCTGGACCGGCGAGGCTTGCCCCTGCTCACCGAACGCGCTCCACGTAGGCTCTGGTGCGTGTGTCGATCTTTATCACGGTGCCGACCTCCAAATAGAGCGGAACCTTGATCGTGGCGCCGGTCTCGACGACGGCCGGCTTCGTTCCGCCGGATGCCGTGTCTCCGCGAACGCCCGGTTCGGCATCGACAACCTTGAGCTCGATGAAAATCGGGAGCTCAACGTCGATCGGCCGGTGCTCGTAGATCAGGATCTTGGCGATCATGTTTTCCTTGAGCAAATCCGCGTTCTCTCCGAGCTGCTTCTTCGCAAACGTCAGTTGCTCGTATGTCTCGGTGTCCATGAAGGTATAATCGTCGCCGGTCGCATAGAGAAACTGCATCTCGCGTTCTTCAAGGTCCGGCTCTTCAAACCGTTCACCCGACCGGAACGTTCGGTCGAGGACGTTGCCCGAGATGTAACTCTTGAGTTTGGTGCGGACAAAGGCCCCTCCCTTGCCCGGCTTCACATGCTGAAACTCGACGATATAAAACGGTTCGCCGTCGATCAGTAACCGTACTCCCCCTCGAAAATCTGTGGTGGAAATCACTCGGTACTCCCTTCACGCTGTAACAGATCTTGCACCCTAGCGCGGTTGGCCCGCTATCGTGCTCGCTTCTTCTGCCTGGATGATGCCATAGGCGAGTGCGATTTCTTCTGCCTGCGGGACGTCAGATAGTCATGCAATCCGCGTAGAGCGAGCAGATAGCCGGTCGGCCCCAACCCGGAAATCTGGCCGAGCGCCACCCCTGCCACATAGGATTGATGGCGAAACGCTTCGCGCTGATGAATGTTTGATAAATGCACTTCGACCGTCGGCAAAGCCACTGCGGCCAGCGCATCGCGAATGGCCACACTGGTGTGGGTGTATGCGGCCGGATTGATGATCACCCCGTCGTAGCCGCTGCGAGCCTCCTGGATCCAGGTCACCAATTCTCCCTCATTATTGGATTGACGGATATCGACTTCGAGCGCCAATTCCTCGGCCAGCTTGGTCAGGCTTGAATCAATGGCGTCCAGAGATGTCGGGCCATAGACGGATTGTTCTCTGGTACCGAGAAGATTCAGATTTGGACCGTGCAATACGAGTATCCGTAGCATGAACAACCCGGTGGCCGGATGCAACGCTGGGCAAGCAACCCTCTTCGGGCGACCGGCAGGGCGGCATTGTAACAGGCCACTGTGGACCGGTCAAACTTCTGAAATTTATTGGGAATTTGAAGAGCTCGGTTCTCCAGAGGTATTGCGGTCTCGTCGCTCGCGTTGGATCGAGCGAAGCCAAGACTCCAATCGCGCAATCGTCTCGGCATGCGGAGAAGGTTGAGTCGTTGAGATGGTCCTTTCCGGCGATGGATCGGAGGACACATTCTGTTCACATGGCTTCGGATCATCGGCCTGAAGCGCCGTTTCGATGATCGTACCGGCCGCGGCCATGGGCGAACCAGCGGCCACCCCTGCTTCAGGAGAATCAGCAGGAGCCCCGACCGGCGCCACTGGCTGATCCGCCGGTACTGATTCAATCGATCTGGTGTTACCAGCGGACGAAATGAACCGCACCGGCGCAAGTTTTTTCTGCGGCTTGGACACGTCTTTCGCCGGCCGTCCCAACTTGGCCTGAGTCGAGAGCGCTTCCTCGTCGCGAGGATTCAGTCCGAGAATGACGTCGCAGGATCTCAGCGCTTCTTCCGTCAAACCTTGCGCCATGTAGATCTTGATCAACGTGCGATGCGCGCGGAGATTCTCCGGACTCAGCTTGACGGCCTCTTCAAGAAGCGCTTTTGCCTTGGTCGCCTGACCAAGCTGGTCATACGCACGCCCGAGCACGACCATGGCGGTGATGAACCCGGGATAAAACTTCAGCCCGTCCTCCAGAACTCCGGCTGCCTCCTGCCACATGCCGGCCTTACAGTATTCTTCGGCGAGCGGCAGGAAGACCTTGGAGTGCGGGTTCTTGGCCAACTGGACAGCCAACCGGTCTATTTCCATGGCGCTGGCGGAGTTTTTCTGATTGGAAGCCATCGTCTACCGTCCTTCCAACCTGGACCCGGCTGGGCGTTGTCGAGAGACCGGTCGCAGTAGTCGCTGAGCGACATCCAATACGTCGTCGGCAAGCTGACGCTTCGGTCTCAATGAAAGCTCAGTGACCGCCCCATGACGATCGATCAGAATCACGGCATTCTGATCACTCCCAAAACCCGCCCCTGCCGTCGTGACGTCGTTGGCGACGATCAGATCGAGCCCTTTGGCCTTCAGCTTCTGGGTCGCATGAAGGATCAGGTCATTTGTCTCGGCGGCAAAGCCCACGAGCAGCTGACCGGTTCGCTGGGCCGATAGGCTGGTCAGAATGTCGGTTGTCGGTTCCAGATCCAACAGGGTCTCCTTCCGGGCTTGCTTTTTCCACTTTTGTGCGGCTGGATCCTTCGGTCGAAAATCCGCCACCGCCGCGGCCATGACGACGACGCTGGACCAGGCGAGCCTCGTTGTCAGGGCCTTGGCCATCTCTTCCGTGGTCTCAACCGATACCACTTCAACACCCCGTGGAGCCGGAAGGGCCGTTGGTCCGGTAACGAGGACGACGTTCGCCCCTCTGGCCTGAGCTGCCTCTGCCAGCGCATAACCCATCTTTCCCGAACTGCGGTTTGAAATGAATCGAACCGGATCGATCGGTTCCTGAGTCGGTCCGGCCGAGACAAGGACTCGTTGGCCCAACCAGTCACGCCGAGGAATCAGCAGGGCCTGAATGGCTTCAAGAATCCGGGATTCTTCGGCAAGCCGTCCCTGACCGATGCGACCTGAAGCAAGAGGACCTTCTTCAGGATCAACCACCACGACGCCCCTTGCGCGCAAGGTCCGAACATGTTCGGAAACCGTCGGGTGAGTCCACATCCCTCCGTCCATGGCCGGCGCAAAAATCAGGGGGCAATTGGCGGTGAGCAGCATCGTCGTCAGAAAATCGTCGCCCAATCCCAACGCCGCCTTGGCCAGAAAATTTGCCGTGGCGGGAGCCACGACGATCGCATCCGCTCTCTCAGGAAACGTCAGGTGCTTCATCTCCTGATGGGCTTCAAACAGGTCGGTCGCGACTGCATGACCGGAGAGGACTTCAAAGGTCAGCGGCGTCACAAACTTCGTGGCCGCGCGGGTCATCGCCACCTCCACCACCGCCCCCTCGCGCACGAGCAGGCGAAGGAGATTCGCAGCCTTGTAGGACGCAATGCTGCCGGTAACGCCGAGGATGATCCGTCTCCCGACAAGCGTTGGTCCTATCGCACCGGCCTCCACGCCTTACTCCTCGGCTTCTGCCTCGGGCGCCTTGGGGGTATCGTCCACATAGACGCTCAGTTCTTTCTTGATCTCGCGGGCATCTTCACCCGTCATCATGGCAATCCGCTCGCTTTCGCCTTCCTTCCCGCGTTTCGCTTCCTTCATGGCGTCCCGAGCTTCTTTCCCGACAAGATACTTCGCTTCGCCGCGCAGGACTTCGTCGAGCGCCACGGTGGTTTCCTTCGTGAACTTGGACGCGCCGAACTGGCGAGACCCCTGCAGGATGTGCTTAGCTCGTTGGGCCGCCACAATCACCAAACGGTGGCGTGAATCGAACTCATCCGGAGTGTACTGGGGCAATAAACTCAGCATGTCGATCATGTGCGCGGTACTCCCTTGTGGTTACGGCAGATCTTTCCGATCTCCGGGTTTGGATTCGTCGTCGAGAAGGAAATTGTTCTCGATCCAGGTCATATCCATTCGCTTGGTTTTCAATCGCTCAGCCAAGAACACATTCTCCAGGTCGCGCAGCGAGCGAGCAAGATCGTCGTTCCTCACGATATAGGTGTATTCGCGATAGTTCCAGACCTCTTCCTTGACCTTATGCAACCGGCGTTGAATCTCCTCGGGAGCATCCGAGGCCCTGGTTTGCAGGCGCGTGCGCAGGACATTCATCGAAGGGGGAAGAATAAACACCAGGACGGCGTCGTCGAACTTCTTCTTGACCTGCAACGCCCCCTGGACGTCGATTTCCAAGAGAACATCGATTCCCTGCTCGATCTTGTCGGCCAAAGACTTTCTCGGCGTCCCATAGAGGTGACCGTAGACCCGAGCCCATTCGACGAATTCATGGCGATCGATCATCTCTTGGAATTTGGTCTCTTCGATAAAGAAGTACTCCCGGCCGTGCTCTTCACCCGGCCTGGGCGTTCTGGTCGTGTAGGAAATCGAATGCCACAGCCCCGGGACGCTGGCCGTCAGCTGCTTACAAAGCGTCGTCTTTCCCGTCCCGGACGGAGCTGAGATGATGAACAAGATGCCCCGCCGTTGCGTCGACGACCGGACCGGTCCCGATGGTGATTGAGCGGTGGTGGGAGTCGTAGCGCTCATTCGACGTTCTGAACCTGTTCTCTGATTCGTTCCAATTCTGTCTTCATCCTGACCACATGGCCGGCGATCTCTGCATCGTTGGCTTTCGAACCGATCGTATTGACCTCACGCCCCATTTCCTGAAGCAGGAAATCGAGGGTTTTACCGGCAGATTCTGCGTGGTTCAGTGTTTGCTCAAACTGTACCATATGTGAGTCCAATCTGACTATTTCTTCTGTAATGTCGCCGCGGTCTGCATAGATGGCCAGTTCCTGTAAGAGACGGGGCCCGTCCGGCCCTTCGTCCCCCATCAGCTTCTCAATGCGCGTTTTCATTCGCTCAAACGATTCTTGAACCGCCTGCGGCATTCTGGCGGCCACAGCGGTTCGATGATCACGAATGGTGCGAAGGCGGTCCCTCATATCCTTCGCAAGGGCCGCCCCTTCCCGTTTCCTCATCGCCGCCAAATCTTGAAGCGCCTGACCGGCCAACTGTTGTATCAACTTCGCCAGCTTCGGATCTTCAGCCGGCTGATCAGTGACCGATACGACGTCCCGAAGCCCCGCGATGAGCGCGAGATCGATGGAACCGCTCATTTTGAGGGATTTCTTGAGATCACGGAGGGCCTGATAGTACTGCTTCGCCAACGATCGGTCAACCGTCACTGCAACAGTCCGACCTTTGCCGCCTTGAACGGTGACGGTCAGATCCACTCGTCCGCGCGTACAGACTTGCTGCGCCGCTTTCTTGAAGGCGTCTTCCAAGTGATTCAGCGTACGAGGGAGACGGCAGGCAATCTCGAGGAAGCGATGATTGACGGCGCGCACTTCAACCGTGACCGACCCGTCAAGCCAGGGCGCCTGTTGCCGTCCGAACCCGGTCATGCTGCGGATCATCATGAACCTTTCTGTTTCCATGTGCAGTGCTGATAGATGGGGCAGCGCTGGCACTGCGGAGTTCGGGCGGTGCAGGTGTACCGTCCATGCAACAGCAATCGTTGGGACACCGACGTCCATTGGGAAGTCGGAAGCAGTCGTTGAAGATCTTCTTCAATCCGATCCGGATCGTCTGAACCGGTCAGACCGAGACGATTGGCCACGCGCTTCACATGCGTATCCACGACGATCGCCGGCTTGCGGAAGGCGGTGCCCAGCAGAACATTCGCAGTCTTTCTCCCAACCCCGGGCAACATGATCAGTTCGTCCATCGTGGCCGGCACTTTTCCGCTAAACCGTTCCTCCACGACCCGGCTACAGGCCACGATGTTCTTCGCCTTGCTCTTGAAAAATCCCGTCGAACGGATGATCTGCTCCACCTCGTGCTGGGCAGCCTTCCCTAAATCGGCCGGCGTACGGTACCGTTTGAACAGCGCGGGTGTCACCTGATTCACCCGTTCGTCCGTGCATTGGGCCGACAGAATCGTCGCCACAAGGAGTTCCCACGGCGACCGGTGGTCGAGTTCCATCTTGGCCGCAGGTATCGCCTGTTCAAGCGCATCGGCAATCTTGCCGAGACGCCTCCGCCGCTCGCTTATTCCTGAATTGTTGAGGGTCATATCCCGGGTTGCGTGTCCGATTGTGCAGGGGTCAGATGCGAGATGCAAGCGCGAGAGGAGCCGGATGCTTTGCAGGCGGCGCCCCTTCCCGCGGCAGGACGGCTGCAAGCCGATGCGCCAGATGTTCCAGCAGGGGCTGAAGGGTTTCCGGACGAATGGCGGAGATGCCGATTGCTGCGTAGCGCCGACAAAGGAGGTCTGCTTCCGCTTGCGGAAGGCGGTCGCACTTGTTAAACACGAGCGTTCGTGGAATGGTCCCTAGATTCAGATCATCGAGAATCGTCACGACGGTGGAAATCTGGACGTCGACATCCGGGGCGCTGGCGTCGACGACGTGCACCAGCAGATCCGCCTCGCGCAACTCGTCCAGTGTCGTTCGAAACGCGCCGACAAGCTCTTGTGGAAGCTCACGGATAAACCCGACGGTGTCCGTCACAATGACCTCTCGGTCCTGGGGGAATCGGAGCCTGCGGCTCGTCGTATCGAGAGTTTCAAACAGGCGGTCCTCCGCCGAGACCCGACTTTTCGTGAGCACATTCAACAACGTCGATTTTCCGGCATTCGTGTAGCCGACCAGCGAGAGAACCGGCATACCGTGCCTGGTACGGCGGGCCCGTCGTTGGTCCTGATGACGGGCAAACTGCTGCAACTCGCGCTCCAGGTGCGTGATGCGATCCCTGATCCGGCGGCGATCCGTTTCCAATTTGGCTTCGCCCGGTCCTCTAGTCCCGATTCCTCCGCCGAGACGTGACAGCTGACTGCCCTTCCCGGAGAGCCTAGGCAGCACATACCGCAATTGCGCCAGCTCGACCTGCACCTTCCCTTCACGGCTATGCGCGCGTCTGGCAAAGATATCCAGGATCAACTGAGTACGGTCAATCACCTTGATATCGGTCATTTCCGAAATAGCGCGCGACTGGGCGGGAGAAAGCGTCTGGTCAAAGATCACCATATCGGCGCCCTTATGAAGCGTCTGGATCAGGACGTCTTTCAGTTTTCCGCTCCCTAAAAGATACCGTTGATGACCGTCCGCCGTCCGTTGAGCCATGCGGTCGATGACGGTAACTCCGACCGAGTTCGCAAGTTCGGCAAGCTCGACCAAGCGATCTTCCTGTTCGATGCGGCTTCTGGACGAGGCGCTCACCAACAAGGCTGATTCTCCTCCCTGTCCGACGGTGTGGGTCCCGCGCGCCTGCTGTAGTTCCGCCTCAAGCTCCTCAATGAATTGGTCGAACACGATCGGGCATTGGTGAAACGGCGTGGTCTTGAGGATTCTGCACAACTGACCGGCTTCGTTCGGCGGAAGCAGATGCGCAAGATAGAGATTGCCGGGAGTACCTTCAGGAGTGACGGACAGGACACCGATCAGATCAAGACGGAGGTAGGCAAGATCCGTCAAAGACTCCTGACTCAGGGGCTGATCGTGCAATTGCGTTCTGATCAATCGAAGGCCGCGCAGGGACCGTGAACCGGCGCGGAATTTCGCCATGGTGGTTGGAGACAGCGTCAGGTCGGCTCCCGCGATGATCTCCTGGACCTGCCCCCGCCTGGTTAAGAGCACAGCGATAGGACGACGGAGGTCCTGCGAGAGTTGACACATCGTCCTGGCCAGCTCGGGAGAAAGCACTTTGTCCTGCGGCACACGGCGTCTATAGAGACGCTCGATGGCGGCGAGTTGACCGGCCCGCAGGCCGGTGGTCTGACCATAAATCTCAGAAATGGGCTGTCCTCCTCACGTAACTTCGCGACTACGATGGCACGGACAGAGTGGGCTCAAGCGTCGCGTGCGGCTCGGCATCGCACGGCATCCGTCGCCCCGCCCGAAGTGCTTGTTGTCCTGCAGCGGCAATCATGGCCGCGTTGTCGGTGCAATAGCGTAACGGCGGAATGCTCAAATGAACGTTCTCTCGCTCCGCGCGTTCCCGCAGCAATACGCGAAGCCGAGAATTGGCCGACACTCCCCCGACCACGGCCAGTGCTCTAGCTCCCGATTGCCGAACGGCGGCGAAGGCCTTGTCGACAAGAACGGTGACGATCGCCTCTTGATATCCGGCAGCCAGGTCGGCCAACGTGGCGGTAATTTGTGATTGATCCATGGCTTGCAGCCGGTAGAGCAGCGACGTCTTCAACCCGCTGAAACTGAACTCCAGGCTGCCGTTCCTCATGGAAGACTTGGGAAACCGGATCTTGCGGGGATCTCCAGTCTGAGCAACCCTGTCGAGGGCTGGTCCACCTGGAAAACCCAGCCCAAGCATCTGGGCTCCCTTGTCGAAAGCCTCCCCTGCCGCGTCGTCCCTGGTACAGGCGAGCAAGCGGCACCCCTCCTCTCGAATCTTCCGGTAGAGATGGGTGTGGCCCCCGGAGACGACCAGCACCACGCAGGAGGCCGGAAATGAGGGGTCCTGGAGCCAGGCGGAGGCAATATGCCCCTCAAGGTGGCTTACGCCCACGACCGGAATACCGAGCGCATAGGCAAGGGCCTTGGCGTAATTCACACCGACGATGAGGGCGCCGGCGAGACCGGGTCCCTGGGTCACGGCAATGCCGGTCAACTTATTCCAAGACAATCCGGCTTCGGCCATTGCTGCGACGACAATGTGTTCGATTGCCTCGACGTGAGCGCGTGATGCCAGCTCGGGGACGACTCCGCCGAATCGCGCATGCACATCATGCTGCGACGAGATGACGTTCGACAGCACCGTTCCGTCGGCTCCCACAACCGCCGCAGCGGTTTCATCGCATGACGTCTCAATGCCAAGAATCGGCCCTTCAATCGTAACTGCTGCGAGTGCATTGAGACAGGTCTTCATATCAGGGGGAGATCGCAGAGTGCTGAAAAGAATTCGACCCCTGCCGCCCGACTCGCGGCAAGGGTCGAATTCAGATCCACCGACGCTACGGTTGCGTGGAAGTCCCTCACGGCTGTCAGTTACACACCAGCCATGGCCTCCTGTTCGATGAAGGCAGGGGCCCCGTCGCGCAACACCACCTTGATCTTCCGGCTTTCTTTGAAGCGGCCCTTGATCATTTCCTCGGAGAGCGGATCGCCGATCGCGCGTTGAATCGTGCGGCGCATGGGCCTCGCTCCATAAAGCGGCTCGTACCCTTCCTTGATGAGCCACTGTTTGACTTCCTCGTCCACCTCGATCTCCACGCCCTTTTCCAGAAGCCGGAGATTGAGTTCCCGTAACAGGATGTCGAGGATGTTGAAGAGATGCGACTTGTCCAGTTGATGGAAGACCACGATCTCGTCGATCCGGTTCAGGAATTCCGGGCTGAATTGGCGGCGCAACTCTCCCAGCACCTCTTCCTTCTTATGGCGATCCTGCTCGGCCTCGGTGCTCTGGAAACCCAGCGACACGCCTTTCTGGATCAACTTCGTACCGATGTTGGAGGTCATGATGACCACGGTGTTCTTGAAATCGACCTTGCGACCGAGACTGTCGGTCAACACGCCATCATCCAACACCTGCAGCAAGAGGTTGAACACGTCCGGATGCGCCTTTTCGATTTCATCGAAGAGGACGACGGAATAGGGCCTGCGGCGGACCCGTTCCGTTAATTGCCCGCCCTCTTCGTACCCGACATAGCCGGGAGGGGCTCCGAAGAGCCGCGAGCTCGTGAACTTCTCCTGATACTCGGACATGTCGATCCGGATCAGCGCGTCCTCCGTGTTGAAGAGAAACTCCGCCAACGTCCGTGCCAACTCGGTCTTGCCGACACCGGTCGGACCGAGGAAGATGAAAGACCCGATGGGCTTCTTGGCTTCCTTGAGACCGGCGCGGGACCGTCTGATCGCGCGGCAGACCGCCGAGATCGCCTCGTTCTGGCCGACCACTCGTTTATGGAGGAAGTCTTCCATACGAAGCAGCTTGTTGGATTCTTCCTCTTCGAGCTTGAAGAGCGGAATACCGGTCATCTTCGACACGACGTAGGCCACGTCTTCCTTCCCGATCGTCGGCTTCTGCTTCTCCTGGTTCTTCTTCCATTCACGCTTGGATTCATCAAGCAATTTCCGCAGCCGTTCTTCTTCTTCTCGATGGCGCACGGCTTCCTCGAAGTTCTGCATCGAAATCGCCAATTCTTTGTCCCGCGAGACTTTCTTCAGCTCCTGCTCCATCGCCTTCAGCTCTCCGGGCAACGCGTAGGTCTGGAGTTTCGCACGGGAACCAGTTTCATCGATCAAGTCGATCGCCTTGTCCGGAAGGAACCGGTCGGTGATGTAGCGATCCGACAGCTTGACCGCTTCGACGATGGCTTCTTCGGTGATTTCGACGCCGTGATGCTCTTCATAGCGATCCCGGAGCCCCTGGATTATCCGCACCGTTTCATCGAGGCTCGGCGGCTGCACATAGATCGGCTGGAAACGCCGCTTGAGGGCGCCGTCCTTCTCGATGTGCTTTCGATATTCGTCCAGCGTCGTCGCGCCGATGCACTGGATCTCCCCGCGCGACAGGGCGGGCTTCAGCATGTTGGAGGCATCGATCGAGCCCTCTGCGGCTCCCGCTCCGACCAGCGTGTGCAACTCATCGATGAAGATAATGATGTTCCCGGCCTGCACAATCTCTTTCATCACCACTTTCAAGCGCTCTTCGAACTGGCCGCGGTATTTTGTGCCGGCGACCAACGAACCGAGATCGAGGGCAATGACGCGCCGGGACAGAAGATTGTCGGGAACCTCGGACTGGACGATTCGCTGAGCCAACCCCTCGACAATAGCCGTTTTGCCGACGCCGGACTCTCCGATGAGGACAGGATTATTCTTCGTGCGGCGGCTCAGAATCTGCAGCACTCGCTCGATTTCATCCGCCCGCCCGATCACCGGATCGAGTTGGCCTTCCTGCGCCATCTGAGTCAGATCACGACCGAATTCGTCGAGCGCCGGCGTGTTACTCTTACGGTCACGCTCGCGGGGAGCGGACTTGCGCAAGAACGTCACGGTCAACTGTCTTGCGGTCAGGAGATTGGCGCCCAGGCTGCGAAGGATCTTGCCGCCGATTCCTTCTTCCTCGCGAAGAAGACCCAAGAGAAGATGTTCGCTGCCGATATGGTTATGGCCAAGGAGACGGGCCTCTTCCACCCCATACTCGATCACCTTCTTTACGCGGGGGCTGAAGGGAATCTCCCCGAAGGTCATGGTCGTTCCGCCACCCGGCAAATTCCGCTCGATCTCCAAGCGGATTTGCTCCGTCGAAAGCCCCATCTTTTTCAAGATCATAAGGGCGATTCCGTCGGATTCGCGGAGAATGGCCAAGACGAGGTGCTCGGTCCCGAGATAGTCGTTCTGATGACGCTCGGCCTCTTCCCGTGCGAGGATGATGATCTTGCGACCCTTGTCCGTGAATCGTTCGAACATCCTGCCTCCTTCTTGATGGGGTCTGTAGGTCTGAGTATATGGAAGCGAACCCTTCGAAAAATCTGCCTAATTCTAACTAGAAGGGTGTTCGGTGTCAAGATTGCACAGGAATCACACGGCAGCCTGGAGAAGCGTTCGCGGCAACAACCCGATCTCCATCCTTCGTGACGAAGGCATGATGATTCGTTGACTTCAAAAGAACGCTCCCGATAGAATCCCGCACCTTTCTGACCGACTTCGTCCTCACAGCGAAAAGACTGGCCATTTAATGAAAAGCAAAAGCATCGGGATCTTGACGAAACCCAAATTTCCCGAGGTCAAGACCACCCTGCAAGCCGTCGTGGCGTGGCTGCGCGCCAGAAACATCGATGTAATCCTGGATAACACCTCGGCTTCCCTGCTCGGCGAGAAAGGCGGCCTCCAAAAAACTCAACTGGCCGGTAAAGCGGATGTCCTGCTCGTCCTGGGTGGAGATGGAACGATGCTCAATGCCGCCCGGCTCGCGGGCGAACGGGGCATCCCAATTCTCGGCGTGAATATGGGGGGCCTGGGATTCCTGACCGAGGTTCGTCTTGAACATCTCTATCCGTCGCTCGAGCGCGTCTTTGCGAACGATTTCGTCCTGGATGAACGACTGATGTTAAGAACGCTCGTTCATCGCCACGGCGAAACCGTCGCACAGGGCGTCGTCCTCAACGATGTGGTTGTGAGCAAAGGCACGCTGGCCCGCATGATTGAACTCAAAATCGAGATCCAGGGCCAATTCGTCACGAACCTGCGGGGAGACGGTTTGATCGTCAGCACGCCGACCGGATCGACCGCGTATTCCCTTTCCGCAGGAGGTCCCATTCTCCATCCGGCGGTTCAGTCGCTGATTTTGACGCCGATCTGCCCCCACACACTGACGCACCGGCCGTTGATCGTGCCGGGCGATGCTGAAATCGACATCACGCTGACGAGCAAAGACGAAGGAGCCATGGCGACATTAGACGGACAGGTCGGTATCGCGCTTACTCAAGGCGACACGGTCGTGCTCAATGTGTCGGAACAGCGCACGCGGCTGATTCGTTTTCCGGAGAGCAGTTACTATCATGTGCTGCGTGAAAAGCTGAAGTGGGGGGACGGGTAGCGGTGCGGAGTTGAGCGATTTGGATTATCCCTTCCCTTGCTCGATCAGCCGGATCATTTCCTGGTTCGTCGCAAACTTGAACTCACCGATACAGTCCGTCTTGCCGTGGTGAGCTTTCTCCGCTGCTTCAAGCGCGCGCAGTCCCTTGATATCGACCGGATGGCTTCTGCGTTCCCTGAGAATGGCGTGCAGTTTCTCGAGCACCGCCTTGGGTTTGCTGTTCGCAGCCTTGCTGGCGAGGTATCGACTGACCACTTCCGCGCACCAATCACCGTCTCGTTTTGCTACCCCGACTAACCCCTCGCTGGCTTTTCTTGCCCACCCGGCAAGAAATACCCCGTCTAAAATTTCCCCCGTTGATTCATCATACGCTTGAAAGAGCGCGTCATCCGGATCGTGACCGGTCTTCGTCGGATTGGTGACGAATACGCCGCTCTTGTAAGGCAGACCGACCGTCTCATCAACCTTGTCACCGACCGCAAAGACCACGCTGTCGCAAGGAAACTCATACAACTGCTTCAGCCCGACCGCAGCGGTATCCTCGCCCTTCGGCTCCAGCTTGTTGTCTTCCATTTCCAGCCCGCGCACACGGTTGTTGCCGTCGACAAGGATCCGCTTCGGCGAGGCCAGGAATTTGAAGCCCATCTTCGTGTCGCTGACTTTGGGTTCGCATTTGGTGAATTCGCCGAGGAGCCCCTTCAGAATTTCATCCGGCTTTTGACCGACTGCGGCAAGACGGTCCTTGATTCGTTCCACTTCTTTGGTGATGCCCTCTATATCCATGTTGGCACAGACTGCTCTGATTTCCTTCGGATTGTATTTCCGTTCAGCAGGACCGCGGCGCACGATGGCAGTGACCCGTTCCACCTTCTTATAGCGGGTCAGCCAATGAGCGATGTCCACCATCACGTCCCCTGCCCCAATCACCGCCACATGCTTGCCCATGTCGAACGGCCGATCGCCGAAACCAGGGAGGCGATTGAAATGGTAGACCACGTCCTTCGCATGGAACACCCCTTGAGCCGTATCCCCTTCAACACCGATCGCCTTGGTCCCTTGCGCGCCGATCGAAAAGACCACGGCACTGGCTCCAAGCCCGCGGACATCTTCGACCGACAGGTCTTTGCCCTTTCCGATCGAGACATTGCCGAGATAGTGAACGTTCGGTTGTTCGAGCAATTCCCAATACTGTTTCCTAAGCCCACCACGCAGTTTGAGCTTGGAGGGGAAAATGCCATATTCAGCTAACCCGCCGAACTTGACGTCCCGGTTCAGGATGATGACTTCATGTCCGGACTTGGCAAGCGAACCGGCTACGGCCATGCCAGCCGGTCCTGCTCCGGCCACAACGATCACGTGCGTGGTCTTTTCACTCATACAATACATTCCCAGGTAAACAGGTGGAAAAGTCTAGAACCCTAACAGTTCCGCGGACTTTAGCATAGCGGATTGCGGACTGTCAAAATGGGTTCCCGGGCAGGGAGAATGCGAGAACGTGAAAGTGAAGCGTGACAAGAGGACGTTCAACAGCCCTTTCCCACGCGCAACTCTTATCCCCCCGCGCTTCCGACTGGCCCGCCTGGTTCAGTCATGCGCCAAGGGTCGAGAAGTTCTGTGAGCCGCTTCTCGGGTAGGACTTGCTGCTCTCTAGCAACCTCACGGACCGTCTTGCCGGACTTGTACGCGTCCTTCGCAAGCTTCGCCGCAGCTTCATAGCCGATTTCAGGCGCCAAGGCCGTGCACATCGCCAGACTCTCTTCGATCAGGCCCTTGCAGCGCTCCTCGTTCGCCTTGATCCCTTCAATACACTTCACCGCAAAATTGTCGGACGCCGACGCCAGAAGCTCGATGGATTGCAGTAGGTTATACGCCATGACCGGCAGCATGACGATCAATTCAAAATTGGCCGCCTGTCCGCCGACTGTGACCGTAACATCGTTGCCGATTACCTGGGCACAGACCATGGTAACGGATTCGGCGATGACCGGATTCACCTTACCGGGCATGATAGAAGAGCCTGGTTGCGTTTCCGGCAGATTGATTTCGCCTAATCCGCAGCGAGGGCCTGACCCAAGCCAGCGGATGTCATTGGCGATTTTCATGAGACTCACGGCCAGCGTCCGCAATTCTCCGCTTGCCTCAACCAAAGAATCCTGGGCGGACTGGGCCTCAAAGTGATTGGCAGCCTCTGTAAAGACACAGCCGGTTTCTTTGGAAACGGCAGCCATCACCTTAGCCGGGAATTCCGGGTGGCAGTTTAAGCCGGTTCCCACCGCCGTGCCTCCGAGGGCGACTTCGCTTAGAGCCTCCTGTGCCCGTTTCATGCGAGCAATGCCCAACTCGATCTGACGGGCATACCCACCGAATTCCTGGCCGAGCCGCACCGGCGTGGCATCCTGCAAATGAGTCCGCCCGATCTTCACGACCTTATCGAACTCGCGCGCCTTGCGATCGAGGGCTTTCTGTAATCGCGCAAGGGCGGGAATCAGTTGCTTCTGGATGGTTTCCGAAGCCGCGACGTGAATGGCCGTGGGAATGACATCGTTGCTGGACTGACCGAGGTTGACATGGTCATTCGGATGCACGAGTTTGCTGCCCCTTGCGCCCCCCAAGAGTTCAGTCGCGCGGTTGGAAATTACCTCGTTCGTGTTCATATTGGTCGAAGTACCAGATCCTGTTTGAAAGATATCGACCGGAAACTCGGCGTCGAGCTTGCCCTCTACCACTTCGGTGGCCGCTTGACGGATGGCTTCAGCCGGCCGTGCATCCAGAAGTCCGAGCGAATGGTTGACGGATGCCGCAGCGCGTTTGATCAATCCCATGGCTCGAATGATGGATCGCGGCATCCGTAGCGAACTGATGGGAAAGTTCTCGATGGCACGGGCGGTCTGAACCCCGTAGTAGGCTGCGGCAGGCACGGCCAGTTCACCCATCGTATCGCGCTCGATTCTGGTCTTGGCTTCCGACCTGCTTGAGTCCGCGGTCTGTTCTTTTTGGTCCTTCTTCATGAGGTAGACTCCGTTATTGGGGTTCTCACTCGTCGCGGGCGCCATGATAAACTCAGCCCCTCGCTCGACACAAGGGTATGCTGAATGAATCATCCTCATGTCACGGTCGATGCGTACGCCGGCTATAAAGGAGAAGAGACGCCTCGATCCTTCGCCTTCGAAGGAGTGAGCCATCGGGTGACGGAGATCGTCGATCGGTGGTATACCGATTCCTGCAGCTATTTTCGCGTGGACGCAGATGATGGACAGCGCTACGTGCTGCGCTACCATCTCGACGAAGGACAATGGGAGTTGGTGATGCAGGACCGCGCGTGAAAAAGGCCCGCCAGGGAGGCGAGCCTTTCGTTGGGCTCGGGGGAATGCCGGGCGAGGGTCAGGCCACCTTCACATCAATGGCCTTGGGCTTCATCCGCTCTGTCTTAGGCAGATGCAGGCTTAGCACTCCATCCTTATACTCCGCCTTGACCGCACCTTCGTCGACGGATTCCGGCAGCGTAAAGCTCCGGACAAAACTTCCGTACGACCGTTCGACTCTGTGGAACTTCTTGCCCTTCTCCTCTTTTTCCTGGCGACGCTCACCTTGCAACGTGAGCACGCCGTCTTCGACCGTCACCTTGACGTCCTCTTTCCTTACCTCCGGCAACTCCGCCTTGATCAAATACTCGCCGTCGGTTTCGCTGATATCCACTGTCGGCATCCAGTCGGCCACAGTCAATGCTTCCTTCCCGCTGGTTGCGCGTGCCGCGGGGCGGGCGAATACACGATTCAATCGTTCCGACATGTCTTCCAATTCGCGAAACGGATCCCATCGTACGAGTGTCATAGGTAGACCTCCTCCTTGACTTGTATTTTGTTATAGGCTCTGGCGCTGCGCCGGCTTCAACTGCCTTGAAAACTAGATAAATCGGGCCAGAGATAAGTCAAGAGGTCCGGGAAGGCGGAGAACACGGCGGAATCTTCTTAGATGCGTTCGTCGAGCGGGATGTAAGGACGGTCATGTTCGCCGGCGTAAATCTGATCCGGCCTGAACAGCTTATTCTCCCTCAATTGCTCTAGCCAGTGGGCAAGCCAGCCCGACACCCTCGCCATGGCGAAAAGCGGGGTGAACAAATCCACATCGATGCCCATTTTGTCGTAAATAATCCCCGAGTAGAAATCGACGTTGGGATAGATCCCCTTCTCATTTAGAAGTTTCCCTGCAACACGCTCAACCTCCTGAGCAACCTGATACAACGGTGAGGATCCGCATTCCCTGAACAACCTCTCGCAGATGGACTGCAAGATGACGGCCCTGGGATCCTTGACTTTGTATACGCGGTGACCGAAACCCATCAGTTTGTGTTTATCGCGAAGCCTCCCTTCGACGAAATCCTTCGCTCGATCAGGCGTGCCGATTTCCTTCAGCATTTGCACGACTTCCTCGTTCGCCCCTCCATGCAGAGGACCCTTGAGCGACCCGATGGACGAGGCCACGACCGTATAGGGATCCGCAAGTGTGGACGCCGTGACCATACCGGTGAACGTCGAGGCATTCATCGTGTGCTCGGCATGGAGAATCAAACAATCGTCAAACGCGTCGGCCCAGACAGGGTGGGGAGCCGATTCCGTCAGCATGTAGAGAAAGTTTTCGCTGACTCCCAGATCGTCGCGCGGTGTAATCGCTTCGTCGCCGCGCCGCAACCGCGCCCAGGCCGCGACAATTGTCGGCAGCTTCGCGACAAGGCGGACGGCGGACCAGTAGTTGTTCTCCACATCCTGTACGTTCCGCCCGGGGTAGAACATGCCGAGCGCTGCGACCGCAGCCTGCAAAGCATCCATCGGATGACCGTGCTCCGGCAAACACTTCATCATGTCGAGGATCGTAAACTTGACGCGCCGATGGTGGATGATGTCTTCCGTCCATTTCATGAGTTGGGACTTCGATGGAAGATGGCCGAAGAGCAGCAGGTAAGCCGTCTCGAGATAGGAAGACTTCGCGCAAAGATCCTCGATTCGAATACCCCGGTATTCGAGAACGCCACGAACGCCATCTACGTCGCTGATCGCGGACTTGGCTGCTGGAACACCGGCAAGACCGGGCATGAAATCGTGAGGCATAGGAATTTCGCTCGTTAATCGCGCGCGTCTATCATATATGCGTATATGGCGCCGGCCGGCCCGTTCGCATCTTGAAATCACCTGATTCGGTTGGCATACTGGCTTCAGTCGTGAAGCGGAGGCTGTCCATACCGCACCTGCTGCCGGCCCTGGTCCTTGTCGGGCTGCTCGTCCTCATTTCCGCCCTGCTATTTTCCGGGCAATCCAGCGAGAGACGGATGACACTTGCAACCACGCCTGTCGGCACGAGCACGTTGAGCCACGACTTACCTCAGCCGAATCCTCCGGATAAACTTCCCGCAGACCATCCCGCCTCAAGCACGATAGGTCGACAGGAGGAGAGGTAACGCGTGAAGGCAATCCTTTATGCGTTGCTCGCCGGCGCGATCATCCTGAGCATCGTGAGCCATGCCAAGGGCGACGATGAATTGCTGATTTTCGCCGTGGTCAGCGAACCGCCTAAAGACAAGTCCCGCGTGGCAGTGAAAGCCTCGATCAACGACTCTGCATCCGACACCAGGCTCCTGGCCTCCGAAAACATCATGAACAACCTGGTCTGGAAAAAACTGGAAATCTGCCATGCACTTCGCGTCGAAGGAACCAAGGCCGCTGACGGATACAAGGTCCTCACCGTGCGGGTCATCGATGCGAGCATGCTGCCGATGACGCTTCAATCCATTGCGGGAGATTGTCTCATCAAGAAAGCCATTGAAATCGCGCCCCTGGTGGATTGACCGCCTGGGTCAGTTCGAGCGGCAATCGGAACAACTGGTGGGTTCTTCCGGCGCATCACATTCTTCCCCTGTCAATGGAAACAACTGCTCGCAGATCCCGCAGGTTCGAATCTCGAAGTAGGCCGTGCCCTGTTGATCGATGTCCGTCGGCAACAGCAGTTCAAACGGGTCATACCCGATCACGGCGCCATCGGCAAACTTGACGACGGCAAGGCGGTCATTGAAGACTTCAAACGTGGCTTCCTGCCCTTTTCGATCGATGAGGTGGCCGAGCACAAAAACCGGCTGGCCCTTTCGTTTGATCCGGAGGTCGCGCAGAGTACGCTGAGTGGCTGTCGCGCAGGAAAACTGGCCGCTTGAGCTGGTGCCGACGATGGGCATGACGAAGAGCTGAGACAACCTACTACTCAAGCATGTATCATAGGCGTAAAAATGTCGTCAAGTCGTCCGACGAAACGCCGACAAAGGAGTCCGAGCATGGCCGATGTCATCATTTATGAAAAGCCCACCTGCTCGACCTGTCGCCAGGCCGTGCAACTGCTCAAGGAGAGCGGCGCGACGTTCACGGCGGTCAACTATTACACCACCCCCTTCACCAGAACGCGCCTGAAAGCTCTGCTCAAGAAGGCGAAACTGTCCCCGAAAGACGTGCTGAGAGTGAAGGAAGATATCTATAAGAAGCTCGGGCTCGCGAAGAAGGAATTGTCCGATGACGCATTGCTCGATCTGATGATCGAATATCCCGATTTGCTTCAGCGTCCGATCGTCGAGAAGGGAGAGAAGGCCCTGCTGGCGAGGCCGGCCGAAATACTGAAGCGCATCCTCTGAGGCGCCCGTTCGTCAGATCGAGATCGACCAATCGACCTTCATGAGTATTCGCCACTGGCGACGATTCTTCCGGAATTGCATGAAGAACGGCGAGCCGGTTCCGAGGCGACGGACCCGCGTTTGACAACGTTGCCCCCCGTCGATTTTGCTTCATACAATGCGCGATAGGCTGCCTTGAGGACCAGACCTACGGAGGCGGTTTCATCGATTTGTTCCGCGACACCAGCGCTCACCGTAACAGGCAACCGGCAATCCGTTGCTCCCATCTTACTCCTTTCGCGAGCGTCCTCGCGCACACGGTCGCGACCACACAGGATGAGCGACGTCGATTCGACCATTTTTCTCAGCGTTTCCAGCGCCGCAAGTGTTTCTACGGCCGAATGATTGGGAAACAGTAGAGTCAATTCCTCCCCGCTCACCCGAAAGACGCGTCCGCCCCGGCAGGAGGCCTGCACTTTTGGAGCGATTAGTCTGAGAATCTGCTCACCTACAGTTTTCCCATACACATTCATGTGGAACTTCAATTGGTCGACCGCCAGCACGGCGAGGGAGAATCTTTTTCCTAACTGTCCGATCGCTTCATCGTAGGCCGGCCGTCCGGCAATCCCCGTGAGTTCATCCCGATAGGTCCGTTGATACGCGGACTGAAGCAAACCGAGAAACAAAGTCAACCCTCCCGCCGCAAAGAAGTTTGTCGGGTGCCAGCCGTACCGTTCGCCGTGGTACGCCACAAATATCGCGGCGAGCGTCCAGAACGACCCGGCCTCGAGCGGGTCACGGCGCAGAACAAATCGGACAAGATAAATCGCGGCCGCGACGCCAAAGGCAAGAAGGGCCGGCTGTGGAATCGGGGTCCATTCGGCCGTGAGCCGGCTGACAAAGGCCTGTTGAAATGCCGCGGCGATATCCGGTCGTTCAGGATGGCACAGCCAGAGAACCATGAATGATTCCGCCAGGACAAGGATGACATAGCCTGCGGCGCGACGGATTGAGACGGCATCCTCCTTAAGAAGCGAGAGAGCGAGAAAATTCAGGGGAAGCAGAAACGCGGTAACGGCAAGAATCGGGTGGCTCATTGCCGCGGGCCCGGCGCCGGTCGTCGAAAACGTACTCACCGCCCGGTCGGCCAATGCGAGAATCAGAAATGAGAGAAGAACGCGCGTACTCGACAGCAGCCACCCGAACGCGAGCCCGAAAGCGAGCACGATGTAGGGAATTGCCGAAACCGGCTGTTGCATCCAGGGAGGAAGTCCGCCGGGACGCAGGAATCCCACGGCGGCAAGCAGCACAAGTCCGCCGGGAAAAACAAAGGCAAACGTAGATCTCCCAACCACTCCTGGCATAGCCGTAGCTGATCTGCCAGAACTGTACCAGCCGGGCCATCGAACGTCCGTGACGGCTCAGCTACCTCCCGACAAAATCCCTTCTAGGTGGCTGTGTTGGAAAGGACGAACCGGCAGGTCTTGCTTGATTCACTTGGAAGGGACAGGAATGGTGGCGCGCTGAACACCACTCGCACAGCAACGTACCATCCATGAGGATCATGAAACGGGATCAGGCTTAAATTGCAGGGTACCGGATTGGCTCACGCATACGGCAGTCACTCCGCCCAGGACCTGCAGTAAGAGGTCTCCCGCCACCTGGCGTCGCCAGCCACGGAGAAGAGGCAGATCCACCTCAACACCTTTCTGTTTTCCATCGACGAGCGCCTGGATATCGGCACTGGTGGCCAGAAGCGTCGGAGCGATCTCGGCTTCCGCGGCACGGGCTTTGAGAACGGCCTGGAGTAATTCCACAACACCGGTGGATTCAGGTTCTGGCTTTTTCTCAAGAGGAATCTGTGGCCAGGACGAAGGAGGCAAGGCCAGCGCCGCCGTAACCGTCCTCAGAAGATGTTCGCCATTGCGGTCGACTTCCGAGGCATGCACACCCCGCAACCCTCGCAGTTCGTCCAGCGTTCTGGGCGGATGACGGGCGAGCTGCAGTAAAACTTCATCTCTGAGTACGCGTCCGCGAGGCACGTTCCGGCGTTTCGCTTCGATCTCGCGCCAGGCCGCAAGCTCGCGTAGCACTGCCGCGTACTTCGGCTTAAGACTGTCCCAACCTCGGATCCGCTGGTAGCGCTCAAGCGGTTCGCGGCTCTTTTCTCCGACTGCGCTTTCCAAGCGGGCGAATTCTTCACGCGCCCACTCCAACCGCCCCATCGTATTGAGCCGTTTCTGTAAATAGGCATGAATCGGCAGCAGAAAATGAACGTCCTCGGCTGCATACGCAATTTGATCTCCGGAAAGCGGCCGCGCGCTCCAGTTCGTAAACGTATGGGCCTTGGCCAACTTGGTCCCGTTGATGCGTTGCACGAGATTGGCGTACGCCACTTGGGCCCCAAACCCCAACATCGCAGCGGCGATCTGTGTGTCGAAAAACGGCTTCGGAATCTGTCCGGCGTGGTGCGCGAACAAATCCAGATCCTGCCGGCCGGCGTGCACGACTTTCTCCACTCGTGGATCGCAGATCAGTTCCCAGAAGGCATCGAGCGGACCATCGGCCCGGACCGTCGGAAAATCGATGACCGCCGATACCTCCTTCGTCGCGACCTGAATGAGCTCCAACTTGGGCACGAAGCTGTCCTCCCCGACGAACTCCGTGTCGAGCGCCAGCACCGGGCTGGCGCGAAGCTCGTCGCAGAGTTTTTCGAGCGCAGGACGACTTGTGATGTAACTGGACGCGGTCAGTGTGGCCACACGAGCCTCATTCCGCGGGGCTGTAGGGCCGATCCGGAGGTTTCATCGGCTCGGTATTGCTCAGACTGAGATACTCTTTCAGGAACTGATACGCCTCGAGCATCCGGCGCAGTTCCGGCTCGGAACTGCGATCCCCCTGGTTCGCGTCAGGATGAAGTCTTTTCGCCTTGTGACGAAAGGCCGTCGTGACGTCGGCGAGTGAACAACCGAATTCCACGCCCATGATGGCATAGGCATCTACTGCATTGTTCACCCCACCGGAGCTTTGAGAGAAGTCTCCCCCGCCCCCGCCCGCCGCTTTCAGCATGTCGGCGAGATTGATTTTTCGGCGGCGGCGGCGCGGTCGCTCTCTGATCTCACTGTCGAGATCGTCCCAGCGATCCTCTACGAATTCGAGGCGCGACTCGAGCCGCATGGCACCGGACAGATCGCAGATCTGCTCCAGTTCCTCCTCGATCTGCAACAGCGACTTCACGATCTCGTCCAGGCCTTGCTCGACGCGAAAGAAACTGTCGACTCGCTCCTGCATCATGGTGTCCACCGCACAATCCATGCTCTCCTCCGTTTTCGCGCGGAGCGAGCCGATCCGTTTTTGCATGCCGTTCCGAAACTTGACATATTTACCGGCAGAAAAGGGCATCGCACTCCAACCGGTTCACGAGACACGGCATTGTAGCATAGGCTGCTCGGCTGCCAGAAGCGGGATCGTGGCGCCGCACCGGAAGATTTGCGGTGTGGAATCGATCGCTGTCGTTCAGGCGGGCGAAAACTGATCACCGATTCTGTTGCGCCGTCGTGCGACGCCGCTGTCATGAGCGGCTGCCCCGACGGCCTTGGCCACTCGAGGAACGACTTCCTTGTCGAAGACGCTCGGGATAATGTAGTCCTCGCTCAAGGTGGACCGTGGAATCGCTTCGGCCAGGGCCTTGGCCGCGGCCAGTTTCATCGGCTCATTGATTGCCACAGCTTGCACATCCAGCGCGCCCCTGAATATTCCGGGAAATGCCAGGGCATTGTTGATCTGGTTGGGGAAGTCTGATCGCCCGGTCGCGAAAATGCGGCAATGAGAGGCGGCGAGTTCCGGCGGCACTTCCGGGTCGGGATTTGCCATGGCAAAGACGACTCGCTCCGGCGCCATCAGATCAAGATCTTCCGCCCGGAGCAGGTGGCCGACGGAGAGGCCGATAAATACATCGGCCTTCTTGAGAGCATCGCGCAAGCTTCCAGCCGGTCGGTCCGGCGTCAAACAGGACGTCAAATCTGCGCGGCAGGCGCGCAGGGTTTCGCCGTCACCCTGCAGAATGATGCCCGCTCTGTCGCACCCCAGCAGATGGGATACACCCGCGGCAAGCAACATGCGGCAGCAGGCGGTGCCGGCCGCCCCGAGCCCATTGACTACCACGCGGACATCAGCGATCTGCTTGCCGACGACGGCAAGCGCATTCGTCAACGCGGCCAAGATCACCACTGCGGTTCCGTGTTGATCATCGTGCATCAGGGGGATGCTAAGGGAAGCCTTCAGGCGCCGCTCGATTTCAAAACAGCGGGGCGCGCTGATATCTTCGAGGTTAATGGCCCCGAACCCCGGGGCGATGGCTTGGACCGCACGAACGATCTCCTCTGTATCCTGGGTATTCAGACAGATGGGCCAGGCATCGATCCCGGCCAACTCCCGAAACAACATGGCCTTGCCTTCCATGACGGGAAGCGCCGCTTCAGGTCCGAGATTGCCGAGTCCAAGAACAGCCGATCCGTCCGTCACGACCGCCACGCTGTTGCTCTTGGTCGTGAAGGCGTAGGCTTTGGATTTGTCCTTGGCAATCGCCTGCGAAACCCGTCCGACACCGGGGGTGTAGACCATCGAGAGCACGTTGCGCGTGTTGACCGGCATCTTGCTCTGTACGTGAATCTTCCCTCCGAGATGCATGAGAAAGATTCGGTCTGACGCGGATAGGACTTTGACGTCGGGAAGCGCCCCGAGCCGCAAGAGCACATGCTCGCCATGCGCCTCGTCGCGGACGTCGAAGGTGACATCTCGAACCATGTGCCCCGCTGTGGCTGAGACGATATCGACTGCCCCCAAATTCGCTCCTTCCATCGCTAAAACCGCCGCGACATTCGCGAACATGCCGGGCTTGTTGGCCAGTTCCAGGCGAACGGTCAGCCGATAGTTGGAGTACGGACCAATATCGTTCATGGGAATATCAAAGTGTGAAGTTCTACGTTAAGGATACCACAGAACTGATTGCTTAGATATTGATCGCGCCGCCTTCGCCTTTGCTTCATTGATCCTTGTTTCCGCGGAATGCTAAGGTGACGCGATGTCGTCCCCGCCACGCGCCGCCAATCGCCTGATCCACGAAACCAGTCCCTACCTGCTTCAACATGCCTACAATCCGGTGGACTGGTATCCCTGGGGACCGGATGCTCTTGCGCTCGCGAAAAAGCAGAACCGACCGATCCTGCTGTCGATCGGCTACTCGGCCTGTCATTGGTGTCATGTCATGGAGCGGGAGTCGTTTGAAAACGAGTCGATTGCGGCCCTGATGAACCGTCACTTCGTCTGCATCAAAGTCGATCGGGAGGAACGCCCCGATCTGGATGAAATTTACATGCAGGCGACCGTCACGCTCAATCGCGGGCAAGGCGGCTGGCCGATGACCGTGTTTTTGACTCCGGAACAACAGCCATTCTTCGCCGGCACGTACTTTCCTCCCGACGATCGATGGGGCCGTCCGGGGTTTCCAAGCCTGCTCAAGAAGATCGCCGAAGTGTGGAAGAACGATTCGACCGGTCTTCGAAATCAGGCGAAGGACTTGACTGAGCGGCTGAAGAACGGGTGGCAGATTCCCCTCCCCGTATCCATCGGCGACACAGCTCTTGACGAGGCCGTGTCCGAGTTCGGCGGAGAATTCGACGAGCGTTACGGAGGGTTCGGCTCGGCGCCCAAATTCCCTCCGTCGGCCGGACTCTCCTTACTGCTTCGCTGTCACCGTCGATCAGGGGATTCGAAAGCCTTGAAAATGGTCACCAGGACGCTCGACGCCATGGCAGCCGGCGGTCTCTACGATCACATCGGCGGGGGTTTCGCGCGGTACTCGACGGACGAACGATGGCTCGTGCCCCACTTCGAAAAGATGCTCTACGACAATGCCCTACTCGCTCGGACCTATCTCGAAGCCTTTCAGGTCACCCGACAGTCTTCCTATCGTCAGGTCGTTTCAGAGGTGCTCGATTACATTCTTCGGGAGATGACCGACCCGCAGGGCGGTTTCTATTCTTCGACGGACGCCGATTCGGAAGGAGTCGAGGGAAAGTTCTTCGTATGGACGCCGGCCGAGGTACGGGCTGCCCTCCGACACGAGGAGGACGCGCGGCGTGCCTGCGGCTGCTACGACATTACGGACCAAGGCAACTGGGAGCGCCACAGCATTCCCAATCGATTGAAGCCTTTGGAGACAGTGGCGAAAGAACTTGATGTCACGGTCGACGAACTTCGCGAAACCATGAACCGGACCCGTCCGCTCCTCTATGAAGCCAGGAAGCAACGAATCCCGCCTGGCCTCGATGACAAGGTAATTACCGCCTGGAACGGCATGATGATCGGCACCCTGGCGGAAGCGGGCCGCGTGCTTGGAATCGACCGATACGCGGCAGCCGCACGTCGCGCCGCCGACTTCCTGCTCTCGACCCATCGCACAGTTTCAGGCGCATTGCTGCGAACCTCCCGCGGTGGTCATGCTCATCTTGACGCGGTCCTGGAAGACTACGCCTACCTCGGAGACGGCCTCGTTGATCTCTACGAAGCTTGTGGAGCGGAACTCTACCTCTCGACCGCGCGCAATCTCGGCGAGCGGCTGATCGAGTCCTTCCAGGACCGCGACTGCGGAGGCTTCTTTACCACCGCGCGCGAACACGAGACCTTGATCGTCCGTGCCCGTGAAGGAGCGGACGGCGCCATCCCCAGCGGCAACGCGGTGGCAGCTTTCATGCTGGCCAGGCTCTCATTTCATTACGACCGCCGGGATTTCCGGGATTCGGCGATTGCGGCGGTCCGGGCCTACGGCAAGCAGATCGCACGCTATCCAAAAGCCTTTGCCAAGAGTCTCGCCGTCCTCGATTTCCTGACAGAGGGCCCGATTGAACTGGCGCTGGTCGGACCGGAAAGTGACCCTGACTTGATGATGCTGCAGCAGGCCATTCGAGAAACATATCTGCCCAATCGTATCCTGGCCACGACATTCCAGACGGACGGGAAGACATGGCACCCGTTGTTGTCCGGCAAGACCCCCGTGGACGGGAAGCCCGCGTTGTACATCTGCCGCAATTTCTCCTGTCAGCAACCGCTCACCGACCCCCGAGAAGCGGCCGACGCTCTCAGTTCGGCCAAGAACTCTGGGAAGCGGCCCCCGGAAGGGCGACTCTTGACGGGACAAGCGCTGTCCGGGTTCGCGACCGCGGAAGGAACGGCTCGTTATGCCTCTCGGCTAGTCAATCAACCAAGATCTTCGGGCAGTCTTGAGCATGGTTATCTCACATTAGGCGCGACGGATCTCACGGTTTCAAAACTGGGATTCGGCTGCTACCGCATCGATGCCAGCGATCCGGAATTCAGCGCCGCCCTGATCAAAGCGTTGAAGGAAGGCGTGAATCTTGTCGATACCTCGACGAATTATATGGAGGGCGACAGTGAACGAGTGGTCGGATCCACCTTGCGGCACTTGATCGCCGAGAAGATTCTAGCGCGTGACGAAGTCATTGTCGTTTCGAAGATCGGCTATGTTCAGGGGGAGAACTTGAAACAAGCGGAGGCCCGAGAAAAATCGGGAAGGCCCTATCCGGACATGGTCAAATACGGCGAAGGCCTCTGGCACTGCGTCCATCCGGAATTTCTCGCCGATCAGCTTGCGGCCTCGCTCGATCGTTTGGGATTGGACACGTTGGACGTCTGCCTGCTCCACAATCCCGAATACTTCCTCGCTGAAGCAGCCCGCCGGGGAGGGGCGAAAGTCGACGAGCAGCGCGACAGGTTTTATCACCGAATGGAGCAGGCCTTTTCGTATTTTGAATCGCAGGTGGCGGCCGGTCGAATCCGTTGGTACGGCGTGTCCTCCAATACGGTGACAGCTCCTGCTTCGGATGCCGAGGCGACCTCGCTATTTCATTTTCTCGACGCGGCGACAAGGGCGGCGGCATCGCAGAGACCAGCTCACCATCACTTTGCCCTGCTGCAATGCCCGATGAACCTGTTCGAATCCGGCGCGCTGATCACGCGCAACACCGGCGTCGAACAGCAGGACACGGTCCTTGAGCTGGCGCAACGAGAGCACCTCGCGGTGCTCGTTAATCGCCCGCTGAACGCGATGCCCGGGGTGAATGGCGGGATGATACGGCTCGCGGATTTTCCCTTCGAAGCCGATCAGGTGAACATTGATGCGCAGCTGAGCGTCGTGCAACAACTGGAACAGGAGTATCGCACAACGCTGGCGCCCTCGATTCCCAACAGCGGACAAGGTACAGCCCCGGCGGAGTTCTTCAATTGGGGCACCGAGCTCACGGGTATTCAGGCTCGCGTTCAAGGATTGGAGCACTGGGAACAGATCGAACGCCAAATGATTGCGCCGCACATAAATCAGGTGCTGCAATCGGTCCCTCGTCTTGTGACAGGAAAGACGGCCGAGCAATGGGAATCGTGGCGGGATCGCTATCTTCCGGAGTTGCTGACCCTCCTCCGCAGCTTCAGGCTGGAGGCGACGGAAAGGAGCCGGCTACGCACCGCTCGTGTTGCAGCGGCCATTAATCCGCTTCTCCCGGATGAGAGGCGCAGGGAATCACTGTCCAGAAAGGCGCTCTGGATCCTCGCGAGCACGCCGGGAGTCACCTGTGTCTTGAACGGCATGCGATCGAGGAGCTATGTCGAGGACTCACTCGGCGTGCTCGCATGGAAGGGACTGACGGAAGTGAAACGGATCTACGAGGAGGTCGAGAACAAAGGTTGAGGTCAAGGTTGAGCTTCTGAACCTGACCCTCAGCCTCAACCTTAACCTGTATCTGTTTTACTTGTGGCTCCCGATCAAACGCTGAAGGTTCTCAATGGCGCCGTCAAACCACGAACCGTTTGCCTCAACCGGCCGCTTGCCGTTTCCCTGATGCTTCGGCTTCGCCGTGAGGTCCTTGGCCCGAAAGGCCGCATCCTTGAAATGCGGGTTCACTTGAACGATGCGTCGATAGAAGGTGGCCGCCTCGCCTGTCTGTCCCGCAGATTCGAGCGTCCTGGCGAGAAAATATTGGACATCGAGCACTTCCTTTCTTGGCGCAGATTGATCCTGCAGCGCGGTGCGGAATGCCTGGATGGCCGATTGCGCGTCTCCCATCGTCTTGTAACAGAGCCCCATCTGGGCATGAGCCCGCAGCCAATAGAACGGACTCTCCGCCGCCCGCTCGAACATTTCAACCGCCCGATCCAATCGCCCTTCCTTCTTCAGTTCCACGCCTTCGTCGTAGAAGCTGCTCGGCGAACCCTCCTGTTCCAAGACGGCGGATTTCCCGCTCAACTTTTCCTGCGCTGATGCGGGAGGAGGCATATCGATCTCGGTCGTATCTTCACGAGCGCCGGCCAAGGTGATGAGATCCTCCTTGCCCGCCAGCGGGAGAATTCCCCCTTTACTCCGATCAAGAGCGGCCTGGGCCACAATTTTTGACGTGATCACTTTCGCCTGCTCCGCAAAACCGTAGGTTAACGTGATGTCGCACACCTGATTGATCAGGCGTGGATTGCCTCGCGTCAACCGATGGACCAACGCGCAGGCCTTATTCGTGAAAAGGGAAGGATGTCCGCCGGCGATCTGCAACCGATGTCGGATGCAATTCGCCGTATCGACATCCGTAAGAGGCTCAAGGTGATAATCGGCGACGATGCGCTGGGCGAACTGCGTCATGTCGATCCGCTGCAGCAGGGTGTGGAGATCGGGCTGTCCGGAGAGGATGATCTGGAGCTTTAATGTCTTCCCGTCATTGAGGTTGGACAGGAGCCGGAGCTCTTCCAGCAGCTCGGCGCCGAGACTCTGGGCCTCGTCGATGATCAGGATCACGCGCCTGTGCTGCCGGGCCTCGCGATTCAGAAACTCCGAGAAGGTGTGGTAGGCCTCGACCGGGTCCAATTGCTTCTGGCACAACCCGAGAGACAGAAGAATCCACGGCAATAAATGTTCGACATCATAACGCGCATTCGTCACCAGACCGAGCGCGTGTTTGCCGCGATGTTCGGCCACGAGTTTTTGCAGAAGGGATGTCTTGCCCATCCCCGGGTCGCCGGTCAGTACGATGAACGGCGCCTGACTGAGCAGACCGTACTCCAGCAAGCTGTACGCCGCCCTATGAGTCGAGCCCGCATAGAGAAAATCGCTGTCGGGCAACAACGCGAAAGGCTTCGTCCGAAGATTGTAGAAGGATTCGTACATCGAGAATCTTACCTCAGGTTGAGGTTGAGCATCCGAACCTTGGCCTGAACCTTAACCTTTCCCATTACTGCTCCAGCAGCTTCCTCATGCTCGCGGGAGTTGCGGCCATCTTACCGGCTTTGTTCAGCACGGTCCCCAGAATGGGACGGGATTCCTTTACCAGTAGAAGCGACCGCCGCAGTTCTTCATCCGTCGTTTTTCCCTCCTCAACCACCAGCAGAAGCGCGTCCGTATAGGGAGAGAAGGCCAGCACATCCGCCGTGTGCAGTAGCGGCGGAAGATCGAAAATCACGATTCGGGACGGGTAGCGATGCTTGAATTCCTCGACAAGCGCCAGCATTTTCGGCGACGTCAGCACCTCGGTCGAATTGGGAATCGAGCGTCCTCCGGGAAGGAGAATAAATCGGCCGATCCCGGGATGGATCAAGAGATTTTCCACCGGTGTATCGTCCAGAAGAAAATCCGCGAGACCAGGGCAATCACTCAGTCCGAAGGCTTCATGGATGCTGGGGCTGCGTAGATTGGCATCGACGAGCAGGACGGTCTGAGTGACTTCCATTGCGAGACTGACGGCAAGATTGACGGCAATTAACGTCTTGCCCTCCCTGTACCCCGGGCTGGTTACTCCCACGACATTCCAACTATTTTCCCTCAGTCGGCGCATCACCTGGGTCCTCAAGATCTTGAACGCATCGACGAACGGGCCTTTGTCGTAGGCGGCCATCACGCGGCGGTGGCGAAGCACGGAAGCAGGAATATCCATCGATTTCGTCTGTGTATACACGATCGGCGCGGGCGAGCTGTGACGGCTTGTCCGTCCGTATGAGGACGAAGCCCCGTTCCTTCCATGCTGCTCCTTGTACATCTGAAGAGCGGTGCGCAACCGGTCCATCGGATTGTCCTCCTGCTAATCCACGCCCAATCGCCTCATCGCCGCATACCACAACACATCCAACGGGAGAATGAAGATATGGATGACCCAGAGGAGCATGACGAGCCCACCCGCTCCGGCCCCCTTGACCAGACGACGATACGTGACGGCTTTCCGTAGGTCATCCTCATTCGGCATGAAGGGAATCACAGCCAGCGGAAACAACTGCGTCAGCTGCGCGACCTGTTCAGGGGTACGAATCGAATGATCGAGGTTCTCCGCGGCGAGACCGGAGCCGACGCCGCCTCCGACCGCCAGAATAAATCCCAACAGCACGATGGCAAAGCGATTGGGCTTATCCGGTTTTTCCGGCAAGCTCGGTGGATCGATCAAGGAAAACCGCTCGCCTTTGCGCTGCACTTCCAGACCTTCCGACACCTTGGCTTCCAGCAGCCGCGAACGGATATCTTGATACTTCTGGGCCGAGGTATCGCGATCGCGTGTCAGAGTGAGATAGTTCGGCTCCAATTCGGGCGTCCGTTCCAACCGAGTCGCGTAGTCCTGAAGCCGCCGCTTCACATCCATGCGGGTTTTGCGGATCGCTTCCAGCGACGTCGTTGCCGAGTTGAGCTGAGCCTGAAGATTGATGTAGGCGGGGTTTTCCGGTCGTGGCGCCGGATTCCTGCGCGAATCGGTTCTCAACCGGCGAACTTCCTGTTCCAGGCCCTCGATCTTTCGGCGGCCCTGGACCACATCCGGATGCTCATTTCCCAAACGCTCCGAGGCGGTTGCAACGGTGGCCCGCGCGGCCATAAGCGCCTTCGCGGTCTCCTCGGCTTCCGGACGATGACCGGTCTCCTTCGCCAGCGCCTCAATTTCCTGCTTCATTTTCAGCATGTCGGGATGGTCGGGAGACAGGTTGGCGGACGCCCCCGCGTATTCGGCACGCAACGCCCGCAACCGTTCCGCCGCATCCAGTATCCGCTCGCCGGTAACCGATATGATCGGCGTGTGCGGCTTGATCGTGGCCAGTTCTCCCTCAAGATAACTCTTTCGTTCCTCCAAACCGCGGATCTGTTGATCGATGTCCATCAGCTCCCGGTCGGCCTGATTCATCAGTTGCTGGTTGAGCGACATCAGTTCCGGAAGCGCGCCCTTCGCCCGCTGTTTGAATCCGGCGATCTTGTCGTCGACTTCTCCGATATGCCTGGCCAGACTTTCCGCCTCCTGCTGGAGAAAAGCCGTGGCCTCCTGCGCCTGCCGTTCACGGCTTTTCAAGTTCTCTCCCAGAAACAGACTGGTCAACTCATTGGCCACCTTCTGGGCCAGATCTGGCGAATGGCTTTCATAGGCCACCGTGAACGCGATCGTCGCCTTGGTGGGATGCTGGGTCCGCCGATCCACCACGTCTGCGCTGATGACTTCGACTTCGATGTCCTTGACGAATCGTTTGACGACGTCTTCGACCGGGCTGCTCTTACGAAGATCCTGGTAGAGCCCGTACTGCTCGACGACTTTCCATAATGTGGAGCGGCTCATCACTTGCTGCTTGATCGTCTCGATCCGTTGATCCGCATAGCTCGTAATGGTAGAGCGGACCAGATCCGATGGAATCTCCTGCTCCTCGATCAGGATCGTCGATGTGGACTTGTAGGTCGGTGGCCAGAGGAACGCGGCGGCAAGACTCAGCCCGAAGAGGATGCCTCCCGCAAGGAGTATCACCTTTCGTCGTCGACGGACAATCGCCAGATGTTCCTGGAGGCCTGGCGTCGCGAGTGAACGATGCGGACGATGAGCAGTGTTCATATGCAGCCTGCTAATGTGAGAGTGCCAGCTTCGGCGGAAAATATGTCAATGTAAACATGGCCGCATTGGACGTGGCGGAATCTTGAGCACCCGATCCGTCACGCCATCTGAACGTGTACGACAGTTCGGCTCTCCACCACTCCAGAAATCTCCAGGAGATCTTGGGGGCGAAGTACAGCAACCGCTGATCGGAGATCGTGCCTCCAATCGCGCGAGACGTGACGCCCGAAACGCGGTAGCCTGAAGCCTCGAATGATGCGCCAAGGGTTTCGCTGAAATCGTGCCCGACGGAGGCGAAGATCCGATCGGTTCGAATCAAGAGACCGAATCCGCTGGGGACAATATCCCGCGACGCGCTGGCTTGCACGGTGGTGCTTTCGAATTTCTTCGTCAGACCGGCTCCGAATACCCAAACCGTGTCGCTGGCTCCCACGCTGGCGCCGGTGGTTTCGGTGGTGGACTTCACGAAACGAGGGCCGCCGTATACGGTGCCGGTGAATGATTCCGTAAAGGCATGTGTGAGGTTCACGCTCGCGCCGGGGAAACTGGCGCGAAATGGGGAGGGCGCATTCGTGGTATGGAAATCGAAGTACGAACCGGACAGCTGTATCTGATCCTGCTCGGTCAATTGATATAAGAGCCCGCCGGAAGCCCCAAACAGCTGATAATTCACGAGTCCGAGACGCAGGCCATCTTCATACGTTGTGTCTGAGAACTGGAAGGTCGACTGAAAGGAAAACTTCTCCGTCAAGCTTCTCGTCCATGATGGCGCGGCATTCCACTGATTCCGTTGAGTAAATCGAAGCACCAGACCTGTCGTAAGCAGCTCGGACATCAGCGTATTATCCCGAGTGAACCCTCCGGTGAACCCCAGACGGTCTTTTTCCCCTTTGTAGTTCACCGTGAGTGGAAGAAAGATGTTCGTAAAACTGGTCTCCTCTCCCCCGTAGTACGTCACAAAATCGGCGGCCATGCGGCCGCTGACCTCGAGTCGCTCTGTTCTTCCGGCAAACTCCGCCGCCGGCGAGACCCAATATCCATAACTTTCATCGTGGGGCAGCGGGGTAAGGAGCAGATTGTCGTTGTAGACTCCTCTCAGCCCAATCGAGGGTAACACCGACCACTCCGCTGCTTCGCTGAAGTTTGTCATCATTGGACCCACGATGCAGAACCACAGAAAGAACTCGCCGACTCTCCTCCAACTGCAATGGGAATTACCGCTCTCTCCCCCATAGCATGATCGCATCGGTACCACGGCGACTACGGCACCATGACCACATCGCCCCGTTGCAGGAGAATATTCTGCTCCAGTTCATTCCCTTTTCTAACGTCACCGTACCGAAAGTGAAATACATGCTGCTGGCCTTTCAGCCGCCGAATGACCTTGATGTCGTTCTCAGCGGCGAAGGGCGTCAATCCTCCGGCCAAACTCAAGGCCTGCAAGACATCGGTGTAATGTCCAATCAAATATTCTCCCGGTTTGTTCACGCGCCCGACGACATACACTTTGTAGCTGAGCACCTTGATGACGGCGACTGAGACATTCGGATTGGGAATAAATTTCGTCATTCGTTTGATAATGTCCGAGCGAATCTCCTCGACCGTGCGATCCTCAGCGAGGATGTCGCCGACCAGGGGAAAGGAAAACATGCCGTCGGGACGCACGACGACTTCTCTGGTCAGTTGTTCATCTTTCCAGACCGATACTAGCAAAACGTCCTCCGCGCCGAGGCGATATCCCGGGTCCACCTGGCTCGCAGGTTGGCTGCCCATCGCGGTCGATCCGTGAGAGAACCCACAGCCGGTTATGAGCCAGACAAGAAGGACAATTCGTGAGGGCGAACACAAGTTTCTGCTCCAGGTTGCTGCCATATTTCGCTCCTTATCCTTCCAGCTGAGAAAGAATCCCTTCGGCTTCCTCCCGGCCATGGAAGGCATCCTGACCCTTGAGGGCCTTTCCAAGATGGGCGAGAGCTTCTTTTCTCCGGCCGGACCGGTGATAGGCCATGCCGAGGTGGTAGTTGAGAACAGCGGCATCGGGCAGCTTGGCGACCGCGTCTTTCATCAACCGGAGCGCGTCCTCCTGCTGCCCCATCTTGAACCGGGTCCAGCCGAGCGTGTCCAGGAACATCGGATGCGGGGCGTCCTTCTCAAAACTTCTGCTGAGCGCGAAGGCCTTCTGTAAGCTCGGCGGATCGCCCTTGTGGTCCACCAAGAGGACGGCCAAGTTGTTTGCCGCGAGAAGATTCTTCGGATTCAGCCGCAATGCCGACTCGTAGGCGACCATGGCCCCGTCGATATGGCCTCCGTCAGACAACGCGGAAGCCAAGAGCATGTGCAGTTCTTCGCTGTCCGGATTGGCCGTGAGGCCGGATTGAAGAATCTGAGCGGCGACATCGGGTTTTCGGTTGGAGAGCCATAACCCGGCCCAATCGAGCCAAGGCGTAATCCACTTCGGATGGAGCCGAACGGCTTCGCGGAAGTGACTGCCGGCATCCTCCTGTTTCCCGACGAGCAGAAGAACCTCTCCAAGCAGTCCATGCGCAAAAGGATGGTCGGGCTTTGCGGTAAGCACGGCTTCCAGCCTCGCCTTGGCACGCTCCCGCTGACCGCGTGATAGGTCGAGCTTCACGAGGGCCAGGAGTGGCTCTGGTTCATTCGGCGCCAGACCGGCGGCTCGCTCGTAAGCCGCGCCGGCTTCGTTGAGAAGCTGCTGGGCTTCGAACAGCCGACCCTCTCCTATGTACGTGGCGTAACTGTCTCCCGCTACGGCTCGAAGTCTGGCAAGGGTTCGCGCGCCCTCTTCCCAGTTTCTTGTCACCAGGTCGAGACTCATGAGCATGTCGAGCGCGAGGACGTCGTTGGGTCTCTGTCTCAGGAGTTCTTCAAGCCTCGTTCTGGCCTGGCGATGCCGGCCGCTCTGACTGTCCAAGGCGGCCAACGATCGTCGCGCATCGACTTCTCCCGGATAGAGCGCAACCGCGCGCTCGAAACTTTCCCGCGCAAGATTCGTTTCTCCCGTCAGGATGTACGCCTGGCCGAGCAGGAACTGCACCGAGGCCAACTCCGGCTGGTCGTGGAGGACGGTCCGGAAGGCCTGCACGGCATCCTTGCCGTTTCTCCTGGCCAAGGCCATTCGACCCGAGAGAACCAGCCCCTCGGATGACCGAGGGTTCTCCTTGAGGACCTCTTCGACCTGCCGCTCAGCATCCTGCGGTTTCCCCGCGAGCAGATCCAGCTCGGCGAGCTTCACCTTGGCTTCGAGTCCTGCGGGTTTGTCTTTGTATCGTTTGATCATGGTCTCGTAGGACTCGCGGGCCTTCCCCTCCGCTCCGTCCTTCTGGTAGAGGGCGGCGAGGGCGAATTCAATTTTGGTCGAATGCGGGAGATGCGCCGCCGCGTCCAGCAAGGCCTGTTCAGCGGCGGAAACATTCTTGCGCGAGCTCAGAAAATCGGCCAGCAGCAGATGACGCTGTTCGCTGTCCGGGTCCAAAGCCACGGCTTCACGCAACACGGCCTCAGCCTTCCCCCGGTCTCCCAATGCATCGAAGTGCCGCGCCAGTCTCAAGCGATGATCCAGCGACTTCGGCTCGGCTTCGATCATCCGCCTCGCCACCGCCTCAGCTCCCGTCGAGTCGTGCGCTCGATTCAACACCTCGCTCAGGTTACTCAAAAGATCCATGTCACGAGGATGCGCTCGTAATGCTCGCTGCAGGACGGACTCAGCATCCCGATATCTCCCCTGTTGACTGTAGAGCGTGGCCAGCAGGATGGAGACATCGGGCTCGACTGGAAATTGCGCAGCCAACGCTTCGGCTTCGGGTAGGGCCGAAGCCACGTGCTCATCAGTGGCGGCGTGCGCCGCGATTCTCAACGCGATGGCTTGAGGCTGCCGCGGATATCTTGCCAATACCTTGTCTGCGACGGACACGACCTGCTCGGTCAGCTTGGCTTCCAGGTAATACTTGGCCAGGGTAATCAAGGCGCCCACATGGGCCGGATCCAGTTGGACGACCTCTTGATACAGCTGAACGGCATTTCGCCAGTTCTTTTCCTTTTCTTCGACCTGCGCGAACAAGTAGTAGGCTTCGACGTCCTTCGGATCGATCTTGAGGACATTCCGCAAGGCCACGCGGGCTTTCGGGTAGTTGCCGGCGTCGACATACTCCTGAGCTCGCGCGCGGTACTTCGCTTTCCGCTCTTCAGGGCCACCGCACGCCAGGATCGCGCTCGCCACAACCAATATGATGAAAGATCTGTACTTCATGATCCCCATGGTTTCATTCCAGTTTCTAAGCGGAACCGTCTGAGGTTTAACGCTATCCTCAAACCTTCTCCTTCAGTCTTCAGTCTTCAGTCTTGAGCCTTTCCCCCTTCCCCTACAGCCACACTCGTATTCCCAGCCCGAACAGGATCCACAATGAGACCAAGCCTAGTTGCCGCACCCGATCCGCAAAGGCGTGCAAGAGCAATTCGAAGGAAAAGAACAACACCATCAGCTTGGCCGCAAAGACTCCCAATGTCGAAAAATCGGCACTCACTTCCGGAAGCAGCGGGAATGACACGGCCAGAAACACCATGAGATAGTCGAGCGGCGTCGTCTGAAACCGGCTCGTTTCGTTAAATCGCAAGCTCAGAAGAACCATGACGGCGACGACGACAAAAAAGACGTTATGGGTCGTCGAAAAAGCTGAGACTGAGCGAAGTCTGGAGTGGTCGACGACATACAGCAAACAGGTCGTGCCTACGTAGAGTCCCCCGCGGACAAAGTATGGAACTTGGCGCGGAAACAGGAACAGGCCAAGCAGGACGATGCCAAACAGCACTATCGCCAGGTACCCCACATCGTCGGGCACGTGAGCAGGGAACAGCACCAGACCGGCAAGAAAAACAGGAACCGTCACCGCGAGAAATCTGATGGGCATCTCCGCAAGCCAGGGACCGATTAGGAACTGGTTCAGAGTGACCTTGGAGAAGAACTGACCATCCTGTGAGGTCGATGCAGGCAGAAGACCTCGTCCTGCCGCAATGAACAGGACCAGAACCGATCCGGCAAGCGCGGTGTAGAGCGGGATAATCAGCAGATCCGATTGCCATCGCAACAGATAGGCCAGTCCGAGCATGCCCGCTTGAATGCCGTAAATCACGGTTACGGCCTCATAATGGGTGAACCCGACGCGCAGAAGTTTGTGGTGAATGTGCGCGCGATCGCCGACAAACGGCGACCGACCTTCGGCCAACCGTTGCCCTGTCACTCCGAGCGTATCCAGGAAGGGCAGCCCCAGCAGGAAAAGCGTGAGGCTGGGGCTGAACGGGGCTCGACTCGCATCGGTCAGCAGAATGGCCAGCACGCCCATTGTGAATCCCAGCAGCTGGCTGCCTCCGTCGCCCATGAAAATTCGAGCCGGATACGTGTTGTATCGCAGAAACCCCAGGAGCCCTCCGAGGAACGGCACGGTCAACAACAACACGGTCGAATCGTTGGAGAGATAGGCCAAGTAGGCCATTCCGGACAGCGTAAGGAAAGAAAGTCCGCCGGCGAGGCCATCCAACCCATCCGTCAGATTCACCGCGTTCGAGGCTCCGACGAGAACGAGCACGGTCAGCGGGATCCCGGCCCACAGCGGCATCTCCGCGTCGAGCATGAAGGGAATGGTTTCGAAACGGATGTTGCCAACGACGATGACGGTCAACGCAGCCAAGACCTGCCCCAGCAGTTTGATCCGGTAGTTGAGGTTGACACGATCGTCCCAGACTCCGAATCCAAGGACGATCAGATTGCCCAAGACGACGGCAAGGGTCGTCCGGTCCTTGGGCGCCCACCAGGCAATCGCCGCACAAGCCCCGACAGCAAACGCGATTCCTCCGACGCGCGGCATTGGCTGGTGATGCACCTTCCGTAAACCCGGCTGATCGAGAATGCGCAACCGATCCGCCGCTATGCGTAGCGGCGGAATCAGCGCCATGCAGATTAGTAACGCGGTCATGAAACTGAAGAAGAGCTCGCTGCTCATTGGTCCCTTTTTGTGTGTTGGCTCTCAGTTGATCGCCCTCAGCCTCCGGACCGGACTCCGACGGCATCACATCAGAAACGGGCGGCCGTCGCTTCTCGACTTCTCCTTTCAACCTCTCCGGCTAATCCGGGACATATCTGGTGAGTTCACTCTGGACAATCGAAGCAAAGTCGAGGAGACGTCTATCGACATCGGTTTCAGATTCTCCGGGCGCCATCAGCGAAGCCACTCGTACCAGCGCGCCATCGGTCCGTTGCCGCGACAACGCGTCCCAGAACAAATAGAACTTGACCAGATACTCATTCGTGAGGAGGCGGTCCCGCTGTTTGAACCAATAAAGCACGATCTGTTTTTGGTCCGCCTTCTGAATCAGCGCGCGATTGACTTGCAGTGGCCAGACCGAGCGTGAGGTGGACGGCACCCACACGTTCGACAGCGACGAAATCTCCCATCCGCCGCCCGGCAGGCAGCTCTGAGGCGAATGGGCCGATTGACCCATTTTCTGCGATCGATAGTAGGCGGCATACAAATTGACGGGCGTGCCGTCGATGGATCGAAAATCGGCCAACACATAGTCGTCGAGCCGAAGCGCGTCGATAAATTGTCTCTCCAAGGCGAGAGGCGTGCCCTCCCACCTGTTGAATTGCATCGGAAAATCCACGAACGATGATCTCGGCGGCGGTGCTTCCTCCCGCTGCGCGACGGCTTTGGAGGCAAACGCGAATGGAACGAGAAGGGCGAGCCCGCACAGAAAGGCTGGAGCGGGACACACTGGTCGTGAGACGGGAGGGCAACATGGAGACCGCAAGTCTGAGGCAGGCCACGAGGTTTCGATCCAAGAAGATCCACCGAGCAATGACGGCCGCTCTCCCCTTGCTCCAATCCTGGCCAACAAGGACATCTCAAGGACCAGCAACCCAAGACTCGCCATGAAAAGCACCCATCCTTCGAAGAAGTGATAGAACCCCTCCGCTGCTCCCTCTCCATATGTCTCCACCAGCACCCCGATCATGCCGATCCGAAATCCGTTAATGAGAATCGAGATGGGGAGCGATGAGAGGACGACCAGCGCCCGCTTCCACATGCTGTCCTTGAAGAGATAGGCGCAGAGCAGCGCGAGCGACGTCAGGGGAAGCAGGTATCTGACGCCGCTGCAGGCTTCTGCGACTTGCAACTGGACAGGCCCGAGGTCGATGACATTCCCCTCGCGGAAAGCCGTCACTCCAACCGCCTGCAAGCTCCAGACGCCAAGGGCGGAGGACATCAACTGGAGTTGAGCCGACAATGCCGCATAGAGGAAGACCGGCAAAGGAATGGCGGTGAGCAGATACAACAAGGGAAAGGCGATCGCCTTGGTCCCGGAAACTCCGATCAAAGTAACGATCAGACCGACTACGATCAACCATAGAGAGACGTGAGACACCACGTAGATCGTGCCCAATTCTCCGATCCAAGAAAGAACCAGCCCTCCCACCATGACGATGATCCCCAGCCATGGCTGAGTGACGCCTCCTGCGATGACGCGACTTCTTGATTGCCACATGAGAAATCCGCTGACGAACGGTACGAACAAGCCGTGACTGTAATCTTCGCTGCCGACCCATTGACGAAGAAGGAATGACAGACTGTCGAAGTACAGGAATCCCAAGAGGCCTAACGCGAGGCTTATGCTGCAGACCAGGAAGGGCCTGATACTCATACAAGGTACTCGCGGGTGAATGAGTTAGGACTGGGTGACTGCGCAGGGAACAGTATGGGCGCCGGATGGATACGCGTGAGACTGTCTGCTCAGAGGGCTTTCTGTAATCATGACTATGCTGTTTCCCTTCATTGGATCACAGAGAGTGGACTTGGGACCCGTCTGGGTCCCAAGTCCGCGCGAGCACGATCCTCTTGCCGTCTACGACTGTGTCCCGCGAAGATTCCTCAGCCCCCCTGCGCCAAGACCCACCAGTGAGATAAGGCCTGCGCCGAACAGCAGGACCGCCGCCGGCAACGGCACGGCCGTCAGACTGGACAACGATCCCTGAATTCTCACGAGATTTCCCTCGGCATTCTCGAAAATGAGACGCCATCGGCTACCGGTCAAAGAGCCCAGGCCGGGAGGGTTCTGCATGTTGGTGTTGGCAAACAAGCTTCCCTCACGATCCAGATGCAAATCGAACCGGAAGGGAGAATAGCCGTTGATTGCAGACCCTGTAGCGGCTGTGACCAGCCTCCATCGGTCTCCAATCGAGCCGCCTCCCAAGTCGATCCCCTTGAATATCGTCACGGCATTGGCCCCGGGCGCGTAGGTGGACGTGTAGCCGCCGATATTCAGGGTCATGTTCGAGACAACGCCCGGGTAATTTCCGCCGACAGCAGGGCTGTTGTCGAACTGGAACATCCCGGAGACCGGAGACATCAAATTCACGGTGGGGAGCAACGCCCCATTGACCTGGCTTACGCCGCCGGTGAAGGAGTAGGTCACGAGAGCGGCCTTCGCCTCGGCTACTGAGAACAGGAGGGAGAACAGCGCGATCGCCGGCAAGATATACCCTGTGATCGACAACTGCCTAATGGTCCGCATAACAAACACTCCTTAGTAAAGGTGGTACATGATGCACGGTCCGTTAGGTGAGCAAATCCTAGACCGCGAGTCCCACTTACTATCTCATTGGAAAACCACGAGGCGGTTCTTCACAAAGGAAGAGGCTGTCTGTTCAATCCTACGAGGCCGGTTCAATTCCGAATCACGCACATGGAGGCACGAAATATTTGCAGATGTGGCGCTCTATCATCAGAGATGACACAGCCGCAGCCAACGCGCGATTCTGATAGCACATCGCTGCACATGAGGAGGATATCTGTGGAGCTGAGGGGAAACTGCCGGAGGTCAACGGGAACTGACACGTCCCGCGTCTAAAGTCTTCATGAAACCTTTGGTCACTTTCCACCAGGGCGCATGCTCATCCCAACCAGCCGGTCGATTATTGCCGCCCCATCCTCCCCATATCACAATGCCATCCGCATGTTCCTTGGCTGTTCGCAGCTGCAGAAGCCAGTAGTCGTCCGGGAGGTATTGGCCGCCCAATTGGCGATTCGAGTCATGGTACTGAGGCCACAAGAAGACGTAAACCGGCTTCCCGTTCCCATATCGCCTGGCCTCTTCTATTTGAGCAACGGCATACGTTTTCCACCCAGTTTGATCGGGATAAAATGTGTACAGAGATGGAAAGAACACATCGACGGCGCTGGCGAGAGGCCGGAGCTGATCGTTCTCGTCCATCCATGCTTGATACTCTCGACTTGTTTTGTGTCTGATCGCACGCCAATAGTCTCGTATGGGCGGTGATCCATAGTAGCCAACTGAAACATTCGACGCCGCCTCTTGAAACCATCCAAGCACGGTCTTGTACTTTGCCAGACTGTCCGTGACCGAATCCGGAAGGCCCTTCAGCGACCAGTGCTCGATATCAAGGACAGCGACATTGCCCTGTTGCCGTACTTCTCGCGCGACGGCGCGGACTGATTCGACATTCGGAAGGCGATCCGCTTGCTTATACCAATCAAGGCCGAATTTCCCCGCATACGCTATCGCGATAGGTCGAATGCCGTATTGGGAAAGGTCCGGCTTGTTCGAGTACAGTGTTCCGTCAAAGACCTGGAATGGTTTCGGGTCTTCGACTGCCTCGCCAGGCAGGCTCCAAGCCGAAAGCGCCGCCAATGTGGTCAGTCCCAGTGTGAGGGAGCGGAAGAACATTCTAACCATGACTCTCTTCATGCGGACCGTCCGAGAACCTCGTCCCAGGCATGCATGGCATATCCGACATCGAACCTCCGATCGAACAGTTCACGCGCTCGCCTCCCCAGGCACAGACAGAGTTCCTCGTGTGCGGCCAGATTTTGAATAATACCGACCAACTCATCGACCCGACCGACTTCGATCGAAAAGCCGCACTGTGCTTCTTTGAGAATGCGGGGAATTTCCCCCTGCGAACTACCGATGAAAATCGTCGGTCTCCCGGCCGCCGCAATACCGTAGAATTTGCTTGGAACAATGAAGCCTTCCAGGGAAGGTTGCAGCGAGACGAGATGCGCGTCCGGAACACTCAAACTCAAATGAAGACGTTTTCGTGGTTGATAGGGCTTGAATCTGACGTTTTGGAGTTCTCGTCTCTGCGTCTCCTTCTCGAGTTGCCCCCTTTGAGCCCCGCTGCCGATAAAGAGAAAAACAATGTGCCCATTGCCTTTCAATCTTTCCGCAGCATCGAGGATCGTAGTAAAGTCATGGGCTCTGCCAAAGTTGCCGGAATAGCCGACGACAAACTTTCCGTTCAACCCCCACTCGCTTCGCAAAGGATTCTGATCCCGATTGATCGGATGAATCCTGCTTCCATCAGCCCAATTATGGATGACTCGAACTGTTTTTTCATGTACTCCCTGCCCGATAAGCCGCTGGGCCATACGGTCCCCGAGGACAATGTTCCATTCAGCCGTTC
>WIAH01000011.1 GCA_014055525.1 Nitrospira sp. CR1.3
GTGAGTGTGACGGCCGAATTGATCAGCCCGATTGCGATGGATCAGGGGCTGCGGTTCGCCGTGCGCGAGGGCGGCAAGACCGTCGGCTCCGGCGTCGTCACCGAAATCCTCGCCTAACGCGGACAGCTGTCGATTGACAGCCAAGGAGTGGGAAGTGAAGGTCGACCAAAGAATCAGAATCAGGCTACGAGGGTTTGACTACCGCGTGCTGGATCAATCGGTTGCGGAAATCGTCGAAACGGTCCGGCGCAGCGGAGCCAAGATCGTGGGGCCGATTCCCCTGCCGACCAGGATCGAGAAATTCACGGTCCAGCGCGCGACGCATGCGGACAAGAAGGCGCGCGAGCAATTTGAGATCAGAACCCATAAGCGTTTGATGGACATCATGGAGCCCACGCCGGAGACCATGGATTCCTTGATGAAACTGAATCTGGCCGCCGGGGTCGACGTGGAAATTAAATTGTGAGGAAGGTCGAGGTTCAGGTTAAGGCTGAGCTCGACTTTGGCCTCAACCTCAACCTTGGGGTGAGCGAATGACGAACGGGTTGCTCGGAAAAAAGCTTGGGATGACGCAAGTCTTCGATGAGAGCCAGTTGATCCCGGTGACGGTGATCGAAGCCGGTCCTTGCCGTGTCGTCATGGTGAAGACAAAGGACCGTGACGGCTATGAAGCGGTCCAGTTGTCTTACGGCGAGGTGAAAGATCGCAAATTGTCCAAAGCCCAGCTTGGACATCTCAAGAAGCATGAGGCTCCTTCCAGTCGGACCCTCAGAGAGTTCAAGAAGGCCGGCGATGCGGCGGTCGGTCAGACGGTCAAGGTTGACATTTTCAAGAAGGGGGACTGGGTTGATGTCATCGGGGTGTCGAAGGGGAAGGGGTTCCAGGGCGTGGTGCGGCGGCACCACTATTCGGGTGGACCTGAATCGCACGGGTCGATGTTTCATCGTGCACCCGGCTCGATCGGAGCCAGTTCATTTCCTTCCCGTGTGTGGAAAGGTAAGACATTGCCGGGACACATGGGGGCCGAGCGCGTGACATCGCAGCGGTTGAAAGTGATCGAATCGAGACCGGAGGAGAATCTGCTGTTCGTCCGCGGCGCCGTTCCCGGTGCGGCGAACGGACTCGTCGTGGTGAGAAAGTCGAAGAAGGGATAGGGCATGCCGACGGTTGATGTCGTTGATTTGAGCAGGCGGAAAGTCGGATCTGCGGAGCTTCCGGCCGAAGTCTTCGGCTGCAAGCCTCATACGGCCCTGGTGCATGAAGCCGTGGTGATGCAGCAGGCCTGCGAGAGGCAGGGAACCGCGTCGACGCTGCGTCGAGGTGAAGTGCAGGGTTCTGGGAAGAAACCCTGGAAGCAAAAGCATACAGGCCGTGCACGTGCAGGGTCGGTGCGCTCCCCGGTCTGGCGGCACGGCGGATCGGTATTCGGACCCAAGCCGAGAAGTTATGCGTTCAGCATGCCCAAGAAGAAATACCGCGCGGCGCTGCAGAGCGCTTTGTCGGCAAAGGTGGCGGGAGGTCAGGTGGTCGTGATGTCCAACCTGTCGCTGGACCAGCCCAAGACGAAACTGCTGGCCAAAGCCTTGGGGCAATTCGGTGAAGGCACTCGGATTCTTGTCATTGCGGGCGAAGGACACAGCGGCCTCATACAGGCGGCTCGGAATCTTCCCACTGTCGAGGTGGTCGCGCCGGATCGCTTGAATGTCTATGAAGTGGTGCGTGCGAAGACGATCGTCATTCCCGAACGGGAATTGGCGCGAGTGAAGGAGGTCTGGGCATGAGCATCGATCTCCATCACGTGTTGATACAGCCGTTACTGACGGAGAAGGTCACGGCGATGAGGGAGGCCAGCAACACAGTCGGATTCTTGGTTCATCCCGATGCGAATCGCGTTCAGATCAAGCAGGCAGTCGAAACATTACTAAAGGTCAAGGTGGAACGCGTGAATGTGCTGAACGTGCAAGGCAAGATCAAGCGTCTGGGACGGTTTTCCGGGAAGCGCTCCGATTGGAAGAAGGCCTTCGTCAAGCTGAAGCAGGGCGAGAAGCTCGAACTCTACGAAAGCGCGTAGCAGGCCTGGGGACGCAATAAGGACGAATTATGGGACTGAAAGCCTATAAGCCGACGACATCAGGGCGGCGCGGGATGTCCGTGGTGACGACCGAAGAGTTGACCAAGAAGAGACCGGAAAAGTCGCTCACCTCGTTCGAGCTTCGTACCGGTGCACGGAACAACCAGGGACGGACGACGGTTCGGTTCCGCGGGGCCGGGCATAAGCGGTTGTACAGAACAATCGACTTTCGTCGTGAGAAGGTCGGGATTTCGGCCAAGGTTGTGGCGTTGGAGTACGATCCCAACCGTTCAGCTCGCATCGCGCTGCTCAGTTATCGAGACGGCGAAAAACGCTATATCCTGGCTCCGGTGGGATTGCAAGTCGGAGATGTGTTGCAATCCGGGTCCGATGCGGAGGTCAGGACGGGAAACGCGCTGCCGTTGGCCAATATGCCTTTGGGAACGACGATCCACAATGTCGAGTTGAAGCCGGGCAAGGGCGGGCAGTTGATTCGCAGCGCCGGCGGATTCGCTCAAGTCATGGGCCGCGACGGCGACTATGTGCAAGTGCGGCTCAAGTCTGGAGAGATGCGCCGCATTCTCGCCTCCTGTATGGCTACGGTCGGACAGGTCGGAAATTTGGATCATGAAAACATCAATGTCGGGAAAGCTGGTCGGTCTCGCTGGCTGGGGCGTCGTCCGCACGTTCGCGGCGTCGTCATGAATCCGGTCGACCATCCGCACGGAGGCGGTGAGGGTAAGTCCGGGCAGGGCAACCCGCATCCAGTCTCTCCCTGGGGTTTGCCGACCAAGGGATACAAGACACGCAAGAACAAGGCGACGGATAAATACATCATCGCCCGTCGGAAGTCAGGAGTGCGCAATGCCTAGATCGATCAGCAAGGGGCCGTTCGTCGACGACCATCTACTCAAGAAAGTGGAGCAGATGAACCAAACCAAGGATCGGAAGATCATCAAGACCTGGTCGCGGCGGTCGACCGTAGTGCCGGACATGATCGGACATACGTTCGCGGTTCACAATGGAAAAAAATTCATCCCGGTATTTGTCACGGAGAATATGGTCGGGCACAAACTCGGGGAGTTTGCTCCGACGAGGTTCTTCAAAGGGCACGGACAGGCCAAAACGGAAAAGGCGGTTGCCCTCAAGTAGGCTGGCTTAACGAGGAAGATGATGGCAGAAGCACGAGCAGTACTCCGGTTCGTTCGCGTGGCCCCACGCAAGGCCCGTCCGGTCGTCGACATGATCCGTGGACAGCAGGTGCCGATGGCCCTGGCGATGCTGAAGCATCTGCCCCGGCATGCGGCGCGGGTCATCGAGAAAGTGCTCCGTTCCGCCGTCGCCAATGCGGAGCAGAAAGAACTCGGAGACGGCGAATCCATGCGCGTGTCCAAGGCGTTCGTCAACTGCGGCCCGATTTATAAGCGGTTTCGCGCCAGGTCCATGGGGCGAGCCAATGCGATTCAAAAACGTACGAGCCACATCACGGTCGTGGTGGAAGCGCCTGGCGTAACGGGGAAGTAAATTTCGCCGCGGCATGTTGGCCGCTGCAGAACTGAGGCACAGATCGTATGGGTCAAAAAACACATCCAATCGGCTATCGGCTGGGCTACAACTATACATGGAGCTCCCGGTGGTATGCCGGGAAGGACTATGCCAAGCTCCTGCATCAGGACATCAAGATCCGCAAGATCGTGAAGCAGAAGCTGTTTCATGCGGGTGTGGCGAAGGTTGAGATCGAGCGTTCCGGAGACCAGACGCGCGTGATCATTCACACGGCTCGTCCCGGGATCATCATCGGCCGCAAGGGCGCAGAAGTCGATAAGCTCAAGGCTGAATTGGAAAAACAGTACGGCGGACAGGTCTATATCACGGTCAGGGAGATCAAGAAGCCCGAGCTGGACGCCCAGCTCGTCAGCGAAAACGTGGCCACGCAGTTGGAAAAGCGGGTGGCATTTCGCCGGGCCATGAAGCGAAGCGTGCAGTCGGCGTTGCGCCTCGGCGCGCAGGGCATCAAGATCATGATCGCCGGACGCCTCGGCGGGGCGGAAATTGCCCGGACCGAGTGGTATCGGGAAGGACGAGTGCCTCTCCATACGCTTCGAGCGGAAGTCGATTATGGGTTTGCAGAGGCCCACACGACGATGGGACAGATTGGCGTTAAGACGTGGATCTATAAGGGAGAGCTTCTCCCGGCGCAACCGCTCAAACCGGAATCCGCTTTTGAGCGGCGGCTTGGGTAAGGCATGAGGGAATCGTGTTAGCACCGAAGAAGGTCAAGTTCAGAAAAATGATGAAGGGGCGCATGCGGGGGAAGGCCTACCGCGGCGGGCACGTCACCCTCGGCGAATTCGGATTGAAGGCGTTGGAGCCTGGTTGGGTAACGAGCCGGCAGATCGAAGCAGCTCGTATTGCGATCACTCGATATGTGAAACGCGGCGGACAGGTGTGGACCAGGATTTTTCCGGATAAGCCGATTACGAAGAAGCCGGCCGAAACCCGCATGGGTAAGGGAAAAGGCAACCCGGAATATTGGGTTGCGGTCGTGAAGCCCGGCCGGATTCTCTACGAGATGGGTGGAGTCACGCCGGAAATTGCCAATGAAGCGTTCAGGCTGGCGTCGCACAAATTGCCGATTGCGACCAAGTGTGTTGCGCGCGGCGAGTTTTAAGACGGTTTGAGATTCGGAGAAGGCGGAGATCTCGATGGATCTGAAGGAACTGAAACAATTGACCGGTCCGGAGTTGTCGGAGAAGGCGAAACAGTTGACGCAAGAGCTCTTCAACCTCCGCTTCCAGCTGGGCACCGGACGGCTTGAAAATCCGATGCAAATCAGGAAAACGAAACGGGCCATCGCGCAAGTGAAGACCATCTTGCGCCAGGTCGAGCATACGGGGCGCAAGACGGCTTCCTGAAGCGAAAGGGTTTGGAATCATGGCAGAGGCGAAGGTCAAACGGCGAGAGTGGGTCGGGCGGGTCATCAGCAACAAAATGAACAAGACCGTGGTGGTGGCGGTTGAACGGTCGGTCGTGCATCCGATTTATCGGAAAGTCCTGCGACGGATGACGAAGCTGAAAGCCCATGACGAACAGAATGCTTGTGGTATCGGAGACCGCGTACGGATGATCGAAACCAGGCCGATCAGCAAGGAAAAACATTGGCGCGTGGTCGAGGTGCTGGAAAAAGGACGGGCGGAGTAGGGCGAAGCAATCGAGGTCGTAAGGAACGAACGAGATCATGATTCAGAACTACACATACATGGATGTTGCCGATAACTCCGGGGCGAAGCAGGCCATGTGCTTCCATGTGCTTGGAGGCTCGAAGCGCCGGTATGCCTCATTGGGGGATATCATCGTGGTGGCCGTCAAGGAAGCGATTCCTCAGGCGACCGTCAAGAAAGGCGACGTCAGCCGAGCGGTAATCGTGCGCACGACGAAGGAAGTTCGTCGCGAAGACGGCTCCTACATCAAGTTCGATCGAAACGCCTGTGTGCTCATCAATAAGGACGGGGAACCTGTCGGGACGCGCATCTTCGGACCGGTCGCGCGCGAGCTGCGGTGGAAAAAATTCATGAAGATCATTTCTTTGGCTCCGGAAGTGCTCTAACTGAACCGAGACGTAGGAGTGCCAGTGCAAGCGTTGCAAAAAGCTCGAATCAGGAAAGGCGATACGGTGGTGGTGATTGCCGGCCGAGACCGTGGAAAGTCGGGCAAGGTCTTGTCGGTCGATCGTACGGCTGGCAAGGTCGTGGTCGAAAAATTAAACATGATCAAGCGGCATACCAAGCCGAATCAGAAGGTCAAGCAGGGTGGAATTCTGGAGCGGGAGGCGCCGCTGGCCATTTCCAACGTGATGTATCTGTGTCCAGTCACGCAGAAACCGACGCGGCTCGGAGTGCGGACGCAGAACGATGGTCGTCGGGTCCGGTTCAGCAAGAAGTCCAAGGAACTTGTCGAGTAGAAGAGGACTGGCAGCAATGGCGGATGCAAAGGATCCCAAGAAAGCAAAAGCCGGCAAGCCGGCGGGGCGGCCGTCGAAGAAGGAGAGCGCCTCGGCGCCTCAGGCGTTAGATGACGGGAGCGAAGAGTCGAAGTTCAGCCCGAGGCTCCGCGAGATGTATCGCGAGCAGGTCATACCGGCCCTGATGAAAGAATTCGGTTACAAGAACGTCATGCAAGTGCCGAAGCTGGAGCGCATTGTGCTGAACGTCGGTATGAGCGAAGCAACGCAGAACGTCAAGCTGCTGGAAGGCGCGGCGAGCGAACTGGGAACGATCACAGGACAGAAACCGATCATTACCAAGGCGAAAAAGGCGATCGCCGGATTCAAGCTGCGGCAGGGGATGCCGATCGGGACCAAGGTCACTTTGCGGAATCGCCGAATGTACGAATTTTTCGATCGACTGGTGACGCTGGCCCTCCCCCGGATTCGCGACTTCCGCGGGGTTTCTCCGAAGGCGTTCGATGGGCGCGGCAACTATACGCTGGGTCTCAAAGAGCAGTTGATTTTCCCGGAAATCAAGTACGATGAGGTGGCGTCGATTCACGGCATGGATATTACCATCGTGACTACGGCCCGAACGAACGATGAAGGGAAGGCCTTGCTCAGGCAATTGGGCATGCCCTTCCGAGCCTAACGCGCAACGAAGGAGCCGACTGTGTCGAGATTAGCCCTGAGAAACAAGTGTGCGGAAAAGCCCAAGTTCCCGACAAGAGTTTATCATCGGTGCGGGATTTGTGGACGCGTCCACGGATTCTTGCGCCGGTTCAAGATGTGCAGAATTTGTTTCCGGCTACTGAGTCTGAAGGGAGAGATTCCAGGCGTCAGGAAATCCAGTTGGTAGTGTGGTCATTGCCGGACGTATGAACGATCCGGCGGCGTGGTGATCGACTAGGACCGAGTGAAAGGGTTCGTATGGTAACAGATCCGATCAGTGACTTGCTGGTGAGATTGCGAAACGGGTTCCGGCGTCAGCATGAGGTCGTGACCATTCCTGCGTCCAAACTGAAGCGGGAAGTGTTGCGCGTCTTGCAGGCCGAAGGATTCATTCACGGTGTCGAGACGGCGACGGAGGATGGGCATCCCGTCCTGAAAATCCAGCTTCGTTACGTAGGCGAAGGACAGCCGATGATCACCGGCATGGAACGGGTGAGCAAGCCCGGACGCCGTGTCTACGTCGGCAACAAGAACATTCCACGAGTGCGAAACGGCATCGGAATGGCCATCTTGTCGACATCGAAAGGGATCATGACCGATCAAGCATCCCGCAAGGCGGGACTCGGCGGGGAAGTGCTCTGTTCAATTTGGTAACGGGCCGTTGACCGTATCGGCAAGAAGGATGGCGCAGCGATGTCACGCATAGGGAAGAAACCGGTTCAGGTTCCCGCCGGAGTTGATGTGAAAGTGACAGGGTCTGTCGTGTCGGTGAAGGGTCCGTTGGGTAGGCTCGATTGGACGCTGGCACCGGGGATCGGTGTCACCGTGGACAAGGGACAAGTCGTGGTGACGCGGTCCAGCGACGACCGTAATGTGCGTGCGTTACACGGGCTTGTCCGCGCGGAACTCAACAATATGGTTCACGGGGTTACGAAAGGCTACGAACGAAATCTGGAGATCACCGGTGTCGGTTACAAGGCCGCCGTTCAAGGGCGGGCCATGAGCTTCAATGTCGGCTATATCAACCCGGTAATTTATCCGATTCCGACCGGGATCGATGTAAAGGTGGACAAGCAGACATTGATCAATGTGAAGGGCTTCGATAAACGGTTGGTGGGACAGGTAGCCGCAAACCTCCGGGCCATCAAGCCGCCGGATGTCTACAAGCAAAAGGGTGTGCGATACGTCGGTGAAGTCCTGCGGAAGAAGGAAGGGAAAACAGGGAAGTAGGGTGGTATGAACAGCGCGGAAAAAAACCGGCAATTAGCCCGTCGTCAACAGCGTGTTCGCCAGCGAATTTTCGGGACCGACATGCGCCCCCGGCTGAACGTGTTCCGAAGCAGCGGCCATATTTATGCGCAAATCATCAATGATCTGAATGGAACGACGCTGGTTTCGGCGTCCTCACTCGACAAAGCGTTGCGAACATCGCTGAAGTCGACCAGCAGTATCGTCGCGGCCAAAGCCGTCGGGAAGCTGCTGGCTGAACGGGCGAAGAACGCCAAGGTTCATGCGGTCGTGTTCGATCGCGGCGGCCGGCTCTACCACGGCCGAATTAAGGCGCTGGCCGAAGCCTCGCGCGAAGGCGGCCTGCAATTCTAGCAAAGGCTTAGGTTAAGGCTAAGGCTGAGCAGAGTCATGGACCACTTAACCTCGGCCTGGACCTCAACCTAAATTAGGAGAAACAGCGTGCGAGTCAATCCAGATGAACTCAGCCTGAAAGATAAAGTCGTCTTCATCAATCGCGTGGCAAAGGTGGTGAAGGGCGGAAAGCGGTTCAATTTCTGCGCCCTCGTCGTGGTCGGAGATGGGCAGGGGTGGGTCGGTATCGGCAAGGGAAAAGCCGCTGAAGTGCCGGTGGCGATTTCAAAGGCGGTCCAACAGGCCAAGAAGAATTTGGTTCATGTGCCGCTCAAGTCCGGAACGATTCCACATGAAGTCCATGGACTCTTCGGTGGAGAGCACGTGCTTCTGAAGCCGGCGGCTGAAGGAACAGGCATCATCGCCGGCGGCGCAGTGCGGGCGGTCGTCGAACTGGTGGGTGCGCATAACGTGATCTCCAAGACCTTGGGAAGAGGTAATCCGTTCAATACCGTTCGAGCAACTCTTGACGGCCTGACGCAACTTCGAAATCCCGAAGAGGTGATGCAGCTGCGGCGCGGTCTCTCGGAAACCCGGCATACCGGTGTGGGGGCGTAATGGCGACGGCGAAAGCGGCAAAAGTCGTTAAAGGGGGGGCGCAGACCATGCGTATTACGCTGAAGCGGAGCCCGATCGGGACCCCAGAGCGTCATCGACTTGTCTTGCGCGGGTTAGGGCTACGAAAGATTCGTCAATCAGTTCTGCGGCCCGATACGCCCCAAGTGAGAGGCCTCATTCATCAGGTCGGATATTTATTGGAAGTGCAGCCACAATGAACCTACATGAACTCGCTCCGGCAAAAGGAGCCAAGAAGAAGCGGAAGCGGATCGGCCGGGGGCCGGGATCGGGTCACGGAAAAACGGCGACCAAAGGCCATAAGGGTTTGCTGGCTCGCTCCGGCGGCGGTAAAGGTCCCGGATTTGAAGGCGGTCAAATGCCGCTCATCCGCCGGGTGCCGAAATACGGATTCACCAATCCGTTCAGAAAAGAATACGCCATCGTGAACGTGAAGAGCCTGGTCGACTTGTCCGTGGAGGGAACCATCACGCCCCAAGCGCTGGTCGATGCGGGACTGGTCAAGCGCGTAACATTGCCGGTCAAGATCCTCGGGAATGGAGAGTTGAAGAAGGCCCTGGTCGTGCAGGCTCACAAGTTCAGCAAGTCGGCTGAGGCGAAGATCCAAGCAGCGGGAGGGAGAGTCGAGGTCATCCCCGGTGTTTGAGCGGCTCCTGACCAGTTTTCAGAATATTTTCAAGATTCCCGAGCTGCGGACCCGGATCCTCTTTACCCTCGGGATGCTGGTGGTCTATCGGGTCGGCGCGCATATTCCGACGCCTGGCATCAACGGCGAAGCGCTTCAAGAATTTCTGCAAAAGCAGGGCGGTGCGCTGCTCGGGTTCTTGGACATTTTTTCGGGCGGCTCGCTGTCGCGGTTAACGATCTTTGCGCTCGGCATCATGCCGTATATCAGCGCATCGATCATTCTGCAATTATTGACGGTGGTGATTCCGCATCTTTCGAAGCTCGCCAAAGAAGGCGAGCGCGGGCGGAAAAAGATCATTCAGTACACCCGGTTCGGCACGATCGGGATCGCGCTGATTCAGGGGTTCGGCATCGCCGTCGGTCTCGAGCAGATGAACAGCGGCGCCTTCGTGCTCGATAAGGGATGGGGGTTCCGCCTGATGACGGTGATCACCCTGACCGCCGGTACCGGTTTCTTAATGTGGCTCGGCGAGCAAATCACCGAGCGCGGAATCGGCAACGGAATCTCGCTGATTATTTTTGCGGGCATCGTCGCCCGTCTTCCGGCAGCGGTCGCGCAGACGTTCGATCTCTACAAGGTCGGACAACTGAGCTTCATACTGCTCGCCGCGCTCGCCGTCTTGATGGTCGCCGTGGTGGCCGCGATCGTGTTTCTTGAAAGCGGCCGGCGCAAAGTGCCGGTTCAGTATGCGAAACGGGTTGTGGGTCGACGGGTCTACGGCGGGCAGAGCACGCATATTCCGCTGAAGATCAACACGGCCGGCGTCATTCCTCCGATCTTCGCGTCGTCGATTATTGCGTTTCCGGCAACGATCGCCGGCTTTTTCGAAACGCCGTGGGTCAAGGCCATCGGGGCGCAGCTGGCGCCGGGATCGCTCTTGTATACCTTGATGTACGTCGGGCTCATTCTGTTTTTCTGTTTTTTCTATACGGCGGTGGTGCTCAATCCGGTGGACATGGCTGACAACATGAAGAAGTACGGAGGTTTCATCCCCGGTATCCGGCCGGGGCAGAGGACTTCCGACTATATCTATAAGGTACTGACGCATATTACGTTCGCCGGGGCAATTTACCTGGCCATCGTCTGCGTAATTCCGGAATTCCTAATTTACAAATTGAATGTACCGTTTTATTTCGGCGGCACTTCGCTCCTGATCGTCATCGGTGTCGGACTCGATACGGCCCAGCAAATTGAATCGCACATGCTGATGCGCAACTACGAAGGATTCTTGGGTAAAGGGATGGGACCTCTACGCGGACGGAGCGGTTGAAGCTCATGCGTGTCGTATTCCTCGGGGCGCCGGGAGTCGGCAAGGGTACGCAGGCGGACCGAGTCGCTTCGAAGTTCAAGAGTGTGAAAATCTCGACGGGCGATCTGCTTCGAGAAGCTGTGAGAAATCAGTCGCCGTTGGGCCGCGAAGCGAAAAGCTACATGGACCAGGGAAAGCTGGTTCCGGATTCGGTGGTGATCGGGCTCGTGCGGGACAAACTCCGTGAGCCAAGCAGTGCGAACGGGTTCGTGCTGGACGGCTTCCCGCGGACAGTTCCTCAAGCCGAGGAATTGGGAGACGTTCTGAAGTCGGCGAAGACACCGTTAGACCGCGTCCTGAATTTTCAGGTGTCTCGCGAAGACGTCATTAGGCGGCTGAGCGGGCGTCGGAGTTGCCCGAAGTGTCAGGCGACATTTCACGTGGACTTTGCCCCGTCAAAGACGGGAGATGCGTGCGATCGATGCGGCGAAGCCTTGGTGCAGCGGAGTGATGACCGGCGGGAGGCGATCGAAACGAGACTCAAAGTCTATGAAGAGCAAACGGCTCCGCTGATTCAGTATTACCGCAATCTGCATCTTCTGTCGGAACTTGACGGATCGGGCACAGTCGATGCGGTATTTGAGTCCTTGTCCCGGGTGCTGGCGCCGTACAAGCCGACATGATCATACTGAAGACGCCAGAAGAAATTGCCGTCATGGCAAAGGCGTCAAGAGTGGTGGCTGAAGCCCTGGAGGTCCTGAGGAAAGCGGTCAAGCCCGGTGTCACAACGGACGAACTGGACCGGCTGGCGGAGGCGGAGATTCGGTCGCGCGGGGCGCAGCCGGCGTTCAAAGGGTATCGGAACTATCCCAAGACGCTTTGTGCGTCGGTGAATGAACAGGTCGTGCACGGGATTCCCTCCAAGCGTGTGTTGAAGGAGGGAGACATTATCGGGCTCGATCTCGGCGCGATTGTCGGAGGGTTCTACGGAGATTCTGCGGTGACCGTCGGAGTCGGGCAGATCGACGAGGAGGCGGCGAAGCTAGTTCGCGTGACGGAGGAAGCGCTGACGCTGGGAATCGAACAGGCTGTGGTGGGGAATCGGTTATCGGACATCTCCCACGCCGTTCAGCGGCATGTCGAAGCGGCAGGCTACGCCGTCGTCACAGAGTTTGTCGGACATGGCATCGGTCGACAGCTCCACGAGGAACCACAGGTCCCAAATTACGGGAAGCCGGGGCAGGGTCCTCGGTTACAACATGGAATGGTGCTGGCTATCGAACCGATGGTCAATATGGGCGGGGCTGCGGTCAGGGTCTTGGATGATCGCTGGACGGCGGTCACCACGGATGGGAGCTGGTCGGCTCACTTTGAACATACGATCGCCATTCAGCCGGAGGGACCGGCGAGAATACTGAGTCGGCTTTGAGGGGGGACGGAATGGTCGACGGGTGTCGGAAAGGATAAGGGTTCGTGCCCAAGGAAGATATTATCGAGATTCAAGGAACCGTGGCAGAAACCTTACCGAACGCAATGTTTCGCGTGCAGCTCGACAACGGTCACAAGATTCTGGCTCACATTTCGGGAAAGATGCGCATGCACTTCATCCGCATTCTTCCCGGAGACAAAGTGACCGTCGAGATGTCGCCGTATGATCTGACCCGTGGGCGAATCACATATCGGTTCAAGTAGGAGCGTGAAAGGGACATGAAGGTCAAATCATCCGTCAAGCCGATCTGTGCGAAGTGCAAGGTAGTTCGACGCCGAGGCGTCGTGCGGATTCTTTGCGAGAATCCGCGGCACAAGCAGCGGCAAGGCTGAGAACGTTGTTCGTCAAACGTGAAACGTTGAGCGTCTCGCGATTCGCAAATAGCGCGTAACGGTTCACGGTTCGACCGAAGGGAGAAAAGATGGCACGCATTGCCGGTGTGGATTTGCCGAGGGAAAAGCGGTCGGATATCGGCCTGACCTACGTGTTCGGGATCGGGCGGGCGGCAGCCCGCTACATTCTCGACAAGGCCGGAATTGATGGGGCGATTCGCGTAAAGGATCTGAGCGAGGACCAGATCGTCAAGATTCGCGAAATCATCGATCAGGAGTATCAGGTCGAAGGCGACCTCAGAAAAACATTCTCCATGAACATTAAGCGATTGATCGACACCGGAACATACCGGGGGTTGCGTCATCGCAAAGGGCTGCCAGTCCGAGGCCAGCGTTCGAAGACGAATGCGCGGACCAGAAAAGGTCGCCGCACAGGAGTCGGAAGCAAGCCGAAACCGGCGGCGCGCCCAGCACCCAGCGCCTAATCTCTCTCGTCGTAGGAGCTTCTAATGAGCGTAAAAAAGGGAAAAAAGAAGGAGCGGCGGATCGTCCAGAGCGGGATCGCCCACGTGCAGGCCTCGTTCAACAACACCATCGTGACGATAACCGACATGAGCGGCAATACCGTCGTATGGGCAAGCGCGGGCAATCAGGGATTCAAGGGCTCTCGAAAGAGCACGCCGTTTGCGGCTCAACGGGCGGGAGAAGCCGCGGCGCGAAAGGCGATGGAAAGCGGGATGCGTCAGGTCGATGTCTATGTTAACGGGCCTGGTTCGGGTCGCGAGTCGGCCATCCGCTCGCTTCAAGGGGCGGGACTTCGGATTAACCTGATTCGTGATGTCACGCCGATTCCGCACAATGGATGCCGGCCGCCGAAACGGCGCCGGGTGTAAGGGGCGAATCATAAGGTTGAGCGTAAAAAGAATTTCCGGACACATGCCGGTGGCGTTGTTCGGTAACCGGAGGTAGAGAAGTGGCAAAGTATCGTGGTCCCGTCTGTCGGTTGTGTCGACGCGAAGGGGAAAAACTTTTCCTGAAAGGCTCGCGCTGCATGACGGAAAAATGTGCCATCGAGCGTCGGAGTTATCCGCCTGGCCAACACGGGCAGGGGCGTCAGCGGACTTCCGATTACAGCCTGCAGCTTCGGGAGAAGCAGAAGTTGCGGCGGATCTACGGACTACAGGAAAGGCAATTCCGCGGCGTGTTTGAGCGGGCGGAACGCCAAACCGGCGTCACCGGTGAAGCGTTGCTGCGACTGCTTGAATCTCGACTCGACAACGTTGCCTATCGGCTGGGATTTGGCGCATCTCGGCGAGAGGCGCGTCAGTTGGTCAGTCATGGCCACGTAATGGTGAACGGCAGAAAGACCAATGTGCCTGGGGCGCTGGTGAAGGCCGGAGACGTCGTGGCGGTTCGTGAACGGAGCCGGAGTTTGGTATCCATCCAGTCGTCATTGGAATCGGTCGAGGGAAGAGGCATCCCCGAGTGGCTTGAGCTGGATAAGGCGGGATTCAAGGGCACGGTGCGCGCGCTTCCAACGAAAGACCAGATTACGTTGCCGGTGAACGAGCAGATGGTCGTGGAGCTGTACTCGAGATAACGGTGACTTCATACAGCACCGCTCCCCGCAGAATGCATCGCAGGGAATGGATGGGCGCTGACACAATGAAGGGGGACTCATGATCAAAGCGATGAAGGACTTTCAGATCCCTTTGCGGGTCGAAGTCGACAAAGAAACAATCTCTCCGACCTTCGGCCGGTTTTCCACGGAGGCCTTTGAACGGGGATTCGGGACGACAGTCGGCAATGCGTTGCGTCGCGTGCTGCTGTCCTCTTTGACCGGCGCGGCCGTGACTACGGTGAAAATCGAGGGCGTCCTGCACGAGTTTTCCACGATCCCCGGGGTGACGGAGGACGTGACATCCATTATTCTAAACGTCAAGGGGTTGCGGCTGGCGCTCCATACGGATAAGCCAAAGACGATCCGCCTGAAGAAGAAGGGGCCGGGAGAAGCAAAGGGCTCGGACATCATCCACGATGCCGACATCACGATCCTGACGCCCAACCTTCATATCGCGACACTGGACAAGGACGCGACCTTGGATATGGAAATGACGATCAAGCACGGGCGTGGCTATGTCCCGGCTGAGCGGAATAAGGAAGAGGGGCTTCCCATCGGCGTGATCGCCATCGATTCAATCTTTTCGCCGATCAAGCGGGTGAACTTTCAGGTCGAAAACGCCCGCGTGGGCCGCATGACCGACTACGATAAATTGACTTTAGAAATTTGGACGGACGGGACGATTTCGCCGCGCGATGCCCTTTCGACGGCGGCGGGAATCTTGCGCGATCACGTGGATATCTTCATCAACCCAGAGGCCCGAGTCGAGGGACGGGGAGAGTTGGCGGGCGATGAAGCGCAACGTGAGATCAATAAGAATCTGTTCCGCAGCGTGAACGAGCTGGAATTGTCCGTTCGTGCGGCAAACTGCCTGAAAAATGCCAACATCAAGACGATCGCCGATCTGGTGCAAAAGACTGAAGCGGAAATGCTGAAAACCAAGAACTTCGGCAAGAAATCGCTGAATGAGATTAAGGAAATCCTGACGGAAATGGGGCTGGGTTTGGGGGTGAAGTTGGACGCGGTGCCTTCAAACGGAAATCCCAAGCCGGCTGAGTAACGAACGAGAGGGAACCGTGCGTCATAGAAAAAAAGGCAGACAGCTCGGTCGGCAGACCAAGCATCGATGGGCATTATTCAGAAGTCTGGTGACATCGCTTCTCGAGCACGAGCGGATCGAAACCACGGAGGCCAAAGCGAAAGAGATCCGTGGCTTTGCCGACCGCATGATCACACTCGGCAAGGAAGGATCGCTCCCTGCTCGCCGGCGGGCGCTCAGCTTTCTTCGCAGTAAGGATGTGGTCTCGAAGTTGTTCAGCGATGTGGCGGTTCGGTTCAAGGATCGGCCGGGCGGATATACCAGAATGGTGAAGACGCGGCGGCGGATCGGGGATGCCGCTGAACTCGTCGCGATCGAACTTGTGACCCGCCCGGATACGGCTTCGGCGAAAAAAGCCGCCCCTGCAGTTCCGGGTTCGAAGTCTTAGCTCCCATGATGCTCGACGGGACTCTATGTGGGTCTCGTCGGGCTATCCGACACTTCTTCCTGCCAGAATCAGTCAGGACTTTTTTCTCCTAAATTCAATGAGCCGGCAGGTGGGAACGAGTTTACTTGCTCCGGCCCACATGCTACTATCGTGCCAGCGATTCAATCGAAGGTAAGCTGGGTGCGTAACATGTGGAGAAGTCTGGCACAACGAGGCCTATTGGGCTTGAGCGTAGTGCTGGCCTGCTATTTAGTCTATCTGCTCATGACGAACTCGACCTCAGCCCCGCCGCCAACGGCCGCAGGTCCCGGCGCAATGGATCAAGCCGACGCAACAATCTCTCGATTCACGTTTACCCAAACCAAGGGTGACAAGGTCCAGTGGCAAGTTGATGCCAAGCAAGCGCGGCTCTTCGAGCTGGACAAGCGCGCCCGCCTCGAAACTGTTGCGGTCACACTGTTCGGGAGAGAAGGGAAGGAGCTGACGGTTGAGGGGGATGAAGGAACCTTGGATACGGACACGAAGAATTTTGTTCTGGCCAACCGATCCGAGCCGCTCGTGCTCCGGACGCAAAGCGGATATACCATTTATACAAATCATCTGGCTTGGACGGACGAGACGCGGGAGATTCGAACAAAAGATCCCGTCCGTATTGTGGGACACGGACTGGAAGTCACGGGGATAGGGCTCTTGGGGCATCTCGATAGGGAAGAGTTCGAAGTGCTGGAGGATGTGCATGTTAACGTGGCTCCAGCGTCCTAGCGCTGTGTTGATTGCCATCTTGTTGTCGCCTCATACGGCACCCGCGGCTCCGGTCGCTGCGGGTGCCGACCAAGACGTCAGCACGACCATCACATCGAAGAAGATGACGGTCAAGAATCATGACAGCCAGGCGATTTTCGAGGGCGCCGTCGTGCTGACTCGCGGTACCCTGGTTGTCTATTCTGATCGTATGATCGTTTCGTTCGGTTCACCGGAACCGAACGGAGGCGAGGAACGAAAGACTCGGGAAGCCTCCCAGCGGAAAGGTCCTGAGACGGTATCGAACCGCGCGGTTAACAAGATCGAAGCGACGGGTCGGGTCAAGATCGAGCGTGACAATGGAAACGCGACGTGTGAAAAAGCGGTCTATTATCGTGAAGAGGATAAGATTGTGCTGACCGGGTCTCCAGTGGCATGGGAGAAAGGTACAAGAGTCAGCGGGAAGCAGATCACGATGTTTTTGGCCGAAGATCGGAGTGTGGTCGAAGGAGGTTCCCACGTGAGAATCGAAGCGGACGGGGGAACAAAATGACCGAGGTCGCGCAGGTGCATCCGGCCGCCGTTCAGCCTGTAGGCCAGAACTCTCGAAAGATTTCACTCCAGGCGACGGGGCTGGTGAAGAGTTTTCGTTCACGGAAAGTCGTGAAGGGCGTGTCCGTACAGGTTCAAGCCGGAGAAGTTGTCGGTTTGCTTGGGCCGAACGGGGCCGGTAAGACGACGATCTTCGACATGATGGTCGGTCTGACGCAACCGGATGAAGGGGCGATCACGCTGGATGACGAGCCGTTGACAGATTTGCCCATGTACAAGCGTGCGCGGAAAGGGATCGGGTATCTTCCTCAGGAATCATCGGTTTTCAGACGCCTATCGGTTGAGGACAATATTCTGGCAATTCTCGAAATGCTGGATTACTCTCGAACAGAACGGACCGAGCGGGTTGAGTCATTGCTGAAAGAACTGGATCTTGGGCATATCCGTAGGAGCATGGCCTACGCCCTGTCCGGCGGAGAGCGACGCAGGCTTGAAATTACCAGGGCCTTGGCTACCAGCCCCTTGTTCATGCTCTTGGACGAGCCGTTTGCCGGAATCGATCCCATAGCCGTGGCCGATATCCAGCAAATCATTACACGGCTGAAAGAGAAGGGCATCGGAATTCTCATCACGGACCACAACGTTCAGGAAACCCTCTCCATCACTGATCGCGCCTACATTATCAATGAAGGATTGATTTTGGAGGCGGGGTCTCCCGAATCGATCGTGAAGAGCGAAACTGCTCGAGCCGTATATTTGGGCGATCGGTTCAAGTTGTAAGGAGCGCCTGCATTGTCGATGAAATTACGACTCGACCTGAAGCTGAGCCAAAAGCTCATCATGACGCCGCAATTGCAGCAGGCAATCAAGCTGTTGCAACTGTCTCGACTGGAGCTGCAGCAAAGTTTGGCTCAACATTTGATGGACAATCCACTCCTGGACGAAGTGCCTTCCGAGGCTGAAGACAACGAAGCAGGAACGACCGATGAACAGGCAGAGGAATCCGCTGCTTCGGCGTCGACGAACACCGAGGCGTCCGATAAGGAGGAAACGACTCCTGAAGAGCGCGATACACCCGAAGAAGCGTCGGCAGCGGGATGGGAGGAATACTTCGACACCGATCGACGGACTGGTGGTGGGGAGCGCCAATCCTCGTCGGCGGAGGAGTTTCCCTCGTACGAACAGACGGTGGCGAAGGCCACGTCGCTTGAGGATCATTTGCTCTGGCAGCTCTCCTTGTCCGGTTTGTCAGAACGGCAGAAAGCGATCGGTCGACTCCTGATCGGCAATCTCGATGACGACGGGTATCTGCGAATGCCCCTGGCGGAAATTGTCAGCGGGACCGAATTCACGGAAGCGGAGGTTGAGTCCGTTCTGCGGGACATCCAGACTTTTGATCCGACCGGAGTCGGTGCTCGAGACCTTCCCGAATGTCTCCTCTTACAGCTCGGGCATCTGGGAAAAAGCGCAATCGGATCGTTGGGCGCTCGTCCAGGCGCTTTGAGAGGATCGATTGTCGAAGCAATCGTTCAGCATCATCTCAAGGACCTTGAGAAGAAACAGTATGCCCGCGTCGCCAAGGCTCTTGATGTGACGGTGGAGGAAGTGTTGCAGGCCACCAAGGTAATCGAAGCGCTTGAGCCGAAACCGGGGCGCCCTTTTGCCAACACGCAGAATTATGTGATCGTGCCGGATGTCTTCGTCGTGAAGAATGAAGGGGAGTGGGTGGTTCTGCTGAATGATGACGGGTTGCCTCGCATGCGCATCAGTCCCTATTACAAGCAACTCATGTCCTCGGGCCAAGGCGGGTCATCCGAAACGAAGGCCTATCTCGATGAGAGGCTTCGCGCGGCACAATGGGTCATTCGCAGCATCGAGCAGCGCAATAAAACCATCGTGAAGGTCGTCTCGAGCATCGTCAAATTCCAGGAACAATTTTTTGAGCGCGGCGTCGAATATCTGAAACCTCTGGTGCTGAAGCAGGTGGCTGAGGACATCGGCATGCACGAGTCCACCATCAGCCGGGTGACGGCCAACAAATACATGTATTGTCCGCAAGGGATGTTGGAACTCAAGTTTTTCTTCAACGCCGGTCTCCAGAGGGCGGATCAGCCGAGTGACATGCTCTCTTCCGTGACGGTCAGAGAAATGATTCGAAAAATGGTTGCTGCGGAAGATGCCCGTCATCCGTTGAAGGACGAAGAGATCGCCGCACGCCTTCGAGATCAACAGGTGTTGATCGCCAGGCGGACGGTCGCGAAATATCGGGCCGAGGAGAACATTCCGCCGGCGACCCAGCGCAAACAATTTTTCTAGGCGATGTGTGCACAGCCTGCCAGCACTGCCCGTCCGAACATCGGATTTCCCGATCGCTGTCCAGCGGCGAGGCACGGTTTCGAACATCCTCCTGCTCTGATCGGTTCGCTGGTCATCCGCCCTTATTCGCCACCTCCATTCATTCATGGCGATTCATCCAAAGGAGCCGCTGCATGAAGATTACAGGGAGACATCTGGTGGTGACGCCTGCCCTCAGGCGGCACATTCGGGAGAAGTTTGAGCGACTTGATCGATATGGAGTTCCGCCGGATCGTACGGCAATCATTCTAGGAGTGAACAAACTTCAGCATACGGCGGAAGCCGTGTGCTCTATCGGCGGAAAGCGGTTTCAAGCCAAGACATCGACCCGAGAAATGTACGCCACCATCGATCAGCTGGTCGATTGCCTTGAGGCGCAGATTCGCAAGCACAAAGACCGAAGGACCGAGCACAAACATGGAAAAGCCGCCTCAAGAAGGTTCAGCCAGCCGATGTCTGCTTCAAGCGAAGAGGAGATCGAGATAGTCCGGCCGGTGGTTTCAGTGCTCTCTCGTGCAGCGGCGACAAATCGGCTGGATCCACGCCCAGGATCAGTCATCGTATTTACCTGCGCGGATTCCGGGAAATTGCAAATTTTGCGACGAGTGGAGAACGGAAAGATTGTGCTGATTGATCCCTGAGGAGATCGGAGATGCCGGGATTAAAGCTTGTGGTCATCAGCGGCCTTTCAGGAGCAGGAAAATCCCATGCTCTGAAGTCGTTTGAGGATGTAGGATACTTTTGCATCGACAACCTGCCTCCCGCGCTGCTTCCGACGTTCGTCGAACTGTGTCATCAGCAGGGGGGAGAAATTGAGAACGTGGCATTGGGCATCGATGTCCGCGAACGTGTGTTCTTCACCGATCTTGTCGGCGTCCTTGATCGACTCAAAGCGCTCGGTCATTCTGTCGAGATGTTGTTTCTCGAGGCACGGGAGGAGGTGCTGGTCAGGCGATTCTCCGAGTCTCGAAGACCCCATCCACTTCTTCCCGACCTGCCGGTATTGGAGGGAGTGAGATTTGAGAAGGAGCGTCTTGCCGAACTGCGGCGGCATGCCGACAGGATAATCGACACCTCAGATCTGACCGTTCATGAATTGCGGGATCTCCTCGCGAGACAGTTCAGTCAGGATCGCGCGCCGCGCCGCCTCACCATCTCGATCATCACGTTCGGGTACAAGTTCGGCGTTCCGTATGATATCGATCTCCTGTTCGACGTCAGGTTCTTGCGAAATCCCTTTTTTGTTCCGGAACTCAAACCATTGACCGGAGAAGATCCTAGAGTAAGGGCCTTCGTCCTCGCGGATCCTGACGCGGTCGCCTTCATTGCCCAATTGGAGCAACTATTCAAGTTCCTCATCCCTCTCTTCGAGCGCGAACGCCGCAGCTACCTGAATGTCGCCATCGGTTGTACCGGCGGCCGACATCGATCGGTGTCGGTAGCCAAACGACTTCAAGAAAGTTTCGCCGCTTCGGGATATCACACAACCGTCGTGCATCGGGATCTCGGAAAATAGCCTGCCAGCCCTTCGTCCCGCGTTTTTATATTGATTCCATTTCGGACGAACTACGGTTCACCGTTTCCAGCGTTTCCTTGACACACTAGGCATATGAACTATACTTACCCTGTGCATCATAAGAATTTGATTTAGGATTTGTGATTGTCACAGGCGGTGCGCACGACTTGCTCCCTGTATGGGTGAAATCGTGAAAATAGTTTGTCCCTTGAGCGAAGTGAGATACAGTCTGAGGCACACATGCTGAATTCTCTCAAAAACCTAGTGGAAACCGATATCCTCTCGATGCTGACGCCAAAGCGTCAGCTTGTCGGCTTGGATATCGGATCAAGCGGCATCAAGCTGGTGCAATTGAAGGAACACCGCGGGCGCTATGTGCTGCAGAAATTCGGGATTAAGCCGCTTGAACCAGAAGTAATCGTTGATGGCACCGTGATGGATGAGGGACGAGTGGTGTCCGCGATTAAGGAGCTCTTCGAAGAGCTCAATATCAAAGTCAAGCAGGTAGCCGTATCCATCTCGGGGCACGCCGTGATCGTGAAAAAGATCAGTCTTCCTCCTATGCCGGATGACGAGCTGGAGGGCCAGGTCAGACTGGCTGCGGAACAATACATTCCGTTCGATATCAACGAGGTCAACATCGATTTTCATGTACTTCCTCCTTCGGAGAATGAAGCGGATGCTGAAGGAGAAATGTCCGTTATTCTGGTCGCCGCGAAGAAAGACAAGATCAACGAATTGACGGAACTGGTGAAGGGCGCCGGTTTATTTCCAATGGTCATGGATGTCGATGCCTTCGCCATTGAAAACATGCATGCCATTAACTATCCCGTTTCACAAGAGGACACAACGGCGCTCGTCAACATCGGTGCCAGCGTGATGAATATCAACATTGTGCGCGCGGGCGTGTCGGTGTTTACGCGAGATATTCCTATCGGAGGCAATCGGTATACGGAAGCGATGCAGCGCGAGTTGGGGCTCTCCTATGAAGACGCTGAGGACACGAAGAAGGGCGGGCGATCCGCTGGATCCAATAAAGCCGCCGTAACTGGAGTCATTGATGGCGTGAATGCCGAAGTGGCGTCAGAAATTGCGCGCACGGTTGATTATTTTAAATCGACGATGCCGGATGCGGATGTCCAACACGTTCTTCTGTGCGGTGGCGGGGCGCAGATAACAGGTCTTGAACAGCAGTTGCGTGATCGGATGCACGCCGCGGTGGAGATTGCGAATCCGTTCGGTGAAGTTGACACCACTGGGTGTGACATGGATCAAGCTATGCTCGCCGAGCTTGCTCCGATCGCGGCTGTCGGAGTTGGACTGGCTCTGAGATCGGTAGGGGACCGATGATTCGAATCAATCTGTTGCCAGGCCCGAAGGGCCGCAAGGCGAAGCCGCAGTACGATGTTCGCGCTCAGGCCATGCTCGGCGTGGGTCTTGTGGTTGTCACGCTCGCCGGGTGCTGGTGGTATTCATCAGCACTGGATGAAGAGTTGGAAGCCAGACAGACAGAAAAGAGTGAAAAGACGAAGCAAGTTGCCTCGCTGAATGAGCAGGTCAAACAAGTTGCAGACTTTGAGCAACGCAAGAGGCATCTGGAAGACAAGAATCGCATCATAGACCAGTTGGAAAAATCGCGCGTCGGTCCAGTGAAGGTGCTGGATCATGTGAGTCAAAGCCTCGATCCTCTTAAGCTGTGGCTGGTGAGGGTGGGGGTTAACGGCCAGAACATCGATTTGGAAGGACGCGCCCTTTCGAACGACGACGTGGTTGAGTTTGTCAACAATCTGAGGCGCACGGACTATTTCACCAACATCGATCTCCAGGAAAGCCGCTCCGCGGTCGAAAGTCAACTGAGCGTGTACCAGTTCAAGCTTGCTTTCCGTTTAAAGGGATAGACATGACGTTGCCCGCGATCAATTTAGAGGTTCTGCGAACGGTCCCGCTGGTTCAAAAGGTCGGACTCTTGGTCTTGATGCTGGCAGGGATCATCGTGGGGTTTTACTACTACATCGTGGAGCCCAAAACAGCCGAGATTGCGGGGCTCCAGGCTGAAATCAGCAAGCTCGACGGGAACATCCAAACGCTCACGATCAAAGTGAAGCATCTTGACGAGTTGATTGCAGCCAGCAAGCAATTGGAAATTGAACTCGCCAAGAAGAAGGAGCGGCTCCCACCGGAAGAAGAAGCGGTGATGCTGCTCAAGCAAGTTTCCGATCTCGCCATCCGGTTGGGTCTAGACATCAAGCTATGGCGGCCGAGCGCAAAATCTGAAGACCCGTCGAAACTGTTTGTGCGAATGCCCGTGAACGTGGAAGTGTCCGGGGGATATCACACGGCTGCGCTGTTCTTCGATCGCATCAACAGCTTGCCGAGGATTGTCACCGTCTCCGGGGTTAAGATGGGAAGTCCCAAGACCGAAAAGGGACGTGTCGTGACGCAGACAGTATTCGATCTGGTGGCCTACGCGGCACCTCAGGAAACCAAAGTAGCCGCAGTTGCGCCCGCGGGCCAGAATAAGTAGTTGGCGTCAAACGTAGCAAAGGGTGATCACTCGTGTTCCACTTGAGAAAAATGACCATCATGTTCCTGGGATGGGCCCTCGCGCTTCTGGCAGCAGGAGGCGCACTGGGGCAACCAGGACTGAAGCCGGTTGCGAAGCAGGTGGCACCGATGCGGCAGGACTCTCTGAAAGTTCCGGCCCCCAACGATGTTTCAAGGCGCGCAGCTGCAGATTTGCCGCAGCCGAGTCCTGAAGGCACGATGGCCCCGATTGATGTTCCACAATCTGCGCTCCCAATATCCGTGAACGGGTATGATCCATCGGGACGCCGGGATCCCTTCGCACCGGTCCTCCAGCAGCTGGCCCCTGGCCAGATCGACTTAACCCTTCCTCCATTGCAGCGTGTCGGCCTGACTGACATGAATCTGATCGCGGTAATCTGGGGATCATATGGATACACAGCTATGGTCCAAATGCCGGACGGCAATGGCTATGCCGTGCGAAAGGGAACTCGGATTGGGCCGAATAACGGAGTGGTCAGCGCCATTACGGAGAAGGGGATAGTGGTCCAGGAACGGTTCACCGATGTCTACGGGCGAAAGCAAGAGCGGGAGTATGTCAAGCTCCTCCATCCGAAAGAGGCTTCAGAATGACACCTAAAGCGATGCAGACAATCAAGGTTGTTCGCGTTCTTCTCGCCGTCGGGACGGTGGGGCTCCAGCTGTCGATGCCCTCGACCGGGACGCCGGCTGATTCCTTGAATGCCCAGCCTGGCGTGTCGTCAGAGCTGCCTGCAGCAGCAAGCTCGCCGGACGCTTCGATCGCGGGCCTGGCCCGTACGCTGACGGGCATTGACGTTCAACGAGATCTTGATGACGTCAGGGTCGTCATTTCCGGGGACGGACGGCTGGCGCATGAAGTCAAGCTTGTGAGCGGTCGCCGGCTTGTCGTCGACATTCCTCACGTGACGACTTCGATCAGGAAGCCGACGCTTCCGGTCAATCACCCGCTGCTAGAGAGGATCCGGCTCGGAAACTATGCGGACAAAGTCAGAGTCGTATTTGATTTGAACGCAAAGGCCGGTTTCTCCGTTGAACCTCAGGGTGCCGCTCTCATAGTCAGCGTAAAGAACAGTCAAGATAATCAGTTTTCCGAGGCAAATGGTGCTTCAAGTCCCGAGGCCGCTGCCCTATCTGCTGATGCCGAAGCGCCCGATGCTGCGATAGATCTTGGCGGGGCACGTAGCGACTTTCGAGCGACGCCTTCAAGGCCCCGTCGCATCCCAGCTTCGTTTCAAATTCGTCCGGCTCAAATGATGGTCGGCTCTGAGGCGACGGAGAAGCATACTCCGAAGGATGACCTTGTTCTGGGTGAAACCCGGTATGTGGGGCGAAGAATCTCCCTCGATTTTCAGCAGGCCGATATCAGCAATGTGTTGCGTCTGATCGCAGAAGTAAGCGGATTCAACATCGTCGTCGGCGAGGGTGTGAAGAGCAAAGTGACGATGAAGTTGGTAAGTGTGCCTTGGGATCAGGCGCTCGATATGATTCTGAAAATGAACGGTCTGGGAAAAATCAAGCAAGGCAACATTCTCTGGATCGACTCCTTGGCCAACATTGCCAGACAAGAGGATGAAGAGGCGCGCGCAAAAGATGCAAAGACCAAAGCAGAAGAACTAGTCGACCGAGTGTTTTATGTCCGCAATCTTCAAGCCCAGGAGCTGCTGACAGCCCTTCGCCAGAACTTGAGTGCGAGAGGGGTGATGCAGATCAGTCAAGGCACCAACGCGCTGATCGTGCGAGATACCGAGAGCAAGATGAACGTGCTCAAACAGCTCATCGACGGACTGGACCTTGCGGTCCCTCAAGTCCAAATCGAAGCGAGAATTGTGCAGGCGGACACTACGTACTCACGGTCCCTCGGTGTGCAGTGGGGCGTTCAGAACCTCAATTCGGGATCGTCATTTGGCGTAGCCAACTTTAAATCCGGCACTACCGGATCGTTTGGGAACCAGGCCTCGGACTTTCTCGTGAATCTTCCCGCAGCGGTCGGTGGTTTAGTGAGCACGCCGGGAGCCGGCTTCACATTTGGCCGCACGGACGGCGCGCTGCTCGACGTGAGACTTTCCGCAGGCGAATTGCTCGGTTTGAGCAAGGTTATCGCGGCGCCGAAGGTGACGACGCTCGATAAGCGGGAAGCCAAGATCTCTCAGGGCGAATCGATTCCATTCCAAACGACATCGCTGCAGGGGACGCAGACGACATTCGTCGATGCGAATCTTGAACTGAATGTCACACCGCAAATCACATCGCGTGATCCGAAAGAAATAGGAAAGCAAATTCTGATGAGGGTCCGCGCAACCCGAAACGCAGTCGGAGCTCGCAGCAACCCGGCCGGCCCGAGCATTGACCGGCGTGAGGCGAATACTCAGGTCATCATCCGGGACGGCGAAACGATGGTTATCGGAGGAGTGTTTATCGACACGCAGAACAATAACGTGGCAGGCGTTCCCTATCTCTCGCGTGTGCCGGTACTGGGTTGGCTTTTCAAACAAAAGACGGAGTCGGTCGCCAAACAAGAACTGTTGATTTTCCTCACGCCCACGATTGTTAAAACCTAGCCATCGCTTCGGACAGACTCTCCGAGGCTATGAAGGGGGCCGGTTACGCCAAGTAATCGGCCCTCTTTTTACGTGTTCTCAGAGACTTTCCCTTCCGCGGGTAGTGGGCTCCTCCCAGCTCTCAGCAATTGACGGTCAGTCGAATTTGATCCCACCGACCTGAAGCCTTTTTAGTTAACAACTTGTTGTGGTACTATCATCCGCGCTCTCGTAACCCCTTGATATTTCTTTCAAGATTTATGAGTTGTGCGCAGCAGAGGCAATTCTCGATCTCGGGAACTGGGCGCTGATGTCGAACTTGGCAGGGGCTGAAGGATCGGTGGAGATGAATGCTCCGGTTGAACGCATAATTCCGGTGCGATTGGGTGAGCGCAGCTATGAGGTTGTGATCAAACAGGGGATCTTGTCTGTAGTCGGAGAGCGTCTAAGGCGTCTTTCCAAGAGCCGAAAAGTCGGTATCGTGACGGACACACATGTTGCCCGCCGCTATCTGAAGGAGTTTCACCGATCGCTCCGTAAAGACGGGCTGGAGTCTTTTCCCATCGTCTTGCCTCCGGGAGAGCGATCGAAAACGCTGGAAACGGTCAGCACAATTCTTAATGCGCTGGCGAGGCACAAGTTCGATCGACAGTCGCTCCTGTTGGCGCTCGGCGGCGGTGTTGTCGGCGATCTGGCCGGCTTTGCTGCGGCGATCTATCAGCGCGGGATCCCATTCATACAAGTTCCGACTACGCTTGTGGCCCAAGTGGATTCCAGTGTGGGGGGCAAGACCGGCGTGGATCACCCATTGGGAAAGAATCTGATCGGAGCGTTCCATCAGCCCCGCGCGGTCTTCATCGATCCGGACACGCTTCGTACACTCCCGCGTCGCGAGTGGGTGGCGGGGTTGGCGGAAGTGATCAAGTACGGGATCATCGCGGACGAAACGTTCTTTGCTTACCTTGAAGAGGCCATGCCGGGGTTATTGAAGCAGGAGCCGGAAGCGGTGATGCATGTCATTGCCCGGTCCTGTCAGATCAAAGCGGATGTCGTCGCTGAAGATGAAAGAGAGTCCGACCAGCGTCGCATTCTCAACTACGGGCATACGATCGGACATGCCCTGGAATCTCTGGCCGGCTATCGCGGGATGATTCATGGGGAAGCGGTTGGAATCGGGCTTGTCGAGGAGGCGGATTTGGCTTTACATATGGGGCTCTGCGGGCAGGACGTGGTTAACCGGATCAGGTCCCTTGTGCGGCAGTCAGGCCTGTCTGACCGGCTGACGAAAGTGTCTTCGCCCTTGCTGTGGGAGGCGATGCAACACGACAAGAAAGTTGTTGCAGGGCAGGTCTTCGGCGTGTGGCCTGTCCGAATCGGCAAGGTCATGATTCGGCCGTTGGACAAGCAGGTGTTCGCGGATTGGTATCGCCGGCGGCATGCGGAAACAAGGCGCCCGAAAAATCGTCGTCTACCACGGCTCAATCGTTCCCGCCCGTTGAAAGGAATGTGCGGCTAGACTATCCATGGCAACGACGCGCCCCTTATCACCGGCACAACTCGAGCAGGCATTGCGGGAGAAATCCCGGGAAGTCGACGTGTTGCACCGGATTACCGATTCCATCAGCAACACGCTCGATCTTGAAGCTGTCCTCAGGCACATTGTTGAGGTCGTGGTGGAGGTGACAAAGGCGGACGCCTGTCTCCTCTATCTGCTTTCCGACAGGCGAGACGAACTGATCCTCCGTGCGTCAAAAAATCCCCATCCCAAACTCATCGGGCGCATCACCATCGGAATGGGAGAGGGGATCACAGGATGGGTGGCGCGAGAACAAACACGAGTCGTCATTCCGAGTAATGCCAGCGATGATCCCCGGTTCAAATTTTTTCATAATTTGCCGGAAGATCGCCACCAGGCCTTCGTTTCCGTGCCGATCATGGCCAAGAAGGAAGTGGTCGGCGTCATTAATGTCCAGCATAAGCGGCCTAAGCGGTATCGTTCAGATGAGCTGACCTTACTCTCCACGATCGCCAGTCAGGTGGGTGGAGCCATCGAGAATGCGAGGCTTTATGAGCAAATGCGGCGCAAAGCCGTGCAGGTCGAAACGCTCTCCCAGGTTTCCGAGACAGTTGCGTCCAATCGCCTGATTGAAGATGTGCTTCAACTCCTGGTGACGATGACCGCGCAAATGATGAACTCGAAAATCTGCTCGATCATGCTGTTGGACGGGGCGACCGGAGATCTTCGGATCGAGGCCACCCAGAGCTTGAGCGAGCTGTATCGCCGCAAGCCGAATTTGAAAGTGGGTCAGAGCATCAGCGGACGCGCGGTCCAGGAGCGCCGGCCGATCATTGTGGCGGATGTGACGAAGGAAGCGGACTACATGTATCCGGAAATGGCGAAGAAAGAAGGTTTGTGTTCCCTCCTCTGCGTCCCGATGATGGTTCGGGAGAAGGCCGTGGGAGTCATCAATAGCTACACATCTGCGCCCTATTCGTTTACGAACGAGGAAGTAAGGTTGTTGCAGGTCATCGCAAACCAGGCGGCGATCGCCATCGAACATACGACTTTGCTTGAAAAGTCATTCGAAATGCAGGAAGCGCTGGCGGTCAGAAAGCTGCTGGAGAGGGCCAAAGGCTATCTGATGCGCTCGAAGAAATTGACCGAGGAGGAAGCATTCAGGCTCATTCAGCGGCAAAGCATGGACCTGCGAAAATCGATGCGTGAAATTGCCGAGGCTGTCTTGTTGGCAGGGGAACTTGAGGAGCGGGCGGAAAAACAACGAGGCTAAAGCGGTTTGGGTTTCTCGCGCGAGGAGCTCCAAGCCTTGTCACGGTGATTGCGGAGGGACCGGACCTTTCGGTCGAGCCGGATTGCGTTGGGCGTCCTGGGAGAAGGACGCGAGAGTGGAGCCTGCGAAATCTGGCTAAGGCTTCTTCGGTGAAGGTTTCCCGATATCTTTCCGGATGTCCTCCACCTCTTTCTTCAAGGTATCAATCTCCGCATCCTTTCTCTTCATCTCTTCCCGAATCTGTTGAATGTCCTGGTCTTTAACCTTTGACTCACCGGTTGTGCTGGACGCGGGCCGCTCCGTCGCGGTACCGGGTAGCTCTGCCGCCGCCGGCAGTTCAGCCAGTCGTACATAGTCGATTGCGAAGAGGGCTTCCGGTGTGCTCCCGAGGAACAGGGATGGTTTCTTGCCATTCTGTGCCAAGGCCTCTTGCGGTTCGAAACGCAACTCCTGGTCGACTTGCCCCGAGGGATCCGGCAGTCGCCGGTTGGCCATGTTGATCGTGTCCGCCCGCTCGGCCCGTTTGCGATATTGACTCACCATGAGATACAGCGAACGGTCGTGCGCAAGCAGGTGTCCCGTGGTGGTCTCGAGCAAGGTCGAGTCGGCCAGGAGAGGCTCCGAGGACCCGACCCCCGCTCCGCCTCGACGAGAGAAGGAGAGATCAGGAGGATAGCCACGCACTTGAAACCCCACCTGTTGGTCGGTTGCAGCCTGACGAAGCGCGGCGGTCAGGAAGGGAGCCAGGAACTTGATGTCCTCCTCGGAAAATGCCTGAACGGTCGTCTGCTGCTTCGAGAAAGCGGCCTGAACGGCAGTCTTCGTTTCTGATACCTTCACACCGCGGAGCGTGCGCGCGATCACGTGTTCTTCGAGCGTGATCGGATGACTTGCCTTGAATGAGTGATTCGGAATCCGTTCAAGGTAGATTGCCCCCTTGGGCGCCTCGTGGAGCATGGTATCCACCTCGGGAGCGCTCTTACATCCGCCAATGAGCAGAACGCAGACGGCCACGATGAAGAAAGACCTCTGTGTCATCTATCTATCCAACTTGGTGAAAAAATCCAGCGTAAGGTCACATGCGACGGTAGTCTACCATAGGGGCAGGAACGGTGACATTGGAGAACTCCGGCTCTCCTCCCACTCATGGGGATTGTGCCTTGACAATGAATAGGCAATGGTCCTATAAGCGTGCCACATCGTGCCGCCCGACGAGAGGGACAACGAGGTCCCGATCGAAGGCACGAGCTATTTCGAGAGGACAATGGCGTCCTTTTGGTCCATCAAGTGGGCCGGGAGGGCGTTTTTTTTGCCTGTGAGTCCCTTCCGGATGGGTGTGTAGCAGCGGTTGTCTATCAGGAGGAGACTCTGACATGAGATGCGGGTTGAACAATTTGGCCTTCGCCATTGTCTTTATGTCGCTCGCGACCATACTCGCGACCGAGGTGCCGGTTCTTGCTCAAGTTCCGGAAAAGCCTGCGGGAGAAGAGACTGGTGGCGGCAGAGAGACACGGAAAATGGAAGACGTGGAACCGGCCGTTAATCTCTGCGCAGGTTGTGTCGCGCCGATTTTTACCAAGGGAAGCAAGGGAGCGATTACGCCGTACGGGCGCATCGAATTAGATGGTATCTACAGCACCAGGAACACGAACCCGTTGGATCCGCAGCAATTCAACGGCTACGGAACTGCGGCCGGCCGTCAGGGCAACAGCAGCAGCACGCTGAATCCACGCTATAGCGTCTTCGGCCTCCGCGCCGATAGAACAGACGGGCAGAGCACGCTCGCCGGCGTCGTCGAGGTGGACTTCTACGGACAGTCTGACACCGGCAATAACCTGTTGCCCCGTCTGCGTCTCGCCTACATGAAATATTCTCCTAACAACGGGAAGACGTCGTTTACGATCGGACAGGACTGGAACCCGATCATGTCGTTGCTGAGTGACAACATCGACTTCTCCATCATGGGTTACACCGGCAATCTCTGGCAACGTATTCCACAGATCACCCTGCGGCAGAAGTTCTCAGAAAACATCGAGGGGCTCATCACCGTCATGCGATTCGAGCGCGGGTTGTCGAACTGTTGCGGCAACAACCAAGTGCGCCCGACGCCCGCTGAAGGAGCCAATGGAGGCGGGCCCGGCAGCACCCAATCGTTTAACGACCCGGTCCAGATGCCCTATTTCGGGAGCAGACTCGCATACAACGGAACCGGGAACATGGCGGGCACCATGGTTGCGGCTAACCTCGCCTATCGTTGGTATCGGTCGGCACCGACTCTTAACGCAGCCGGAGGAGCGGGACCCACAAGCGCTGCTTTTACCTCCGGCAAGGACATCAATTCCTACCTGGTCGGGATCGAAGCGGTGCATCAACTGACCAAACAATTGAAATTCATGGGAGAGTTGGCCTATGGGCAGGCTCTCGGGAACGAATGGTTCCGGTGGAATCAAGATCTGAACTGGCTGACAGGCAGTCCAGTGCGGACGACCACCGCCTGGTTCCAACTCAGCTATGCGCATTCCAGAGACTACACCTTCTTGTTTGGCTATGGTATCGACAATCCCCTCGACCGGGATTTGAAAGGCAGTATCAATGCCTATGGCACAACGCCTGGCTCGGCTGGCTATAACTCCAGCATCCAATATCTTTCCAATCAACGAACATATCTCACGGCGATTCATCCTGTATGGGCGGACATGATGATGGGCTTCGAGTGGCAACACTTCTGGACAAACTGGGCGCAGCCGACCACCTATTTCGCAAAGGCATCGAATCAGGCCGATATGTTTACGCTGTCCGCCTGGTATAACTTCTAGACAAGCACGATCAGCGCTCAGCGTGTCATTATGAGATCATAGACAAAGGAGATGAGAGATGAGCGAGATCACAAAGAACAATGACGAGAACAGAGTGCCGGAGAGGCCCGAACAGGGATCTTCGCGGCGGGAGTTCCTAGTTCAAAGCTCGAAGGCTGCAGCCGGCGTGGGCATCGCCGCGTTGCTCGGCAATTTGGGCAATTGGGCCTTGTCTTATGCGGCCGACAAGGAGCCGATCAAGATCGGAGTGCTCCATTCGCTAAGCGGTACGATGGCAATCAGCGAAGTGTCGCTGCGAGATACCGTTCTCATGGCGGTGGAAGAAATCAACGCGAAGGGCGGCGTGCTGGGTCGACAGGTCAAACCGGTGGTGGTTGATCCCGCCTCCAATTGGGACCTCTTCGCGGAAAAGGCCAAGCAGCTCTTATTGCAGGACAAAGTGGCAGTGGTGTTCGGTTGCTGGACCTCCGTCAGCAGGAAATCCGTCCTCCCGGTCTTTGAAAAGAACAACGGCTTGCTCTTCTACCCGGTTCAGTACGAGGGCGAAGAATGTTCCCACAACGTGTTCTACACCGGCGCTGCGGTCAACCAACAGGCGGTGCCGGCGGTGGAATATCTCATGAGCAAGGAGGGCGGGGGTTATAAAAAGTTCTATTTATTGGGCACGGACTACGTGTATCCGCGGACGACGAATAAGATCCTGCGGGCTATGCTGTTGGCGAAGAAGGTGCCGGAGGCCAATATCATGGAGGAGTACACTCCCTTCCATCATCAGGATTATCAGACCATCGTCGGCAAGATCAAAAAGTTCGCGGCAGGCGGAGGAGCGGCGGTGATCAGTACGATCAACGGCGACAGCAACGTGCCGTTCTACAAGGAATTCGCGAATCAGGGATTGCGCGCTGAAGATGCTCCTATCATGGCCTTCAGCGTGGCGGAAGACGAATTGCGAGGCATGGATACCTCGGCGCTCGTCGGCCACTTGGCGGCCTGGAACTACTATCAGAGCGTCGATACGCCCCAGAACAAGCAATTCGTCGCGAATTTCAAAGCCTATTGCAAACGGAACAATTTGCCGGACGGCGACAAACGAGTAACGGACGATCCGATCGAGGCGGCGTATTTTGGAGTCCATGTCTGGAAACAGGCGGTCGAAAAGGCGGGTTCAATCGAAGTGGACAAGGTGCGAAAAGCCGTCTATGGTCAAAAATTCCTTGCGCCTGGCGGTGAAATCATGATGGATACTGGCAACCATCATACGCACAAGCCGGTGCTCATCGGTGAGATTTTGAAGGACGGGCAATTCAAAGTTGTCTCGCGCTCCAAAGGATTGGTGAAGCCGGAGCCCTGGAGCGAATATACGAGCCCCGACAAGGGTTGTGACTGGATCAGCCATCAGGGCACCTATCAGAAAAAGTAGCGGGCGCGCAGTCGCAAAACCTGCGAACCCAATAGGCGAAAAAGGATAAGGGATATAAGCGGGTGACGTGACGGAATGTCCACGTCACCCGTTTGTCTTGTTCTGGAGTTGTCGCAATCGTGAAGAAATCCTGCCGGTTCCTCCTGCTTCTCCTGGGCCTCCTTCACCCCGTCAATGATTGCGCCATTGCCGAGGAACCACAGGCATCTGTCTCCACCGGCGCATCGGTTGAGCGGGCGCTCGCGCAACTCACGAGTGAAGATGAAGCGATGCGAGAAGCGGCGCTCCGCACCATCATTGAGCAGGGCGATGTCAACCTGATTCCACGCCTGGATGAAATACGTGCCAATGCGGACCGCTCGATCAGGCAGGTCATCAAGCCGGTGATGGACTTGCTGAAAAATCGAGCCAATCTCGAAAGTCCCAAGAACGATGTCCGGCGCTCCGCCGCGACGGATCTCGGCACCTCGGGAAAACAAGTGGCCGTGCCGTGGCTCGAACGGGCCGCCGGGAAGGAAACAAACAAGTGGGTGCGCTACACAATGGAGGAATCTGCAGCGCTGCTCAAGCTGGCAACGGACGACCCATCGACAAAACTCGCGGCGGCAGAAAAACTGGCTGAACTCTCGAGCCAGAACGGAGTGCCGGCTCTGAGAGAACTGGTCAAAGCCGGAGAATCGCCCGATGCCACGGATGTCCAACAGGGCCTGGCGAAAGCCGCCGCTTCCGCCATTGAGCGCATTGAAACCTGGGCGGCCTGGTCGAACGCCATCGAGACGATTTTTCGCGGCATCAGCCTTAGTTCGATTCTTCTGATCATGTCCGTCGGTCTCGCGATCGTCTTCGGGCTCATGGGCGTGATCAACATGGCCCATGGGGAACTGATGATGGTCGGAGCCTATGGAACGTTCGTGACGCAGGAGCTGTTCAAGACGTTTCTTCCGGCCCCCATGTTCGACTACTATTTCGCGTTCGCCATGCCGGTCGCATTTCTGCTGGCGGCAGGCTGCGGATTCCTGCTCGAAGCCACCGTCATTCGTTTTCTGTACGGGCGCCCGTTGGAAACGATGCTGGCTACCTGGGGTGTGAGTCTGGTCCTCATGCAGGCGGCGCGGGTCTATTTCGGCGACCTCACCGCGGTCGTGGCACCGGCATGGCTGAGCGGCGGGCAGCAAGCCATGGTCGGCGTATATCTGCCGAACAACCGGCTTTTTGTCATCGCCCTTTCCGTGTTCTGCGTGCTGGCCATTTACGCCATCCTCTTCCGGTCCAGCCTCGGATTACGCGTCCGCGCAGTGACGCAGAATCGTAATATGAGCGCCTGCCTTGGTATTCCGACCAGAAGGGTGGATGCCTATACCTTCGCCTTCGGTTCCGGCCTGGCAGGGATCGCGGGTTGGGCGCTTACGCTCATCGGCAACGTAGAGCCGGGTCTCGGCCAGAACTACATCGTCGATTCGTTCATGGTGGTGGTCACCGGTGGCGTCGGGAAGCTGGCCGGGACCATTGTGGCGTCCCTAGGCATCGGGGGACTGAATAAGCTGCTTGAACCGAGTCTCGGGGCTGTCTACGGCAAAGTCTGTATCCTGGTCCTGGTCATTTTATTCCTGCAGTGGCGTCCCTCAGGATTATTCGCGATCAAAGGACGCCACGCCGACTCCTAATCGGTTGCTGAAAATGGCCTCAAGCTTCGTTCTCAGTCGTTCGTGCGCCTCAACGTACAAGGTAAAGCACGCCTCGGCGCCCGAACTCCTTGCGGCCTTGCTTGATAACCATTTTGAGCAATCGCAGTAAACACGCTCGAACCCATGACTGAGAATCACGACATCCAGCCGCACGCACAGCGCGACGTAGGGTTGGCCTTTTGGGTCACGGGCTTTGTCTTGTTGATTCTGATGCCGCTGTTGAATGTCATACCGCCTGAGGATTCGTGGCTGCATCTCTCCGACTTTTCGCTGAATCGCTTCGGGAAGTTTTTGGCCTTCGCGATATTGGCGATCGGCCTTGATCTGATTTGGGGGTATACCGGCATCCTGAGTTTGGGACAGGGCGTTTTTTTCGGGCTCGGCGCCTACTGCATGGGCATGCACCTCATGCTCACGATCGGGAAAGAGAGTGTCTATGGAAGCGAACTGCCGGACTTCATGGTCTGGAACCAGGTGAAAGAGCTGCCGTTTTTTTGGAAGCCGTTCTACAGTTTTCCTCTTGCGCTGTTCGGGGCCATCCTCGTGCCGACCCTGTTCGCCCTTGTGTTCGGGTTTCTCGCCTTCCGTAGCCGGATCAAGGGCGTGTACTTCGCCATCATCACCCAAGCGCTTGCGCTGGTCGCATGGCTGGTCTTCAACCGTAACGAAACGAATCTCGGCGGCACCAATGGATTGACCGACTTCAAGCAGCTCCTTGGGTTTCGGCTTTCTGAGCCCGGCACGCAAAGGGCATTGTACGTTGTAACCGTCCTCTGTCTCGGCGGCGCCTATCTGCTTTGCCGGTGGATTATCCGTTCGCGCGCCGGAAAGGTCCTCATCGCCGTTCGCGACAGTGAGCAACGCGTGGTGTTCTCCGGTTATACGCCGGCGAACTACAAATTGTTCGTGTTCGTGACGGCCGCCGCTCTGGCAGGCCTCGCCGGCATGCTCTATGTGCCGCAAGTCGGCATCATTACTCCGGCGCAGATCGGCGTATTGCCTTCCTTAGAAATGGTGATTTGGGTGGCGGTCGGAGGCCGGGGGACACTGGCGGGCGCAGTGTTGGGAGCCGTCAGCGTCAATCTCGGGCGGAGCGTGCTCACGAATTACTTTCCGGAACTCTGGCCGTTCATTCTGGGCGGGCTCTTTGTGGCGGTCGTACTCCTGTTTCCGGACGGGCTGATCGGAATCCTGCGCAATCTGAAAGAGCAGGTCCGCGTCCGCAAGCCCGTCGTCGTCGCCGAGGGGGAGACGTTGACGTGAGCGAACGTGGGTCCATCATCTATCTCGAAGGCGTGACCGTCGACTATGACGGATTCAAGGCGCTGAACAATTTGAATTTCATCGTAAATTACAACGAGCTGCGCGTCGTAATCGGCCCGAACGGCGCCGGAAAGACCACGCTCCTGGATGTGATTTGCGGGAAGACCAAGCCGGCGTCCGGCCGGGTGATTTTCGGCAAAGATACCGAGTTGATCGGCAAACGGGAGGACGAAATCGTTAAGCTCGGCATAGGGAGAAAATTTCAAGCCCCCTCCATTTATGCCAACCTGACGGTCTGGGAAAATCTCGATCTCTCGGTAAAGCGGGTCAGTAAAGGCGTGCTTCACACGATGCTGAAAACGTCCACACATGAAGAGCAGGCCAGGATCGGCGAAACGCTGGAGGTAATCGGCCTCAAGGACTACGCGCCGACCAGGGCCGGTTCGTTGTCGCACGGACAGAAACAGTGGCTCGAGATCGGCATGGTGATTCTCCAAGATCCGTCCCTGCTCCTGGTCGACGAACCGGTTGCAGGCATGACCGACAGAGAGACGGAGCAGACCGGTATCCTCTTGCAATCGTTGGCCGCAAAGCACGCCATCGTCGTGATCGAGCACGATATGGAGTTCGTGCGGCAGATCGCCCGGATTGTGACGGTCCTGCATGAAGGGACGGTCATTTGTGAAGGACCGGTCGAGAAAGTACAGGCCGACGCCAGAGTGCGAGAAATCTATTTGGGAAGACAGAAAGTCGCGCACGCGTAACGCGTATCTCGTGAAGCGCGAAATCAAAGTGGTACTTTGGAGAAAAGCTAGTGTGACGGGAATTCATTGTTAGCGAGACACGAGATACCAACGACGAGTAACGAGTATTGATGCTGGAACTGAACAACATCAATGCCTACTATGGAGAAAGCCATATTCTCCGGAATGTGTCGTTCACCGTGGAGCCGGGCGAAGTGGCATGCTTGATGGGACGTAACGGCGTGGGCAAGACCACCACCCTCAAGGCGATTACAGGACTGCTCGCGGTCCGATCCGGAAAAATAATGTTCGACGGATCGGACGTGACAAAGCTGTCCACAGATCGACGAGCCCGTCGCGGGTTGGCCTATGTTCCTCAGGGGCGCGAGATCATTCCGCACTTGACCGTCCGTGAAAATTTGCAGCTCGGATTCTGGGCCAGGCCGGCTACGGCGGGCAGCGCCGTTGAAAAAGACGCGTTCGATGAAGTCTATCAGCTCTTTCCGAAGTTGACGCAGATTCTCGATCGTCCCGGCGGTGTGCTGAGCGGCGGCGAACAGCAGCAGCTCGCGATCGGGCGAGCGCTGCTCTCAAATCCGAAGCTGCTTCTTCTCGATGAACCGACGGAAGGCATCCAGCCCTCTATCGTCGATCACATTGAAGACGTGATCATCCGATTCAAGAACTCCCGGCGGTTCGCCATACTGCTGGTCGAGCAGGGGCTCCACTTTGCGGCGCGGTTGGCGGAGAAGTATGTGGTGATGGCCAAGGGGGCGGTGGTGGCGGCTGGCAAGAGCGATGAGCTAAATGCCGAAATGGTGAGACAGCATTTGACGGTGTAACGTGTGAATTCACGGATGAAATGCCCGCACGCTTCCGGTGCCTCAACTCGACCGTACAATGCTTCGCATCTGCTCGGCTGTGCAACTCGGTCCGTTGATGCGAAGCGCCAACGGACCATCGAACAGTGCTCGCCGTCGTGACACACGACCGCATCTGCTTAGCATGAACGGCACCCGAGCTTCGGCACAAGTCGCGTGCCCGGCATTCCATCCTTACTTGAGATGGGTGATGATGCTCTTTCTGCGATTCGCGACGCTGGCGGAACATTACCTTATCCGCCTCTGGAAGAGGAGGGGAGGAGGAATGTGAATGACTGTGGATGGTCGGGCCCCCAGGTCGACGTCACCCGCCACGAACGTCTGAAGAATATGAGGGAAAAGATTTGTGGTACTCCGTGGAGCGAAAAGATGAAGACGTTGCTGCAATCATGTGCTCTAGTCCTGACCGCCTTGCTGACCGGCTGTGCGACCGGACAGTACACGCCGTTGTCGGAGGCTGAGAACGATCAGGTCGAACAGCTCAGGGAAAACGCCTATCGCGTGGAATACCGGGTCAGCCCCTTCACCCCCCAGGAGCAGTTGGATATATACCTTCGACGACGCTGCGCGGAGTTGACGCTTCGGGAAGGATATGATTATTTTCATCTGGGCCAGCGCTTTGATGTGCTGATGCTGTCCCGCCGCACGTCCATGACCGTGACAATGTTCAAAGGCGAAAAGCCGACAGGTTCCCTGGATCTCTATGACGCCAAGACTGTCTTGAGCGAGCATCCATGAGTATCGACTGAATTCTTGAAGATCGACGGCGTGAGTCGTTGCGTTCATTTAGTGCTTGCGAGCATCGTTCGACTCTCCGGCCAGCGGAAGGCAAGGAAGACGTTGCGGCCTTGAATGATACAAGCCCTTGTTCGAACCGTCACCTTCGGAATTGCCCTGGCGCTGTGTGGCTTTCCAGGTTTCGCCTTCGATGCCTTTGCCGAAGACCCCTCGGATGCACCGGTTGATCAACTGGAACATATTTCTCTGAGGCTGAAGCAAGCCGAGCAATCCATCGAACGGAAGCTCCTATGGGAGAAGCTGCGGCTCCACTTCTACGGATATCTCGACGGCTCCTATACGCAGAACTTCAACAACCCGTCCAATCGAATCAATCAACTGCGGATCTTTGACGTCAATTCCAACGAGTTGCGACCGAATCTCGCGCAGTTTGTATTGGGAAGAGAGGCGAAAGCGGATGGTGATTGGACAGACCGCACGGGATTCAAGGTGAAATTTAACGCCGGCCGCGATTCAGACTTCATCGGCGGCGTGAATCTCAGTACTTGGGCGGACTTCCAGGAATTCTTCGTGCAGTACATCGCGCCGGTCGGAACGGGATTGAAGCTGCAAGTTGGACAGAGCAACGGCCTTGTCGGATACGAAGTGGTGGAAAGCCCGTACAACGCGAACTATTCACGATCCTGGCTGTTTGGATTGGGGCAACCGTTCACCACGAGGGGATTCCGCGCAAGCTATGATTTCACTGACCAGCTTTCCTGGTCAGTGGGCGTCATTAATCACATCAACAGCAATTTGTCGGACAATCGGGGAGACCCCTGGATTGAATCGGCCCTGACGGTAGCCTACTCCGAGAAGTTCAAGTTGACGCTCTATGGATTAGTCGGGTCCGGTTTGAACGCGGTTCCGGTCGGTTGGGGGAGTCTGCTGCTCGGGGGCGGCTACTTCTCCATTCAAGCGACCGAGCGGGCGTCCTTCGTCCTGGAATCCTATTATGCCAACCAGATCAATAGCAGTACGATCAGTCAGGCGAAGAACGCGCGGTGGGACGGCGTGGCAGGCTATTTCATCTACGACCTGACGAAGCAGTGGGGCGTTCGCATCCGCGGGGAGATTTTCGAGGATCCCGGTGGATTTGCCTCCTGCGGCGGAACGACTGCCTATCAACCGAGGGCGAACGTGTGTTTCGGCGCGACTTCGACCAGTCCGGCATCACCGGTGGGCCAGACGCTGTGGGAGGTCACGTCCACCCTCCAGTACAAGCCGATCAGCTCTCTGATGACTCGCCTGGAATATCGCTATGACAAGTCCAACCAGAATGTCTTCCAGGTCGGAGGACGATCGACCAGTTACCAACCGACCCTCTCGTTCGAAGTGATCTATTTCTTCTGAGCCGCTCGATATCGCGCCAGATTGTCTTCCGGCGTCGTGGCATCGGCCGGCGCGACCAGGATCAGCGAAGGAAATCCGTTTCTGGCGAGAAGCATCAACCATGTGACGAAGACGAATGCGGATGTGAGAACCGGCATTCCGGACGGTTCCAGGAAAATGCCGAGTGAGGCCCACACTCTGGCGGATACGATCACGCCGATCACCGTGTAGATAAAACCTGGAATGTTCAACACCAGGAACGTGCCGCCGAGGGCCATCGCGGTCAGAGCGGCATTGTACCCGAATAGGCCGTCACGGATTGTGGCATCATGGGCTCCGTAGAGTACTGCGACACCCACTGCAAGCGTGGACCCGATGAGGGCCATCAGAGCGCCGATCCTGGTATTGACCGCGATCCCCATCAGAATGACAATTCCGGTCACCCAATTGTCCTGGAAAAAAATCTCCCCGATTCCCATGGTAATGCCGTGGAACCAGGTGATCCAGGTGTACTCCGGTCTCGGGCCCGAGAAATCCGAAGGCGAAGTCGGCTTGAGCGCGTTGGACACATCGATCGTAGAGAATTGCAGCAATGCTCCGAGAAAGAACCAGGTCGCCAAAACGAACGGCATGGTGAGGCCGGGAACCTTGTGCGGGCCGAACAGGGCGCCAAACGCCGGCATTGTCACTGTCGTGAAAGCGGCGGAGAGGACGATATAGAGCCAGAGGTGCCAGTTTGGCATGTTTCCGGTCGTAAAGTTCTGGCTGGTGTAGGCCACCAGGGCGATGGCGATCAAGGCGCCGTTAAAACCGAAGAGCCCATCCTTGATCATGCCCTTGTCGGCTCTGAAGAACAGAGCGGTCACTGTGCTGACGATCGTACCGAACAGACAGACTGTGCCGTAAATCCAGGAATTGTAGAAAATCCCGGCCAGAATCACGGCTCCGGAGACCGGATTATTCTGAAAGACCACCTGGCCGATTCCGCGCAAGACCCAGTCGACGAATCCAAATGTGGGATGGTCTCGAAACTGATCTTGGAAAGCGGCGGGCGCCACGGAGGCCTCCTTTCGTTCATGGCCTGTGAGTGCGCTTGACAGGTGCTGAAATCGTAGACTAGCATCCGATTCCTCGCAACAAGATTCTGAGGGGATCCTGGTAGGGGGAAACCCATAGCGTACGACCTTCCCCGGCTTACGAAGGACGCCGGTAACGCTGCGATGAGGGAGGAATCATGCATCTGACGCCAAGGGAACAGGAAAAACTGCTGATCTACACGGCTGGTCAGCTGGCCGCTGATCGCAAGAAGCGCGGCCTCAAACTCAACCATCCCGAAGCCGTGGCCTACCTCACTGCCGCCGTTCTGGAAGGCATTCGCGATGGCAAGACGGTATCCGAACTGATGACCTATGGAACGACCCTGCTGTCTCGTAAGGATGTCATGCCCGGTGTGCCGGAGATGATTCACGAAATCATGGTCGAGGGGACGTTTCCGGACGGCACGAAGCTCGTCACCGTGCATGACCCGATCCGATAACCGCACAGACGACTTCGCCGAATCTCGGCCCCATCTGTTCAGGAGGAAGACATGCCAAAAACCAAGAGAGGCCCCAAAGCTTCAAAGAAAAAGGGGGATTCACTGGCTGCGACCATCCGGGCTGAACTCGCCAGACCGGTAATTCCGGGAGAAATTCTCTTTGCGGCAGGCGACATCGAGACCTTCAAGAATCGCGCAACCAAGGAATTGACGGTTAAGAATACAGCCGACCGGCCGATTCAAGTGGGTTCCCATTGCCATTTCTTCGAAGTGAATCGCGGGCTCATCTTCGACCGTGAGGAGGCGTTCGGATTTAAGCTCTGCATTCCTGCCGGCACTGCGGCGCGGTTCGAGCCCGGTGAGGAAAAGCGAGTCGCATTGGTCGCGCTGGCCGGCAAGCGCGCAGTCCACGGCATCAACGGCTTGACCGACGGCTCATTGGACGACGCACAGATCAAGACTCGAGCGTTGGCCCGCGCAGTTGAACGCGGATTCATCCGGAAAGGAGGGGCCCGGTGAAGATTCCCCGAAAACAGTATGCGGATCTCTTTGGCCCGACGGTTGGCGACCGCGTTCGATTGGCTGATACGGATCTGTTGATCGAAATCGAAAAGGACTTTACGTCCTACGGGGATGAAGCCGTATTCGGTGGCGGGAAGGTCCTTCGCGACGGAATGGGTCAATCGTCCCGAGCCACGAACCGCGAAAGGGCGCTGGACACGGTCATCACCAATGCCCTGATTCTGGATTACTGGGGAATCGTCAAAGCGGATATTGGGATCAAGGACGGGCGCATCGTCGGCATCGGCAAGGCAGGCAATCCCGATACGATGCCGAACGTCTCCCCTGGCATGGAGTGCGGAGCGGGAACGGAAGCGATCTCAGCCGAAGGCTGTATCCTGACGGCAGGGGCGCTCGAAACGCACGTCCATTTTATTTGCCCGCAGCAATGCTGGGAAGCGCTTTCAGCAGGCATCACCACGATGATCGGAGGAGGGACCGGGCCTGCCACCGGGACGAATGCGGTTACGTCAACGCCCGGTCCGTGGAACATCCATCGGATGCTCGAGGCGGCTGAAGGCATTCCGATGAATCTCGGATTCACCGGCAAGGGTAATTGCTCGTTACCCGATGCGTTGAACGAGCAGATCGAAGCCGGAGCGTTGGGGTTAAAGGTGCATGAAGATTGGGGCTCGACGCCGGCCGCAATCGATAGCGCCTTGAGCGTCGCCGAACGGTACGATGTGCAGGTTGCGTTACACACGGACACCTTGAACGAAGCCGGTTTTGTCGAGGACACCGTCAAGGCCTTTAAGGGCCGGACGATCCACTCCTACCATACAGAAGGCGCCGGCGGAGGGCATGCGCCGGACATCATCAAGCTGTGCGGAGAGCCGAATGTGCTGCCCTCGTCGACCAATCCGACGATGCCGTTCACGGTGAACACGCTGGATGAGCATCTGGATATGCTGATCGTGTGTCACCACCTCAACAAGCGCGTTCCGGAGGATGTGGCCTTCGCCGAATCGCGCATTCGGCGGGAAACCATCGCCGCTGAGGATGTCCTGCACGACATGGGTGCGATCAGCATGATGTCCTCCGACACGCAGGCGATGGGGCGCATCGGAGAACTCATCATCAGGACCTGGCAGACCGCCCACAAGATGAAAGTGCAGCGAGGCCATTTGACGGAGCGCGGCATCCAATCCGGGAAGGGGCAGAACGACAACTTCCGCGCAAAGCGGTATGTGGCGAAGTACACGATCAATCCGGCGCTCTCCCATGGAGTTGCGCATGAGGTTGGCTCGATTGAAGTGGGGAAGGTGGCAGATCTGGTGATCTGGAAGCCCGCATTCTTCGGCATCAAGCCTGAGATGGTGTTGAAAAGCGGATTTATTGCCCAGGCGCAGATGGGCGATCCCAATGCCTCGATCCCGACGCCCGAGCCGATCATCAGCAGGCCGATGTTCGGGTCGTTCGGACGCGCGATCGCCAGCACCAGCCTCACCTTCATGTCGAAGGTCGCTCTGGAGCGAGACGTGCCGAAGAAACTCGGACTCGAACGTCGCGTGGCGGCGGTCAAGAATTGCCGCACGGTGAAGAAACGCGACCTCAAACTCAACGATGCACTTCCCAAGATCGAGGTCGATCCTGAAACCTATGTGGTCACCGCCGACGGTGTGCGTCTGACGTGCGAGCCGATCGTCGTGCAGCCGATGGCGCAGCGGTATTTTCTTTTTTAGGCTGGAGGCGCGTGGCGAGAGACAATAGGTGACAGGCTTCAAGGAATCTTTTCTCCGCTTGCCTCGCGCCCTTCGCCGATGACAAGAGCCACAAGGGCTCAACGTGACACGTGAAGACCGTTGCTCTCATACAAGGCCTTCGCTTCGTCGACAGTTTTTTCCCTTCCGGAGGGTTTGCCTTCTCGTCGGGACTGGAGGCGGCGGTGAAGGATGGAGCGGTGAGAGATGTCAAGAGTTTCACGCGATATGTGGAAGATCTCCTCGTTCATGGAATCAGCCGGCGCGAAGCAGCCGTTGTGGCAGTCGCCCATCAGGCCGAGTCGACCGGCACGGTGAAAACCGTCTTGACGATTGATCGTGAGTTGGATGCGTTGAAAATTGGCCGCGAATCGCGACTGGCCAGTCGGCAGATGGGGAAACAGGTTGCCAGAGTAGCCGCCGAGCAGCTCCCCAGGGGACGACTATTGCGTCAATTTCACAATGCCATCGATGAGCGGCGCACTCCGGGACACTTTCCGGTCAGCGTCGGGCTCACGTTGGCAGGATGCGGTTGGTCGAGACAGGAAACTGTCTCGGCGTATCTGTATCAAACCGCGCAGGGCTTCGTATCCGCAGCGATGAAACTGCTTCCTGTCGGTCAGTTGGAAAGCCAACGTCTGTTAGGTCGATGGGCGTCGTTGATCGCGGATCTGAGCCTGGAACAGCCGCGCGAAGGCTTGGCGTCATGGTCTCCGGTCCAGGATATCTATGCGATGCGCCATGCGAGGCTGGAATCGCGGCTCTTCAGATCGTGAAACATGGTCAATTTCAAGTTCAGCGGTTCGCATTACCCGTCGGGAACCAACGACTTGAAACAAGAAACTCGAAACGCGAAACGTCGTAAATTTTCGCGAGATGCGAGATACGCTTCACGAGGGACGAGGTTGTGATGCACCGGGCGGATGATCATTTGAGTGGCAGCGGCCGGCCCAGAGCACGGCGCTCGCGCCGGATTCCGGTGATCGGCATCGGCGGTCCGGTCGGTTCCGGGAAAACCGCGCTCGTGGAAGCGCTCTGCCGGAGACTACGCGACCGATACAGCCTGGCCGTCGTCACGAACGACATCTTTACCAAGGAAGACGCGGAATTTCTCACGAGGAAAGGCGCGCTCCCTCAGGACAGGATTCTCGGAGTCGAAACCGGCGGCTGCCCCCATACCGCCATTCGGGAGGATGCGTCGCACAATCAGGAGGCGCTGGATGATCTGCTCAAGCGTCATCCCGAAGTCGAGTTGATGTTCGTCGAAAGCGGCGGCGACAACCTCGCCGCGACCTTCAGCCCGGAATTGGTCGACAGGGTCATTTACGTGATCGACGTGGCGGCAGGCGACAAGATTCCCCGGAAAGGCGGCCCCGGTATCACGCGCTCGGATCTGCTTGTCATCAACAAGATCGACCTTGCGCCGCACGTCGGCGCAGATCTCTCCATCATGGAGCGCGACAGCCGGCGCATGAGGGGCGATCTCCCCTTCATGTTTACCAACCTCCTGACCGGCGAAGGTCTTGATCGCGTGGTGACCTGGGTTGAACACTGCATCCCTCAGCATGCGCAGTCGAGCTGACGGCGCGGTACCGCCGCGCGTGTCCACTTCAAAAACAAACCGTGAGGATGCGTCGACAGAATCCGTCGGGAGAGTCGGCGGCCTCACGCTCCGGTATGTCCTGAACGGGACGCGCACCGTCTTCGCGCGCACGAATGCCCAAACACCCTGGCATCTGCTGCCGCCGATCTATCTCGACGATTCCGGCGCGGCCTATACCCTCTTGTTGAACCCTTCCGGCGGTCTGGTGGGCGGGGACCGCCTCGCGATCGACATGCATTTGGCCCCCTCGGCGCATGTGCTGATTTCTACGCCGTCCGCGAATCGGGTCTATCGGTCTCCTACTGAGGAGGCGGTTCAGGACATCGACGTTCACCTCGGAGCCGGGGCAAAGCTGGAGTGGTTTCCGGAACACACCATTCCTTTTGCGGGGTCGCGATTTCGCCAATCGATCAATGTGACGTTGGCGTCAGGAGCCACGGTCTTGTTGTGGGACGCCATCGCGTCCGGGCGGATCGCCAGCGGAGAACGCTGGGCCTTCTCCAGTTTGAACAACGAGATCCGGATCACGACGGCATCGGGGTCATCGTTGTTGGAACGATACCATCTCGCGCCTGCCAAGAAATCTGGAGCGGTCGGCCTGGCATCGAAATGGGATTACGTTGCTTCGCTGTTCATCGTGGGCGATGGAATAGCCGACGCTCTCTGGAATGTTCTGGAAGCTGAGATCAGTTCGATCCTTGACGAGCGCCCGGGACATCTGCTCGGCGGCGTTTCCCGGCCGGCGCTCCCCGGCCTGGCAATCAAGCTGGTCGCACGGTCCGCTCCGGACCTCACCGCTGTATGTAACGCGCTTTGGGCGGCCGTTCGCAGGGTCGTATGGGGCTTGCTCCCTCCGGCATTGCGAAAACATTGACGGGACCGGAAGCTCCGGAAACAATTTGACAGGCTCGGCGGCTGAATGTTACCGTGTCGCCGGCTCGTCGGAGACAACGGAGTCTCCTATCACGTTTAATCACCTGACTCACGGACAATGACGTCCTCGGCTCTTTTCATGAGAGTCTGAGGGCGTTTTTTTTTACCTATGCGAACCTTTCGCATTGCCATGGTCCAGATGAACCCCACCGTCGGAAACCTGGACGGCAACGTCCGGCAGATCATCGGCTGGCTGCGCGAGGCACGCAAGGCCAAGCCGGATCTCGTCGCATTTCCTGAACTGGCGATAACAGGTTACCCGCCGGAAGATCTTCTCTTGAAGCCGCAGTTCGTCGAAGACAACAGGCGCGCTCTCAACGAGGTCGCTCGCGCCTGCCGGGATCTGGTGGCGGTCGTCGGCTATGTGGGCCATGGAAGTATGCCGGAGCAGAAAGAAGCACAGTCCTCCGTCGTGCCGGCCGGCCGGCATGAATTGTATAACGCCGCTGCCGTCATCGCCGGAGGTCGGCTCGTGACGACCTACGCAAAATGGTATCTGCCCAATTATGGCGTCTTCGATGAAAGCCGCTACTTTCACCCAGGGCGTCGCCTCCCGCTGGTGACGGTGAACGGTACAGTCGTGGCTGTGAACATCTGCGAAGATATCTGGCTACCCGAGGGTCCCACCCGCCGGCAGGCCGCGGCCGGGGCGGAGATCATCGTCAACATCAACGCCTCGCCGTTCCACGTCGGGAAAAGCCGCTCGCGGGAGCAGATGCTGGCGACCCGCGCGAGGGACAATCGAGTGATCGTGACCTATACCAATACCGTCGGCGGGCAGGACGAACTGGTGTTCGACGGTCATAGCGTGATCCTGGACCATACCGGTGATCTCATCGCGCGGGCCAAGGGATTCGAAGAGGACCTGTTGGTGGCCGACCTGAACGTCGAATCGGTGACGAGGGCGAGGGTGGCGCAGGCAAGAAAACCGGGGGTGGCCGGAAAGACCGCGGCCTCAGTCGATCGGTTCGCGCTGAAAGCCCGGCCTTCGCAGAAACGCGTCCGCATCGTTCCCGCGAGCGGATCACTCGCCGATCCCTTGGATGAAGTGTATCAGGCGCTCACGTTGGGTGTGCGTGACTACGTCAGGAAGAACTGGTTCAAACGGGTCGTGATCGGGCTCAGCGGCGGCATCGACTCTGCTTTGACGGCTGTCATTGCGGTGGATGCGCTGGGAGCGGACAACGTCCTGGGCGTGTTCATGCCGTCGCCGTACACGTCGCGTGAAAGCCGCGACGATACGCGCGAACTGGTTCGCCGGCTCGGTATTCAGATGAAGTCCATGCCGATCACTCCGGCGTTCAAGTCCTATCTCGCCACGCTCCGGGAGGTGTTCCAAGGCGCGAAAGTGGATACGACGGAAGAGAATCTGCAGGCCCGCATCCGCGGGAATCTGTTGATGGCCTTGTCGAACAAATTCGGCCACCTGGTCCTGACGACCGGCAACAAGAGCGAAATGAGCGTCGGCTATGCCACCTTGTACGGTGATATGGCAGGCGGCTTTGCCGTCATCAAGGATGTGCCGAAGACCATGGTCTATGCATTGGCGCAACGACGGAATCGGCAAGGGGAGAGCGCGGTGATTCCCAAACGGATACTCGATCGCCCGCCGACGGCTGAACTCCGGCCGGACCAAAAAGACGAGGACAGTCTCCCGCCCTATGCAGTGCTCGATCCGATCTTGAAGGCCTATGTCGAGGACGACCGCTCTGTGGATGAAATGGTCGGAATGGGATTTGACCGGAAGACCGTACTACGGGTTGTCGCGCTCGTCGATCGCAGTGAGTATAAACGACGTCAGGCTCCTGTTGGCATCAAGATCACGCATCGGGGGTTGGGCAAGGATCGTCGGATGCCGATCACCAACGGGTATCGCGGCGTATAGGTTCGTGCGAGAGGAGGCGGTATGGAAAAAGTGTGGCGCTTGGTGGTCGTGATCTTGGCTCTGACGACGCAATGTCTGGCATGGGCTTGCGGAGCCTGGGCTGAAGAAGCAACTGAAAAAATTCCCGCCGTGTCGTTGCAAAGCGGAGACATCGCCTGGATGCTCGCAGCGTCGGCTTTGGTCACAGGCATGATCGTACCGGGCCTGGCCTTCTATTATGGAGGACTGGTTCGCAGCAAAAACGTGATCAGCACGATGGTGCAGTCTTTCGGAATTCTCTGCGTCGTCAGCCTGATCTGGGTCCTATTCGGCTATAGTCTCGCGTTTGCGCCGGATCGGGGCGGAGTCATTGGGGGATTGGAATGGGTGCTGCTTTCCGGCGTCGGTGCGGCGCCGAATCCGATGTACGCGCCGACCGTGCCGCATCAGGCATTCATGCTGTTCGAGCTGCTGTTCGCAGCCTTTACGCCGGCGCTGATCGCGGGCGCCTTTGCAGAGCGAATCAAGTTCGGTTCGATGCTGCTCTTCGCCGGACTCTGGTCGATGGTGGTCTACGCGCCGCTGAGCCACTGGTTGTGGGGGGGCGGATGGCTGGCAAGGCTGGGAGCCGTGGATTTTGCCGGAGGTGCGGTGGTCCATATCAGCGCCGGATTCAGCGCGGTGGCCTGTGCCATGGCGGTCGGGAAGCGACGAGGATGGCGAACCGACTACATGGCGCCGCATAATCTTCCCTTCATCCTGCTGGGAGCCGGCCTCCTGTGGCTTGGATGGTTCGGGTTCAACGGCGGAAGCGCCCGCGGTGCCAATGCCGTGGCGGTCAATGCCGTGGTCGTGACCCATGTGACGGCGGTTTCCGCCGCCTTGGCCTGGATGATTGCGGAGTGGAGGCATCGCGGGAAGCCGACGGTGCTGGGGATTGCCAGCGGCGCGGTCGCTGGTCTGGCGACATCGACAGCCGGAGCCGGGCTGGTGAGTCCGCTTGCAGCCATTTTTCTTGGAATTGCCGCGGGGTTATGCTCGTATCTGGCAATTGTCTGGAAGGGGAAGATCGGCTATGATGACACGCTTGATGTCATGGGTACTCACGGCGTCGGTGGAATTCTGGGAATGGTCGGCGTCGGGCTGTTTGCCGCAAAGGGGCACCTTGCGGTTCAACTCGTGGCGGTGGTCGCCGCCGGTGCCTATTCGTTCATAGGCAGTTACGCGATCTTGAAACTGGTCGATGGAGCCAGTGGGCTGCGGGTAACACCTGAAGAGGAATCGACGGGATTGGATCTGACGCAACATAACGAGCGCGCCTATTCGTGAACAGGCAAGGGGCAAGCCTGGAGGGAGTGACATGAAACTAGTTGAAGCGATCATCAAGCCGTTCAAGCTCGACGAGGTGAAGGATGCCCTGCTGGAAATCGGTGTCCAGGGCATGACCGTGACGGAGGTCAAAGGTTTCGGACGCCAGAAGGGTCACAAGGAGACGTACCGCGGGCAGGAGTACACCATCGAATTTGTCCCCAAGGTCAAGCTTGAAGTCGCGATCCAGGACAACCAGGTGCCCCGTGTGCTGGAAACCATCGCGCGGGCGGCCAAGACCGGCAGCATCGGGGACGGGAAGATCTTCGTGCGCGACCTGAGCGCGGCGGTCCGTATCAGAACCGGAGAGACCGGAGAGACGGCGTTATAGCGTCGATCATGGAACACGATTCATCTCGCACATCCGTATCTGAGGCCGAAGCGTCGAATCTCGGGGCGTTGCTGGAGGAGTATCGCCGGATCATTACTCAACGGGTGATGGATGGGGCGCCCGGCGCCGAGATCCTCTCGGCTATGACGGAATTCGCCGACGGTCTGATCGTCGGCCGCTATCGTGACGCGGTGCGCCAGGGCGGCGACGAACTGGCAAACGCCGGCCTTCGACAATGCTGCGTGATGGCCTTGGGAGGATATGGCCGTCGCGAGCTCGCCCCCCATTCCGACATCGATCTCATGTTCCTGTTTCAGCCCGGGTCGGACAAACCGGTCGAATCGCTCGCCCGGGCGATCCTGCATCCGCTGTGGGATTGCGGATTTCAGGTGGGGCACAGCGTGCGGACGATAGCCGACAGTATCGAACTCGCCGAAGCGGACTCGACCGTCAAAACCTCCATGATGGAGGCGCGATTTCTGGCCGGCAGCGCGGATCTCTTTCAAGAATTCCATCAGCGGTATCTGCGGAAGGTCGTGACAAAAAACACCGATCTCTACCTCGATCAAAAACTTGAAGAACGCCGTCGCGAATATGAAAAGTTCGGCGAAACAGTGTATCTGCTTGAGCCGAACGTCAAGAAAAGCAAGGGTGGTCTGCGCGATCTTCATCTGCTCCAGTGGGCCGGCATGGCGCGGTTTCACGCGCCGACCATTCGAGAACTGTCCGATCGCGGGATCCTCTCGCGGGCCGACTCGATGGCGCTCACCGAAGCCCGTGACTTTCTCTGGCGGGTGCGGGCGCTGCTGCACGTGCATGCAGGCACGGCGCAGGAAATTCTGACCTTCGACGAACAGGTCTTGCTGGCGCAGCATTTCGGATATCAGGATCAGCCGCATCTCCTGGCGGTCGAGCAGTTCATGCAGCTCTACTACCAGCACACGATGGGACTGCACGAGCGCTGCATGCGGTTTGTCGAGCGTTGCCGGAGCGTGCCGGTTTGGCGGAGGCTCGCCCGGTTGTTTCCAGCTCCCCGGGTCGAAGAATACTTCGTCATTCGGAGCGGCGTGTTGACGGTGGCGGAAGAACATCGCGCGAAGGTGCTGGAGAGCCCGGCCCTCCTGTTGCGTCTCTTCGACCTGGCGCGTGAGCGGAGCCTGACGATCGAGCCGCCGCTGCTAGAAGACATTCATCGCCACGTCGATCACGTGGCCGTCGGCGTGTACCGCGCGCCGGAAGTCAGCCGCATCTTCCTGCGGATCATGACCGGTCCGAGGACAACGCCGACATTGGAGGCGATGCATCGCGCCCACCTGCTCGAGAAGCTGGTTCCCGCCATGGGCACCGTCCGCGGGCTCATGCAATTCAATCACTATCACAAGTACACGGTCGATGAACACAGCCTGCTGGCAGTCGGCCGGGCCGAGGCCCTGGGCCCTGAGTCAAGTCTGCTCGGTGAAATCTATCGAAGCATCAAGCGGAAAGACATTCTGCATCTGGCGGTGTTGATGCACGATCTGGGGAAAGGACGGGAAGAGGATCATAGCGATGTGGGGCGGCGGCTGTGCGAGGAAGTCGGGAGTCGATTGGGATTGGATGAACAGGACTTGCGGACGTTGTCGTTTCTCGTCCACCGGCATCTTCTCATGGCGCATACCGCATTTCGACGGGATCCCAACGATGAGAAGGTCGTGCTGCCTTTCGCCAGAGAGGTCGGAACGCCGGAAGTGCTCAAGAAGCTGGTTGTCTTGACTGCGGCCGACATTGCGGCGGTGGGCCCCGGCGTCCTGACGAAATGGAAAGAGTCGTTGTTGATCGAACTGTACGGGAAAACGATGCCGGAATTGTCCGGCGACCGGGAAGCGCAAGGCGCGCCGGAGCAACTAGCCCAGGTGGCGGAGGATGTCAGTCGGCATCCCGTTCTGGCCGGACAGGCCGATGTCGATCGAACCTGGGTCGCGGAACAGCTGAAATTGTTTCCGGAGCGATACGTGTATGGGACAACCACGGCCCGCATGGCGGCGCATTTGTCGGCAGTGCGGCGTCTCCACCCAGGGGAAGTGGTCGTCGAATCCGATTTCAACCGCGAGCTGGGGATCTGCGAGTATACGGTAATCACTCACAACGAAGTGACGCCTGGTATTTTTTCAAAGATTGCGGGGGTCATGGCGGGCAGCGGCCTGCAAATTCTCGACGCTCAGATTCTGACGAGAGCGGACGGGATCGTCGTCGACACGTTCCAGGTGACGGACCCGGATTTTCACGGGGAACCACCGGCCGAGCGACGTCACACGGTAGGCGACAGGATCGCTGCGGTGTTAAAGGGATGGGAACATGTCGACGACGTCTTGAGACGAGGCGCACGGTTGAAACTGACGCGCCAGCTGCCGAAAGCGCGGGAAGCGACCGAGGTGCGCATCGACAACGAAACGTCGGACGGATTTACGATCGTCGACGTGTTTGCGGACGATCGGCAGGGGTTGCTGCATGTGATCACCAATGCCATTTTCCAGCTCGGCTTGTCGATCCATGCGGCCCGCATCTCGACCAGGCTGGATCAAGTCGCCGACGTGTTTTATGTGACGGACCAGTCCGGGAAGAAGCTGTCGGATCAGGCGCATCTTGAGCGGGTGCGGGCCGGAATCGAAATCGCGATCGAAAAATTTCTTGAAGCCAAAGCGGCATAACGGCGGTCGTCACGTGATCTTCAGTGATCTCTGAAAGGAGGAGGGGAATGAACGTTCGCGAAGTGTTGGAGTTTGCCAAGAAAAACAAGGTCCAAGTCGTGGACCTGAAATTCGTCGATCTGTTGGGGATGTGGCAGCATTTCACGATCCCGACCAGCGAACTGACGGAAGATCTGTTCAAAGACGGTTCCGGCCTGGACGGCTCGTCCATCCGGGGATGGAAAGCGATCAACAACAGTGACATGCTGGTCGTGCCGGACCCTGCGACCGCCTGCCTGGACCCGTTCACCGCCGTCCCGACGCTGAGTCTGACGGGAAACGTCATCGATCCGATCTCCCGCGAGAACTACGACCGCGACCCTCGATTCATCGCGCAAAAGGCCGAGAAGTATCTCCAGAGCACGAAAATCGGCGACATCTCCTTTTGGGGACCTGAAGCCGAATTTTTCATCTTCGACCAGGCTCGCTACGATCAAACGAGCCACAGCGGTTACTACTTCATCGATTCCGAAGAAGGCGTCTGGAATTCGGGACAGGAGGGCGTCAATCTTGGCGGCAAGATCCGCCACAAGGAAGGGTACTTTCCCGTCGCCCCGACCGACACGCAGCAGGATATCCGGAGCGAAATGATCCTCGAAATGGAGAAGGTCGGGATTGCAGTCGAGAAGCATCACCATGAAGTCGCGACCGCCGGCCAAGCCGAAATCGACGTGCGCTTCGATTCGTTGCTCAAGATGGCGGACAAGATGATGATGTACAAGTACATCGTCAAGAACGTGGCGCGCCGTCACGGCAAAACAGTGACCTTCATGCCGAAACCGCTCTTCGGGGACAACGGCTCCGGCATGCATACCCACCAGAGCATCTGGAAGGACGGTAAGCCGCTCTTTGCCGGAAAGGATTACGCCGGAGTATCGCAACTCTGCTTGCACTATATCGGCGGGATCCTGAAACATGCGCCGGCCCTGGCGGCGATCACCAATCCGACGACCAACTCCTACAAGCGCCTGACGCCGGGATTCGAGGCTCCGGTGCTGCTGGCCTACTCAAGCCGGAACCGGTCTGCCGGTATCCGCATTCCGATGTACTCCCCGAGCCCGAAGGCCAAGCGGATCGAGGTGCGGTTTCCCGATCCCGGGTGCAATCCCTACTTGGCATTTTCCGCGATGCTCATGGCGGGGCTCGACGGCATTGAGAACAAGATCAACCCGGGTGAGCCGGCTGAAAAGGATCTCTACGACCTCGAAGCGAAGGAAGCGGCCAAGATCAGGACCATGCCGGGCAGCTTGGACGAGGCGCTGAACAATCTGGAAAAGGATCACAAGTTTCTCCTGAAGGGCGGAGTTTTCAGCGAAGATCTGATTGAAGCCTGGATCAGCTATAAACGGACGAGGGAGGTCGATCCGATGCGGCTCCGTCCTCATCCCTACGAATTCTTCCTGTATTACGACCTATAAGGGTTTCCCGGCCGTCCGGTTGACGGGAGCGGAACGGTCATGATATACATGGCGCCGTGAGTTGGTTCAGGCAACGGCGCCTGAACGAAGCTTGCTCATAAGGCAACGGACAAAGGCGTCCGTCATTCACTCAAGAATGGCGGACGCCTTTTGGCTTTTCAGGGGGCAGAAGGCCGCGTAGTTGCCTCGTCATCATCTATACATAATCATGCGGGTCGCTGAAGACCTGCGGCGGTCGGACAAAGGCGTCCTTCTCTCGGTCAGGGAGAGGGACGTTTGTTGTTTGCGCTCTTGGTGAACGTAGGCGGAAACAAGGAAAGGAGTGCGCCATGACGGACCGCATCTCATCTCGGTCTCAGAACACGTGCCACAGCGAGACGGACGGAGCGTCGTCTTCCGAGCAGTATCTGGACCGGACGCTCGAACAGGCTGTCACTGCCGCCGTGCTTGAGGCCGCAGGACCGACCCGCCGGCAGCTGCTTGCGGGATTGGGAGCCGCGACTCTGGCGGCGTTGGTCGCAGAGCTGTTTCCGCTGGCCAAGCTGAAGGCGTTTGCCGCGGACCCGGCAGGCAAGCCGGAAAAGACCGACGTCAGCATCGGCTTCATTCCGATTACCTGCGGCACTCCGATCATCATGGCCGAGCCGCTGGGCTTCTACAAGAAACACGGGCTGAACGCTTCGGTGAAACGGGCGGCCGGCTGGGCGATGATCCGCGACTGGGCGGTGAACAAGGAAGTCGACGCCGCGCATATGCTCACGCCGATGCCGTTGGCCATCACGCTGGGCGCGGGCTCGGTCCCGACGCCGATCTACATGCCGGCAGTCGAGAACATCAACGGGCAGGCCATCACGTTGCACATCAAACATAAGAACATAAAGTCTGCCGCGGAAATGAAGGGATTCCGATTCTGCGTGCCGTTTGATTTTTCCATGCACAACTACCTGCTTCGGTATTATCTGGCGGAAGGTGGAGTGCATCCTGATAAGGACGTCCAGATCCGGGTTGTACCGCCGCCTGAGATGGTCGCGAACCTCAAGGCCGGCAATGTGGACGGCTATCTCGGGCCTGATCCCTTCAACCAACGGGCTGTCTACGAAAACGTCGGGTTTATTTACAAGCTTTCCAGGGAAATCTGGGACCGGCACCCCTGCTGCGCGTTTACGGTGACCAAGGACTATGCGACTTCATATCCGAACACGTTTCTCGCCATGTGGCGGGCGATCGTGGACGCGACTCATTACGCATCCGATCCGGCGCATCGCAAAGAGATCGCCGCGGCGATCGCGCCGACCAACTATTTGAACCAGCCCGTGACTGTTCTGGAGCAGGTATTGACGGGAACCTATGCCGACGGATTGGGCAGCATCAAGAAGGAGCCGAACCGGATCGACTTCGATCCCTACCCCTGGCACTCGATGGCGATCTGGATTCTCACGCAGATGAAACGCTGGGGCCATCTCAAGGGCGACGTGAACTATAAGTCTGTGGCCGAGCAGGTGTATCGGGCTGCGGACTGCGACCGTATTGCGAAGGAGCTCGGCTATCCGACTCATCAAGCGACCACCATGAAGCATGTCATCATGGGCAGGGAATTCGATCCGAACAATGCGGAAGCCTATGTCAAAGGCTTCAAGATTCACAGTATGGCGTGAGGAGACTAATGGAATCGACGAACGAAACGATATTGCCTGAAGCCACCTCTCCGGAGCGGGTCGAGGCCCCGTTGATGCTCTCCCTTCAGCGGTTTCTGGCCAGGCTTTCTTCATCAACGATGTTGAGGCCGTGGGGATTGCGGGCACGACGCGGTGCGCAGGCTCAAGGAGGAGGGACCATGGCCGGCCAGGCGAAAGGGAATCCGTGGTTTATTTCGGCGTTTGTGCTGGTGGTCTTCCTGCTGGCCTGGCATTTCTTCACGCTGCGGCCGACCTTCGATGCCGTGGGACTGACGGAGGAGCAGCTCCAGCTCATGGAATTTAACGGCGACATTGTGCGGCTGCCGGATGGCGTCTATACCTGGAATCCGGAGAAAGAAAAGGTCAAAGGCATTCCCGGTCCGTTGGCGGTGCTGGAGAAGGCGCGCACAGAGTTGGCTGAGGCCTTTGTGAAAAAGGGAACCAACGATCACGGCATCGGCTACTTGGTGCTGTACACAGTCTCGCGCTTCGCGGCCGGGTTTCTGGCGGCTTCGGTGATCGCCATCATGCTCGGAGTCATTCTGGGCCTCAACAAGGTCCTCTTTCGTGCGGCGAACCCGTTTATTCAAATCCTGAAGCCGATCTCGCCGTTGGCCTGGATGCCGCTCCTGCTGTACACGGTCAAGGATCCGAAGTGGACTGCCATGCTGGTCGTCTTTATGGCGGCCGTGTGGCCTACCCTGGCGACGACGGCCTTCGGAGTCAGCTCTCTGAAGAAGGAGTATCTGCACGTCGCGGCGATCGTCCAACTTTCCTGGTTCAAGCGGTTGTTCAAGGTGATCCTGCCGGGAGCCGCGCCGACTATCGTGAACGGCTTGCGCATCTCGTTCGGCAGCGCCCTGGTCGCGGTCGTGCCGGCGGAGATGCTGCTCGGCGAACTCGGCGTCGGGTATCTGAGTTGGATCGAGTGGAACAATCTCGATATCGCCGGTGTCATTTTTGCCATTCTGGTTGTTGGGGTCGTGGGTGTGATTCTGGATTCCGGCTTCAACAAACTGGCAGGCCTTGTCACCTATCAGGAGTAAACTATGTCCTTTCTGCAGATCGACCATGTGAGCAAATCTTTCCCGAACCCGTCCGGCGAGGGACAGGTCTGCATCTTCAAAGATGCCACGATCAAGATCGAGAAGGGGGAATTCGTCACCGTCATCGGGCATTCGGGATGCGGCAAGAGCACTCTGCTGAACATCATTGCCGGGCTGGAAACGCCTACGGAAGGCGGCATCATCCTCAACGGCCGCGAGGCGAGCGGACCGGGTCTGGACCGGATGGTGGTGTTCCAGAACTTCGCGCTCATGCCTTGGATGACGGTGTTTGAAAATATCGCGCTGGCGGTCCGCTCCGCCTATCAGGATTGGAGCGCTGCTCAGGTGACGGCCCATGTCAATAAATACATCGCTCTGGTCGGACTCAAAGGAGCCGAGAATAAGAGGCCTATCGCCCTCTCCGGCGGCATGAAGCAGCGTGTGGGCCTGGCCCGGGCCTTCTCCATCGAGCCGAAGGTGCTGCTCCTCGATGAGCCGTTCGCCCAGATCGACGCCTTGACACGAGGCGTGATCCAGGAGGAGTTGATTCAAATGTGGAACACGTCGCGGAATACGGTCTTCATGGTCACTCACGACGTCGACGAAGCCATCTTGCTGTCTGATCGCATTCTGTTGATGACGAACGGGCCGGAGGCGCGAATCGCGGAGATGGTGCACGTGTCGGTTCCGCGTCCGCGATCGAGGGAAACAGTCATCGAGCACCCGCATTACTACAAAATCAGAAACCACATCATCCACTTCCTCGTCCGTCATGCCAAACACGGGAGCAGCGAGGGAACGGCTTCCGGCTCATCGACAAACGGGGATCCGGTCATTGTCAATTTCGAGCAGGACGCTCTCGCGACGCATTGAAAAGCGCGCTAGAGTCGAATGGAGGATGGAAACAAGGCAAAAGGTGCTCGCAGGATGGTCAAAAAGGCCGCCCGGCGAGGCCGCAGCGAGCGAAGAGGCGAGGCGTGCTCTGAGTTGCACGTTGAGCCTCTGAGTGACGCGAGAACAAAGTCGGCGGGCTTTTTCAACATCCTGAGGAGGACAGAATGGAGAAAGACGAAGTTCGGAAGGCCATTAAGGCGAAGCGACTGGCGAAGAAGATCACGATTGCCGACGTGGCGAAAGCGCTTGGGAGAAATCCAACATTCGTCGGAGCAGTCCTCCAGGGAACCCATAAGCTGCCGGCGGAAGAGGCCAAGAAGGTCGGCGATTTGATCGGGTTGGACGCCGAGCTCACGGCCTCGTTGAGCAAATTCCCGGTTCGGACGGATTTCCCCAATACGACGGATCCGTTCAAATATCGTTTGATGGAGATCATCGGGGTGTACGGAGACTCGATGCGCGAGCAGGCCAATGAAATGTTCGGCGACGGCATCATGAGCGCCATCGATTTCACGCTCGATATGGAAAAGGTGACCGGGAGCCAGGGGGAGGCTCGTTGCAAGATCACGTTGAACGGGAAATGGCTTGAGTACAAGACGTTTTGAGGCGGTCTTGATTGTAAGGATGATCCCCGGAGGCAGATTGAGCGCGGAATTGAAGCGGCGCTGACGGGGAGAGAGCGGTTTCTGACGCGGTTGGGCTGAGACAATGTCGTCTTCAGCGCTTCCCGCGGCTAAGCATCATACGGACAAAGGCGTCCGTCATTCTTCGTGGAATGGCGGACGCCTTTGTGTTTACGGAGCGGACGAGATGAGCGGCAAGAAAACGGAACGGCCCATGCGAAATTGGATCGGAATACGTGAAGGGATGACGCTGCTCGCCTGGTGTGCGGGAGCAGTTGCGCCGGAAGCGACCATGGCGCAAACAACCGTTGGAGCCGCGGCTCCGATCAGCGGAGCGGATACGGCATGGGTCCTACTTTCATCCGCGCTGGTCCTGGCGATGATCGTCCCTGGCCTGGCGCTGTTTTACGGCGGCTTGGTGCGAAGCAAGAACGTCCTCGGCACCATCATGCAGAGCTTCGTGATTCTCTGCCTGGTCAGCCTGTTGTGGGTTCTGGGCGGCTATAGTCTGGCGTTCGGTCCGGATCTGTACGGGATGATCGGCGGCCTGGATTGGGCCGGACTGAGAGGAGTGGGCGTGACCCCTCATGCCACCTACGGCGCGACGATTCCGCACCAGGCCTTCATGGTCTTCCAACTGATGTTTGCGGCGATTACTCCGGCCTTGATCACCGGCGCCTTCGCCGAGCGAATGAAGTTCAGCGCGCTGCTGATCTTCTCTGCGCTCTGGTCTCTGGTCGTTTACTGTCCCGTGGCCCATTGGCTGTGGGGCGGAGGCTGGCTGGCACAATTGGGAGCGTTGGACTTTGCCGGCGGCGCGGTCGTGCATATCAGCTCCGGAATCAGTGCTCTGGTCTGCGCCTATGTGCTGGGAGTCCGCCATGGATATGGAACGGACTATATGGCGCCGCACAATCTGCCGATGGTCCTCTTGGGGACCGGTCTTTTGTGGTTCGGATGGTTCGGGTTCAACGCGGGAAGCGCGCTGGGCGCCAATGAAACCGCCGTGGTGGCCTTCGTCGCGACCCATACTGCTGCCGCTACGGCGGCGCTGAGCTGGATGGCAGTGGAATGGTGGCATCGCGGGACTCCGACCGTCCTCGGCATTGCCAGCGGCGCCGTTGCTGGATTGGCTATGGTCACGCCAGGAGCCGGCTATCTCAGCCCGTTCTCCGCTCTGGTGATGGGGGTTGCGGCGGGAGGGCTGTCCTATCTCGCCATCATGAAGAAAGGGCGGTTCGGGTACGACGATTCTCTGGACGTAGTCGGAATTCACGGCGTGTCCGGCGTGGTCGGTATCCTTCTCACGGGCGTACTGGCCTCGAAGACAGTGAATGCGACCGGCGCCGACGGATTGCTGTTCGGGAATGCGGCTTTCTTCGGCGCGCAGGCGCTTACGGCAATCGTCGTCGGGCTCTTTTCCGCGATCGGGACGTGGGTTCTGCTCAAGCTGGTGGATCGATTGGTGGGATTGCGCGTGCTTCCGGAAGAGGAACGGATGGGATTGGATATTAGTCAACACAATGAACGGGCCTATTCGTAAAGGAGGTTGTCATGAGCATCATGCAAGAAGAGCGGCAAGACGTGACCGCCTGTGAACGGCGACTCCTTGAGGTATTGCGCGACAAGGGACCGCAGACGCTCGACAATCTCTGCGCGATCCCCGATCTCAGTTGGGCGCAAGTGCTGTTGGCGGTCGATCATCTCAGCCGGTCCCGCGAAATCGCGTTGGAATTGGTCGCGCCCTGCGAATATCAAGTCTCCCTGGCTGGAGGGCGCGCGTGACCTCGCAGGCCGAGCAAACATTGTGGCTGCTGATTTCGGCGACGCTGCTGGTGCTGACTCTGCCCGGCATCGCCCTTTTTTATGGCGGTATGGTGCGCAAGAAGAACGTCATGAACACGATCGCGCTTCCGTTCGCCGCGCTGGCGCTTGTCTCGATTGAATGGGGCCTCTTCGGAAACGGATCGGCGTTCGGCGGTGAGCTCGACAGTTCGGTCGCCCAAGCGGCGACCACCGGACCGTTGATATCTGTTTATCGCGGAACGATGGCGGCGATCGCATTGGCTCTGGTCGCCGGAGGGGTCGTGGAGCGCGTCCGGTTTTCATTTTTTCTCCTGTTCGGCCTGTGCTGGATCGGCGCCGTGTACATTCCATTGTCACATTGGTTGTGGGGAAGCGGGTGGCTGGCCAATCTGGGGTGCCTGGATTTCGCTGGGGGCGCGGTCATTCACATCAGCGCTGGCGTCAGCGCCCTGGTCATGGCCACGGTGATCGGTCCCCGCAGAGGGTATGGCCGGATCGAGATGATACCGAACCACCTGCCGTTCTCCTTCTGCGGGGCGGCGTTCATGTGGGTGGGTTGGTTCGGATTTACCGGCGCCGCTCTGTCCGTGTCGATGGTGACCGTTACCGGCGCCTTTGTGGCGATTCAACTATCGGCGGTCGCGGCGGCGCTGGCCTGGATGGCGGTCGAGTGGTTGCAGCGGGACAAGCCGACCGCCTTGGGGGCGGTAAGCGGCGCCGTGGCCGGGCTGGTTGCGATCGCTCCCGCAGCCGGATACGTGAGCCCTCTCTCGGCCATCGTCATCGGGATCGGATCCGGAGGGCTCTGTTACATGGTCGTGAATTACGTCAAGCTCATTCTGGGCTATGACGACTCGCTTGATGTTTTCGGCATGCATGGGGTCGGAGGAACCTGGGGCATGATCGCCACGGGGCTGTTCGCCTCGACGGACATCAACGCGAGCGGGAGCGACGGCCTGTTCTATGGCTACCCCTATCAATTTTTCGTGCAAATCGTCGCCACCTGCGCCGCATGGGTCTTGGCCGGGGGAGGGAGCTGGCTCTTGCTGAAGGGACTCATGCTGGTCTTGCCGCCTCGCGTGGATGAAGAAGCAGAAGTGATGGGATTGGACCTTCATCAACATGGAGAGAAAGGCTATACGGGATAAGCCATGGCAATCGTTCACGACGACGCGGGCCGGCGCCGCTTCCTCAGTCAGGCCGTGATGGGATTCGGGATCCTCTTCGGAATCGGAACGCTCGGATTTCGCTTTATGCAGTTTCTTCTACCGACCGGCAGGCAGAGACGGCCCGAGACCGTCCTGATCGGCGCCGAATCCAGAATCCCTTTGGGTGAGGCGATCCCGATGGACCTCGGCGGCCACAAGATTCTCGTGCTCAAGACGGACGAAGGGGTGGCCGCCTTCTCGCGGCGCTGTACGGATCTGGGCTGTCTCGTGTCCTGGAACAGAGAACGGCAGCAGTTTATCTGCCCCTGTCATCAGGGGACGTTCGACAAGGCCGGCCTCAATATCAGCGGGCCGCCGCCTCGTCCGCTGGATCGGCTCGCAATTGTGAAGCGGGGCGAGCAGCTGTACGTGAATGTGAATAGTACATAGACAGGCGGAAGACTGAAGCTCAAGAAGGCTGAAGGCTGAAGCTGAGGATGGTGAGATAGTGGCGACACAGGCGACAGAGACGGAACAGGCAGGGAAATCGAAAAGCTGGATCGATTACATCCAGAAGGATCTCCCCGAGCACCTCGAATGGTGGCCCTACACATTGGGAGCCATTCCGCTGACGCTGTTTGGGATTCTGGTCGCGACCGGCCTGCTCCTGACGTTTTACTACGTGCCCTCTCCCGAGAAGGCCTATGAAAGCGTCGAACAGATTACGAATGAAGTCTATCTCGGCTGGTTTGTCCGAGGCCTGCACAAGACATCCGTGGATCTTATGATTCTGTTCCTGCTGTTCCATGTAATCCGGGTGTTCATGACGCGGGCCTATCGGTCGCCCGGAGAGTTGAAATGGGTGAGCGGCTCAATCGTGCTGTTCGTCACGTTTGCGATGGGATTCACCGGCTATTCGCTGGTCTATGACAACGTGTCCTACTGGGGGATGACGGTCGTGACCAACATGATCGGGACCCTGCCGGTCGTCGGCACTCCCTTGTTGTATTTGCTGCGGGGAGGCGAAGAGGTCTCCGGTATCACGTTGCTGAGGCTCTATGATCTCCATACCAAGCTCCTGCCGGTGCTGCTCGGCGGTCTGGTGATGGGGCATGTGGTGATGGTCCGCATGCTCGGCTTCACGGACGTGGAAGGCAGCCGCGAGTTTCACCCCTTCTATCCCGAGCACACCCTGAAGATGGGCGCCGTCGCCATCGGATTGCTGGTCTTGATAGTCGACCTCGTCATGATCTTTCCTCCCGTTCTGGGCCCGCCGGCCAATCCTCAAGAGGTGGCGTCGGATGTGTCGCCACCCTGGTATTTCTCGGCGCCGTTCATGTGGATCACGCTGTTGCCAGGACCTGTGGCGCTGTGGAGCCTCCTGGGAGGCGCAGGCCTGTTCGTCCTCTACCCGTTCGTCGATCGCGAACTCTCGCGGCGCGGCTTGCCGATGGCTGTCGTCAATGCCTTGGTGGCGACCATCGCGGTCGGAGCGGTCGTGATCCTCATGTATTTGGATACGCAGATGTGAATAGGCGAGCAGGCATTTAGGAGGAATCAATGGACGAGCCCAAGACAGTGTCGAGCGAGCATGACAACCCGCAGGCTCATTCGAGCAACGGCAGGAAGAATTTCACCCGCTACATGATCGGCGGGTTGTGTCTCGTATTGTTCCTGGCCTTGACCGGGGTCGGCTACGTCCAGGTGGAGGAGCGCCGCGGGGGCGGCATCAGACCCTTCGTGTCGGGCGAAAACAAGAAGTGTATCGACTGCCACATGGCCAAGGATGTCGGGGTGGGCGGCATCAACGACTGGAAAGTCAGCCGCCACGCGCCGAAGGGCATCGGCTGTGTGGAATGTCATCGAGCCGAGAAAGGCGAAGCGGATGCCTACGATCACGAGGGATTCCTCATTTCCACCCTGGTGACGCCGAAGGACTGCATGCGATGCCACGACAAGGAAGCGAAGGAGTTCGAGAAATCTCACCATGCGAAGGCCGCGCAGTTCACCGGCTCCCTCGATAACTTCCTGGGCAATGTGGTGGAAGGACCGGAGATCGTCACCACCGGCTGCGCCGGCTGTCACGGAAGCGTGGTGAAGGTGATGGAAAAGGGGAAGCTGCATCCGGCCACCTGGCCCAATTCCGGGATCGGGAGGGTGAATCCAGATGGGTCGAAAGGCACCTGCTCAGCCTGCCACGCCAGGCACAGTTTCTCCGTCGCACAGGCCAGGCAGCCGGAGAGCTGCGGCCGTTGCCACATGGGACCGGACCATCCGCAGATCGAAGCCTATTACGAGAGCAAGCACGGGGTCCTGTACGAAGCGAACAAGGAGAAAATGAAGCTCGCGGATCCGGCTGAAAAATGGCATCCCGGGAAAGACTATCTTTATCCGACCTGTGCCACGTGTCATATGAGCGCGACCAGCACACAGGAGGTGACCCACGATGTCGGAGACCGCATCAGCTGGACTCTTCGTCCGGTGATCTCGACCAGGCTGGAGAACTATGAAGACCGGCGCAAGGCGATGAGGCAGGTCTGCTCCTCCTGTCACAGCGAGCAGATCATGGACCGGTTCTTTACCTCGATGGACCAGGGCATCACCCTCTACAACGAGAAATTCGGCAAGCCGGCCAAGGGGGCGATGGACAAGCTACTGACGATGAAGAAAATCACGCCGACGCCCTACGATGAAAAGATCGAATGGGTCTTCTACGAACTCTGGCACCATGAGGGTAGGAGAGCCAGACACGGGCTCTCCAAGATGGCCCCGGATTATGTGCATTGGCAGGGTTTCTATGAAGTGGCCAAGAGTTTCTACACGAAGTTTCTTCCGCTGGTCCGCGAGCTCTCGCCGCAGGTGGCGGAGGAGATGCTTCGCAATGAAGGGCATAGATGGATTGAGAAGGGGATGACGAAGGAAGAAATCGCGCAGATGCTGGAGTTCTACGACAAGGAGATGCAGGGAAAACGCGGCGGGGGATAGAATGCCTCCCCTTGAGCCCCGGATGTGCTTGCGGTATTCTCGTCCCACGACTCAGGAGGGACATGATGCCGAAACGGGTTCGCACCGGACTGACACGCACCGATATCCTCGAACGCTACATTGACCGGTTTCACCGGAAGCTGGCCAGGCTGCAGCCCTTTCTCTCGCGGAAGCGAACCTCCGCTTCTCTGGAGGAATTCGATGAGGCGGCGGAGGAATTAATCGGCCAGGTGTTCGGCGGGGCATCCGATGAAGCAGAAGCCTACTTCTATGCCAAGACCGGCGAGTCAGCCCTGTTGCCGGAAGAGGCTCAGGAAAGCGGGACGCATGATATCGAACGGGAAAGTCTGCAGCAGCGCCGGCAGGTGCTGGAAAGCTGCCTGGCCGATCTGAATCTGCGCAGAACGCTTCTAGCCACGCGGCAGGGGGGCGGAAACGGCAAAGGGATGCTGAGCGCCCTGGTGGGCGACTACATGTCTCACGATGTGCGCAGCATTCATCGTGCTGCGACAATCAAGGAAGCAGGACTGTTTTTGCTGAAGTACAAGGTCGGTTCGCTCATCGTGGACGACGGCTCCCGCTACATCGGCATCGTCACCGACTCGGATCTGAGCCGCAGGGCCGTGGCCAAGGGCTTGGACCCGAATACGACCACGGTGACGGCCTGCATGAGCAAATCCTTGGTCACCATCGAGGAGGACGAGTCGATGTCCGAGGCGATGTCCCTGATGAAGAAGCATGGCATCCGCCACCTGCCGGTCACAGCAGACGGCACGATCATCGGCGTGCTTTCCGTGTCCGATCTCCTCCGCGCCTTCGAAGACCAAAAGACGTCATAACGGTGCCGGTCAACTCTCCGCGCGCCGGGAAACGGTTCCACACAGCGGGGTCTTCTCCTGAACGGTCGATTGACACATGGTCGGACCGTCGCAAAAACACAGGTACATTAGACTTTCTTTCGCGCTCGGGCAGTCAATTCCTCGTAAATGGATCGGCGATGGCCAACCGCCATGATTCGGATTATGCGGGCCTTGCGGTCGATGCTGTAGACGATCCGGAAGCGGCGGACACGATACTTCCACAGCCCTTTGAGTTCGCGGAGCAGTGGCTCGCCGCATTCGGGATCGGCTGAAATCGCGCGAACTGCCGACTTGATGGCCCGTTTCAGGTCCGGATGAAGTGAACGGATGACGTCGGTAAGATGCGGGGGGATAACAGGTCGAAACGAGATCACGCGGAGCGGCGTTTTTTGGGGGGAGTGACCGGCTCACCGAACACATCCTCGAACGAGAGTCCTTTCTTGCCGGTCTTGTAGAACGCCCGGCTCTCGGCTATCTGACCCATCATATCGGGATCGCTTAAGACATCCAGCGTCTCTTTCAGACGTGCATACTCTTGAACATTGACGAGCATGGCGGCAGGCCGGCCATTCTTCGTGACCACGACCTCCTCCTCGCGCTCCTCAACTCCAGCCACCAGTTCCGGCAACCGGGTCTTCACCTCCGACAACGGCAATGTCTTTGCCATGGCGTCCCTCTCAATTCGACGTGACCAGAATTCTGGTCATGAGAATAACGCAGGGGATAGTGAGCAGTCAATCAGCCAAGAGGAATGTTGCGCTGCGCGCCGCGAAACCGTTCGGATGGCGGGCGCTGCTTGCTCCGGCGATGGGTGAAGTCGCAGGTAGCGCCCACCAGCCTCTTGGGGCGAGAGGGGAAAGAGCCGCCGCGCACCGGGAAACGATTCCAGCCAGAAATGTCTCCGACCCCTTTGATTCCGACGAACGGGAGCTGGGGCCCAGTAATGCAACCAAATTGACAGGCTGAAAGGGCCATGACAGGATGCGACCGTGTACGATATTCAAATTGCGAGGGGTGCGGAACATGACCTAAAGAAGCTCTCGCCGTTTCATCGTGGTGCAATTCTTGATGCGATCGAACGACAACTTGCCGCTGAGCCGGCAAAGCCTTCTCGAAACCGGAAACTGCTCATTGGATTAGTCCCACCCTGGACGGCGGAGTCACCTGTTTGAGAGCTTCGCGTGGGAGATTATCGAGTTTTCTACGATGTGGCGGATGACGAGCAGGTCGTGTATATTCGAGCTGTCCGGAAGAAATCGGCGGGACGAACGGCAGAAGAGATTCTATGAAGCGAGCGACAGTCCAAGAACTCAAGAAACGAGCCGATGAATTTGTGGCCAGGGCTCAAAAAGAGCGCGTCGTCATTACGCAACGTGGTCAACCTGCGGCAGTCCTTGTCGGAGTCACCAAGCAGGATGGGGAGGCCGTCGTCCTCCAAACCGACCCCAAATTCTGGAAATTGATTCATGCCCGCCGCAAGCAACCGACCCGCTCTCTGGCCCAAGTTCGCAATCGCCTCCGCCGTAAGTAACTCCAGTTACACAGCACCACGCTCCGGAATCGGAGAATGTCCCCGTTCTTGGAGTCCTCGAACAGTGCTCGCCGTCGCCTGCGGCGACCGTGCCGACGCTGCCCTGCACCCCTCGCAAGTCACCTCCCTGGGGTGTTTGAGAGAGTTCTTAAGCGGGTGGCGTTGACCCGGGCGCCCATTCGCCCGCAGCGGAAGGGGCCCGCTGGGGGATGGGTGGAGCGAGGACGAATGGGCTGGGTCAACGACAAGGACCCGCCTCATCCTCCCGAATCTCACAACTTCCCAAACGTCTTCTCAAAAAAATCCCTCACGCTGCCCATATGTTTCTCAATATCTGATTGCAGATGCCGCGCTCCCGCCTGCCAGTCGTCGGTCGTGTAGCCCACTCGGCGGGCGAGAAAGATGAAGTCGTCCGAACCAGTCGGCGGCAGCACAAGATCCTTCGCGTTGCCGCGCACCATGCGGAGGCCATCGATGAGCATGCGGAGAAAGAGATAGGCCTTTCTCAGATTGTCTTCGTCCTGTTTCGTCACGATCCCGCATTCGACGAGCGCTGCCAGCGCCTGCATCGTGTTCGGCGTTCTCAATACAGGGTGCTTGTGGCCGTGCATCAGTTGGAGGTACTGCACGGCATATTCGACGTCGACGACTCCTCCCGGGCTGTGTTTCACGTTAATCGTCCCACGTTCAACCAATTGCTTGAGCTGCTGACGGCGTAACTCGAGGGCGGTTTCGAGGTTCCACGGGACGCCGCTGTAGACGTAGCGGTCGCGATGGGCTTCGACCTGTTTCCCCAGCCCAGCCTCACCTGCGACCTGCCGAAGCTTGATCAAGGCCTGCCGCTCGAATGGCGCGGCCAGTCCCTGCTCGCTGTAGTAGCTGGTGATCTCGTCGAAAGGATTGCTGAGTGAGCCTTTCCCTCCATGGGGGCGGAGGCGCACGTCGAGATGGAAAATGCCTTCCTGTTTCGCCTCAATCCACTGCAAAAGCTCCTGCGCGAGCCGCTCGAAGTATTCGCTGTTCTCGATACCCTGCTTGCCGCTGGTGCGACCGGCGCCGCCATACACGAACAGCACCTCGATATCAGAGGCGTAGCCGAGTTCCCTGCCGCCGAATTTGCCCATGCCGAGGATCACAAAGGGGCAGGGTTTCTTCGTTGCCAACCGGGGCGGGCCATATTGCCTATTCAACTTGGCCTGACAGTCTTTCGTGGTCCGTTCCAGGATCAATTCGGCCAGTTGAGTCAGCGCGAGGGAGAAATCGGCCAGGCTCGTGCCCGGCTCAACGATGTGTTTCATATCGATCCGGAATAGCTCTTGATCCTTGATTCGATTGAGCGCCTCCTTGCGTGCTTCGTCGGTTTTGGCGCGGTTCACCAGCCGATCGAGTTCCTTGCGAAGTGCGGCTTGCGGCTTGATCAGCGGCGCGTCGCGATAATCCTCGAGCAGGGGGAGCAGATTCCCATGTTGCCGCCGTAAGAAATCCTCCCAGAGGAAATCGCTGGCTCCGAACAGACGGGCGAGCAGGGGAAACGTCTTCTTGTCGCTGATAAATGCGAGCGCGTGGCTTTTCTTCGACCGTCCCGCTTCCTCGACGATCAGATCAAGGAACTGATCGAACGCTTCAAGAGCTTTCGCCGGATTCGGCGCCCAGGTGAGCGCATGCGTGAATTGCTTGATCAGGACCGCGGTCAGCCTGAGCTGTTGCTGATCCGCCGGGTCGGTCAGCTTCTGGCCGTGTCGGTTGCGAACAAAGAATTGATCGTGGAGCTTTCCGTCCTCAATGGCGAACCGAGCTTTGGAGATGTACACGTTGCGCATGGCGAGCGCGTTGGCGAAGGCGTAGAGAAAGGCCGGTGTGTCGTCGGACCGGATGTCCATGACCGTGTCGGTCGACGATTGGCTGTTGTCAAACGTGATCTGCACCGTGTGGAGGAGTCCGCTGAACGAACTCTGTTGTGTGCCGAGCCGTTCGACGAGGCGCCGATTGACCTGCTGGCGGGACTCCTCTATCCGCCCGGAGTCCAGGAGCTGAATCATCTCCGTCATGGCCTGTCGCAGTCTGGTCTGATCCTCTTCATCAAACGTACCGCCTCGGACCGGCCGGACATGAAAGACGTCGATGATTTTTTTCCGGCTCAGACCGGGACGGCTCTTGGGTCGTCTGGTAGGCCAGGGTACGACCCCACCTGTCCTTGGAGTCTGAGGTTGATCGGCGAAGGTATAGATGCGGCCCTCCTCGATGGTCAGTCCAAAGGAAGACAACAGGCCGCAGATGATGGCGAAGGCCGAAAAGTAATCGTAGGCGACCACGGTAATTTCGGTTTGTCCGCCCGGCAGATCCAGGACGGACAACTCGCACAAGTGGTCAGGAGTCAGCTTGGCTGCGAGCTGCAGGTGCTGCACGACCCGATCGATCGGTATGTGAGAGAAATATTCGAAGTCCATGCGGGAAACGAAATCCCTGACAAGGTCCTGTTCGCTTTCGGAGAAGCGAGGAGTCAGTGTCGCGAGAATGTCTTCCCGAGAGTGACTTGCCGGAGTCATGGTGACCCGGAGTATAGCTGATTCATTGTGTGAGTGGGACCGCCCCAGTATAATGCCGGCATGAAACGGAAGAGTGCCGTGAAGATTCGCGCGGCCGTGAACGAAAGGCCTGGGCCTGCCCTGTCGAAGCCGGATCCCACGCCCTTGATGCTGGCGTCAGGCCTGGAAGCAGGGCAGGTCGAGGCTATTCTACGGCCCTACGGCATCAGGTCCATCTCGGAAGCGGACGCGAACCTGCAGGCCATGGCCGGCGACCCCCATACCAGGCGCCAGCTCGCGGAGATTCTGGCGCTGCTTCTCGACTCGATCAGCCGCACGGCGGATCCCGATCAGGCGCTGAATCATTGGGAACGGCTGTTAAGCGTGGTGAACCGCTCAACCTTCCTGGACTTTCTCCGCCAGTCTCCGTTCATGCTGGATTTGCTCTGCACCGTGTTCGGCGATAGCGATGCCCTGGCCTTTACGCTCATCCGCGATCCCGCGTTGGTCTACTGGCTGGCGCAGCCGGCGGCGCTGAAGAACCCGCCGGACCGCGCGCGCCTGGAACGGGAGCTGCGCGAAAGTCTCCATCACGTTACGGCCTGGGAACTCAAGCTGGATGCGCTGCGGCGATTCCGGCGCCGTGAAATGCTCCGGATCGGTGTGCGGGATCTCATACGACTCGCCGATGTGCCGGCGACGACTTCAGCCCTTTCAGACGTCGCCTCAGTGCTGATCGACGCGGCTTATCGCATGGTGGATGACTCGCTTCGATCGAGATACGGCGTGCCGATGCACCGGAATCGACAGGGACGTTGGACCGAGACACGCTTCACCGTTATCGGGATGGGCAAGCTCGGCGGGCATGAATTGAACTACAGCTCCGACGTGGACCTCATCTTCGTCTATGAATCCCTCAATGGAGAAACCAGGCCGGCTGGAAAGCCAAAGAGCCGTGGGAGCAGCGCCACTTCCGGCATCTCCAACGAAGAGTATTTCGAAATGCTCTCGCGCGAGCTGACGAAAGCCTTGACCGAGCAGACCAAAGAAGGGTCCGTTTTTCGCGTCGATTTGCGGTTGCGCGCGGAAGGGTCGGTCGGCCGGCTGGCCCGCTCGTTGGGGGATTACCGGACCTACTATCGGACAAGAGGGCAGGTGTGGGAACGGCTGGCCCTCCTGAAGGCCTGGCCTGTGGCAGGATCAGAGGAGGTGGGGAAGGCGTTCGTCCGTGTCGTCGCGCCGTTCGTGCTGGGTGCGTCGGGCGCCGGCATGGATCTCTCCTCCGCCAAGAAAGTGATCGAGGATGTCCGATCAGTGAAAGAGATGATCGACGCCAGAATGGCCGATCGCGGGCAGGAGAAGCGCAACGTTAAGCTTGGTGTCGGAGGCATCAGGGAAATCGAGTTTCTGGTGCAGACAATTCAAGTGCTGGCCGGTCGCAAGGTCTCAAGACTGTTGGATCGCAACACGCTCGGGGCCTTGAAGCGGTTCGCCGCGTGCGAAGTCATTTCCGTTCGGGAACGGGATGCGCTCACCGCGGCCTATCTCTTTCTGCGTGACGTGGAACACAAGCTTCAGATGGTGCACGAGCTCCAGACGCATGCGCTGCCGGACGGACCGGAGGAACTTGAGCGCTGTGCGATCAGAATGGGTTACGAAGGGAGGGATCGGGCGGGGGCGCTTATCCGGTTTGTCGCCGACCATCGGCACCACACGGAATTCGTCAACCAGGCCTTTCGCTCATTCTTCAACGAGCCGAAGACATCCATGCTCTTGAAGACGATCCTGCGCGCTTCCGGGCTCCGCACGACGTCGTGAGACTCGATCAAAAAGAGGCGCGGATCGTTTTCGGCCCGCCCTCACTCGCGCATTTGGTGCAGACCCCGGACGTAATCTTGGCGTTGAGTTTTTCTTCAAGATAATCTTCCAGCCGCTGCCACAGCCCTCCGCTGGTCTTCACCCGTTTGCATTTGGCGCAGAGGCAGAGTGTTCCGCGGAGCGATTTGAGCTCCTGGACCGTCTTGCCCAATTCCTTGGCCTGCTCGTCAAGTTCACGTTCCCGCTCCGTCCGGTTGTCCAGCTCCTCCTTGACGCTCATCGCCATGGACACCCGCGCGACCAGTTCGGCGGGAATGACCGGCTTTCGTATGTAATCCGTCGCGCCGGCTGTGTAGGCCGCCGTGAGATCAGAGGCATCGGTTTTGGCTGTGACGACGATCACGGGAAGATGTTGAAGCCGTTCCTCGTTTCTGATTCGACGGCAAGCCTCCAGGCCGTCCATGTCCGGCATGAGGATATCCATCAGCACAATGTCGACGCGGTCAGACGGCGGAGTCGAGTGTCCCACTCCCAACCGCTTGAGGGCATCGGCGGCTGAATCGGCGAATATGAGCGAGCGATACCCGGCTTGCTTCAATGTCAGGGCCAGCAGTTCACGTTGTTCTTCGAAGTCGTCGACAATGAGGATGCTCATGACGCTTCTCCTTTACTGGGCTGTGGAGATGATGATGGTTCGACACAATGATGCGGATCACTCTGTTCGGCCTCCCTGATCGCCTCGACAAGTTCGGTCACGCTTGCGGTGACCCGGTCGAGTCGGCGATCCAGGGCGGCCTGCTCGATGGCGCCGCCGATGACGCCGATGGCATGCAGTCCATAGGAACCGGCAAGCCCCTTGATGCGATGACCGATAATTCTGATTCGCTCGAAGTTCCCGGCACCGACGGCGGTCCGGAGCGCGAGGACATCGGCGTGTCTGTTCTGGACGAATTTCGGCCGCAGACGGCGAAGTTCGGCGTCCAGCGATCCGGCCTCGTCCTGTCCCGGCTGGTTCTGCGCAGAAGCACCTTCAGAATCGGACATGTATCGCCGGATCGTGCCGAGCACCGCATCCATTTTGATCGGCTTGGTGAGAAAATCGTCGCAACCGGCCGCCAGACTCTTCTGTTTGGACTCGGCAAATCCGTCTGCCGTCAAGGCTATGATCGGCGTCCGTGGGCGGTCCTGTTCCGTTTCCCATGCGCGGATGAGGCGGGTGGCTTCGCAACCGTCCATGTCCGGCATATGCAGATCCATCAGCACCAGGTCGTACCGGCCTGATTTAAACGTTTCGACCACCGCAGTGCCGCTATCCGCACAATCCAGCCGGTAGGGTGTCTTGCTCAGATACAGGCGCATGACATGCTGCGATTCAAGCGAGTCCTCAGCCAGCAGAATCTTTAATTCACGAGGGACGGGGGTACGTACGACCGGCTGAAATACGCCCCCTTTGAGCGCCGATGATCCGGCAAGGCTCGGCGGCGCGCCGCTTTCCATCAAGCCGAGCGGGACGATGAAGGAGAAAGTGCTGCCTTTGCCAGGCTGGCTCTCGACCCAGATTCTGCCTCCCATGAGGTCGACCAGCTGTTTGCAAATAGAGAGTCCCAGCCCCACGCCTCCGTATTGTCTGTTGGCCCGGGAGTCGGCCTGCGAGAAACGCTGAAAGAGCCGCGCTCGAACCTGTTCGGAGATACCGATGCCCGTATCGGCGACGGCGAACTGCGCCTTGCACAGACCTTCACCGATGGAGCGCACCTTGGCCTGCACTTTGATCGATCCCGACGAGGTGAATTTGATCGCGTTTCTGATGAGGTTGAGCAGCACCTGCTGGAACCGATAGGCGTCGCCGGTCACATGCGTCGGAAGGGCGGGGTCCAGGTCGATCGTCAATGACAAACCCTTCTCCTGCGCTTCCGTTCCGAGGAGATTCGTGCACTCGAGGATGATTTCTTTCAGGATGAAGGGCTCGGCGACCAGGGTCAGCGTTCCGGATTCCGCCTTCGCCGTCAGCAGGAGATCTTCGATCATGCGCAGCAGAGCCTCGCTGGCTTTCGTGCAACGCTCGACGAGAGCCAGCTGCTCGCGGCTCAACGGGGTCCGTGCAAGGAAATCCGACATCCCCATGATGGCGTTCAAGGGCGTGCGCATCTCATGGCTCATGTTGGCCAGGAAATCGCTCTTGGCCTTGCTGGCTTCTTCGGCCGCCAAGCGCGCCCGCACCAGAACGGTTTCCGCCTCCTTGCGTTCCGTGACGTCTTCCGAGATTCCGAGCAGGTATTGCGGGATGCCGTTGTCGTCGCAGATCGGAATCTTCTTGGTGTGCAACAGCCTGGTGCCTCTTGCCCTGGTCCGAACCGGTTCTTCGGGAATATCGACCAGGCAACCGCCGGACAGTGTTTCACGATCTTTGGCTGTAAAAAAGTCTGCCTCCTCTTTCGGAAAGAAATCGTAATCGTTCTTGCCCAACAACTCGGATCGGGGATGGCCGAGCAGGTCCTCGCCCGCCTTGTTGAACCGGACGAATCGAAGGTCTCTGGCGTCCTTGACGAACACCATGTTCGGGAGGTGTTCAAACAGGGATTCGATGAAGGAACTGGTCTGCCGGAGAGTATCTTCGCCGCGTTTTCTGTCGCTGATGTCGCGGATGAATGAAGAAAATAGTACCTGATCGCCGAGTCGCAAAGGGATCACGGTCAGTTCGACCGGAAATTCCTCTCCGTTCTTCCGAAGGGCGGTGATCTCGATGCGCTGCCGGAGAATCTTTTCCATGCCGGTGGAGAGAAACCGTTGCAACCCGTCGGCGTGAGCGCCTCTGTACTGATGAGGAATAATCAACTCCGCGAGCGACTTGCCGACGGCTTCCTCTCTGGAGTACCCGAAAATCGTCTCGGCCTGCGGGTTCCATTCGGCCACCGCGCCTTGTCCATCCATCGTCACGACGGCATCGAGCGCGCCCTGCACGATGGCCTGCAGTCTGGCTTCGCTTCTCTGTCTCGAGCGCCGCGCCTGGCTGTCGACGTAAAGGAGTCCCGTCAGAATCCAGAGCGTGATGACTCCTACGCTTCTGTTGAATACCGCGAGCGCCATCGGTTCGTCCGAATGCGGCGGCAGAAACGGCTCTCCCATGATGGCAAGAGACCAGAACAGCGTGGCAAGGACAAGCGTCCTCGGCTTGTAGAGTCGCGCCGTCGCGAAGGCCAGGATGAAGTAGGGCAGCCATGGGGCAAAGCCGATGGGAAAGTGCAGATCAACGACGAATATGACCGCCGTGCACAAGGCAATCAGCATGGGGGCGGACTGCCTCATTTGGGAACGGGCAGACCGGAGCCATGGGGTATCGACGGAACGGGGTAACCGAGGCAACGAGGCATTGGGAACCACAGATCCCTCTGCCCCTTTACCCTGCATTTCTACCCCCTGTGTATTCAACCGATCCGGCCCTTAGATAGATCGCTTGATCCAGTATAGGCAGGCAGGGCGCAGTCTCAAACGCTTTTCACATTATTTACGGGCGGTTGTGTTGAGAGTATTCAGGTGAGGAGGAGGCGGGAGAGGCGACGTCGAATCGCTTGCGAGGATCAGTCGGCGTAGCGGATGTCGCGCTCGCTGGAGAGAGAAAGGTATGCTTCCCCCCATTGCCGCGCGCTGGTCAGACTCCATGGCTCATCAAGGTCGAGGGGCTTGAGCCGCAAACCATGGAGTCCGCCGTAAACGAGATAGGCCAGCCCCGCTCCGGAATCTTCGACCAGCTGGGCATAGGCCGGGCAGGCGGGCGCTTCGACGTTCTCGCTCCAGCCGGTGACGCGATACCACTCACCGGCCGGATTGCGCTCATAGAGCCGCACTTGAATGACCGGTCGAGCGGGGCCCGCTTCCTTAAATCGCGCGAAGAAGCTTGTTTCGCAGTTGTCGTTCGATTCGACTTCGACGATCATGCCGGCACCCCTGCACCGCGCCTATTCTACCCTACGCGATGATGGCTCTGAAAACACGAAGGGCCCGGCGGTTTCCCGCCGAGCCCCTCCTCTCAGTACCCGACACTCAAAACTCTGAACTTCGAATTCAGAACTGAGCTCTTAGTACATCCCTTCCATGCCGTGGCTATGTCCACCGCCACCGACCGGTTCCTTCTTTTCTTCCGGGATGTCGGTGATCATGACTTCGGTGGTCAGCATCAGACCGGCCACGGAGGCCGCGTTCTGCAATGCGCAGCGCGACACCTTCGTTGGGTCGATGATGCCGGCCTTAATCATGTCCACGTATTCATCCGTCGCCGCATTGTAGCCGGCGCTGGCATTCTTGTCCTCGCGCACCTTGCCGACCACGACCGAGGCCTCGCCACCGGCATTGGCCACGATCTGGCGGATCGGCTCTTCGAGCGAGCGGCGCACGATGTCCAGACCGACCTTCTGCTCCAACGGGACATCCTTGATGGTATCCAGCGCCTTGATGCAGCGCAGATAGGCTGTTCCGCCGCCCGGCACGATGCCTTCTTCCACCGCCGCCTTGGTCGCGTGGAGCGCGTCCTCGACGCGGGCCTTCTTTTCCTTCATTTCGGTCTCGGTGGCAGCGCCGACATTGATGACGGCCACGCCGCCCACGATCTTGGCGAGGCGCTCCTGGAGCTTCTCGCGATCGTAGTCCGAGGTCGTCTCTTCGATCTGGGCCTTGATCTGTTTCACGCGGCCCTCGATCTTCTTCGGGTCGCCGTAGCCCTCGACGATCGTGCTGTTGTCCTTGTCGATCGTCACGCGCTTAGCGCGGCCGAGGTCGGTGAGCTTCACGTTTTCGAGCTTGATGCCGAGGTCTTCAGAAATCACCTGGCCGCCGGTGAGGATCGCGATGTCCTCCAGCATGGCCTTGCGGCGGTCGCCGAAGCCCGGAGCCTTTACGGCCGCCACGTTCAGGGTGCCGCGCAGCTTGTTGACCACCAGGGTGGCAAGCGCTTCGCCTTCGACTTCTTCCGCGATGATCACGAGCGGCTTGCCCATCTTGGCGACCTGCTCGAGGATCGGGAGGAGATCCTTCATGCTGCTGATTTTCTTTTCATTGATGAGGATGAGCGGCTCTTCGACGGAACATTCCATCCGCTCGGCGTTGGTGACGAAGTACGGGGAGATGTAGCCCCGATCGAATTGCATACCTTCGACGACATCCAGCGAGGTGGACATGGACTTCGCTTCTTCCACCGTGATCACGCCGTCCTTGCCGACTTTTTCCATCGCTTCGGCGATGAGATCGCCGATGGTCTTGTCGTTGTTGGCTGAAATGGTTCCGACTTGGGAGATTTCGGTCTTGCTCTGACAGGGCTTGCTGAGCTTCTTCAACTCGGCGACGACGGCCTCGACGGCCTTGTCGATGCCGCGCTTGATTTCCATCGGATTTGCGCCGGCGGTGATATTCTTCGCGCCTTCGCGGTAGATGGCCTGCGCCAACACGGTCGCGGTGGTGGTGCCGTCTCCCGCCGTATCGCTGGTCTTGCTCGCCACTTCACGAACGAGCTGGGCCCCCATGTTCTCGTACGGATTCTTGAGCTCGACTTCCTTCGCGACGGTCACGCCGTCCTTGGTGATGGTCGGGGCGCCGAATTTCTTATCGAGAATTGCATTACGACCCTTCGGGCCGAGGGTCGCCTTTACGGCGTCGGCCAGCTGGTTGACCCCCCTGAGAATGGAGGCCCGAGCCGCCTCGCTGTACAGTAGTTGCTTAGCCATGTGATTCCTCCGTTTTAAGTAAGTCGGAAAGTTCGAAAGTGTGAACGTGTGAAAGTCAGCGACACAACTTTAGCACTTGCTAACTTTCTCACTTGTCACGTTCGTTTGTTATGCCGTGAACACGCCGAGGATGTCTTCTTCCTTCAGGATCAGGCAATCCTCGTCCTCGATCCGGAGCTTGCTGCCCGAGTACTTGTCGAACAAAACCTGGTCGCCGACCTTCACGTTCTCGACCTTCTTGCCTACGGCCTGGACCACGCCTCTCTGCGGCTTTTCCTTGGCTGAATCCGGCACATAAATGCCGCCGGCGGTCCGTTCCAACTCCTCGGTGTAGGTGACGAACACCCGATCACCCAAAGGCTGAAATCCCTTGGCTACGTTCTTCTTTTCCTTCGTCGCTGTACTCATATGCAACACCCTCCTCGTGCTGATTGATAAACCCGGTTGATATAGTGACGATTTGGTACCGGTTCAAACTCGATGGCGTACGTCGGATACGCCCGAACGAGCAGAAGCCCTGATCCGCAAACTCGGGGGTAGAGATAGCCTCAGGTCAGCCCAAGTCAAGGGGGGAACTCACGAATTTCTTTCCAGCCCCATGTCGTCCAGCATCCGCATCATAACCCATTGAGATTCCAATATACTAGACCAATTCTCCGGGGGAGCGAACCGGACCGGTTCAGGTCCGCAAGCGGTCGAAATCCTTGACGTCCTTCTTGATGTAGTCCCGGAGCCGCTTGATGATCCTGGCCTCCAATTGACGGGTCCGTTCTTTCGTAATGCCGTATTTGTCGCCCAGGTCGTCGAGGGTGAGCGGGGTTTCTGAGAGAATGCGGTTACGGAGTATGTCTTCATCCCGCTCATCCAGCGTCTTGATGAATTCGGCCAGCTTGGCGCGAAAGAGGGTCTGTAATTGATGCTGGGCAATTTGCTCGTCGGCCGGAACCTGTTGCGCCGGCAACACGTCGAGCAAGCTGCCGTCTTGATCCGCACCGATCGGCTGATCGAGGGACAGTTCCCAGTTTCCCAGCCGCTGGTCCATCTCGACGACGTCGCGCTCCCTTACGTTCAAGCGGTCGGCAAGGAGCTTGGTATCGGGGGCGAACCCTTCCCGTTCGAGCTTCGATTTTTCCTTTTTCAGGTTATAGAACAGCTTGCGCTGATCCTGGGTTGTGCCGATCTTGACCAGGCGATAGGTGTTGAGGAGGTAGCGCAAAATGTAGGCGCGGGACCACCAGGCCGCGTAGGCGTGAAAACGCACGTTCTTCGAAGGGTCGAATTTCTTGATGGCCTGCATCAACCCGACGTTGCCTTCCTGGATCAGATCCATATGGTCGGCGCCGGTATGGAGATATTCGGCGGCGATCGCGACCGAAACGCGGAGATTGGCCATGATGAGCTTGACCGCGGCTTCGCGGCTGCCGTGGGCGCGGTATTCCTCGAAGAGACGCAGCTCTTCTTCCTTGGTCAGGTAGGGATGGCGACGGACTTCGGCGAGGTATTGCTGCAGCGCCGTAACCGGCACCACTGCCGTCGTATCGGCGGCGGTTTTTGGCGCGCGCTCGTTCTCCGTGATGACTTCTGCGCCCGGCGGCTGTCCGACCGGTTCATCGTCCGAAGGCCCCAGAATTTCCGGTTCCAGCGGAGCGCCCGCAGTTTTTTTTGCGCGCCGGCCCATATCCGCCGAGACTATCACAATGCTCGGCGAGGGACCAAGCGCGACGGGCTCCGTTCGCTCTGCGTTCACTTGCGCCGGTGAAACGGCCTCCCCTATAGTGATTTATTCCATCCCCGGGAGAACTGATGACCGATATTTTCTCGGCGCTGAAGCGCGGGCATTGGCCGTCGTTGGTCGGGGCATGGCTTCATTTTGAAGTCAGTTTTATGACCTGGCTGCTGATCGGCTCGCTCGGCGTATCGATTGCGGAAGAATTTGCGCTTTCCGCGACTCAAAAGGGATTGCTCGTTGCCTGCCCTCTCTTGAGTGGAGCGCTTTGTCGGATTGTCGTGGGACTCGGCAGTGATCACCTGGGAGCGAAGACGACAGGCCTGTACCTTCTGGTCTGTGAGATGGGTGCGCTGCTGTGGGGGTGGACGGGGGGAGGAAATTTCCCTCAGCTCATTGGAGTCGGGCTCTTGCTCGGCGTGGCGGGCGCCAGTTTTGCGGTGGCGCTTCCCTTGGCCAGTCGGGCCTACCCTCCGGCTCATCAAGGGCTGGCGATGGGAATTGCTGCGTCGGCAAACAGCGGGACCGTGCTCGCCATGTTTCTGGCGCCGCGTTTCGCGGAGTTGGTCGGCTGGCGTGGAGTATTCGGAATCATGCTGGTGCCGGTCCTGGTGACGACCGTCCTCTTTGCCTGGCTCGTTCGCCGGGACGAGAAGGTCTGGCGGCCAGGGCGGTTGCAAAACGCCTGGCAGGATTTGCGCGAGAATCTCGCTCGGCCTTCGATGTACTGGCTCTGTTTTTTGTACGGGATCACCTTTGGCGGGTTTGTCGGCGTCTGTAGTTTCCTTCCCATTTTCTTACACGATCAATACGGGTTTGACCTTGTCATGGCGGGATCTGTCACGGCTCTGGGAGGACTTCTCGGCAGCCTGATCAGGCCGTTCGGAGGCTACGCGGCGGATCGGATCGGGGGAATTCGCGCGCTGCCGGCAGTGTTTGCCGCGATCGCCGCATCCATCATAGCCATGAGTTGGCTGCCTCCCGTGGCGTGGGCTGTTATATGTCTGATGACGGCCATCACCGCCATGGGGTTTGGAAACGGCGTCGTGTTTCAAGTGGTGTCGGACAAGTTTCCGAAACAGATCGGCATGGCCTCCGGACTGATCGGAGCAGCCGGAGGGATCGGAGGATTTTTAGTTCCGTTCGGCTTGGGGAGTTTGAAAGATCTGACCGGCACCTATGCTGCCGGATGGTGGGTATTTGCCTTGGCGGCCGGATGCGCCTGGGCTAGCGTACACCTCTACAACCGGAGGGCGCGTTGAGGATGGCTGAACGGAAGGAAATAGGTCCTTTTCCCCGTTGACAGTCTGGGCCTAAAAAAACCATGTTAAATGTTCGATGTTAAATGATAAATTGTTTCTCCATGCCCACTCCCTTCGACACCATCGAAGACGCCCTCCGCGACATCAAGAAGGGCAAGTTCGTCATCTTGGTGGACGACGAAGACAGGGAAAACGAAGGCGACCTGGTCATCGCGGCTGAAAAGGTCACGCCCCAAGCCATTAATTTTATGGCCAAGCACGCCCGGGGATTGATCTGCCTTGCGCTCACACCGGAACGGGTCGAAGAACTGCAGCTCCCACAACAGGCCGTTGAAAACACGGCGACGTTCGGAACTGCCTTCACCGTGTCCATCGATGCCCGGAAGGACATCACCACCGGCATATCCGCGGCTGATCGAGCTACGACGATCCATGTCGCGATCGATCCGAAATCAAGGCCGACCGATCTGGCGCGACCCGGCCATATTTTTCCGTTGAAGGCGCAGCAGGGAGGCGTGCTGAGGCGCGCGGGCCAGACGGAAGGGTCGGTCGATCTCGCGAGATTGGCCGGACTCACTCCCGCCGGCGTGATCTGCGAAATCATGAACGAAGACGGCACCATGGCGCGCGTGCCCGAGCTCGTCAGGTTCGCGAAATCGCACAAACTCAGGATCATCACGATCAAGGCTCTGATCGAGTACCGCATGCGCCGCGAAACCTTCGTCAAGCGCATGGCGAGCGCCAATCTCCCGACGACGTTCGGCGAATTCGAAGCGGTGGCCTTCGAGAATTTAGTGGACGGCGTGACCCATATCGCATTGGTCAAAGGCCGGGTCGACAGCGGCGAACCGACACTGGTGCGCGTGCACTCCGGTTGCCTAACCGCCGATGCGCTCGGATCTCTCCGCTGCGATTGCCGCGATCAACTTCACAAAGCGATGGAGATCATCCAGAAGGAAGGCCGCGGCGTGCTGCTGTATCTCAACCAGGAAGGCCGCGGGATCGGCCTGCTCAATAAGATCAGGGCTTATGGGCTGCAGGACAAGGGAAGCGATACGGTCGAAGCGAATTTGAAGCTCGGATTCAAAGCGGATCTCCGGGACTATGGGGTCGGCGCGCAGATTCTCGTGAATCTCGGACTGCATCCGATTAAGCTGATTACGAACAACCCGCGCAAGATCGTCGGAATTGAAGGATATGGACTAAAAGTAGTTGAGCGAGTACCGATCGAGATTCAGCCGCGCGCAGCGAACATGAAATATTTGCGAACGAAGAAGAATAAGTTGGGGCATATATTAAAGAAAGTGTGAAAGTTGAAAAGTTAGAAAGTGGGAATGTTCCATTGTCTGCGGACAACTTTCAAACTTTGTAACTTTTGTACTTTCCAACTGAATGATGAAACTCCGTAAAGGCTCTCACAACGCCACAGGATTGAAGTTCGGGATCGTCGTCGCCAAGTTCAACAAGTTCGTCACGAGCAAGCTCTTGTCATCCTGTATCGACGGGCTCACTAAACACGGGGTGGTTGCCGAAGACATCGATGTCGTGCGGGTGCCGGGGGCCTTTGAGATCCCGCTCGTGGCGCGGACGCTGGCGCAGACGAAGCGCTTTGATGCCGTCATTTGCCTTGGGGCGGTGATCCGCGGTGATACACCGCATTTCGATTACATCAGTGGAGAGGCGAGCCGCGGGATCGGCCAGGCGGCGCTCGATGCGGATGTTCCGATCATCTTCGGGGTCTTGACGACCGACAACGTGGCGCAGGCGATCGAGCGCGCCGAGCCGACCAAGTTCAACCGCGGCGGCGAAGCGGCAAAATCGGCGATCGAAATGGCCACGGTGATGCGGATGATCAAGGGAGAAGTTGAAAAGTTTGAAAGTGACAAGTTCGAACGTGGGAAGTCGATGCGCAGAAATGGCCGCGGACAGTTAAGGAAAAAACGATGATGGGCTGCTGTTGGCCCTCTGGCGAGACCATGCAGCAGATTGCATCTCCGATAACCCGCAAACTTGCTAACGTTTCAACTTTCTAACAATTATATGGGTTCTCGCCATCAATCCCGGGAGCGGGCATTACAAATCCTCTTTCAATACGACATCCACGGCAAACCCGGCGTCTGGCTGGACGAGTTCTGGAATCAATGCAAGGCGGCGGACGAGGTCAAGGCCTTTGCGGAAAAGCTGGTCCAGGGCGTCTTGGAACACAAGAAGGAGCTGGATTCACTGATCGGCCGCTATGCGACCAACTGGAAAGTCAGCCGGATGCAGATTGTGGACCGTAATATTCTGCGTCTCGGAACCTATGAACTCCTGTGGCTTAACGAGGTGCCGGCAAAGGTGACGATGAACGAATCGATCGAGTTGGCGAAAGATTTCGGCGATGACGAGGCGGCCAAGTTCGTGAACGGCATTCTGGACAAGGTGCTTGCCACGGAAACCAAGCTGGAAGCGAAGCGTACGGAAGCCGCAGGCGCGAGTCTAGGGGCTAGAGGCAAGCGGACATGATGCGACCTAGGGATAGTCGGTCCAAGGAGCCCCTCGCCTCTTGCCACGTGCCCCGTGCTTGCATTCGGAGCCTGCGATGATTGACCGCTACACCCGTCCTAAGATGAAGGCCATCTGGGATCTCAAGCACAAGTATGAGATCTGGCTGGAAGTCGAGCTGCAGGCTTGCGCGGCTTTCGAGCGCGCGGGCCAGGCTCCTCGCGGGACAGCGGCGAAAATCCGCAAGAAGGCCAAAATCGATGTGAAGCGGATCGCGGAAATCGAAACAGAGACGAAACACGATGTGATCGCCTTTCTCGAGTCCCTGACAGATCGCGTCGGGCCGGAGCATCGATATCTGCACATGGGGCTCACATCGTCGGATGTCGTCGATACATCACTCGCCGTGCATATGACCGAAGCGCTGGATGTGATCCTCGCGGGAGCGGAAGCGTTTCTCACGGTGTTGAAGCGGCAGGCCTTGCGGCACAAAGATACCGTGATGGTGGGACGCTCGCACGGGATTCACGGCGAGCCGATCTCCTTCGGGTTCAAGCTGGCGATTTGGTATGAGGAGGTGGGACGTCACCTGGAACGGCTGCGCCGGGTGCGGGGTGAAATCGCAGTCGGCAAGCTGTCAGGCGCGATGGGCACCTTTGCGCATCAGGGACCGGATATTGAAGAGTATGTCTGCGCCAAATTGGGCCTCTCCGTCGATCCGGTATCCAATCAGATTGTGCAGCGGGATCGGCATGCGGCCTATGCCACGGCGCTCGCCTTGCTTGCGGCCACGATCGAAAAAATCGCCACGGAGATTCGCCATCTCCAGCGCACTGAGGTGCTGGAAGCGGAAGAGTATTTTTCCGAGGGACAGAAGGGGTCATCCGCGATGCCGCATAAGCGGAACCCGATCGTGTCCGAAAACCTCTGCGGCCTGGCGCGGCTGGTGCGCGCCAACAGCCTCGCGGCGATGGAGAACGTCGCGCTCTGGCACGAACGAGACATCAGCCACTCGTCGGTCGAGCGCGTCATCATGCCGGACAGCACGATCCTTGTCGATTATATGCTGGCAAAGGTGACGGATCTCATCAGGCATCTGGTGGTGTACCCCGCCAACATGAAGCGGAATCTCGAGTTGACGGGCGGGCTGGTCTATTCGCAGCGGCTGTTGTTGGCTCTGATTGAAAAAGGCGCTCAACGGAAAGAGTCCTATGAGGCGGTTCAGCGCAATGCGATGGCTTCCTGGAAAGGCGCTGGTGGATTGCAGGAACTGGCCAGCAAAGATCCCTTCATCGCGCAGCATCTCAAGAAGGGCGAAATTGCCGCCTGCTTCAATCCGAAGTACTATCTCCGCCATCTCGACCAGATTTTTCGTAGAGTGTTTCGAAGTGGGCACGGGGGTTCTAACCGAGGAAGAAGGGGAGTCAGATGATTCAGCGACGAGTGATCGTGGTGCTCGCATTCGTAGGGCTGTTGACGGGGGTCTGGGGATCGCCTGCGCATACGGCAGCCGATCGCGACAAGCTGCTCAGCGAGCCGGGAGTGTACGGGACATTCGCAGCCTTCGGTCTTGCGGAGGATTGGGCGAAGCAGGATTTACCGACGAGGATCGCTCATCTTACTGCTATGAAAGGTGTGGTCGAGCAGCACCGCGAGAAGATTGCGATTGATCTGTACCTCCTGCGCGGACTCTCTGATCACGCGGATATTCTCTTCCGGATCCATGCGGCCGAGCTACGCGATACGCAGAAATTTCTCGTCGATCTTCAGAACAGCCTGATGGGAAGGAATCTTAAGGGAGCCGGCATTATGAACGGAATGGCCAAAAAGGCGAACTATGTGCCGGGCTTTCCCGATCAGGTGAAAGCCGACCTCAAGGCTGCCAGCGAGCATGGTCCAAATCCCTACGCAATCGTCATTCCGATCAGAAAGAATGCCGAGTGGTGGGCGCTCGATCAGGAAAAGCGCGCGGCCATGATGAAGGAGCATACCGAGGCGGCGCTGCCCTATCACAAGACCGTGAAGCGAAAGCTCTATCATTCCAGCGGCCTGGATGATCTGGATTTCATCACTTATTTTGAGACGTCGAAGCTGGAGGATTTCCACAGCCTGATTCTGTCATTGGAGAGAGTGAAGGAGTTTCAGTATACGCGCCGATTCGGCCATCCGACGCTGCTCGGCACGATGAAGTCGTTGGATGAACTGATCGAAACGTTAGCGCAGTAATTTCGGATTGGAATATTGGAATATAGGACAGGCGATGACGACTGGCACCATGATCTACGAGGGCAAGGCTAAGAGGATCTTCACGACTGGGAATCCCGACCAGGTCCTGCAGTATTTCAAGGACGACGCGACGGCCTTCAACGCCCAAAAACGCGGGACCATCCTTGATAAGGGCATCATCAATAATAAAATCTCGGAGCGGCTGTTCCGATTATTGGAGCAGAACGGCGTGCCGACGCATTTTGTCGAGCGCCAGAGTGATCGGGAGATGCTCACGAAGAAAGTCGCGATCGTGCCGGTCGAAGTGGTCGTGCGCAACGTGGTCGCGGGAAGCCTCGCGAAACGGTTGGGGCTCAAGGAAGGCGATCTGATTCAGCCCGCCCTCATCGAGTGGTACTACAAGAACGACGCCCTCGGCGACCCACTCATCGCTGATGAGCATGTCCGTCTCCTCAAACTGGCGACGCCTGAGCAGCTTGTGGAAATCAAGCGACTCGCGTTGAAAGTGAACAGCCTGCTTCAGCCGTTCTTTCTGGAACGCAGAATGATACTTGTCGATTTCAAGCTGGAATTCGGGATGCACAATGGCCAACTGATTCTGGCCGATGAGATTTCCCCCGATACCTGCCGATTCTGGGATCAGACGACAAAAGAGTCGATGGACAAGGATCGGTTTCGGAAGGATTTGGGAAAGATTGAAGAGGCGTATCAAGAGGTGCTGAGGAGAGTGTGCGGATGAGGCTGGGCTGGATTTCCCAGGCTCCGGCACTTCGGCTCGACCGCACTAGCCCTTCCCGCCGCTCGACACGCGAAACTAGTTCCGTTCCGAACTGCGCTTGAACGGAACGTCGAACATCGCGCGTCGTTCGTGGAACGAAACGCGTCGGTTCATGGAGTGCGGTGGTCCGAGCCTGCGTACATGTCGCCTGGGAAGCCCAGCCCATCCTCTCACGACTGTTGGGAGGGTGGAGAGAAGAGAGAAGAAAGATGCTGCGGGCGTTTTTGAACTATGGGCTGGTGGCGGCAATTTCCGTCTGGGCGGCGGTCATTGCCCTGATGGCCTACCGGCTGGACGATTCGCCCTGGCGCTGGGCGTTTGTTGCACTGGCTTTCGGCGGGGTGCTGACCATCATCGCCATATTCTGGATCAGGCGTTACATCCATGCGCTGGATAAAGCGTCTGAAGAGCAGAGGAGCAAATCGTGAAGGCGAAAGTTCACGTGACGTTGAAGCAAGGCATTCTCGATCCACAGGGAAAGGCGATCGAGCATGCGCTCGATTCACTGGGATTCAAGAATGCCGCGAATGTGCGCGTCGGCAAGTACATGGAATTGGACATCGATGAGAAGGACAGGGCAAAGGCTGAGGCGGAAGTGAAAAAGATGTGCGAGAAGCTGCTGGCGAACACGATCATTGAAGAATATCGGTACGAGTTGACGTGAAGAGTTTGGGATGAGAGCGCGGGGCCTGCCGGCGAACAGCCCCAGCGTGCTCGCACCCCCGCTCGGTGTAGGGTCCCACGCTGCGCGTGCTTGGGCGCCCGTTCGCCGTCACCCGCTAGGGGGGACACATTCAACTGCGTTGTGGGAGTGAGAGGAAGTGAAGATAGGAGTCTTGGTTTTTCCCGGCAGTAATTGCGATCACGATTGCCGGCATGTCTTTCAGAATGTGCTGGGACAGCCGGTGGAAATGGTTTGGCACAAGGACGCGTTGCCCGCAGGACTGGATGCGGTGGTGATCCCGGGCGGATTTTCCTATGGCGACTATTTGCGCACGGGCGCCATCGCCAGATTCTCGCCGGTGATGGGGGGAGTGAAAGAGTTTGCCCAAAGGGGCGGGTTGGTCATCGGCATCTGCAATGGTTTTCAGATTCTGCTGGAAGCAGGGCTCCTACCCGGCGCGATGCTCAGGAATCGCTCGCTGCATTTTATCTGCAAGGATGTCTACGTGCGAGTCGAGAACGCGGCGACGCCCTTCACGAGCGCCTGCACACCGGGTCAGGTGTTGAAGATTCCGATCGCCCATGCGGAAGGAAATTACTATACCGATCCTGTGACGCTGGCGGGCCTCCAGGCGAATGCCCAAGTCGTCTTTCGCTATTGCACGCCGGATGGAAAAGCAACAGCGGACGCGAGCCCGAACGGCTCGCTCGACAACATCGCCGGCATCCGCAATGCCGAAGGGAACGTGTTGGGCATGATGCCGCATCCGGAGCGTTGCGCGGAAGAGATGCTGGGCAACGAAGACGGACGGCTGATATTTGCATCGATGTTGGAGGCTGTACAGCAGATTAAATCAAAGCTGAGCATTGTCGGATCATGAAACAGCCTGCCCCTCTTGTGATCACCAAGGATCTCATCGCACAGCATAATCTGACTGACGACGAGTATAAGAAGATCGTCGAGATTCTTGGGCGCGAGCCGAATCTCACGGAACTGGGAATGTTTTCCGTTATGTGGTCGGAACACTGTTCCTACAAGAGCTCTCGCGTCCACTTGAGGAAGCTGCCGACGACGGGACCTCGCGTGGTGCAGGGGCCGGGTGAGAATGCCGGTGCCGTGGAGATCGGCGACGGGCTCTGCGTGGTCTTCAAAATGGAATCGCACAACCATCCGTCGTTCATCGAGCCGTATCAGGGCGCGGCGACGGGCGTCGGGGGCATTCTGCGAGATGTGTTCACGATGGGAGCCAGGCCGATTGCGCTGCTCGACTCGCTTCGCTTCGGGGGACTGGATACGGCGAAGAATCGCCACCTGATGAGAGGGGTCGTGGCCGGCATCGGGGGATACGGTAATTGTATGGGGGTGCCGACGGTCGGCGGCGAGGTGCGATTCGACGATATCTATTCGTTGAATCCGCTCGTAAATGTTTTCTGTCTGGGCATCGCGCACAAGGACAAGATCTTCCGCGGGACGGCGGCCGGTGTCGGCAATCCGGTGATCTATTTCGGCTCGAAGACCGGTCGTGACGGCATTCACGGCGCGACGATGGCGTCCGATTCGTTCGATGATCAATCGGAACAGAAGCGTCCCACCGTCCAGGTCGGGGACCCGTTCCAGGAAAAGCTGCTGCTGGAAGCCTGCCTTGAACTCATGGCGAACGATCTGCTGGTCGGCATTCAGGACATGGGGGCGGCCGGGCTGACGAGTTCGTCCTGTGAAATGGCGTCCCGGGCCGGCAACGGCATCGAACTGGATCTCACGCACGTTCCGCGGCGCGAGCCAGGCATGACACCCTATGAACTCATGCTCTCGGAGTCGCAGGAGCGGATGTTGATGGTCGCGAAAGCCGGCAAGGAGAACGATTGCATCAGGATCTGCAGAAAGTGGGATCTCGATGTGGCGGTCGTCGGCACGGTGACGGGCGACGGCATCTTGCGCGTCAAGGATCAGGGTAACATTGTGGCGGAGATTCCCGCCAAGTCGCTGGCCGACGACGGTCCTCGTTACGAACGGCCCTATCAGCCTCCGGCCTATCAGGACATGCTCACGAATCTCAATTACGATGCGATTCCGGACGTAAAGGATGCGAATGAGGCACTGCTGTCGCTGCTGGAATCGCCGACGATCGCAAGCAAGCGATGGGTCTATGAGCAGTACGATCATATGGTGCGCACCAATTCGATCATCCGGCCAGGCTCGGATGCGGCGGTGGTGCGAATCAAGGGCACGAACAAGGCGGTCGCGATGACGGTGGATTGCAACGGGCGGTATTGCCTGCTGCATCCCTATGAAGGGGCCAGGCTGGCAGTCGCGGAAGCCGCGCGTAATCTTGTGTGCTCGGGGGCGGAACCGATCGGGCTGACGGACTGTCTCAACTTCGGCAATCCCGAGCGGCCGGACATCATGTGGCAGTTCGTGCTGGCGATCGAGGGGATGAAGGATGCCTGCGAGGCATTCCAGATCCCCATCGTCAGCGGGAATGTGAGTTTCTATAACGAGACAAACGGGCTCTCGATTTACCCTACACCGATGTTGGGCATGGTGGGCTTGATCGAAGAAGCCGATCGAACCATGACTCAATGGTTCAAACAAGAGGGAGATGATATTATTCTCCTGGGTTCGTCGCGGGAAGACCTCGGTGGATCGGAGTATCTCAAAGTCATTCATTCGCGCGAACAGGGCTCTCCGCCCTACCTGAGCCTAGAAGCCGAAAAAGTAATGCAGGAATGCGTGCTGAATCTGATCCGTTCCGGATCAGTGCAATCGGTCCATGATTGCTCCGACGGGGGGCTTGCCGTCGCGCTGGCGGAATGCTGTCTGTCCGCCCAAGACCGAAAGCTGGGTGCTGTGGTAAAATTAGCCCTTGGCCGCCTTCGAAGGGATGCGGTGTTGTTCGGTGAAAGCCAGTCTCGCGTCCTGCTTTCGGCTAAGCGCGAGAATCGGCAGGTTGTCCTGGATCAAGCCCGACGCCTCGGCGTGCCGGCCGAAGTCATCGGGGCGGTCGGCGGCAATCAATTGGTGATCTATCTGGGGGACGAGCATTCGACGACAAAGACGGTCGATGTGCCGTTATCCACGCTGCACGACCGGTGGGCTGATTCGCTGGAACGGATGTTGGTACAAGAGTAACTCGCCGGAGCCGGTAGCACTGTCATGACGAACGAACTTCCGCTCCTTTCGCCGGACAAATTCCACGACGAGTGCGCCGTGTTCGGCATCTATGGACACGAGGAGGCTGCCAACCTGACCTATCTCGGCCTCTATGCGCTTCAGCATCGCGGACAGGAGGCTTCAGGCATCGTTTCTGGAGACGGCGACCAGTTCTTCATGCAAAAGGGCATGGGGCTTGTGGCCGACATCTACAATAAGTCGGTATTGGAGAAGCTGCCGGGGCACATGGCTATCGGGCATAATCGCTATTCGACCGCCGGAGGCCACGACCTCAAGAACGTGCAGCCGTTGATCGTGAACTTCGCCTTCGGCAACCTGGCCTTGGCGCACAACGGGAATTTGATCAATGCGCAGGTGTTGCGCAACGAGTTGGAGGCGTACGGCGCGATTTTTCAATCGACCTCCGACAGCGAAGTCATCATCCATCTGATCGCCCATTCACGGGCCGATACGTTTCTCGCTCGCGTCATTGATTCCTTGAGCCAGGTTCGCGGCGCGTTTTCCGTGGTGCTGATGACGGACAACGGCTTGATCGCCGCGCGGGATCCGCACGGGTTGCGGCCGCTCTGTATCGGGAGATTCAGAAGCAGCTGGATTGTGGCGTCGGAGACCTGCGCTTTCGATCTGCTGGATGCCGAATATGTCCGGGAAGTCGAGCCGGGCGAACTGGTCGTCCTCAACGATCAAGGGCTGGAGAGCCATCATCCTTTCGCCAAAGTCGATCCGGCGATGTGCGTCTTCGAGTATGTGTATTTCGCCAGACCGGACAGCAAGATCTACGGCGCCAATGCGGTCTATTCCACACGCAAAGCGCTGGGGAGGCAACTGGCGCAGGAGTCCTGGGTGCCCGCCGATATCGTGATTCCTGTTCCCGACTCCGGCGTGCCGGCCGCGTTGGGATATGCCGAGGGAGGCGGAATCAGGTTCGAGACTGGATTGATCCGCAACCACTATGTCGGGCGGACCTTCATCGAGCCGGAGCAATCAATCCGGCATTTCGGCGTGAAGGTCAAGCTGAACGCCGTGCCGGAAGTGTTGGAGGGAAAGCGCGTCGTGGTGGTGGACGACTCCCTGGTGCGGGGCACCACCAGCCGGAAAATTGTGAAGATGATTCGCCAGGCCGGCGCCAAAGAGGTCCACGTGCGGATCAGTTCCCCGCCGATCATTTCACCCTGCTTCTACGGCATCGACACACCGACTAAGAAGGAACTGATCGCCTCGAGTCATTCGACCGAGGAGATTCGAAAATACATTACGGCGGACAGTCTCGCCTACTTGAGCCTCGAAGGCATGCTGAAGTCCGCCCCCGGCTCTCCCACTCAGTATTGCAGCGCCTGTTTCACCGAAAAGTATCCCATCTCGTTTACCCGGGCCGAAGAGTTGCAGCTCGGGCTGTTCGAATCCTCTACATAGCTCATCTCCTCCCCGGCTCTGTTGGTTCTAGGCCTCGCATCAACAGGTTTGCGGCCTCTCTCGCTCCACAATATCCCGAAAAATCACGCCACTCTGCGATCGATCACTCCCAAAGTAGGGGATAGGCCAGCTTTTAGGGAGCTAGGCATAACCAAGAGAGAGTACTACTGTGACGGTCAACACGGAGGCTGAGAGCGACCTGCCATGTGGTGTGGATCCAGACTGACCGACCAGTCAGCCTCTTGGCCGCAACCGTTCAGCGTCCCTGATGCAGATACCGATTGCCCCGAGAAATCCGTCCCGCCGACGCAGGAGCCTGATGCTGCACATTGGGGCAAGATGATGCGTCTGATGCCGGCCAGAAATCCCCTTGTTCAAGGGGTGCCGATGGAAGGCGACACGATCCTCTTCGACCTCCGAACCGGTCGTCTGCATCGACTCAATTCTCTCGGAACGGCGATCTGGGAGCAATGCACGGGTAGCGCCACGCTTCACGAAATTCACCGCGCGATTTGCGCGCGAACGGGGCTGTCATCCGATCGCGCCCATGACGGCGTCGTGTCGTTCATCTCGCAATGGAGCCACGAAGGACTGCTTTCTTCAGATACGGTCTGATCGATTGCAAATTTTGGGATGACCGGGAAACGGGTCTGCCCACGAACGTTGACGGCGCAAACGAGCATGACGACGACGGCAAATCTCCACGAGCATCGGTTTTCTTTCCACGGTCTCGATCTGCGCTATCGCACATCCATGCCGTCGTTGCTCTCGTCCGCAACAGCCTGGGGCGTCTATTCCCAACGGGACATGCCGGATGCGGGCAGCCAGCTGACGATTCACTTCGAAGAAGTGCCCGATCGCCGGGCGGTGCCCGTCTCGCTGTCGTCTTCCGCTCGACGGCTGTTTTCGGGGACGAGGCCTGTCTTGGGGAACTCGATGAGAGCACTCTGGCATTGCGAGATTCTCGAAGACGGCGGCAGGCTTCTCGTGGACGTGCGGGGCCAGGGAGTGCTCATGATCGATGCGCAACGAGGCAACGCGCAGGGATATTTCTTTCGCCCCTCAGCCATGCACCGAGACTCATTGGACATGTATTTCCGGTACGCCTTGTCAGAACTGCTGAGGCCGAAGAACATTTTTGCACTCGATTCGACCGCGCTCGAACTTCACGGTCGGGGGGTGCTGATTGCCGGACACAGCGGCTGTGGAAAGACGACCGCCTTGCTGTCGTTGCTTCGATCCGGGTATCGATACCTGTCGGACGACACTTCGTTGCTATGGGATAGAGGCGCCGGAATGGAAGTGCTCGCGTTTCCGGCGACGATCGAGGTTGCGGATCGGACAGTCGCCTTTTTCCCGGAACTTCGCGATGCTTCACCGAGTCCGCTGCGCCAGGGAATCTACAAGAAATCATTTCACGCGGAGGAAATCTATCCGGTCACAGGGGCTCGGTCATGCGAGCCGACGATGATTCTGTTTCCCCAGGTGACCAACATGCCGCATAGCTGCCTTGAGCCGCTGTCAAAGGGCCATGCGCTCGAAGCCTTGATGCCGCAGCCATCGTTCTTTCAAAACGAGGAACTCGCGAAACGGGAATTTCTGGCGCTCTCAAGGTTGGTGCAGCGGAGCGCCTCCTATCGTTTGCATTTCGGACTAGATGTGCTGGATCTACCCAGTCTGATTACTCCCCTCGTTGAACGTCACTAACCCTTCAACCGACTCTTCGGAAAACTTCGCCCCATCCGGTGGAATCGCGGGAGCCATCGCGCCGGCCGTTGCCCCTGAAAAAATCTGCATGGTAGGATAGCGCCATCGCTCTCTTAGGTTCTAGGAAGGAGGCCGTCATGAAGCGTGTTGTCTTCATACTATGTTCCGTAGTCGCCCCGCTGGTGGCCGTCCATTTGGTCCTGGCGGCGGGATTTTTTAAAGTGGGTGAGAAGGCGCCTGGTTTCACGCTGAATGCCATTACGGGTGAAACGGTCGGTCTCGAGACACATAAGGGAAAAGTGGTGGTGCTGGGGCTTTTTCACATTTGCGATCCCTGCATGATGCAAGGAACCAACCTCCAGAAGGTATTTGAGTCGACGAAGGGCAAGAATGTCGCGGTGATCGGGGTGAATTCGGCGGGCAATTCCAAGAAAGATGTCGGAGAATTTCTCTCGGCATTTCCCGTCAAGATCACCTATCCCTATCTCCTGGACCCGGGAAAAGTGACCGACAAACTCTACGGCGGCGGAAAATTTATCCCCAACGTGTATGTCATCGATCAGGAAGGTGTGATCCGTTGGCAGCGTGTCGGGAACATGGAGTTGGCCGGAGCGGATGTGATCACGGCGGAAGTGGATAAATTGCTGGCCGGATCGAGTAATAAGATGTAGCGCGTTCTGTCACCGTCTGGAAGGAAGCGCAAGCATGGATGAGATGGAGGCGGGGAAGAACAAGTTCCTGGAGGTGGTGAGGGGAGTCGATGGGGCGGTGCAGGTGGTGATTCCCGTTACGCCATCGAACAGCATGTTTCTGATTTCCCTGACCAAGGGGCCAAACCGGAAGTTCATTACGGTGCCAGAAGACGATATCATTGATCTTCCAAACGATGCCGGCATATTGGGCAAGGTGACGAAAATCGTGAAAGACGCCGTCGCGGCAATGTGAAAAGGCGAGACGAGCGGGAAAGGCGAGAGAAGCGCGGCGCGCGAAAACAATCAGCTAGGAATGCAATTTCTCTCGTGCGTCTCGCTATTCGCGCAAGTCTCGCATCTCTCGCGCGTATTACATCATGAAACAGCTTCTCTCCGGCATCTGGCAATGGTCCTGCTTCTCCCCAGAAAAGCAGTTGGACTTTAACGGGCTCTTCCTAAGCATCGGGGAACATAAGGTCCTCGTCGATCCTCCGCCCATGACGGCAGAGGCCGGCACCGTCATTCGCCGGCAGGGCGGCCTCGATTACATCATCGTGACTAACCGCGATCATGCTCGTGAGGCTGTGACCTATCGGGAGGATTTCGGGTGCCAACTGTTTGTCCCTGAACCGGATGCCGCGCAGATGGAGGTGAAGCCGACCAAGACCTTCAAGGACGGTGAGTTACTGCCGGGCGGAATCTGGGTGATCCAGCTGAACGGCCAGAAGTCTCCGGGGGAGTCGGCGTTGTTTGTGCAGCAAGGCAGGGGCGCGATGATTGTCGGGGATGCACTGATCGGAAAACCATCGGGGTCGCTCAGCCTGCTGTCTCCTGAGAAATATGCCGACCCGGCGAAGGCCAAGGAAGGACTTCGCCGCCTCCTCAAGTACAACTTCGACGCGATCCTCGTCGGCGACGGGACCTCGATCCTTACCGGAGCGAAACAGATCGTCGAAAAGACGCTGGCATAGCTGAGCCATGACTCTGAAGAATGGATTGTCCGAAGAACTCAATCGTCAGGGGAACGAACATTTTTCGCGCGGGCATTACACCGAGGCCTATGCCTGTTATGCAAAAGCCCTGGAGTGCGACCGGATAACCGGTGACCAACGGGCCTTGGTGGCTACGCTGGGGAATCTCGGAAACATTTGCGCGGTGAGCGGACGGCGAGCGGCGGCGCAGGATTATTATCAGGAAGTGCTGGAGCTGCAGAAGATTTTCGGAGACGAGAAAGGCATCGGGACGACCTTGGCCAATCTGGGAAACCTGCGGGCCGATGCCGGTGAATGGGCGCGGGCCAGAGCCTACTACCTGGAGGCGCTGGATTTGATGACCAAGACCCATGACGAGGCCGCGAAGGCGGTGTTGTATTCCGACCTCGGCTTGATCGCGAGGGAAACCGGCGATTTCGATGAGGCGATCAAGCATTACGAGCGCTCACTCGTGCTGATGCGCCGGTTGGGTGATCAGGGTGGCGTGGCCGATGCCTGGCGGATGATGGGACGGACGTTCTTGATGCAGCGCCGACATGAAGATGCGATCGCCTGCTGCCAGACCAGCCAATCGATCGCGGAACGGGCGCATGACGAACTCCGCACCGGCGGCGCACGGTACGTGCTGGCTCAATGCTTCGAAGAACTCGGCCGGCTCGACGAAGCGGCGAATCTGTTGGAACGGGTGGTCGAGATGGACCGCAAGTATCAATTGCCCAAGCTCGAAGAGAATACCAAACGGCTTCAGTGCCTCCGCGAGCGATTGTCGTCCGCATCTCAGCAATCGGCCCTCAGAGGATCCCGCGGATGAATGAACCGGAATCGCCTCTCTGGACAGGGGCTCGGAATACGCTGACGAAAACGTTTCCGCAGTTCTACGAGCTGGAACCGGGAGGACCCCTCGCGCTCGATCTTGGAGAAGACGGCTGGCTTCTGGAGGTCAAACCGGAAGGAAAAGTGATCTGCCAGTATGGAGTTGCGATGGACGATGTGATGAGCCTGATGTCCGACGGGACGCCGGAAGATCTCGGAACGGACGAAGTCGCCAAGCAGGCGAAGTATTTCATTCAGCCGGCGGTGTCGAAATTCAGGACGTTGCTCCTGCAGTCGGGCTTTTCGGAGGAGTCGGACATGAATGACGAGTACGTGGCGGTGACGTTTGAGCGGGTGGTCGATTTCCATAACCTGCCGAAAGTGGAGGACCTCATCCGCTGGTGCTGCCGCCAAATCGGCGGCAGGGTATGACGGCGCCGATCAAGACATTCGACGACTTCCGCGATGTCCTTTCCGGATATCGCCTCCCGCGCATCATTCTCGCCGCGCTCGAACTCGATATCTTTACGGTGATGGGGACAAAGCGTTGGACCATGCCTGCGCTGGCTCGGGCGATGCAGGTGAGCCAGCGGGGGCTGACCGTTCTCTGTCGAAATCTCGCGATGAGCGGGCTGCTCATCAAGAAGGGGGCGCAGTACCGAAATGGCCGCCTTGCCGCCTCGCTGCTGAACGCCGACCATCCGGCCTATCGGGGAAGCTATGTGAGTCTGTTGACGAGCCACTGGGATGACTGGGTCAGGCTGACGGAGTCCGTCCGGACGGGGAAGCCACTGGAGCAACATGGGCCTGACGATCCGGAATATCGCCGGCGGTTTACCTGGGCGATGCATCACCGGACCATGGAATCAGCTCCGCAGATTGCCCCACAGATTCGGCTGAAGGGAGTCAAGACGCTGCTGGATCTCGGCGGAGGCCCAGGGACCTATGCGCTGGCCTTCTTGGCTGACAACCCCGGTCTTAAGGCGACGGTTTGCGACCGTCCCGCGGCGCTTGAAGTGGCGAAGGAAATCGCCGCGACGCACAAAGCGGGGACGAGGCTGTCGTACCTGCCGTTAGATCTGCTTGCCGAGCCGATCCCCGGCGCCTACGATGCGATCTGGTATTCGAACGTATTGCATATCTATTCCGCGGAGGAAAACCAGGCCCTGTTTCACCGCGCCAAAGCGGCGCTGAATCCCGGCGGTCGACTGATCATTCAAGATGCGTTTCTTCATGATCAGGAAGGGCTCTTCCCTCAAGAGGCAAGCCTCTTTGCCGTTTCCATGCTGCTGTTCACGGAGAACGGCAACACCTATACAGCCACCGCCGTCACGGCTTGGCTCAAGTCCGCTGGTTTTGGATCGGTCAGGCAGCTGAAGATGAAGAAGGGGACGGAGGACTGGGAGGGTGGGATCCTGGAGGCGGTTGCCCCAGGAGCGACTGCACAAACGCGCGCCCGCCGCCGACGATCAACAAGAGGTTGAAGAGCCCGCTAAGCAGGCTCCATAGCAACAAGCCGTCAGTTCCGCCGGTGCCTCCCGACACACCGGCCACAGTCGCCAGGTCGAGAGCGAGGCCCACCGTTCCGTAAATCACGCAGGCCATCCCCGTCCAACTCCATCCCTTGTGTACCACTCCTGACAGAGCCAAGGGAGTCAGGATCAGGAACAGACTCCAGGTCAGTCTGGCTGTCGGGGTCATTTCTGAGATCCCCATCACCCGCAGGGTCTGAATGCCGATCAGACAGAGTCCTGCGAGCACAAATATCAGCGCTCGCGACTGACGCATGCCGCGATGATACTCATGAGCGTGCAAGAGGGCAACAGGAGCTTGTTGCCGATCGGCGTCGAGTGCTAGGGTGAGCAGAGAGGCTTCATCGTGGCGCTGCCAGCCGCAAGCAAACCTGAAATGTGCATTCTCGTGTACGACGGTCGTTGCCGCATGTGTGTCACGGCGAAGCGAGGGCTGGAACGGCTGGAGTCCGGGCAGCCAGGCAAGCAGGTACGTATGATCCCGTACGAAGGCGAAGAGGCGAAGCGCCTGTTGGGGGACCTGTATCGGCCCGGACGGCCGGATGCGGCATATCTCGTCAACCAGCAGGGCGAGGTGACGCGAGGGTTGGACGCCTTCTTGCCGCTTCTCCCCGGTTTGCGAGGCGGACGCATCATGGCTGGTTTCTTTCGCTTACCCCTGGTCAAGCCGATTGCATATCTGTTGTACACAATCGTTGCCAGGTCCCGATATAGGCTCTTCGGTGAGATTCCGCCGGAAGGCGGTCCCACCAACCAACAGTAACCCTTCTTCCACCAGGAATAGCCGTCCCTCCAGCCTCCCGTACAAATCTGTTCAGAGACTCACCCCCCTTTTCGGGGGTTGTTTGCCTACAGCGGGGAATTTACCCTGGGGCCTCCCAATGGGACACTGTCGACCAAGGGAGACTCAGCGGCCATGATGATCCGGTGGTTGCTTCGCGCAGTGAAGCCGATGCTGAAACCGGTCAAGCCCATCGTTCTTAGACCGATTCCCGCGCCTCAGACCGGCCCGATTTTCAGGCGACTCCAAAAAATAGTTAGTCTTGCCGCGATTGGGTTGTCAATGATCTTACTGAGCCTGCCGATCGGCGCAGCGGGAGCCGGTGAGTTTCCGGTGGTTCCCGTGAAGGCCAGGAAAACGGTCGCCGCAGGATTCGGATATCAAAATGCCGAGTCCTCCACCATTACCGTGAAAACCTACGATGCGGAATCGGGGGAAGTTCTCTCCGATGAATCATACGAGCTGGATATCAAGGAAGACGGTCCAGTTTCCTCGACCCAGCCTCGGGAACGCATTTTTGCTGGGGGAGTCGGTCTCGGCGCTGACGGTCTGTCGGAATTCACGCTTCGAGTCTATGACGCGGCGGATGGCCGATTTCTCTGGGAAGGCAGGCTCAATCTCGGGGTGAGCAGCACCGGCGTCGAGGCGGTTCCGGTGGTCGCCAGAATTCAACCGCGAGCTGCAGTAGAGCAGGTGTCACTCAGAAGCCATCGCGACGGCCAGCCCTATTTTCTGCTCCGTGTCCTCGATCCGGAGACCGGGCAGTTGGTCTGGTCCGATCAATTCTCCACGGAGGCGGCGACGGTTCGCGCGGAGCGTATCCAGCGGAGTGTCGTAGGTGCGGTTCCGATGGAACCCCGAGATGTCGATTTCCGCATCCAGATGTTTGATGAAGCCGGTCAGCGGTTGCTATGGGAAGATAAAGTCACGCAGGCAGTCGAAGGTAGCGGCGCGTCTTCAGAGCTGGGCGAGGAGGATGCAGAAGTGATTCCGCAGTGGTTGATCGGCCCGACAGACTCGCTTATCCGGGAAATGATCTGAGCACCTACTTTATCCCCTTCTCAACTCACTGTTGAATTGATCCGCCCAACGAGATTGAAACTGTTCATAGGAGAGGGAGAGTTGCGACTGCATCGCGGCGCTCAATGCCTGTCTGGCCTTGAGATGAGCTAGGAGCCCGTTCACGCCATGCAGGCCGTATCGATCGATCATGTAGTGAACGGCGGAGTTGGCTTCCAGATATGCGATCGATGCGGCATCGCTTGAGAGGTTCCCCCAGCTGCCCTCCAACGCCGTCAATGGGATCATGCTTATGGCGTGATGTTTTACCGGTTGGATCTCCGACCAGTGCTCACCCGAAAGCTGCATGGCCAGTCCTTCGTTCAGCCACGTCGGAATCGCGCTGCTTCCGAGTTTTTGCTGGTCGTGCAGAAGGGCATGGGCGAATTCGTGACGGAGCACACGGGTGAGCCAGGCTCGGTCCGTCAGCGCCCCTTGTGTGGGCACCTGAATCCGACCGAGCACCGGATCAAAAAGTCCATCGGCCCAGACCGGGCTTCCGGTCGCGCTTTGAAACGAGGACCTGGTGTGCAGAACGACCACGATCGGTTTCGACGGGAAGTGGCCGAACTTCTGTCCAATCTCGCGGTACGCTTCTTCTAGAACATCCTGGACAACGGTCCATGTGGCCTGATCCGCTTCGCCGTCGAACTTGAGCGTGAAGTGCGCACTGTCCCGACTGGCCAGGCGTTCCTCGACCTGATCGGCCTTGCGAACCTTTGAGGCGACGGTTTGAAGATAGGACCGCACCGCCGGATCCTTCCCTGCCCGTTCGGTGGCGTGATCGAGGTGCAGGGCGGCTTCTTTGAGCCGGTCCCGCTCCTGAAGGAATTCGGCCATAGCCAGATGGGGAAAGGGTTCGTCAGGCGCCAGAGCAATAAGCCGCTCCAGAAACTCCATCGTCATGGCGGGATCCCGCAATTCCCAATAGGCATGGGCGAGGTTCAACTGAATGACCGGATTTTTCGAGTCGAGGGAAGCGGCCTTCTTGAACGTGTGAACGGATTCCTGAGTGCCGCCGGCCTTCTCCTGCTCGATGCCGAGATTGTTCCAAAGCACGGCGATGTAAGGCCGAATGGCCGGATCGGATGTCATGGAAGAGGAGAGATTGTCCAGCTTCGATTTGGCGGCCTGAAGCTGTCCTTTCTCCAAATCGTCCCGGATGGCGGCCAGCGCGTCATGATGCTTCGTGTCCGGAACGACGCTCGGATCGATGAGTCGCGTCTGCTGGGGAGCCGGCTCTGCGATGTCCGGAGCGGGCGGCACTTCCGATGGCTTTTTCGACTCGTTGACGTGACTATCCGTTCGAGCAGGCTCAACGGGCGATGACTGTTGCAGGTAGGTCGGTTTGAACCAGGCTCCGTAGAGGATGATCACCCCGACGATGAGACCAGCCTTGTAGATCAGATGGGAAATATTTCGACGATACATGAGCGGCAGGCCTTTCTATTCGCGCTCAGTCTAGCATCCATGCCGTGTTCGACAAAGGGTTGTTAGGAATTCTACCGGTACATTCTCGCGATCTGTCGAGGATCGGTCGTTGAGCAGGGCGAAGGCCTATGATACGATCCTGACCCGACATGTGGCGTTCCGCCGAGCCCAAACCCTCCGAGCCCTTTCAGCAATGGTTGGACCGCTTGGCGCGCCCGATCGAATTCGCCTGCCGCGACGCTTTTGCGCATCTGCCGACGGTCAAGAATCTCAACAGGTTCGTGTCCTCGCAGGTGATCCAGACCCTGTCAAATCATGTGTATCCCCTGGCGGTTGAAGCGGCGTTGCTGAGACTGCGCGAACTGTTTTTGGAGGAACAGCAGCGGCTTTCGACGGCCGATCAGCAGCGGCGATTGCAGGAAGCCATGATCATTGTGAAAGACCTGCGCGCGATGGACTTCCAAGCCCCGCATGTCCCGCAGAGGCCGGAACCTCTTGTCACGCATTCCCGCGCGATTGGTCGTGTTCAGCGCGAACTCTGGTCGCTCCCGATTCGGTTCGTCAAGGGCGTCGGCCCCAAACGCACCGCCTTGCTTCAACGGTTCGGTATTGAGACGGTCGAGCAGGCGCTATGGACGATTCCCTGGCGTTACGAAGACCGGTCGGTGATGACTCCGATCGGTCGACTCATGCCCGGATCGGAAGCGTCGGTCTTCGGGACGATCGTCCGCAGCGAGGCGAAGCGCGCGCGTCATCGCCGGCTCACTATCTTGGATGTCTTTGTGGAGGATGAAACCGGCCGCGTCCAGGCGGTGTTCTTCAATCAACCGTTTCTTGAACCGATTCTGACCGTCGGAACGAAGGTCATGATGACCGGCCGGGTCGTCGCCGGAGCGCGGGGATGGGTGGATACGAGGATGGAGGTGTCGCAGTACGAGGTCGTCGGTTCTGAAACGGAGGCATCGGTGCATGTCGGGCGCATCGTGCCGATCTATCATGAAACAAAAGGGTGGACCTCGCGGCAGATGCGACTGCTGATAAAGGGGCTGCTCGACGCCTATGCGGCCGATATGCGGGAGATCCTTCCCATCACCGTGCGGGCGCGGTACCGTTTGCCGCCGGTCCATCATGCAATCGAAGAAGTGCATTTCCCGAAATCCGGCACGCCGGCCCCCGCCCTGGAACGGGGATTGACGCCGGCGCACCGGCGGCTGGCCTTCGAGGAGCTACTCCTCTTGCAGTTGGCGCTCGCCACCCGGCAACGCACGGTCAAGCAGGAGATCAAGTCGATTCGCTTCAATCCGAAAGCCGTAATGCTCGAGAAATTGACGCGGGCGATTCCCTTTCGCCTCACGGCGGCGCAGGATCGAGTCGTCCGCGAAATTCTGTCCGATATGACCTCGACCCGTCCCATGAACCGGCTGGTGCAGGGCGATGTCGGGTGCGGCAAGACGATGGTGGCATTGCACGCGGTCGTGCTTGCCTGCGGCTCCGGATATCAAGCGGCCTTGATGGCGCCGACAGAAATTCTTGCCGAACAGCACTATCAGACGATGAAAGAACTCCTGGAATCGATCGGATTATCGGTCGTGCTGGTGAGCGGAGGCGGGCGCGCCGCCGAGCGGAAGGCCGTGCGCGAGCAGGTGGCTTCGGGAAGGGTGCGCGTGGCGATCGGAACTCACGCGTTGATTCAGCAAGGCGTGAGTTTCTCCAGGCTGGCATTAGCGGTGATCGACGAGCAGCATCGCTTCGGTGTCCTGCAACGAAAGACTCTCACCGAAAAGGGCTACAGACCCGATGTGCTCGTGCTGACGGCCACGCCGATTCCGCGCACGCTCGCGATGACTGTGTACGGCGACCTCGATGTTTCCGTCATCAACGAAATGCCGCCGGGCCGAAAGCCGGCCCGCACATTCCTGTACCAGGAGTCGCAGCGGCGGCGGGCCTATCAGATTCTCAAGGACGAGTTGCGAGCCGGTCGCCAGGCCTACGTCGTCTATCCCCTGATCGAAGAATCGGAGAAGCTTGATCTCAAGGCGGCCATGCAGGGAGCCGAGCGGCTCCGGACGGAGGAGTTGTCCGAATTTCGCGTGGGCCTGCTGCACGGGCAGATGAAAACGAACGACAAAGAGCGGACAATGGCGGCGTTCAAAGCGGGCGAGATTCAAGCGCTGGTCTCGACAACCGTGATAGAAGTCGGCGTTGATGTGCCGAATGCGACGGTCATGATGATCGAGCATGCGGAGCGTTTCGGATTGGCGCAGCTGCATCAGTTGCGGGGGCGTGTCGGGCGAAGCGAGATGCAATCGTATTGTCTCCTGATGGCATCGGGGCTGGAGAGGGGTAAGGGGCTAACGGGACAACGGGGTGGCGGTGGAACTCTGCCCCCATACCCCTCTACCCCATATCCCACAGCGGCATCCAGGGAACGGCTGGAAGCTCTGGTACGATCGACCGATGGATTTGTGATTGCCGAAGAAGACTTGCGAATTCGCGGTCCCGGGGAGTTTTTTGGATTCCGGCAGTGGGGCATGCCGGAGTTTCGCGTGGCCAATCTGATACGGGATGCGGATCTGCTTCAGCAGGCCCGCCAGGAAGCGTTCGCTTTGTTGAGGATAGACTCTCAGCTGAAGGCGCCGATGCATTGCGCCTTGCGTGAAGCGATGTTGAGGAGATGGGAGAAAAAGTTGGATTTGGGATCGGTGAGTTAACAGTGGGCGAGAGGCCCGAGGCTAGAGGCAAGGGGGCTCTGTACGGAATCTCCAACCTCTCGCCCCTCGCCTCTGGCCCCTAGCCGGGAGTTGTTGTGGGTTTACTGCAGCGGCTAAAGCATGATTTGAAGTCGGGTTTGGCGACATTACGGCTGGGCACGGCTCAGGCGGCCAATCGCGCGCTGGAGGAGACGGAACTGCTCCGCCTGCGCCTCGAAGTCCGGAAGATCGGTCAACAGTTGGACGAATTGTATCGTGACGTGGGCGAGCGGGCGGTGAGCTTGCGCGAGGCCGGAGAACCGGTCGAGCGCGTCCTCTACGATATGGAAGTCGGCCGGCTCGTGAAGCAGATTCATCAGCTCAAGCATACGGGCAAGCAACTTGAAGCCGAGATGTCTGAAATACGGACCTCCGAATGAGCGTGACTCGTCTCGCAGGGATTGATATCGGCACCTTGACCTGTCGATTGCTGATCGCGGACATACCGCCGGCGGGCCGATTGCGCGAGCTTCGCTCCGAGCGGCGTATCCTTCGATTGGGCGAGGGAGTTGACCAAACCAAGCGCTTGCATCCGGGCGCGGTGGAACGCGTCGTTCACTGCCTGAAGGAATGGCGGGAAGTGATCGATAGTTATCGGGTCGACGCCTGCGCGGCTGTGGCGACCAGCGCGGTGCGCGATGCGGCCAATCGGGATGAGTTTCTTGAGTGGGTCAGGCGTGAAGCCGGCTTGGATGTGGAAATCATCTCGGGCGACGAGGAGGCGCGACGCACGCTCCTGGGGATCAGGTCCGGTCTTCCCGCCGGCGTGGCCGAGCTGCTGGCGCTGGATATCGGGGGCGGGAGTACGGAGTTTATCTTGGACCGGCCGGGTCGACAACCGATCGTCCGTTCGATCGATATTGGCGTCGTGCGGCTATGCGAGCGGTTGCTTTGTCATGATCCGCCGACGATGGACGAAGTGTGCCGGGCGCGCGAGTGGGTACGAAGGGAAACCGAGGTAACAATCGCTGGGATGCCGCGGTCTGCCGGCGTCACGTTCGTCGGCGCGGCCGGGACGATCACGTCGCTAGCGGCGATAGCTCAAAAGCTGCCCTGCTACGAACCGGCAAGGATTCATAACTATACCTTGCGGCTCGAGACCGTCAAGGACCTGGAGCAAGATCTTCTCAGCCGAACGAAAGCCGGCCGTCTCGGGCTTCCAGGCCTCGAGAAGGGCCGCGAAGAAGTCATCGCCGCCGGAGCTGTCATCATCCGGACGGTTATGGAAACTCTGCGAGCGAGCGAGTGCCTCGTGAGCGATTTGGGATTGCGTGAGGGAATACTACTCAATCTCGCCGCTTGCCTACATGCGGGCCCGGCCCAGCAACAACTCCTTGGTGATTGCCCTTGAGCGACAAGTTGACGACTGATTCGGCGACCGTCGGCGGGGGAGCGGCACCGGCCTCGGCAGAGACTGTGCGCGAACAGGTTCTGGCGTTCTTCGGACCATCCAGCGCCGATAATCCGACCAGAAACGCGCTCGCGACCCACCTGCAGGATTTTGTGACCGCCGAATCGCTGGGCGATCGACTCGACGCCTGGCTGCGGCTGATCCATTGGACGCGGGTCGGGACGAGCCACTCGCTCCAGGTGCTTGGCGCGCGCATGCGCTGGAGAGAAGCCTATCTCTATTGGGAACTCCTGCTCGATGTGCTCGAACAGGTTCCGGCCGTGCGCGAGAACGTTCAGGAGGCCTTCGGTCGCATCATCCAGGAAACGGATGCGGTCAATCTGGTCGGTGAAGCCGGTCTGCCCTGCGATCGCGGATTTCTCGTCGAGTTGGGTGACCGGATCATCAGTAAGTTTCTTCCGACCGTCCGGAATGACCGTGATCTGACGCATCTTCTACAGCGCCAATACGGCGGGTCCGTGGAAGTGAAATGGTTGGGGCAGATGTCCCCTCGACTGGCTGCCAGAATTCTTCAGGGGCTTGTGCCTTCACATAATCCACGGGCGTCAGATCCTTTGCGCCGGGCTTTTGCCGACGGATTCCGGCTGCTGGCCATCCGCGTAGAGGCTCAAGGCTTGTCGGAAAAACTCCGGGCCAGGAGCAGACGTCCCTCCTCCATTCGAGAGTCTCCGTTCTACCGGCTTGCGAGAACCAGCGAGCAACTGGTTGACCTCTGGCAGGGCCGCAGTGATCTGGACGAATACGCCGCTGTGTGGCGGGAGGTCTCGGCGGACTGCCATCACGAAATGCGCTGGATCCGCCGCCAGCTGGAAGTTGCGGGGGTGAACGTCGATATCGTGTATGGGCTCGAAGTGCTCCGGCATTGCCTCGGGCGAATGCGAACCATGGTCGATATCATGGTCGCTCGCGAGGACTTGCCGCATGCCGAGGCGGTCCACAGATTTCTGACGACGCTGGTCGAGGCCAGTCTTCACGAGTGTTCACTCTCCCACTTGTTCGAGGCCAATACCCGTCTCTTGCACAGGAAAATCGTGGATCGATCCGGGGCGACCGGGGAGCATTACATCGCGCAGGACCGGCGTGAGTATCGGCATATCTGGGCCGCGGCGGCCGGCGGGGGAGTGCTCACTGCCTTTACGGCGGCCGGCAAGATGTTCATTTTCGGGCTCGGGCTCGCGCCCTTTCTGGCGGGTTTTGGTTACGGCCTCAATTATGCGGTGAGTTTTCTGCTCATGCAGACGTTCGGCCTCATGCTGGCGACCAAACAGCCGGCCATGACGGCCGCCACCCTTGCGACGATCATGCGGGAGCAGCCGGGACCCTCGCGCCTCGATGACATCGTCGACCTCATTGCGAAAATTTCCCATTCACAGATCGCCGCAGCGGTGAGCAACGTCGTCGTCGTTTCGGCGGCAGCCTATGCCCTCGATGGCGTATGGCGTCTGGCGACGGGACATCCGATCCTCGAAATTCATGCCGCCGAACATGTGTACGAGACGCTCAGCCCGCTCGACAGCGGCACGGTCGTTTTCGCCGCGCTGACCGGCGTGATTCTCTGGCTCTCAAGCATCGCCGGCGGTTGGATCGAGAATTGGGCGGTGTACCATCAACTTCCGACCGCACTGGCGGAGCATCGATGGGGCGGCAGGGTCTTCGGCGCCGATCGCCTGCGTCGATGGGCCGACGGCGTCGCGCACAACATTGCAGGATGGGGGACGAACGTGTCGCTGGGAATGATGTTGGGAATGACACCCGCGATCGGAATGTTCTTCGGGGTACCATTGGACGTGCGGCACGTAACCTTGTCGAGCGGGACCCTGGCGTTGGCGAGCGCCTCACTGGATGCCGAATGGTACCGTGAAGGCTGGTTTCTTCGGGCGATCGCCGGAGTCAGCGTGATGTTTGTCCTCAACCTCGGCGTAAGTTTTCTGCTGTCGCTGATCACGGCGCTGCGCGCCTACGAATTCCCGCGATCAGAAATCGTGGAATTGTTGAAGCGACTCCTGAAGCGCATGGCCTATTCGCCGAGGGATTTTATCCTGCCCCCGAAAGTGCCGAAGCCTTCTTCCGACGCTCAGGCGGAGCCCGCTGGGTAGGAGAATGCTGACGTTATCGCTGCGTATACCACCGGTAGCCTTTTTGTTCGGTAAAAGTGGCTTTCGGTGCCGCGCCGGGTTTTTCCAATAGCAACACCTTGAAATCGATGAGGCCGAACCAGGCGGGGTCCGCTACATCGTGGTAATGCGTGCCTTGGAGCTTGGGCAACATCTCGCCCAGCGCCTGTTTCAGTTCTTTCTCGGTATAGGCGCGCACAATGAAGGGTTTGTTCATAGCCTGGCAGAATCGTTGAATCGTGTAGGCGGCGCCGGTGCAGAGGACTTTCGTGTCAGGTTTCATCGTCAGAAATTGCGGAAGCGGGAGATATTGCTCCTGAAAGCCGAGCCAGCGCACGGCTTGTCGCAAGTGCCCGTATTGCACTTCGTACTCGGTGTGGCCGGGAAGTTTTACGGGCGCCGACCAACCCTCTTCGACGCCGAATTCCGTCAAGAAGGCCTTTCCTCCCGGTTTGAGGACACGCCACAGTTCGGCGACGAATCGAAAGGGTCCGAGATTGAAGATCACATCATCCGGCAGATCGTGTCCGATCGGCAGCCGTACGCGCCTGATCCAGTCCAGCGCTTCCTGGTGCTGGACGGTCTTGCCGATGCCCGAGGTCAGTTCCTGTCTGGTCAGTTTGACCGGCGTCATGTCCGCCATGTTTTCGTTGTCGATGATGAGATCGACGGTTCCGTCTTTGAAGGGCAGCCATTCGCCGTTGGCTTGCGCGCCGGCGGCGGACCAGCCTCCCGCCTTGGCGCGGGATACTTGCAGTTTCAAGAAGGGTTTGGTGATATCGAGCGAGCAGTACAGGATGCCCTGCTTCTCGAACGGCAGGAGTTCCTTGCCTAATTCACGAGCGACGTAGCCCAGCCCGCCGCCGATTTCCAGGATCGTCTTCGGCTTGGGATTGAACCAGCCAAGCCGCCGGAGTTTCTGCATGAGAAGTCGGCCGTAGGTTAGGCCTTGGAGCGCCTCGTTCGGCTCGCGGAACAGGTGCGAGACCGTCGTTTCGATCAGATCGAAGTGGCCGTCGTCCTCGCCGCTGTCTTTGAGTTCATGAACGTGGAAATCCTCCAGATGCTCTTCGCCTTCAAACCCTTCTTGGCCCGACCATCCCTCACGGATCTGCTGGAGAAGCAGGTCCCACTTCGCCTTATGCCGATGTCCTCCCGGCGGCTCGGCGCCGTAAAAGCAAAGTGAATAGGTGGGAAGCCCCCATCGTTCCAAGTGCCACCGGCCAGGTTCCCCGTCCGGTCCGCACACCTTCTCGCCGTATTTTTCCAACAAGGCGCCGACGGTGGTATGGCCGTTCATGGCCTTGAGCATTTCAAGGCCGGTGCGGTTCAGTCTGACGATCGGGAGATTGTCGTCGAGCGGAGCAAACCACCATTCGTCTGCGGCGTGCTGATAGGCGACCAGATCGGGAATATGCCAGGCCAGAAGACCGAGCCTGTCTCCCGTGAGGTGGAGGGGTTGGTGGAGAGCGACAGCCGGTTTCATGGCGGAGCATCCCGGTTCGAGCGCCGCAGCCTACATGAGGAAACTGTTCTTGTGCAAGAAGCCCCAAGAAGCGGGTTTGTTTGGTTTGTCTTGTGTATTTGGTTAGGTCGGAGTGAACGGGGCGGTAGTGTGGACGGTCAGTCAACGAGATCAAACAAACCAAATGAACCAAAGAAACGGGAACTACAGCTGGGAGGGAACCGGGCTGTCGGTGACGGTGACGATCCCGTGCATGATCGGATGCACGCGGCAGAAATACGGATACCTTCCCGGGGCAAGACCCGGGATAGTGAAGCTGTCGTTCGGGAGCACAATGCCGGAGTCGAACGCGCAGGGCGCGCCGTCTTCCATACACCCGATATGCGTGATCGTATGTTCCGTTGGGGTCGGATTTTCCCACCGGATCGGGGCGCCGGTGGAGACAGTGACGGCTTTGGGGACGAAATACGGCGACCCGCTGTCAATGATAATAGCCGTATAGGGCGGCGGCGACGTCGTTAGTCCGACAATCGAACCGGCCAACACAAGGACTGCTGTCATCACCCGTAATCTCATCAACATTACCTCCCACTGCTTATCGACATAATCATTCTACCATGCGAATCAAGAGAGGAAACAGCGCCGGCGGGAAAATAATCCCTCTGTGTCTTGACCTTCCCGGCTGAATTGTATGATTCTCCGTCACGAAGCGCGTGCAATGGAGTTGCGTCATGGGTAAACGGATGAGAAATCTCGCAGGTTTTCAATGGCTCCTGATCCTGGGGGTTCTTTCTTCACCCTTCGCAACTCTTGGCCGTGATTTCGCGCGGGCCTTCACGCTCACCGAGCCGGTCGAAGAAGCCGTTCTCCGATCCGGCGAATCGGTTCCCGTGGCGGTGCAGATTGCGAAAGACGTCAACATCAGGGCGATCCATTATTACTGGTATCGATTTGACGAAGAGCCGGTGGCCTCGCATCAAGCGTCCCCGGCGGCGTTCACGGCGATGGAAGACGGGTCTCCCTTTTCCGGAAGGGTCGCCATTCCGGCCGAGGCGATAGGAATCATGCGCCTGCTTGCAGTCGGGGAAGTTACGCGGGGGCGTCTGGAAAGTTATGAGGAGTTCGACGAAGTGATGGTCAGCGTAGAACCGGCGGCTCCTTTAACCTCGATCGAGTTCGCCGTCGAACGGCCCTGGCGGCTGAAGGCGATCGGGAAATTGGTCGTGGTGCCGGTCGTGGGGCAATTCGAGGACGGAGTAGTGCGCCCCCTCACGGGGTTGGCAGCGGGGAGCCGCTTTCGGTCTTCCGATGAACGAGTCGCGTCCGTCGATCAGGCCGGGGTCCTGCAAGTGATCGGGAACGGGCGGGCGCAAGTGACGATCGAGAATCGAGGTAGGACCGGTACCGTGGAGGTGCTGGTTGAAGCTGATGCCGGTGCGAACCGGCCGCCGGTGGCGCAGGTCGAGAAGGAATTGCGGGTCAGGTCGGGAAGCCTGGTCGTGCTCGATGGGTTGCGGAGCCGCGATCCCGACGGAGATCCCTTGCGATACGAGTGGAGGCAACTGCGAGGACAACGTGTAACCTTGACGAATGTCGACGAAGTGAAGGCGACCTTCGTCGCTCCGAAGGTTTCAGAGCGGAGGCTCTTTCGGTTCTCCCTGACCGTGATCGATATGGCGGGGCCGGATCTCGTCAAGGGGGCGGAAAGTCGTCCCGCTATTATCTCCGTGTGGGTCGATCCATGAGCGGCTGGGATCAAGAAGAGATGATCGGCGTGGACTCGCGCAACAGGGACAATTGCGCGCTCCACACGAGGATTGGGGGCCGTTGCAAGAGGGCGGGAGTTCATGCTAGATGGAAACCTCGTCAGTCATCCATCCTCTTCGGGTGGATGAGGGAGGAGTGAATCAATGGCAAAAGTGAAAAAGCGGTCGGCAAAGAAAACCGCGAAGGCGAAAGGCAGAGTCGCGGCAAAGAAGAAAGCGAAGAAGTCAGCGAGGAAGCCCGCTCCAGCCAAGCCGAAGCGATCCGCCAAGAAGAAAGTGAGCAAACCGGTCTCGGTCTCCAAAGTTATGCCTTCACCGGTCAAGAAACCGGTTAAGCCGGGTCCGGAAGAAGAACCCAAGAAGCCCATGACGTCGAAGTCGATTCCTCCCGTCGAGCCGAAGGAAGCCGATCTCGAAGATGAAGAAATAGCCGACGACGAGTTGGGGATGAGCGGGGAGAGTGAGATCGAGGAGGACATGGAAGAGGACCTTACTCTCGACGACGATGAAGAGGACGTCGATTATCTCGAGAAGTCCGAAGAGCTACTGGACGATTCCGACGATTACCGCACGCACTAGCTCTATCTCGACAGCCGGCCGAACTTGAACAATCGGTTTTGATCTGCTGTCGCAGCGAGGTCGGATTGCAAACCTGCCGTTCGCGCTCGTTCGTTTGATCGGTCTGTGAATCCTTTTCAACGCGTTCGTCCGAGGGCAATCGCGTGAGTCATTTTTTGTTTATCGCAGGCGCTCTGCGGGAGCGAACCTCTCAGGAGAGCGCGGAACTGCAGCTCTCGAACGGGCTGTGGGGGCTCTGCACCTCCCTGATCCGCACGAATCTCCAGACCTACCTCGAGCCGCATTCCCGCGGGTTGGTCTATACGCTCAAGGTCGGCCTCTGCGCCGAGTTTCAAATCGTTCCACCGCTGCAGGATTTTTCCGCGTTGGACGAGTTCCTGAAGGATGAGCTGCGGACCGAGGCCCGATTCGGCTTCGTGCCGATCCAGGGCGTGCAACGGTGCGCGTTGTCCTCGACGGCCAGTCAGGCGCTGTTGATGGAGGCGCTTCAGATCCCGGATCAAGCCGAATTGACTCGCCGGCTTGCTTTGGGCATGCATCGTCTGACGCAGACCGAGTTTGACGCGATCTCGAAAAGGGCTACCGAGGGGACCGGACAGGGCTAGACGGTTGCGCTCTCAACCTCAGCCTGAACCTGTATCCCTTCATAAACGGTTGCCCGTCATAATCTGATAGGCCTCGTCAACTGTGTCCACTCCTTTCACGGCTATGTTCAGTTGAAAGGCAAGTTCATTGAGGTTCCAGCGCGCGTCATGAAGTTGTCCGCGCGGAACCAGTACGGTGTGACATCCCTCTCGCTTCGCCGCACGGATCTTGTCCGGAATTCCCCCCACAAACCCTATCTCTCCGTCACGTTCAAGCGTCCCAGTAATCGCAACGCCCCGGTGAATCCGGTCGCCCTTGAATAGGGCGATGAAGCCGACCGCCATGGCCGCACCGCCGCTCGGACCGTCGCTTCCCACCGGCTGATACGCAACCCCCTGAACGGAGACGGTTCCGCCATGCGGGATACCCGGAGTCCGCCGGACAGCGTAATCAAATGCCTGGGCCATCGCGCCGAGATGGGTGTTTCCAAAACGGATGCCGGCAAGGATCCATTGAAGATGCGGAGGGTCGGGCTCGGCTTTACGGTCCCACCTCATCAAGAGCAGTTCGAAGACACCCTGGTCGTTGGCTTGAATCGCTCCGAGGACCGGAAGTTCGACCACCTGTTCTGCGGCAACCGGAAGAATGAGGCCGAGGCTCAAGACAGTAAACCAGGTCGCAAGTCGTAATGGGTGATTCATGAGGGCAAGTGTAACAAGTTCCACCGGACAGTAAAGCGGACTGACATCTCTCCACCTTGCCTTGGCGCAACGCATCTCGTATAAGGGCCTCATGATGAACCGCCACCTGTTCGGCCTGGTCGTGGGCGGGCTGCTGTGTTGCGGGCTTCCGAGTTCTGTGTCGGCTGGGGTCTGTCAGATCAACAGGGTTATCGGGAAAGCCGACGCGATTCTCAAGACTCATCTCAGCGCCGGCTGTACCGATCAGGAACGGGAATCTCACGCGGTCCAGGCCGGCGCCATTCTGGCGGCCCTCAGGCAAGGCAAGGCAATCGATCTTTCCGGTGTCGTCATCCTCGGCGACTTGAGGGTGGACGACCTTCCGCTTGGTCCGCCTCCCGAGGAATTCGTCACTCAGACGCCCGAGGCGGAAAAGGTCGTGCGGGTCGTTTCCGGAGCCTTTTCACTTGTGAATTCGATCGTTCGCGGGGCTGTTCGACATCAGTCGGCGGAGAATGTACTCGTCGTGAAAGGACCTGTGGACTTGAGCGGCACGAGATTCGAACAGTCGGTCGATCTGTCGCGGGCGACGTTCATGCAACCGGTGAGATTGTCAGGCGCCGTGTTCCTGGGCGCGAGTTACTTCGTGCAGGCCCGATTTCTTCGCGAACTGTCGGCCGAGAAAACCGCATTCGGTCCCCATACGAGATTTCATCGCGCGCGTTTTCATGGTCCGGTCACGTTCCAGCAATCGGGATTCAGCGGTCTCGCGGAATTTCTGGAAGTGGAGTTCCGGAGTGATGCCGATTTTTCCCGGACCTTTTTCAAACTCGGCACCGGATTTTCAGGCAGTCACTTCCAGAAGCTGGCGGATTTTTCGGAAGCTCTCTTCGACCGGGAAGCATTCTTCACGTTTGCGCGATTCGACGGCGATGCGGTTTTCCGCCGCGCCACGTTCCGCTCCACGGCGGATTTCGATGACGCGCAATTCAAGGCGCGGGACGATTTTTCCAAGGTCTTCTTCGAAGGAGACTCTCGGTTCGCCAGAGTGACGAGGCCGGCGAACGGACCAGCGGCCTTGGGTCTCGAGAATCCGCAGGTGCAGTATGCGATCACGCTCTCGCTGTTGGTATTCAGCGCAGTCCTGATTGCCTATCTCATTCGCTCACGTTGAGCGGGATAACCGGTCCGACCACAACTAATAGGCTCAGTCTTGCTCCGACTCCCCAAAGCTGGTATAAAGCCCCTTGTGGATAACCGGTCCGGCGGAACCGAACAGACTGAACTGCCTTATCAGGTTCGCATCGAGAACTTCGAGGGACCGCTCGATCTTCTTCTGCACTTGATCAAGAAGAGCGAGATCAATATCTATGACATCCCCATCGCGCTGATCGCGCGTCAGTATCTTGACTACCTCGAGGCGATGAAAGAGCTGAACCTCGCCGTGGCCGGAGAGTTCCTGGTCATGGCGGCGACTCTGCTTCAGATCAAGTCCAAGATGCTGCTCCCGGTTGACGAAACCGTAGAGGACGAAGAAGACGGACCGGACCCCCGGGAAGAGCTCGTCCGTCGTCTGCTCGAATACAAGAAATTCAAGGAAGCCGCTCGACAGCTGGACTCCCAAGAGCGTATGTGGCGTGAGATCTACAGCCGGACACCAGCTCCAAGGGAAGAGCTTGAATCGGACGACCAGTCGCTCGACAACGTCGGTCTGTTCGATTTGGTCGATGCGTTGCAGGGGATTCTCAATCGGAATCCCGGCAAGACGCTGCTGGAAATCATCCCGGACAATCTGACCGTTCGTGATCGCATGAACGCGATCCTGGAAGCGCTGGAGGGACAGGAGTCGGTGAGCTTTGCCTCCCTGTTCGAAGCGTCCTGCCACCGCATGGTGATCATCGTGACGTTTCTGGCGTTGTTGGAACTGATCCGTCTCCGGACAGCCCGGGTGTTTCAGCCGGAGAATTTCGGGCCGATCCTGGTCTCGCGCGCCTTCTCATTGGTGCCGGATCCGGCGGAATTGGACGATTTGGAATGGAGGTGAGCATGGGCTCAACGGAACTGCAAGAGACGGAACTGACGGAGCAGGCTGGACCTGGGTCTGTCGAACAGGGAGGCGGGGATTCAGGCGATGCCATGAACCGGAACGCTGGGGATCCAGTCACAGTCGAAACCGGCGGTCAACTGGAGCTCACCGCCATCCTCGAAGCGCTGCTGTTTGTATCCAGCGAGCCTCTTCCGGTCGCGCGGCTGTCTACGGTTATTGGAAATGTGTCCAGGGCGGAGGTCCAGCAGGCGTTGGGGAACCTGCAGGCTCATTTGGATCACGAAGGCCGTGGCATTCAGCTCGTGCAAGTGGCGGGCGGCTATCGGCTCGTGACGAAGGCCGACTATGCCCCCTGGCTCAAGCGACTGGACAAGGCCAAGGCCGCGCAGAGACTCTCGCGCTCCGCTCTCGAATCACTGGCTATCATTGCGTATAAGCAGCCCCTGGTGCGCGCGGAGATCGAAGAGATTCGCGGCGTCGAAACCTCGGGCGTGATCCGGACCCTGCTGGAACGGAAGCTGGTTCGAATCGTCGGACGGAAGGAAGTGCCGGGGCGGCCGATCATGTACGGCACCACAAAATTCTTCCTCGAGCATTTCGGGTTACAGGACCTCAGTCAGCTGCCCCCCCTCCGCGAGTTCAAAGAACTTGGGGAAGCAGAACAGGCATTGTTGCCTATTGAAGAATCCACGATTGTCGGCGACCTGACTCCGGAAGGAATCGATCCCCAAGGAACGACGGACTCATCGATCTTCATCGCCGAAGAAGGAGAAACGGTTCTTGTCGCTCACGCCGATGGCGCGCTCGCCGAAGAGCCAGTCGAACAAGCCTAGGCATTCCACCGTACCTTGACTCTCTTTCCACCGCTTTGCTAGACTCCTCAATCCAGTCTAAGTCATTGAAAGAAGCACAGTTCTTGGTTGCAACCCGGTTCAGAAACACGAGGCACCAGCTATGATGAAAGCATGGTTGTTCGATGAGTGGTTTCGGTTCGATCGTTCGTACCTGACCGCTGAGGGCTCACAGGGCGAATGGGGCGCCGGCGATTCGATCGCCGAGGAGGAGGAACTGCCTCCGGCTCCGGGCAACGTGGCGGCCAAATGCGGGAACGGGCGGATCACCGTCACCTGGGATCCTGTTCCGGAGGCCATGTACTACAACCTCTATTTCCAGACGACCAAAGGTGTTCAGATCAAGTTCTCCGAATTGACCAGACCGATCGCCGGGGCCGATGACTTCAAAGCCGTCATCGGCGTGAAGAAGGACAAGGCGACCTGTATCGAAGGCGCGCAATCCCCCTTCGTGCATGACGATCTGGCGAACGGGACTTGCTATCACTATGTCGTCACCGTGGTGACGCCGAAAGGGGAGAGTCTTGAATCACAGGAAGTCATGGCGATTCCCTCCCCGTATCTGCTGACGATGAGCATCGGGCAGGAAGGAGTGGAGGACGGCGAGTTCAGCTCACCGACCGGCATCGCGCTCGACAAAGACGGCAGCATGTACGTTGCCGATACCGACAACCATTCGATTCAGAAATTCGACAAAACGGGGAAATTCATCGCGCGTTGGGGCGGCGAACCCTCTTCGCAGGAGGGAAGCTTCTATTATCCCCGCGGGCTCGCGGTCGGCGTGAACGACACATTGTACGTGGCCGACAGCGGAAACAATCGGGTGCAGAAGTTCGATCTCGAAGGCAACGTGATGCAGGCTTGGGGAAAGTTCGGATTCGCCTGGCGCGGGGCCGAGATGGGGAAGTTCGATGTTCCCTGGGGGCTGGCGACGGACCAGGAAGGGAATCTGTACGTATCCGATACGAGCAACTCGCGGATTCAGAAATTCAAAGCCGACGGCACGCCGCTTTTGAAATGGGGGCGGGACGGGAGTTTCGACGGGGCTTTTTTCTTCCCGCGAGGCGTGGCAGTGGACTTTGTCGGCAATATCTTCGTCGCCGATGAAAGCAATAATCGCATCCAAAAATTCGACCCGCGGGGAAGCTTCCTTTCCAAATGGGGGCGCGAAGGTTCGGGACCAGGCCAGTTCAAGTCCCCCTGGGGCATTGCCTGCGACGCCATCGGCAATGTGTATGTAGTGGACACCGGGAACCATCGGATTCAGAAATTCGACGGCAACGGCACGTTCCTCTGTTCATGGGGCAATCGCGGCAAGACGGAAGGCCAGCTCAATTTCCCCTACGGCATCGCCGTCGACAAGGAAGGCTGCGTCTACGTCGTCGACAGCGGGAACAACCGGGTGCTCAAGTACGTTCCGACCGAAGAGGAACTGAATCGGGGGAAAGACGAAGCGCCAAAATCGCAGGAACCGAACGCGACCCCGGCGCCGCACAGCGTCGCGGCCAAGGCCGGCGACACCGAGGTCTTTGTCAGCTGGATGGAGGTGCCGGGCGCGGTCTCTTACAACCTGTACTTCAACACCTCCCCCAAGCTCACCTTGCAAACAGGCACGAAGATCGAAGGGGTGACCAACCCGTTCGCGCACTCCGGATTGACCAACGATACGCCCTACTTCTACGCCGTAACGGCGGTGTTTGAGAACGGCGCGGAGAGCGCATTGTCGAACGAGGTGACTGCGATGCCGGTGCTCATCGACGTCACGGCGCCGCAGAATCCCTACGCCGTCATGAACCACGGCGCCTTCATGACCAACTCGCCTGAAGTAGTCGTGACGATTTCGGCCAACGATATCGACACGGGAGTCGGGGCCTACTTCATCTCCGAAGCGCCGATGACTCCCGCGGCCGGAACGCCCGGTTGGGTGGAGGTGACGCCGGCGCTCAAATTCGGCGCGACGATTCCCTTCATTCTCTCGCCCGGCGACGGGCAGAAGTCGATCTATGTCTGGTTCAAGGATGTCGGCGGAAACGTGTCGACGCCGGCCGCCGCCACTATTCTGGTCAACACGTCGGGATATCTTTGCGTCGCCAGGTGGGGACGGCCCGGTCGAGGCGCGTCGTTGCTGCACGGTGGCGAGTTCGTGGCGCCGCTATACGGGCTCTGTGTGGACCAGCAAGGATCGCTGTTCGTCGTGGACAACGGCAACAACCGCGTCCAGAAGTTCGACAATACCGGCAACTTCATCATCCTCTGGGGCAACTTCGGCTCGGCCAACGCCAATTTCCACAATCCCACCGGCATCGCCTGCGACGGCAAAGGCGATGTCTGGGTCGTCGATACCAACAACCATCGTGTGCAGAAGTTCGACGGCAAGCTCGGCGGCTATGTGCTGAAGTTCGGCTCGCGGGGGAACGGCGAGGGCCAGTTCAACTCGCCCTGGGGCATCGCAGTCGATCGGGTCAGAGGGTATGTCTACGTGGTCGACAGCGCCAACTTCCGGGTTCAGAAGTTCGACATGGCCGGCGAATTCATCATGTCGTGGGGAAGCTTCGGCAACGGCGACGGACAGTTCTACTTTCCGCGCGGCGTTGCCGTGGATCAGTCGGACGGCTCGGTCTATGTCGTCGACATGGGGAACCATCGCGTCCAGAAGTTCGATACCAGCACGAATGTCCTGCCGCAGCTGCTGACCAAGTGGGGCGGCAGCTCGGAGGCGGGCCATGCCAGCAGCCCGCTGGCGCAGGAGGCGGGACAGTTACGGTCGCCCTGGGGCGTTGCGGTCGACGCGGCCGGCGACGTGTACGTGACGGATACCGGCAACCATCGGATCGAAAAATTCGACAAGGAAGGCAACTTCATCACCCAATGGGGCGGTTACGGCAACAACAACGGACAATTCAATTTCCCATACGGCATTGCCGTGGACGCGAAGGGAAGCGTGTTCGTAGTTGACAGCGGGAATACCTGCGTGCAGCAGTTCATGCCGGCCGACGAAGGCAGCGAGCGGCTACAGGAAGAGGCCGAAGCTGCGGCTGAGATCGAGAAGGCGCAGGGAGCAACGAAGGCGTAACGCGTCACGCTTCACAAGGAGTCGATTCAGATGCTGGAGAGAGAGCCGCGCCTTGGACTGACCTACGACGACGTGATCCTCGTTCCCGCCAGGTCCGCCATTCTGCCGAGTGAAGTCGACGTCCGGACTCTGTTGACGCGCAACATACAGATCAATATTCCGATCATCAGCTCGGCCATGGATACGGTCACCGAATCCCGTCTGGCGATCGCCATGGCGCGGGAAGGGGGGCTAGGGGTCATTCATCGCGTGTTGCCGCCCGCCGATCAGGCGGCCGAAGTGGATCGGGTGAAAAAGTCCGAAAGCGGGATGATCCTGGATCCCGTCACCATTTCGCCGGACGAAACGATCCGCGACGCCCATCAGCTGATGTCGAAGTATCGCATCTCCGGCATTCCCGTCACCAAGAACAAGAAGCTGGTCGGCATTCTCACCAATCGCGATCTCCGGTTCGAAACCCGCATGGATCTCAAGGTGTCGCAAGTCATGAAGCGGGACAAGCTTGTGACGGCGCCGGAAGGGACCAGCCTGGAGAAGGCCCGTGAAATCCTGCACGAGCACCGCATCGAGAAACTGCCGGTCGTGAACCGGCAGGGAGAACTGAAGGGATTGATTACCATCAAGGATATTGAAAAGCGGATCAAGTATCCCAACGCCTGCAAAGACGCTCATGGACGGCTCCGCGTCGGCGCGGCCGTCGGCGTCGGTCCCGATACAGAAGATCGCGTAGCGCAGCTGAAGAGAGCCGGTGTGGACTTGGTGGTTGTCGATACGGCGCACGGGCACTCGCAATCCGTGCTGGATACGGTACGAATGATCAAGAAGCAGCATCCGGCATTGGAGTTGGTCGCGGGAAATATTGCGACGTCGGAGGCGGCCAAGGACCTGCTCAAGGCCGGTGTCGATGCGGTGAAAGTGGGAGTCGGGCCAGGTTCGATCTGTACGACCCGGATCGTGTCCGGTTCGGGAATGCCGCAGCTGACCGCCATCGCCGATTGCGCGAAGGCGCTCGAAGGCAGCGGCGTGCCGATCATTGCGGACGGCGGGATCAAATTCTCCGGCGATATCAGCAAGGCGCTGGCAGCCGGCGCCTCAACCGTCATGCTCGGCGGACTTCTGGCCGGCACGGAAGAATCGCCGGGAGAAACGGTGCTGTACCAGGCAAGAACCTACAAGGTCTATCGCGGAATGGGCTCGATTGGAGCGATGGAACGCGGAGGCGGGGATCGTTACGGCCAGGGTGGACGTCCTGCGCAGAAATTGGTTCCCGAAGGCATCGAAGGGCGCGTGCCCTACAAGGGGCCGGTGTCCGCGGTGATGTATCAGTTGGTCGGGGGGGTGAAATCCGGTATGGGCTATTGCGGATGCAGGACGATTCCGGAACTCCAGCAGAAAGCGACCTTCATCAGGCAGACCGTGGCCGGCCTGCGCGAGAGTCACGTGCACGACGTCATCATTACGAAAGAAGCGCCGAATTACCGGATGGATTGGGAGTAAAGCCAAGAGCGAATGGCGTATGGCATATAGCCAATAGCACGAACGCCGATCATTCACTCGCCTCTGTGCTTGCCGAACATCTTTCACCTGCTATTCGCCATCAGCGATAGGCTCTTCGCATCGTATGGAACTCTGGCACAATAGAATTCTCGTCCTCGACTTCGGATCACAGTACACCCAACTCATTGCGCGCCGCATTCGCGAGGCGCAGGTGTATTCGCAGATCCTTCCCTGTACGGTTCCGCTTGCGACGATTCTCGCCTATCGTCCGCAGGGCATTGTGCTTTCCGGCGGCCCGTCGAGCGTCTACGAAAAGAAAGCCCCGACCGTTCCGAAGGAGCTGTTCGACCAGGGGATTCCCATCCTCGGGATCTGCTACGGCATGCAACTGGTCACGCATCTGTCCGGGGGAGACGTGGCCCAGTCCAGGCACCGGGAGTACGGGAGGGCGGACCTGACGATCGACGACGCGAGCGATCTCTTCCGAGGCATCGGCGAGGGCGGATCGACGACCGTGTGGATGTCTCACGGAGACCGTATCGAGCGTATGCCGCCTGGTTTCCGATCCATCGCGCATACGGGCAATTCACCGATTGCGGCAATGAAGCGGGACGATCACAAGCGCCGGATCTATTGTCTCCAGTTTCATCCCGAAGTCGCGCACACTCCCGAAGGGACGAAACTGCTTCGGAATTTCGTCTACGACATCTGCGGCTGCAAGCCGACCTGGACGATGCAGTCCTACGTGGACAGTGCGGTGCAGCAGATCCGCCAGCAGGTCGGCAAGGAGCGCGTGATCTGCGCGCTAAGCGGCGGCGTCGACTCGTCGGTTGCGGCCGCCCTGACCCATCGGGCGATCGGCGATCAGTTGACCTGTATTTTCGTCGACAACGGAGTCCTTCGGGCCGGCGAGCGCGATCAGGTTCAGAAAACCTTCGCGTCGCAATTGCATCTGAATCTTCGGATACTCGATCGGACCGAGCAGTTTCTAGGCGGGTTGAAGAATGTGATCGATCCGGAACGGAAGCGGAAAATTATCGGCCGACTGTTCATCAAGAATTTCGAAGAGGAATCCAAGAAGTTGAAAGGGATCAAGTACCTGGTGCAGGGAACGCTGTACCCGGACGTCATCGAGAGCATCAGCTTCAAGGGCCCGTCCGCCACGATCAAGACACACCACAACGTCGGCGGCCTGCCGGCCCGCATGAAGCTCAAGCTGATCGAACCGCTGCGCGAGCTGTTCAAGGACGAAGTACGGGTACTGGGAAAGGAACTCGGGTTGCCGGACGACATTATCTGGCGGCAGCCGTTTCCCGGTCCCGGCCTCGCCATTCGTGTCCTGGGCTCCGTCACGAAAGAACGCCTGATGATTCTCCGGGCGGCGGAAACAATCGTGGATCAGGAAATTAGAGGCGCGGGTCTGTATCGTGAGATCTGGCAAGCCTTTGCCGTCCTGTTGCCGATTCGTACGGTAGGCGTGATGGGCGATCAGCGGACGTACGAGAACGTGGTTGCTATTCGCGCCGTCACCAGTCTCGACGGGATGACCGCCGACTGGGCCAAGATTCCGAACGACATCCTGGGTCGCATGTCGAACCGGATCATCAACGAAGTCAAAGGCGTCAACCGGGTGGTGTACGACATCAGCTCCAAGCCGCCGTCGACTATAGAATGGGAATAAAGCCAGGCCAGTGGCGCGAGGCGAGCGGCTAGAGGATAAGAGGATGAATTGGGATGGAAGAGAAGTCGAAGAGAGGAAGTCACAACCCCTTGCCCCTTGCCGCTAGCCCCTTGCCTGGAGGCGCAGTGCGCCTCCAAAAGCTCATCGCCGGAACCGGCCTCGCGTCCCGCCGCAAGTCGGAAGCGTTGATTTTGGCCGGTCGCGTCACGGTCAATGGAAAGGTCGTCACAGAACTCGGCACCAAAGTCGATCCGGGCCGCGACCACGTGAAAGTCGATGGCAAGCATTTGAGCGCGGCTCAGCCCTTTGTGTATCTGTTGCTGCATAAGCCGAAGCATGTCATGTCGACGTTGGACGATCCAGGCGGACGTACCACCGTGAAGGACTACTTGCGGGGCGTTTCGGTTCGCGTGTTTCCGGTCGGGCGCTTGGACTTCGACAGCGAAGGACTTATGCTGCTGACCAACAACGGCGATCTGGCCCAGGCCTTGCTGCATCCGCGCTACCATGTCCCCAAAACCTATCTGATAAAGGTGAAGGGTGTGCTGTCGGACGAAGAGATCAAGAAGCTGGAGCAAGGAGTCAGACTGGAAGACGGCATGACCAGCCCGGCTATGGTGAAGAAAATCCGCAAAGTCGAGGCGAACTCCTGGTTGGAGATTACGATCCGCGAAGGGCGTAAACACCAAGTGAAACGGATGCTGGAGGCGGTCGGCCATCCGGTCATCAAGCTCACGCGAGTGCGGATGGGCCCGCTGTCGCTCGGTAGTTTGGAGCCCGGCGAGTTCCGTTTCCTGACCGACCGGGAAGCCAATGCCTTGCGCGAGCTTGTCGAGCAGCGGGTCGCCGCAATCGAGCAGGGAGCCGACCCGATGGTCCGTCAGAAGCGACCGGTCAGGCGCGAGGGCTGGGCAAGACCCGGGAAAGCAAAGAAATATCCGGCAAAGAAAGTTCAGGTTGCATGAAACTCAGGACGCACCGTTGCGGGGAATTAAACAAGCAGCATGTGGGGCAGACGGTCGTCTTGAACGGGTGGGTCCAGCGGCGCCGTGACCACGGCATGGTGATGTTCATCGATTTGCGCGACAGGACCGGCATCACGCAAGTCGTGTTCAATGCGGAACGCAACGCGGCCGTCCATCAGGCGGCACACACATTGCGGAGCGAGTGCGTGGTCTCGGTGACCGGCCAGGTGATGGCCAGACCGGACGAATCGAAGAACCCGAACCTCCCGACCGGAGACGTGGAAATCTTCGTGGATGCCGTCGAGATCCTGAACGAAGCGAGGACGCCGCCGTTTCTCATCGAGGACGATGCCGAGGTGACGGAAGCGGTCCGCCTGAAATACCGCTATCTCGACTTGCGCCGGCCGATGATGCAGCGGCTCTTGAGTCTGCGCCACGGGATCATGCAGACCGCGAGGGGATTTTTGAATGCCGAGCAGTTTCTCGAAGTCGAGACACCGATTCTGACCAAGAGCACGCCGGAAGGAGCGCGCGACTACCTGGTTCCCAGCCGGGTAAACCCCGGACAGTTTTTTGCCCTGCCTCAATCGCCGCAGCTCTTCAAGCAGGTGCTGATGGTCGGCGGGGTCGATCGTTATTATCAGATCGCCCGCTGTTTCCGGGATGAAGATCTCCGCAACGACCGCCAGCCCGAGTTCACGCAGATCGACCTGGAGATGTCCTTTGTCGGTCGCGAGCAGGTCATGAGTTTGATGGAGCGGATGATCGTCGCGATTTTCCGGGAGGCGGGCGGAGTGCAGTTGCCGACCCCGTTTCCGCGGATGACCTATGCCGAAGCGATGGGGCGCTATGGATCGGACAAGCCGGACCTGCGCTTCGAGATGCCGCTCTATGACGTCACTGCCTTTGCCGCCAAGAGCGAGTTCAAGGTCTTTAACGATGCGGCCGCTAAAGGCGGCATCGTTAAAGCCATGATCGTCAAGGGTGGCGGGACGCTCGCGCGCAGCAGGATCGATGCGCTGGGCGAAACAGCCAAGAGTTTCGGCGCCAAAGGATTGGCCTGGCTCAAGATTACGGCGGAAGGCCAATTAGAGTCCGTCATAGCCAAGTTCCTCGACGCCAAGGCTTTTGCTGCGGCTCTGCCTGAAGCGGCACCAGGCGATCTGGTCCTGTTTGGCGCGGACAAGCCGGCCATTGTCCACGACGTGCTGGGTCGGATCCGCCTCATTCTGGGAGAGGAATTCAATCTGATTGACAAGAAAGCCTGGAAACCGGTTTGGGTAACCGAGTTCCCTCTGCTTGACTATTCGCTGGAAGAGAAGCGCTATGTGTTTATGCACAATCCGTTCGCGGCGCCGATGGATGAGGACCTGGCAATGCTCGACCGGGAGCCGCTCAAGGTAAGGGCCAAGGCCTACGACATGGTGCTCAACGGCAATGAGATCGGAGGAGGCAGTATCCGCAATCACCGGAGCGAGGTGCAGTTGCGCATTCTCGACCTCCTGGGGATTAGCAAGGATCAGGCACAAGCGAAGTTCGGGTTCCTGCTCGACGCGCTCGACTATGGGGCTCCGCCGCACGGAGGGATCGCCTTCGGTCTTGACCGGCTCATCATGCTGCTGGGCGGCGCCGACTCGATCCGCGACGTCATTGCGTTCCCGAAAACGCAGCGCGCCCAATGTCCTCTGACCGATGCTCCGTCCGCCGTCGGCGCCGAGCAGTTGAAGGAGCTGCGTATCAAGCTCGATCTCATCGAGTAGGGAGGACTCCTCCGTCCCATGGCAGCCAATACCTTCGGTCGAATCTTCACCGTCACGTCGTTCGGCGAGAGCCACGGGCCGGCGATCGGCTGCGTCGTCGACGGGTGTCCGCCCGGCCTGTCCCTTGCGACCGAAGATATTCAGAAGGACCTCGATCGACGTAAACCCGGCACGTCTCGTCATGTCACCCAGCGGCAGGAATCCGACCTGGTCGAAATTCTCTCAGGTGTATTCGAAGGAAAAACAACCGGGGCGCCGATCGCGTTGCTGATCCGAAACGAAGATGCCAGGAGCAAGGATTACGGCAATCTGGTCGACACCTTCCGTCCCGGACATGCCGACTATGCCTATTGGCAGAAGTACGGAATCCGCGACCATCGAGGCGGGGGTAGGGCCTCGGCGAGGGAAACAGCGGTTCGGGTAGCTGCGGCGGCGATTGCAAGAAAGTGGCTCAATGAAAAGCACGGCATCGTCATCCGCGGGTATCTCAATCAACTCGGCCCTCATCACGTGCCGTTCAAGACCTGGGATGCAGTAGGCGGCAATCCCTTTTTCGTTGCAGATCCCGACGTGGTGGGCAAGCTCGAATTGTTCATGGATGAATTGCGCAAATCCGGCGATTCGGTTGGAGCCAGGATTACGATGGTGGCGGAACAGGTGCCGGTCGGTTGGGGAGCGCCGGTCTACGCGAAACTGGACGCCGACCTCGCTGCGGCCATGATGAGCATCAATGCCGTGAAGGCCGTGGAGATCGGGGCTGGCTTCGGCGCGGTGGCCCAGCGTGGCTCAGAGCACGGCGATGAGCTGACCCCTGAAGGATTCGCCACGAACCATGCCGGCGGCATTCTCGGCGGTATTTCAACTGGTCAGGACATCGTGGTGACCATCGGCATCAAACCGACGTCAAGCATCCGCGTTCCCCGCCGCTCGATTGATAAGCAGGGCAATGCCGTCATCGTCGAGACAAACGGGCGCCACGATCCCTGTGTCGGGATCCGCGCGACTCCGATCGCCGAAGCCATGATGGCCCTGGTGTTGATGGACCATGCGCTGCTGCAACGGGCTCAGAATGCCGACGTGAAGACCTCCACTCCGAAGATCGCCGGATCCTTGAAACAGCTGCCCTCGCGGGGCAATCAGAAGCCCGTCGCGAAGATCAATCCGGAACCTCACGAAGCCTAACGTTTCCTATCGGACATGCCTTCTTCCTCCTACGAAGGTCTCATTCTGGACATCAAAAATGCGACGGTCTATCGAGGCGATACCTGCGTCTTCGAGCGATTGTCGTTTCGGTTGGAGGAGGACCGGCATACCGCCATTCTCGGGCCGAACGGCGCTGGAAAGTCGACCATCCTCAAACTGCTCGCAGGCGAAGTGCACCCGGTTCCTGACGAGGAGATGTCCATTCGGGTCTTCGGGGAGGCACAGTGGAACGTCTGGGAGGTGCGTAAACGGCTGGGAATGGTGTCACACGATCTGCAGCACCAGTATCTGGACGGAGTGACCGGCCTGAAGGTCGTGCTGTCCGGTTTTTATGCCAGCATCGGCATCTACGAGCGCCAGGAATTCAGTTACGGCCAGTTGGCCAAGGCCGATGAAGTACTGGCCGATCTGGGCGCTGGAGCGCTGAAGGATAAACAGTTCGGCGAGATGTCTACAGGAGAGCAGCGGCGCTGTCTGCTGGGTCGCGCGTTGGTGCACGATCCGGCCGCCCTTGTGCTGGACGAGCCGACCAGCGGGCTTGACCTTACGGCGACGTTCCACTATCTGGACCTGGTGCGCCAGCATATGAGAAAAGGAAAGACGGTGCTGCTGGTGACGCACCACATTCATGAGATTCCTCCCGAGATCAAGCGCGTTGTGCTCTTGAAAAAAGGGAAAATTCTGCAGGACGGAGACAAGCGCGATGTGCTGACCGACAAAAATCTCGCTCAATTGTTCGACTGTCCCGTCGCGCTGGCTGAGGCCAACGGGTGGTATCAGGCGCTGCCAGGCTAGGGACTGGCTCCGGCGCAGCCGGTGCCAGTCCCGATTGAGATTTGTGACGCGCCACTCAACGGGGACAGTCGCCAAGCGGAACGGCGACTGTCCCTATCCTCCGCCCAATGTTACGGTGAAGGTCAGGTCGGCGTCGATGCGGCGCACTTTGACGGCAACGCGCTGGCCCGGTGTCGTCCGTTCGATGAGATAGTTCTTCAAGTGGGCGGCGTCCAGGATCTCGGTGTCTTCGATCGCCAGCAGAATGTCGTGCTTTTGAATGCCGGCGGCCTTGGCCGGGTCGGAAACCTCTTTGACGGCAATCCGCCACCTGGTGCCCTCTTTCACGGTCGTCATATGAATGCCCAGCTTCGAAAAAGCCAGCGGCTTGCCGTTCAGTGCCGCGTTGACGATTCGTTCAGCCAGCGAGCTGGGAATGGCGAAGGCCAGGCGACTACAATGGGCCTGGGACTCATCTTTTTCGGTTTGGATGATGGCGTGCATGACCCCCACGACTTCGCCCGCTCCGTTGAAGAGCGCTCCGCCGGAGTTGCCGCTGCAAACGGAGAGATCGGTTTGTAGGAGGCGGGTGTCAACGGTTTGAAGGAACGTGTTGGCGTTGCCGATTCGCCCGAACGCCATGGTCGGTCCCCAGCCCAATGGGTAGCCTACGGTGAAGACCTCTGTGCCCGCCGCCACCTCACCGGTGGCAAACGAGGCCGTGGCCGTGACTGTCGCGCGATCCTTCTCATTGAGCCGATAGACGACTACGTCCAGGTAAGCGCTGTCTCCAACCAATTGGGCAACCAACTCGTGTAGATCGGTCGTGAGGATGTGGATGACCTTCGGAACCACCTGTCCAGACGGACCATTCTTCTCCACGGCATGGCGCGCCGTGACAATGTAACCGTCCCGCAGGTGAAAGCCGGTGCCCCGGAGAGCAATCTTCCCAGGCTTCTCGGGCGTGCGGGGATCCTGCGTATCTTCCAGCACCCCGATAGTAGCCCGTTTCGCTCGCTCCAGCGCACCGGTTTGATTGAGTGATTCCGCTTTGGAGGAAACCGGTTGTCCTGCGAGCAGCAGGCAGATCGTTGCGGCAATCGGCCTCAGGAAACAAACATCCATAGAGGTAGCGGCGTCCTTCCCGTCACTTTTTCCGGAAGCCGAAAAACACGCCGGCGGCTCCGGCTCCAGCCGATGGCAGGAAGCCGGAGACGGTCTGCTTCAGCCCCTCTGCCCCTTGGTGAACGGAGGCGATGGCCTGGCTGATCTGTGTCTCGACTGCCACCCAATCCAAGTCGATCCATCCCGTGCTTTTCAGCGCCGCGATTGAAGCCAGGGCGCCTCCGGCGATCAGCGCCGCAACTTTGATGAATCGCCGGAAGGCCCATCCGATGAAGAATCCTCCCAGGTAGCTGCCGCCGAAGCGGGCGACGGCGGGCGAGGAGAAGTCCGTGATCCAGGAGATCAAACCGGCGACAGTCGCCACAGCCGCCGTCATGAAGGACTTCGCATTCCATGGCGCATCGGCCAGCAAAGTCTCGTAGAAGCCTTGTGAGACCGGGGGTTGAGGCTGTTCGTGATCGACTTCCATGCGTGCCTTACAGACGCGTGCTCGAAAATGTGTCGCAAGCTCTCGGGTCGCCGGTCTCCAAACCGCTTCGAAGCCACGTCATGCGTTGCTCCGATGACCCGTGCGTCCAGCTTTCAGGCCGCACATAGCCGCGGGCCATTTTCTGCAGCTGGTCGTCACCGATGGCTGCCGCGGCCCGAAGCCCCTCTTCGAAGTCGCCTGGCTCGATGAGATTTCGTTGGTGCTTCGCATGGTGGCCCCAGACTCCGGCCAGGCAGTCGGCCTGCAGCTCCATACGAACGGAGAGGGCATTGCCTTCAGTTTCCGACACCTGCCGTTGAAGCCGGTTCACCTTTTCGGCGATGCCCAGAAGATTCTGCACATGATGGCCGACCTCATGAGCGATCACGTATGCCTGGGCGAAATCGCCCGGCGCCCCCAGCCGATGGGACATTTCGTTGAAGAATGACAGATCGAGGTAGACCTTGCGGTCGCCGGGGCAGTAGAAGGGGCCGACGGCGGAGGACGTGGCGCCGCAGGCTGATTGGACTCCCCCGGTGAAGAGGACGAGTCTGGGGTTTTCGTAGCTTCGCCCGACCGTGGGAAGCAATTGTTGCCAGGTCAGCTCGGTATCGGCCAGAACGACTGATGCGAATTTTCCGAGCTGGTCGCCGATCGGACCGGTCGGCGCGGCTTCATCCGACTGGTCCGGCGACATGCTCTGCACGCCGCCTAACATGTCGATGAGCGTGAGGGGATTGGTACCGGTGAAGTAGCTGACCGCCAGGATGAGTACGATTCCCCCGAGGCCCAACCCTCCGATCCCGCCGACTCGCGCGGGGCCCATCCCACGACGATCTTCGACATTCTCACTTTCCGGTTGTCCTTCCCAACGCATGACGATCCTCTTGTGGCCTATAAGTGGCCATGGAAACACATCCGGTGGTGCAGGATCAACACCTCGTGCAGTCTACAGGACTCGGTGCGGCGCTCAATCATGTGACGGCGCCGCGGTCGGGGACCGCATGGGCTTCTTCCATATTGATGTGGCAACCCGCACCTCCTATACTAGCCTCACCATTTGCGGCAGTCCGGAAAAGGAGGTGGAGCTATGCCGTCACTGATGACTCGGGGGAAGATTCTCACTCTCGCGTGCGGGGCGGTCTTTGCGAGCGCCTGTACGACGTCGCCGACCGGGACGACCAAGGATATATTCGACTTCATATCCAGCACCACGCCCGGAGCTTGGAGCACCAAAGACGGCTTGCTTCGCGCCGAATTTCGGCCGATTGCGTTCACGACGTTCAACTATGACACGGTAAAGGGAGACATCGCGCGAGGCCATGGCGAGCATCTCACGTCCTTAGCCACATTGCTGGGTGTCTCGCGGGAGCGATGCAAGGAGTTCGGGCTCCTTGCACAGGCCCGCTACGCAGGGTTGGAATCACCCAGGACGACGCCGGAAGAAATTCTAGTCTCGATGAAAAGTATCTTGAATGCACATCCGGATCTGGTCTCCGGCAGAAACGTGAACTAGCCGAGGCTGTGTCCTGCAAGAAATGAGAGTAGATGTGATTGGCTGCGGATAAAGATCAAGACCGGAAACGGGGCACGGGTTGTCCCGTGCCCCGCCTTGGTTGGCTTACTTGCCCCCCATCTCCTTCTTCTCGTCCTTCTTATCCCCGTCCGCCTTGGGGCCGGACGCGTCTTTCTTTTCCTTTTGCTCGACCGGAGCCGGTTCGCCGGCGAACGACGCAACGGTCCCGAGTCCGAACGTCAGGAATGCTGCGAGTGCGACGAGGCTGGCATAGCGAGTCATGGGAAACCTCCTTGTGATGATGTGATTGGGTTGATGAAACGGAACATCGACCCAATCAACGTCGGTGCTCCGAAAACCTGCATGACTTTCCAGAAACGGCGAGGCTCTCTTGAGTCGAACAAGAGAGCAATACGGATGCCGTATCTACGTAGCGGTGAAAATTAACCGGATGTGAAAAGGATTCAGGAGGAAGTTTTCAGTTCTCAACGAGTTAGATGAACATTCTCGGCGACGTCCTTTCCATGGATGCGGGAACGGGTGAAGATATGTAGGTCTAGGCCTGCAGATCAAGATTGCCTCGTATAAGTGACGTGAGCAGCAATGGGCAAAGATGGAGATAGTCGTGCCGAAACGCAGGCGGATGAGCAGTCGCGCTTCGAGGAAGAGCATGGCTTGCACGATTGCGTTCAACAAGCCTTACGATGTCCTGCCTTGCTTTACCGACCCGGATGGCAGACCGACCTTGGCGAATTTCATCCGACTCTCCGGCGTCTATGCGGCAGGACGTCTTGACCGGGACAGCGAAGGGCTGATGATCCTGACATCGGACGGCGCGCTCGCGCATCGGATTACCGATCCCGACCGGAAACTTCCCAAGGTCTACCTCGCCCAGGTCGAACGCATTCCTGACGTGGAAGCTCTCGAAACACTTCAGCACGGACTGTTGCTCGGCGGGAAGCGAACAAGGCCGGCCAAGGTACGACTGCTGACGGAAGAACCGTCTCTACCGGGCCGGCCCGCGCCGATTCGATTTCGCAAAAGCGTGCCCACGGCATGGTTGGAGTTGACGCTGCACGAAGGGATGAACCGGCAGGTCCGGCGCATGACCGCCGCGGTCGGACACCCGACCTTGCGGCTGGTGCGAATCGCGATCGGACCGATCAGACTGGGAAAACTTCAACCGGGTGAGTGGAAGCAGTTGGAGGATTTTCAGATCAGATCCTTGCGGTCATCCTAGGTCTCTCATTCTTGCGAGATTCGAGCCTGTCATGATGTTCGGAACGGCGAAGTGGAGAGGAATGGTCGCGGGGACCGCCTGCGCGGTCGTTGCGGGAACGCTTTTCTTCACCGCCGTTGATCTCTTCACCTTCCTGTTCCCGTCGTCCCCGCGGACCGGAATGTCCGGGACGTGGAATCCGATGAAGCTCTGGTGGATGAGTGCGCTCTGCCTCGTCGCCTCGCTCCTATGCGGACTCAACGCGTGGAAGATCTTCCAGCCTGCCTCCCGCCAGCGTGCCGCAGCCGACAACTGGTCTCCGCTCGCCGTTCTGCTCTGGTGGGTCCCCGCCCTCCTGGTTCTGCTTGTTCACTATCCGCTACCTTACTTCAGCCATCATATCGACAAGTGCTTTCTCGTCGTGGGACTCATCCTCCTGTGGAGCGCCTGGCTTCTTGTCCATCCCTCCAGTCTGAGCCGGGGGCTTGAGAGCCGGTCATTCTGCTGGCTGCGGGTCGCGCTGATCAATGGACTCGTTTTTCTGCTCCTGGCTGAGGGCGCCATGCGCCTGGCGGATCCCTTCTTGGCCCGGAGCGGTCTTTTCAGTTCCAGGAACGACACGCCGGGCGGCGGGATTCCTTTTCAGGTCACAGATCGCTCCGGTATGCGGACCAATTCGAGGGGCTTTCGGGATCGAGAGAGAACAGTGACGCCGGTGTCTTCCGCGCTGCGTATCGTCGCGCTCGGCGATTCCTTCGCCTGGGGTTCGGGGGTCACGTACGACGAGGCCTTTCTCACATTGGTCGAACGCGGCCTGGATGATGTCTGGTCCGGCACCGAGGTGATCAATCTCGGGATGGTGGGCTATCAACCTGAGGAATATCTCTCGCTGTTGAAGGAGCACGGGCTCGCGTATCAGCCGAATGTGGTGCTCGTGAACTTTTTCATCGGGAACGATTTCATGCCGGCGCAAGGCGCGCAGGTGATTGTGGCAGGTCACCGGCATAGAGTGCACGTCAACGGAAACTGGTTCCACGATCATTTCTCCTGGGACCATTGGTACCTCCCACATGATCTTGCCTATGCCTGGCTTCTGGGACAGGCGCGGATCCGGCGGGTCATGGGACAGTCCGATCTCGGCATGTTCGCGTCCGGTCCGGAGCAGGCCGGAGGCGGCGACTCAGCCTCATTTTCCGGATGGAGTCCGCAATATGTCCGCATGATTCAGGGCATGGGAGATCAGTTTCTTAAGCGCGAGACCCAGGCCTTTTCGGTCCGATGGAGTGAAACCAGGCATGTTCTGGAGCAGTTGGCCGCGCTCTTACAGGAACGCGGACTTCCCTGGGTGCTGGTCATGCTGCCGGCGGAGGAGCAAATCGATCCCGAGCTGCAACGGTTGTACGTGAATATGCGGGGAGGAGTTCCGGACGACTACGACTTCAGCAAGCCGCAACGTCTCCTGTCGGATTGGGCAAGGGGCAAAGGCGTTATGGTCATCGATCTTGCACCCTCCTTTCGGGCAAATGTCTCCCGCCGCCGACTCTATGTCGATAACGACATCCATTGGAACAAGAACGGGAATGCGCTGGCAGCTGAAACGATGCTGGATGAACTTCGCCCTGCGCTCGCCCGGGTCGGACGGATCGCAAGCCACTAAACAGGAGAAGAACTATCGGGATTTGATCATGCGGCCGATGATGCCGATCCCGATGCCGAGGAGGATGTAGCCGATGAGCACGTTAACGATCACGACGCCCTGGCTGATGACATTCGATGGTTCATAATCGACCAACCCCAAGGCAGCAGTGACGTTGACCGAATAGTAGATCCCCGACCAAATGGGAATCCAGACGGCAGTGTTTGTATTCTCCATCGGCCGCAGCCATTGCAGCTGAAAGAACAGCTCATAGAGGAGGCTGAACAGGCCGATGGTCGCCAGCACCCAGAGGCCCCAACGTGAGAAGCTGGTGCCGTAGTTGCTTGTGGCTCTCCAGGCCAGTTGGGCCCAGGGATGTTTGCCCTGCATCTTGGCCCACGTAACCCGGGCGTTCCGCTCATTCAGATATTCCGCTTCCGACCATTCCAGTTCGCCCACTTCCGCGAAGCAGTGATTCGCCCGTGAATAAGAACGAACGGCGAAATGTTGCAGATCGTGACGCGCGGATCCGGTCTCGGCGGATTGTGCGGCCCGTTCGCCCAGCCGCCCGGCGTTGGAGTAAGCGCGGCCGGCCTGAGTGAATTGTTCCAAGCGGTGCAACTGGTAGCCTGCCTGGTGGTAGGCTTGCGCGGATGTTGCGAGGTCCCTGCTCTCAAGAAAATGCGCGGCGGCGAGATAGTAGAATGCCGATTGCATGATATCGGCGCGCGCATCCTTCCGCCCGAACGCGTCGGCCTTTTTCAAGACCGCCTCGGCGGACTGAGTCGATTGGAGCTCGCTCTCGCCTTGCCTGTAGTATTCCTGCGCGGCAGGGTCGGTGAAGGTGAACTGGCTCATGTCGCTCCTCCGGCGGGAAGCATGTTACCCCAAGGTCGGGTCGGCAAGAAAGTGTCGTTGAGATGGGAGCCTGCTTGACCCGTATGGGATTCAAGTGCTAGTTGAGAACAACTCTTTGTCGCAGCTTCTGTCAATAATTCCCAGGTAATTCGTCATGGTCAGCGACCCGATATTTTTTCGCGACCTCGCCTATGTGCTGGTGGCGGCCTTGGTTGGAGGCAGCGCGGCCTGGTTGCTCAAACAGCCGTTGATCGTCGGATATGTGCTCGGCGGCATGCTGATTAGCCCGTTTACGCCAGGTCCGGCAGTGTCGGATCTTCACCATTTCGAGACGGTGGCCGAGATGGGGGTCGTGCTCCTGATGTTTTCGATCGGGCTGGAATTCTCTTCACAGGAACTTCTCCGGGTGAAATGGGTGGCCCTCATCGGGGGGCCGCTGGGGATCTTCTTGTCCATTGGCCTGAGTCTGGCTGTGGGGCCATGGCTGGGATGGAACGCGGTTGAATCCGTAGTCATCGGCTCGGTGATTTCAGTCGCGAGCACGATGGTGCTCGTGCGTCTGCTTGTCGACAGAGGGGAGTTGCAGTCTCAGCACGGGACGGTGATGATCGGCATCACATTGGTCGAGGACCTGGCGGTTGTGGCTCTGACCGTCTTGCTGCCGACGCTGGGTCCGATGGACCAGGGACGTTGGCTGCAGTTCGGCGGAGCACTGGTCAAGGCGGGAATATTTCTCATTCCCGTGGTGTACTTTGCCAGCAAGGTTGTCCCGCCAATTTTGACCCGCGTGGCACGGACTCAAAATCAAGAACTCTTTCTGCTGGTCGTGCTCTCCTTGGCGATCGGGACCGCGGCACTGACTCAAGCGTTGGGGCTGTCGCTGGCGCTGGGGGCGTTTTTGGCCGGTCTGTTGATCAGCGAATCGGAGTACGCCCATGAGTCGTTTGCCCGGCTGCTGTCGCTTCGAGACGCGTTCGTGGCGATGTTCTTCGTCACGATCGGCGCGTTGATCGACCCGACGATCGTGTTCGGAAACTGGCTGTTGCTGGCCACGGTCATCGGACTCGTCGTATTTGGGAAAATGATCATCTGGACCGGAGTGGTTCGTCTCTTTGGCTATCCGATCGGAACCTCATTTCTCGTCGGGCTGGGGCTCACTCAGATCGGGGAGTTTTCATTCGTCCTTGTAGGGGTATCTCGTTCAGCCGGACTGGTCGGGAACGAGATCTACAGTGCGACGTTGGCGGCTTCTCTCATCACGATTTTCCTCAACACGCAATTGCTGCACTTCGTGCCCATGTGGATGCCGGTCGAATGGAAAGCGGCGAAGAGCGCCTCGGTCTCGCCGGTGGTCTGAACCAATCGCACCAGGAGGTTAAGGATGAAAACGCGAATGATTGCTGTGCTGGCCGGTATGGTTCTGATGGGAGCCGGCTGTTCGGTCTTTATCTCGAAAGAAACTCGGTACTTGAAAGCGGCGCAGGACCATGCCACGCAGGATCAAGTGCGCGAGCGGTTGGGCGAGCCGAAGTTCACCGCCAAGACCGCGGATGGCGAGCCGATCTGGGTATACCAAGTCATCTGGGTGGATCAGGGAGTGCAGAATAAGTGGGGAACTCCTGGAGCCTGGTGCGATGAATATGTGCTGACCTTCGATAAGCAGGGCATTCTGCGGGATTGGACGCACAAGTCGGAGGGACACGGGGGCGAAACGATGCCGACATACTGTGTCACCAACGGATTTAAGCCGGCGACCTGAGGGGGCGTTGCCTTCGCGCGGTCGCCTGGTCAGGGGAGTAGGAAAGACGTCTTACTTCGGCGGGAATTTTTCGAACATCGCCTCGGTGGCTTCCTGAATCTTTTCGGTGTTTTTCTCCGGGTTCTCACTGACGGTGTCGCTTCCGGTTCCCCGCCAGATCATATGCTTGTTCTTGGCGTCGTAGATGTCAACAATCAGGGTGCCGGTGATGACCTTGTTGGGAGTGGTCACTGACGTCCCTGACGACATCCCCCAGCCGCCGCCTCGTCCGTACCAGCCGTAGCCGGGACCCCAGGCCGGTCCGTAACCGACTCCCATCGATGTCGTGTTGTAGTAGATCTCCTCACTCAGCGCCCCATGGTAGCTGACGAACATGTCGGGACCGGCATCCGCTTTCTGAAATCCCTTGGTGGCCAATTGGTCGTCGATGGCTTTGATAATGCGGCGGTCCATCAAGTCGTTCTTGACCGGTGTCCCGGTTTCCCAGGCGTAGGTCCTGTACCGGGAAAAGTCTGCTTCCTTGTCGAAATCGATCGTCACCTTCGGCGCGCAGGCCGGCAAGGTGAGAGCGAGTAGCAAGCCGATGAGTCGTGCAATGCGACATTTCATTGCAGAATTCTCCAAGTCTCTGAACCGACCGGCAGTGTAGCGCCTCAACGAGCGAATTCCAACCGTGAATTATCCCTGTGTCGGATTGCAGATGCAAAAACGGTTTTGTGGTTTAGACAGTATGGTCATCTTGCGCCGTAAGTACATTTGTCGTACGCTCGAACACATGAACAAGGCGCTAACCATCAGGCTCGATCGCGACCTTGAGCGGACGCTGGATCAATTTTGCCGTCGGTCCAAATGGAAACGAAGTGAAGTCGTTCGAGACGCCCTTCGTCGCTAGCTTTCGTTGATGACGTTCGAGCAGCTTCGCCACAAGACCATGCCATTTGCGGAAGCGCGCGGCTTCCTGACGGATGAGGATGTGTTCAAAGTCGTGTCGTGATCGAATACATTTGTGTCTGTAATGAGAACAATCAGGGGGTGCTCGCTCACAATCACCGATCCTCGCGGGTTCTGGGATCTGGCAAAAAAACGGCCAATGAAATAATCGGGTTGCCTTTGCTGCTGGATCGACGGAAAAGACTCCTGACACCGTTTCATGAGTTCAGAACTTGGTCCTAACGAGCTTGCTTTTCTCTCCTCCAAATAGCGCCCGCTGCTGTTGACGCATGCATTAGCGCGTTGCGTTTCCTGACTAGCGAAAGCCCGCGGCCCGCTTTCGACCGGGTTGCACAGATGTTCGATGCTCCGTCTGGGGACCTATCCTAGGCGCTCGGTGTGGACTGTTACCGCCAATCACCGGATGGGCCGAGACACGACAAGGCGAAGCGAACGACCGTTGCTCCTTAGTTGCAACGGTCAAGTCTGTACTGTTCGAGGTTTGGCGAGTTTACAGGCTTGAGTGAGCGAGGCTTAGTCGGGTGGCCCCAAAGGTGTCTTCGCGGTGAACCGTCCGGACTGAGCGCCACTCACCTTTTCTGGGCCAAGCGGGATTGAGCGCACGGCAAGCCAGCAAGCGCTAGCAAAAGCGGAAGCAGCGGCGGGTGCTCAGCCGCTCGGTTTGAGGCCGTCGTAGCCGAGTTGACAAGATTCGAGCGAGCAAGGCCTGGTTGGGTGCTCCTGGGGGTGTTCATGTCGATGAACTTCTGCTCGGCTGGTGCTTCCAGAGCTAGAGCGTGAACCCGTCAGGCCGGCCCCTTGATACTTTCGATGTCGGCGATAATCGTATGCAATCCGCTCGCCCTCGCCTGCTGTGATCGAGCATCCCGTCTCAGGACTTGTGCGCGTCCATGTAGGCACGAAGGAGGGCATTGATCCTGGTCTGATAGCCGGGTCCCTTTGCTTTGAACCAGTTCAAGACCTGACGATCTAAACGAATCGTGACGGCCGTCTTTGGCTCAGGGAGCCTGAGCACGGCTCGTTTGAAGAAAGCTTTGCCTTGTTCTGGAATATCAGAGAAGTCGATCTCGCTATCCTTGAGCGAGTCAATTTCTCCCCAATTCGTTCTCGACCGCTTCTTGGTAGTGAGCTTTTTCACGTTTGTTTGCCTTTCGCGCTGAGATGATGCGAATCGAGTTTGGCTCGCGTTCGGTAAAGGCCACTGCCATCAGCCGACCACGAACGAACCCAAAGCCGATCTTCCTGGTTTCGCCATAGTCCTTCCTGGTGTCCGATCCTATCAGGATGAAGCCGCTAACCATTTCAGGAACATCCAAAAAGTCAACACCGTGCTTGGCAATGTTCGCTCTCCGTTTTGCTTCATCCCACTCGAACCGCACATTGAAAGTGTACATACAGATCGTATGTACGTCAAGGAGAAGGAAGGGACGCCTGGAGTTTTAATGCAGAAGAAAAGAAAATCGGCTAGATCTGCGCAACATCCGTGATGATGGTATGCAACCCGCTCGCCCCCGCCGGTTGCGGCCTGACGATCTCCGCGATCTGCAGTTGACCCTTCGTATCCGTCGCCCGGACCACCGTTTGAAATTTTCCCTGCTTGGACGGTTTCCAGGTGTAATTCCAGATCACCCAGGAGTAAGGCGACATCGGAGGCTCAATTTGACAGTCATTCCATGTCCGGCCTGCGTCGAAACTCAGTTCCACTTTGCTGATGGAGTTCGGGCCGCCGAAGGCGATGCCTCGGAATTTCTGTTCCACCCCACGGAGGGTTTGATAATGTCCCGGTGAATCGATGCGAGAAAAAATCTTGATCGTGCCGTCCTCGGTCCAGCCTTTGCGCTGCCAGTAGCCGAGATGATCGCCGGGGTAGACTTCGATCTCGACGATCCATTTGACGTTCTTGATCCCGTAGAGGCCCGGCACGAGAAGTCTGAGCGGGAAGCCATGTTCCCTGGGAAGCTTTTCGCCGTTCATGAGAAACGCGAGCATCGTGTCGTCCTGCATGGCGCGCGTGAATGGAATGCTGTCGTCGTAGCCGTCGATGCCCCGGAAAATCACATCGCGCCCCGTCTCTTCATCGGCGCCGCATTCTTGAAGGAGTTTCTTGAGGGAAATGCCGCGCCAGGTGGCGTTGCCCATGCTGTCGCCGCCGGGCAAAGTATCGATGCACATCAGGGTGGAGACCTGATCGTAGGAATCGCGATTGAGGATGTCTCGCCAGCCGAGCGACATCGGGGTCTTCACGGCGCCTTTGATTGCCAGTTTCCATTGCTCGATGTTGACTTCGCGCGACATGGAGACGGCGGAGTCGGCGTAGTTCACGACGTAGAATTTGCTATTGGGCGTAAAATAATGGGTCTCGCGCGGCGGGACAGCGAACATGCGCCCGAACACGTCGCCGACGGCGTCGCAGCCGCCGGTCATGCCGGCGAGGGCGCCGAGGCCTGCGGCTTTCAGCATTGCGCGACGTGAGAACGGCATGGCGCCTCCGGGAAGAGCTGAGGGTTGATGTATTATCATACAGGAAGAAGGAGGACGCAATGAGGTCGTGAACAGCGGCGCCGGTGCGACGCGCTTGACTCACCTCTGAGGACTCACTACAGTACGGACGGTACTGATCACGCGATGTCTGCTCCTGAGCTACATCCCTCCGATACATCAGGTTTGTCCACTCCTACCGGTACGCGTCGGCGATTCTTCCAATGGGTCACGAGAGCGGCGGCTGGACTGATCGGTCTGAGTCTCGCTATCCCTCTCGTCGGCTACGTGATTTCTCCTGCGTTGAAACGGCGCACTCAGTCGTGGGTAGATGTGGCGTCCCTCGATGAACTCCCCGTCGGGAAGCCCAAACAGGTCGACTACGTGGCGACCGTGCAGGACGGCTACCTGGAAACAAAGACGCAAAAGGCCGTCTGGGCTGTGAAGCAGACAGACGGGCAGGTTACGGTGTTTTCTCCCATATGCACGCATCTGGGATGCGGCTATCACTGGGACGAGGGTGAACAAAAGTTCAAGTGTCCCTGCCATGGAAGCGCGTTCGATCTGTCGGGCCGCGTGGTCGCGGGACCGGCGCCACGACCGCTGGATGCCTTGCCTTCCAAGATGGAGAAAGGACGTCTCCTTGTGATGTACAAGGAGTTCAAGTCTGGAGTGGCGGGGAAAATCGAATTGTGATCGAACGCCGCGGGAATTCAAGGGAGTGGTCAGAGCCCCCGTATCAGCGGTTGCAGTGCGTGCGAAGGCCTCTCAAGGACAAGGAATAAACTCATGAACTATCTATGGCGTGCGACGAAGGTGTTCGTCTGTGTGCTGCCGGTTCTGGTCTTGTGTGACGGGCGGTCCGTCGATGCAGCGGGGGATGCGTCAAAAGGAAAACCGGTCTACGAGAAACATTGCATGGTGTGTCACGGGCCGCAGGGAAAGGGCGACGGACCGACGGGAATGTTGATTACCCCCCCTGCTGCGGACTTTACCAGCGAAGCCAGTAAGAAGAAGTCCGAGGCAGAATTGCGAGGAGCAATCGAAAATGGAAGGCCCGGCACGGCCATGGGGCCGTGGAAAGGCCCGCTCGCTCCAGCTGAGCTGGGAGATGTCTTGGGGTACGTGATGACTCTGAGAAAGTAGCCGCGCATCCACGATATTCCGAGGAAATTCATGGCCTCTCGCATCTATGCCTGGCTGGACAGCCGCCTCAACCTGAAAGCAGTTGAACATTCACTCCTGGACGAACCGATTCCGGGCGGAGCCAGCTGGATATATGTATTCGGCTCCGCCACGCTGTTTCTCTTCATCCTTCAAGCAATCACCGGCATGTTCCTGGCGATCTACTATGCGCCGACACCGGACCATGCCTATGACAGCGTGCAGTTTATCGAAAACCAAGTGACATTCGGCTGGTTCGTCCGCGGGCTGCATCACTGGGGCGCATCGGGCATGGTGATTGCGGTCGGTCTCCATATGCTCCAGGTGTTCCTCTACGGAGCCTTCAAGCCTCCTCGAGAAATGATGTGGATGGTCGGCGTAGTGTTGTTCCTTATCGTGCTGGGTTTTGCCTTTACCGGCTACCTGCTTCCCTGGGACCAGACCGCCTATTGGGCGACGCAAGTGGGCATCAACATGGTCGGCACGGTTCCAGTAGTCGGCGATGTTCTTGTGAAGGTCATGCGTGGTGGAGAGCTGTTGGGAGCCCTGACCCTCTCGAGATTCTTCGCGGTTCATGTGCTCTTTCTGCCGGCCGTCATCGTAACGGGCATCATGCTGCACCTCTTCATTCTCCGGCGGGTCGGCCCGGCCGGTCCCTGGGACGAGAAGAAAGCCGCGGCGGGCAGCGAGACGTTCTATCCCCGGCAAGTCTACATGGATGCGGTGGTGATGGCGGGCATCTTCGCGCTGTTGGTCCTGCTGGCCTGCCTCGTTCCCTTTCCGCTGGCCGACAAAGCTAATCCGTCGGATACGAGCTTCGTGCCCGTTCCTGAGTGGTATTTCCTGTTCTATTATGAGTTGCTGAAGCATGTGCACGGACCGCTTGAGCCGTTTGCCACTTGGATACTGCCGGGACTGGTGGTCGTCATATTGCTGCTCTGGCCGCTTCTCGATTGGAAGAAGACCGTGCGGGCCCCCGCTTCACGACCGGTAGGGATGGCGCTCGCCGCCCTCTTCTTGCTGGTGGTCTTCTCGCTCCTCGCGGTCTCATTGAAGAATCTGTACGGAGTCAAGCGGGTTGATCCTGGGATTGCGCATGGTCAGGCGCTGTTTGCAAATCTCGGCTGCGCCGGATGTCACCGGATTCATGGAACCGGAGGAGCCCTCGGGCCAGATCTTTCGTACATCGGCGACGAACGTCCCGACAGAGAATGGCATATGAAGCATTTCCGTGACCCCCAGTCTGTGTCGCCAGGATCGATCATGCCGAAGTTTCCACTCACGGAACAGGAACTCCACGATCTCACCAGCTACATGGTGAGTCTCAGGAAGGCTGGATAATCTTTCAGAAGATGTCAGGTTAAAAAGAGTCCGAGCGGCTCGAGAAACGAAGAGGATGGCTTGCAAACTGCGGCAGGTCAAGGAGGGGGAGCGCATGTTGAGACGATTGAAATCAGGAAAGGCCGGTCGCTGCGCGCTCGTGAGTTGCTTGTTGTGGTCGTCGCTTGTTCTAGCGCCTCAATGGAGTAATGCGGCAGACCAACCATCGTCCAACGCGAATCCTGCCCCGACTGCCGGCGAACAGTCACCGGAGCAGGCGGCCGGTGGCCGGGAGAAGCTCAAACAGCTGCAGAAGGCCTGCGAGGCTGATGCCAAAAGATTCTGCAAGAGCGTGGTCCCGGGAGGCGGGCGAATCATCAAGTGCCTGCGGGATCACGAGGCCGACCTGGCAGCAGGATGTCGTGAAGCCATGCCGGTGGGCAAGGCGAAACCATGACGACGCGGTGGGAGTGATTCAGTCGTCCGGCGACACGCAATTCTGCGCGTGACGCTCCTGGCACAGGCGATACCTGGCCTTTTTCACCCAATAGGCGAGCGCCTTGTGGACGTCGTCCCAGGAGTCGAAGGAGTCTGCGTCGAGACGTTTTTTCCCCACGCGTCGATCGGCGGAGGCACCCAACACCTCCCCCGTCTGAGAGTCCGATAACTTGAGTTCGAGACTCGCGTCGCCGACGAAGAGCGGCTTGCCGGTTCCAATGTTTTTCAGCATCGATGCCACCGCAAAGGCGTTCATCGGTGCGGGAACCGTCGAGACAGCCCGAAGGACGACGTAGGCCGGGTCGGCCCTGGTAATGGCGACCTGAGCGTGCAAGACGCCCGGTCCCGGCTCCGACGCCATCTCATAATCCTGAGACATGCTGTCATAGGCCAGTGTGTAGAGCAGATCGGCGATCTTTTGCGCGCGGGCTTGGCGGTCCGGGTCCGTTGTCGGGGGGCCCCACACCTGCACGTGATCCAACAGTATCTTCTTGTACGTCCCGCGCGGGATCGTTGCGACCTTCGGATTCTTATAGATGAGGAGCGCTTCTCCGTCCTCCCCTTTATGCATCAACGGGTACAGCGTGCCGAGAAAACCGGTTGTTTCTACGGAACGTGCTTGTTTGGTCGGAGAACAGGCGGCCAGAAACAGTATCAAGGCAATGAACACGATTGAGCGGAATCTGAGCATCATGGCCTCCATGTTCAGGTACAGAGAGGACGACTGGCGAAGAGTACGGCAGGAAACTCTTGATATCAAGCCCCAACCTTGACGGTTCGATTAGGGCGATTGTATAAGTAAAGCCCTTCCGTAATCAGAGAAGGACTTGCCATCTTGGCACGTTCATACACCGCAGATTTCTATCTCAGGGTGACCGCGTTCGGCCTAGTCGCTTGCCTTGCTGCCGGTGCTGTCGCCGGGTGCGATCGCAAGGAAGCCGTCTCAGCATCGGCTCCCGAGGTCATGGTGACAGAAGTCGTCCGCCGCGATGTACCCGTGATTGCGGAAGGCGTTGGCACTACCGCCGGCATGGTCGATGCGCAGATCAGAGCCAAAGTGCAGGGCTATCTGCTTTCGCGTAACTACACCGAAGGCTCCTTTGTGAAGGCAGGCGACCTGCTCTTCAAAATCGATGCGAGACCCTATCAGGCATCATTGGATCAGATGAAGGGCGAACTGGCTCGCGCGGAAGCGGCCTATAAGAAGACACAGCTCGATGTGGCGCGGGATACGCCCCTTGCCAAGCAGGGGGCGGTAAGTCAAAAAGAGTTGGATGATTCAGTTCAGGCAAACGAAGCCAATAAGGCTTCGGTCTATGCCGCGAAGGCGAATCTGCAAAAGGCCAAGTTGAACTTTGACTGGACGACAATCATGTCTCCAGTCGATGGCGTGGCCGGCATTTCCAACGCGCAAATCGGCGATTTGATCATGGAAAATACGGTTCTCACGACCGTATCGCAGGTTGATCCCATCAAAGTGCTCTTCCCTATCAGCGAAAAGATGTACTTGCGGTTTGCCGAGCGGATTCAGAAGGCGGTGGCCGATCCCTTGGCAGATCAGCCGAATAAGCCGGGGCTCGAATTGATCCTGGCCGACGGTTCCGTCTATCCGCACAAGGGAAAAATTTCGCTCCCGGACCGCCAGGTCGATAGCAAGATGGGAACCATCACCATCGTCAGCTATTTTCCAAATCCAGCCAATGTGCTCAGGCCCGGACAGTATGCCAAAGTACGCGCCACGATCGAGACGCTCCATGACGCCTTGTTAGTCCCCCAACGCGCTGTGCAGGAACTTCAAGGCAGCTATCAGGTGGCGGTGGTCGAAGCCGACAATAAGATCGCTGTCAAGAGCGTCAAGCCGGGAGTGCGGATCGGAGCGCAGTGGGTGATCACCGCTGGATTGAATCCGGGCGATCAGGTCGTCGTCGAAGGACTGCAGAAAGTGCGCAGCGGCATTGTCGTTTCTCCCAAACCGGTTCCTGCCGAACCCGCGATCACGGATACGGAAGCTGTTTCTCCATCGTCCCGCGCCGGAACCTGACACGATGGTGAGATTCTTTATCCATCGGCCGATCGTGGCCATGGTAATCGCCATCATTACGGTCCTGATCGGCATCGTCTCGGTCCTTCGGCTTCCTGTCGCTCAGTTCCCCAATCTCGTGCCGCCGGAAGTCCAAGTTCAGACCACCTATCTGGGTGCCGACGCCCTGTCCGTGGAACAGGCGGTTGCGACGCCGCTCGAGCAGCAGATCAACGGCGTGGACCACATGCTCTATATGTATTCCACTAGCGCGGGCAGCGGGCAGATGACCTTGCGCGTGGCGTTCGATCTGGACACCGATCCCAATACGGACCAGGTGCTTACCCAAATGCGCCAGTCGATCGCCGTGCCCCAGTTGCCGCAGGCGGTGCAGGAATACGGGATTTCGAATCCCAAGGCCTTGAGCAGTCCCCTCATGCTGCTTTCACTCTATTCGCCGAAGGGCAGTTACGATGCCACCTTCCTTGCGAACTATGCCTTCATCAACCTCAACGATCCGCTCACGCGCATTGGCGGAGTCGGGCAGGTTCAGCTCTTCGGCGCCGGCCAATACGCGATGCGTATGTGGATCAAGCCTGACCAACTCGCCAAGCTCGAGATCACGGTGGTTGACGTCGTCAACGCCATCAACGCCCAGAACACGGTCAATCCGGCCGGACAAGTCGGCGCGGAGCCGGTGCCGAGGGGGCAAGAGTTTACGTACACCGTGCGCGCACAGGGCCGTCTGGTGACGGAAGAAGAATTCGGCAACATTGTCGTGCGGGCTAATCCCGACGGTTCTTATGTCCGGGTACGCGATGTGGCGCGTGTGGAACTGGGCGCGCAACTGTATAACGTGCTTGGGCGTCTGAACGGAGCGCCTGCAGCAGTGATCGCGGTCTATCAACTGCCCGGCTCGAACGCCATTGAGACGGTGGCGTCGCTGAGGCGGATGATGGAGGCGATGAAGCAGCGGTTTCCGGACGATCTGGATTACGTGGTGTCGCTGGACACGACGCTGGCGGTGACGGAAGGGCTGCACGAGATTTTCACCACGCTGTGGGAGGCGGTGCTGCTGGTCATTCTGGTGGTCTTTCTGTTTCTGCAGAGCTGGCGGGCCACGCTCATTCCGTTGTTGGCCGTGCCGGTGTCGTTGATCGGGACCTTTGCGGTGTTTCCGCTCCTGGGCTTCTCCATCAACACGCTCTCGTTGTTCGGGCTGGTCTTGGCGATCGGGCTGGTGGTGGACGATGCGATCGTGGTGGTGGAGGCGGTGGAGCATCATATCGAGCAGGGCATGGCGCCGCGGGAGGCGACGCTGAAAGCGATGGACGAAGTGGCGGGGCCGGTGGTGGCGATCGCGCTGATTCTCGCGGCGGTGTTCATTCCGACGGCGTTCATTCCGGGGATTACGGGCCGGCTGTATCAGCAGTTTGCGGTGACGATTGCGGTGTCGGTGATCCTCTCGGCGATCAATGCGTTGACGTTGAGTCCGGCGCTGGCGGCGCTGTTGCTGAAGCCGAAGACTCCGGC
>WIAH01000031.1 GCA_014055525.1 Nitrospira sp. CR1.3
GCATCGGGGAGGGGTGGGGCGACTGGGGCGCCATGGTTGAAGACAGGGCCAGGCCGCGAAGGGACCTTTAAGCGTCCCGTAGCGGCCTGTCGACGTATGTTACAAGTATGGCTCTGACCTTTCGAGGTAACAGCGACAACCGCGGCATTCAGGTTCCCACGCCATGCCCGTTTAGAACGGTCAAATCTGTGCATCGAACACGTGGAGATTGCCGTCATGACTGACGGTAAAGATGTCGCCGCCAAGTTCCATGTCTCGGCCAATGCCGTCGTAATCGATGTGATAGCGAATGAAGTCGGGCAGATTTTTCAAAACGTCGCTGTAGCAGTCATCAATCAAATCGGATGCGTAATCACCCAGGCTGTTGAAGGCTCCGCGGTAGGCCTCCTCCATGTAGCGGCGGGCCTCGTCCACGTTGGAGGTGTCACCAAAGTGGCTCACCAGCTCGGCGAAGAGCGGACCGTGTTCGTCCATGAGGCGTGCAACTTCGGCAAGCCGCTCCAGGTCCTCGAACTCTGAAATTCGAAGCGTTCCGAAGTTCTCGTAGTCGTGGATGGCCCACTCCTCGGCGGGCGGTTCGCTCGATTGTGCAAGCATCCGGTCAATCTCCTCGCGGATGTCTTCGACCGGTTGGTTGGCGTCAATCCAGCAGCCGTGAAGGCGGCCAGCGTTGTAGTCGGAGAGGGACGCCACGTAGATGCGGGGCGTATCGTTTGTCTTTGTCGCTGCTGTGCGATTCGTGCATTGTGATTCCATGGTCCTCCGTGTTTGGGTGTATTTTTTGATTCAAAGAGCGGTCGATTCCTCTGGTCAGCCTGAGCCGGATTTCGAAGGAATTGAGTCCCACACAAGGTCGGCCAGCCCTGCGGCCAGCAGACTGACGAGTTGGTCGACGACTTCGTTGCGGGGAGCGACATCCTCCCCGCGGTCCCAGTTGTAGACCACGGTTCCGTCGTCGATTCGCTTCAACCAGAGCTTGGAGATGCGGCTGGTGCCGGCGACCTCCCAGGCCGGATTCAAAGCCGGCTCGGGAAAGACCAACGCGGCAAACTGATGGCCGGCGATGCTCCCCCCGACCCACGCCCCTCCCGTGCTCTTGCGGTGTACGACCGTGTGAATCTCCAGGGTCTCCAATACCTCCTCATCTGTTGCTGCCATCTCTTCCCACAAAAAGGCGACCGTCTCCCCACGGCCGAGTGTTTGACTTGCGGGCTCCCCAAAACGCAGAAGCCGTACAACTTTGGAGGCAAGACATCTCGCGACATGCACCAAACTTCGAACCGCCTTGAAATGCACCCCGACCGTAACATATATTTCACACATTATGCAAGAGTTGCCGAAACTTTATTTCACTGGCAGTATGGATGGATGCGAACTGCAATCACCATTTCACTGAATAGAACCGAGCGTGTGACGCTCCAGCGTTGGAGCGTCGCCGGCGGACGCCTGGCCCAACGCTCTCGCATCGTGTTGCACGCGGCTGCTGGACTCTCCAACAAACAGATTGCCGGCGAACTGGGCACCGACGAGCAAACCGTGGGCCGCTGGCGTGCCCGCTTCGCGGCACACCGTCTGGATGGCATCGCCAACGAGGCCCCGCGTTCGGGTCGCAGGCCTCGCGTACGCGAGCAGATTGCGGAGAAGATTCTGCGAATGACCAAACGGCGGTCCGGCCGTGGCACGCCGTGGAGCACTCGCACCTTGGCACAGGCCTTGGGCGTGAATCACATGCTGGTTTATCGTGTGTGGCAGGAGCACGGCTTGGCGACGCAGCCGGCGTAATCCTCGGTTCGTTTTCTTCCTTACCCACTCAGCAATTCATCGACCATCACGAATGCCTGCGGCGTCCGCTGCAGCCCCGTTGACCGCTAAGCCCGCAACAAGTAAAGCAAGTCCATCTCGCCTCGTCGCTACGATTGAGAGGGTTCAGGTGGAGCAGGAACCCTGAAGCGTCAAACATTTTTAGTTGAAACCGCTTCGAAACCGCCCTGAAAGCCTACGTAGCCTTCTGGGCGTGAATCCATTTGAACGCGTCTTCGAGTGCCGTGGCCAAGACGAGAACATCGTCCCGACCGAAGCCGCTCGATTCCTTCCATTCGTCCCCATCCTTGTAGATGCGGGCGACGGTGACGTTGTGCATGGAGCCGTTGGCGGTCTGGTTTTTCCAGATGACCACTTTCACGCTCCCGTAACGAACCTCATGGACCGGCTTGTTGGCGTCGTTCTTTGGCATACAGCATCCTCCTAACCTTGAACGTCAAGGGTCCGGATGCTCCACCTGATGACAGCGTTATGGCGCTGGGAACGACTTGTGTGACATGAGACATCACCGATATTTCGACCGGTGTGTGTTTCTGCCGTATTCGGCCGTCGTCGTTGGGGCTCGCAAGCGGGGGTCCCCGACGAGGACGGCCGATGAGCGGCGGACAGTCCGCCCTGCCCTTGCCTCCACCCACCTGCCGGATCGGTCCTGAGTCGGAGGGCTCCCCGAATTCGCCTCATGACTGATATGCTATGGGTGTCTGAATGAAGACGTTGATTATTCGAGAGTCTATTTTCAATGGCCTCAACCAATAGGGCCATACAACCCTTGTGTCTTGGTCGAGTGGGCGCAGTCGATGCAGACACGGCGGGATTAATCGCAAAATTGAATGCTCAATGCACTCACGACGGTTCAGGGATTCAGGTCCGCCAAGGGTGGAAAAGTCTTGCGGGGTATTTCCGTGACATCGGTCCATCTTCGCGCTTTGGACATGGCGCTGATGGATAGGACATCTTCTCCGAGCGCCGCAATCTCGGCCTCGTGTTCCCGTCTGCACTTTAGCGCTTCAATGGTGGCGAGAATTGTGCCGGTCACTTCGCCGACAAGATTTGATTTTGATCGTTCAATGTCGTCGTCCGAGCACGAGTTCGATCGCGGCCATTCCACCATCGAAGCGCCCGCCGCTTGATAGACGGCGAATAGAGCGTTCCTTGACGCCGGCCGAGGGGCGTGATGACACGCGCGTGCAACGACTTCATAGGCGGATTCTGCCCCTGGCGTTGCGGGCGTGATGACAGTTTTTCTCGCCGCAGCCTCTTCGACAAGCTGCATGAGCTGGTCACCTGCGTCATGGACGTCTTTCACGAGCCAATCCGATTTGACAACGCGCATAGCTCTTTGGCCACATCGAGCCGCCAGCGCGACGAGCACCCATCTTGGCAGTGCGGAAACAAAGCCGTAGGGTGGCACCCCGCGATCCCAATACACCAGACGCGGAGCCTCCGGGCTTTGGATTCGGGGAATTGACGGTGCGGCATATTGAGCGGGGTCTGTGTTCGACTCAAAGAACTCCGGACCAACGGGCATTGTGTCTTTGCCGGCCCCCCACGTTTTGCCAGCTTCGACAAGGCGATGGAAATCGTGTTGAAGCTGGTCCTTTGATTTCGAGACAAGCTCCAAACTTGAGGGGTCGAATTCGCCGGTCGTGTCCGCGCCCTGCACAAAACACCGGATCGCCCACTGCGCGAAACCGACCGCGAATTTTGAAGTCCCCCTGTGGGAAGCATTGGCGGCGGCAAGAGCCACCTCTCCAATGCTCGGTCGGATGACGGATGCTGCAATCAATTGGCGTTGGGTCGATTGGGTCGTGAGCAGCGACACATTCAGGACCCGCTCGGTTTTGCAGCAAAGCTGCGCCTGAAAATGTTCGTGGTCCGTAGACAATTCGGCCGTACCACGTCGCCGTGCGATTTCAAAGACTGTATTCGCAGCTTTCTGCGTAGCTGTCTTGGCGTCCATCGATTCGTCGCCGGTCGCGGCGACGGTTTCGCAAATGTGGATCACGCGTTGAATCGATTTTGTTTCGATCATGCTCAGATAACGACGCGATGGATCCTTCCAGTAATCGAAGAACGGCAGTGCCAACCGACCGCATCGGGCGGCAAGCGCCACAATTCCCCACGATGGGAGCTGGCAAATATCGCTTTCCTCGTACACACTTTCACTCATGGTTTGCGCGCCTTAAGGGCCGGTGCCGCATCTTTCGATCTTACGAAGAAGGCGGCATCGCTCAAAGCCGAATCTCAGCATGCCGGGTGGGCGGCGGCGTTCTCCGGGTACCTCGGACGGAGCCAAGCGTGGAAGGTGACTTCCGTTTGGAGATGGCCGCGATCTGCTGGGAATCGCGGGGAAGGCCGTTTCACTGCCTCCAAAACGTCGGGCGCTTGAACGACGATGGGCTTGGCTTGATCATGCTGAGGCCCGATGGCGTGGCAGCGTTAGACGCGTTCATGGTCGCAATGCGGCGACTGGATTCGGTGAAGAGGCCCTTCGTTGCGTCAATCGACAGCGCCTGTCACGGACAGTGTTAGACGCCTGTCATTTACACGCGGGGAACAACGGCCAATTGGTCCGGAGCTTGCCGATGAGGAAAGGATGGCGCCGAGAGGTAGGTCCAGGCGGACGCGTGGACAGGCACAGCGATGGGGATGTTTCGGGCCTCGTTCAAAGGGCGACTGGGCGGCGATTGGAACGATATCGTGCGAACTCCGGCAAGCACGAAACGAGATGGGAGGAAGCGATGGCAGGTGCCGAATTCGTCATCCGCGGCGCCAAGAGAGCCGACAATGCGTTTTACATATCGGGGGCATCCATGCTCAAGAGCGCCAGGGGTCATGAGAAAATGCGGCAAATCGAGAAGGATGTACGGATTGTCGGGCTGCTTCACGAGATTCATGAATCCGAATACACGCGCAATGGTAAATGGAATGACAGCCTTTCCGGCGCGATCGGTACTTATCTATTTGGCTATTATCGATTGCATCCGCTGAACAGATTCCGTCCAAGTCGAGAATGCCCGAGCGTGGATGATTACCATTGGCGAATACTGCCCATTCAGAACATCGCGCTTGCCATTTGGTTTGAGGGCGCCGGCTGCGAAATTGACGCTTGGTCGGCAAGGCAGATCCTTCGGAAGCGACTGCATTCGTTTCCGGAAGTCTTGGTCTGGTCGAGCGAACCCATGCAACAAATCACGAGTCGCACTTGGACGTCTTTGGGTCTTGTACAGGAGTTTCGTGAGATGGCCGTCGCGGAAGGCCCAAATAGTTGATCGCGGTCGATCAGAAGTCAGTTTGCAAATGAGAATGCGAGGTCGCGCCTGATGTTTGAAGATCCAGAATTCAAGACAGAAAACCTGCCCGACGGGACGCTGAAGAAGGCAGTTGGAGTCTTCGACTTTGCAAACTCTCGGCTCGAAATAGTGGTGGGATGCGGCGAGATCCTTGAGACCTTCGTGCGCGTTGCGAAGCCCTACGTCGCAGACCTGGTCAGGAAGCATGGAATTGAGAGAGTTGTCGTTATTAACGTCTATGAACCTGTAGGCTCCAATGCCGCCGTTGGAGGCCTGTCGGACGACGCCATGAGGGAAATTGACGGCGTCTGGTTGGAACTCATTACCAGGCTGCGGCCCAAGCTCATTGGCCGGCCTGTCGGTCGAGATCGATTTCTCGCAATCGCATTCGATGAGCGCGAGGTTCTTCAAGGCCGAATAGACATTCTTCATTGGTTGCGCCATTACTCAAGTCAGTTGTATTGTTGGCTGATGGGGATTGAGGGCGACAAGAAATCGCAGAAATCTATACGGGATTCGGCGGAGAAGGAGCAGACCTGGGAGGATCTCACACTTCCGCGAATTGATCCGCGCCTGATGTCGGTGATCCGAGATTTCAACGGAATCGTCGAGGCGTTTCGGTCCGAACAAAAGGCGAATTTACAGAAGGCACTGGACAATCTGGCGAAAGACCCAGTCACATTTCAATCCGCAGAGGAAAAGCACGTGTTTGCCTCGCTGCTCACGCAGCTGTTAAGTCGCCTAGGGTTGAGACTGAAGTGCCAGTTGCCGAACTGCGGCGAAGCCGCCGTATTGCGCGGGGGTCGCTATGGCGGGACCAAACACGGTGTCTTCCAATTCCAACATCCCGTTGGTGGTAAGGGAACAACACATGTCGCGACGTCGGGTCTTCCCCGCCTAGAACTGGTCGAGATGCCAGACACAAGTTTACGTAAGACACGTTTTTTAAAGCACTTATAAAAATCTACTTCAATCGCTTGACTCTATAACACTCGACCGTTAGAGTTTACTAACGGTTGAGGGTTATAGTATTGCAATCGGACGTTCGGCCAACGCAGCTCGCGTTGTGCGGAGCGACTCGGTAGGCGAAAGGAGGTTTGGTGGTGAACAACCATGCAAATGACAAGCCCCCGGAGATCTTCACGTCGAAGTCGTTGCCCGATCCGGGATGCAGGGCGCGAGGCGAGAGCATCGTTGTCGATTCGAGAAGCGAAGAGCACTTCTCGAACTACTTCGACACGCTCGACAAATCACGAGCGCTGCGCGTGCCAATTGCGGAGGGCTGCCTGCGGGGAATCGTGCTGTTTTTTGGTCCTCCCGGATGCGGCAAGTCCTGCCTGGCTGAAGGACTCGCAAACGATTTCGCCGAGCGAAGGTTTGCTAAGGACGGCAAGCGGACAACGCTTTTTGAAATCCACGCGAGTCGGGCATTCAGCCACATGCTTGGCATGTCGGCGCGGGCCGTTGATGCATCATTTGAAACCGTGAGCTTTGCTGCGCGGCATGGTCCGGTTGTGCTGTTGATGAATGAAATGGAGTCCTTTGCAGTCAATCGCAGGGCGCTATCGGGCGGAGACCCGAGCGACGTTCAGCGTGTAACGAACACCATTCTCACAAGGACCGATGCCCTCTCGGAATCTTCCAATGTCTTTGTCGTGGGCACGTCTAATTTTGACGGAATGGTGGATCTGGCTTTTCTTGACCGCGCCGACCTGATCATAGAGGTCGGTTATCCCGACTCGGAAGCAGCGCGATCTATTCTGGAAAGAACCGCAAGAGCGTTCGCCGGCGTTGGTCGCCTCGCCGCGAACGCGATTGACTCGTTCATTAGCGACAACTACGGCAATGAGACTTCGCCCAGATTGTCGGGCCGAACGCTACGGCGCATAGTCCCTTTGTCATTCGTCATGTACAGCCGCTGGACGCTGATCAACGCCAAACACCTTTCCGCCGTCGCGAAATCAATCGCAAAGAGGAGCAAGTGCAATGGAGATTCTTGATTACCAGTTCGCCCCCGGCTTTCGGCGCCGCGACGAATGCGTGTTGGCATTGCGCATCGCGCTCGGGAATCTCTCCGACGCTCTTCGAATCAGGCAAAGCGAGGAGACTCCGCCATCCCTTCAACGTTTGCCGGATTGTCTGTTCGCGTTGCTATATGCTCAGTGTTTGACGCGGATTGAGATTGCCTCAGAAACTCTCACCTGTCGCATCCATTTCAACTATTTACCGTCTGAAGAGGTAACGGATGAACTCGATTTCTCGATGCTGTCACACGTCGCATGGAGCATCGAAACGCTATTTGTGCGGATTGTGGTCGACGATGTGGACTTCGCACGGACGCTGCTGTGCTCCGAAGTGGCAAGTCTTGATCAAGAAGATGTGAAGTACGAGCTAACGGCGGATGACGTGGGCGCTATCGCGTTGCCAACCAGCGGACGACCTGATTCACCTGAGCACGAGAATCCAACCGAATGCGAGGTGTCAAATGAGTACAGCCGTTAGTCAAGATGTCACCGTCGGTGTCGTCATCGATACTTTGACCAAGTCCGTCAATTTTCAAGTGAACATGTTGTTGCAACTTGGACTGCATCTTGTCAAAGAGCGGGGACTCTCGCCGACTTACATCATTAAACATCGTACGACGCTGGAAGCCGGACTATTTACCTGGCTTACTGAACAATCAATGCTTGGTTTCAGTTACGAAATCTACGACCCGGCGAATCAGGTGGCCTTGGAGCGATTTGACATCGCCTTTGCATACAGCAACGAACCTGACTCGAAGGTACGACCCCTCGACAGGCAGCGGATTTCTGAGGTCTGTCGCAAGCTAACAACACTTCCACCGGGCACGGAATATCGGGTGATTGTCCAAACGGCTCCCGGTGCCGCCGTCGTGGAGGGTTGGGAGCCCACGGAGTACCTTCCTCTGGGCGACAGCGTTGACATCGAAATCGGCGAGCATGGATATGGAAACATCGGTGCGAAGCTGATTTACCGCGGTCGCATTCAGCAGCAGGAAATCTAATGCCGGCGTGCCATTTGGCCGTTCGTCGACCACTTTGATGATTGTTTTACATCGGTGACCAGTGCGCAACTCAACAGACATGCTGTTTCCATGCTGCGTATTTCCGGGGAGCCCGGTACTTGCCATGCTCCGCGTAAACGCACTAGCGGGCCTCGTGGCCGTGATCGTTGCCATCTGCATTAGCAGCAAACTAGCGAACACGGGTTATGGAATCACGTTGGGAATCATCTTGGCAGCCTGGATATGCTGGTCTGCGGCAAGCAACAGGCCTGTTGAATTTGAACGTCAGCGTCTGCGCCATTTCTGCAATCGTGTGCCCAGCAATGCAATCCCGATCAATTGGCGATGGTGGTTTGCAGCAGCGCTGGGCGGCGTGTTTGCAAGTGGCTGCTCTCCTGTGATTGCCCCCGTCTGCCTGCTCGGAGTCATGGCAGGCGCTCTCATTTGGCAGAGTCGTCCGAAAGGCCTGGTCACACTGATGGCCGAGCACTATGGACTGTTGTTTGCTTACCAGGCATATCCGGATCGTCGGTATTCAGGTTCCGCCGGCACGGATGCTATCTGGTTTCCGACCGAGTCGATTCTACGCCGGGTCTCCCACTTGGTTGCCATGCTCTTGCCGTTTTATGTTGCGTGGGCTGCGCGCATGACGCATCTTCCAGCAGGTCAGTTGGGGTTCGATGGCCTGCTCTCGCTGCCGCTTCCGTCGCTTGCTCTTGTAATCGTGAATGCGACTCAGCTTCAGCGGCTTCAAAGAGACACACGCAGCGAGCTCCATGACAATGCAACAGAGTGGGACGAATGCGCGCGCAGAGTTTCATTGTCAAAATATGAGCGAGGCGGTGTGGCGCTCTCTGATCACCTATTTGTTGGCTTCGTGCTGCCGCCTCGCGAACAGGCGTGGCACCCGTTCAAGCGAACACACCGCCTCGCCTTGCCCTGTCGCACGCCAGCACTCGTACATATTGACACACTTGACGCACACATCGATATCGAAGGTCCGACTAGGTCCGGCAAGACTGCCATCGGACAGGTCGGCATTCTGACACAACTGATCCGGCCGCGCATTGAACGCGACTTTGACCCAGATGGGCGACGTAGGGTTGATGCAAACGGCACGCCGCGCTGGCGGACCGCGAGTCCGTCGCCTCTGTTGATCATAGACCTCAAAGGTGACCCTGCACTCTTTAACACGGCGCGAGAGGAGACCGCGCGTACGGGACAGACATTTCGCTATTTCACGCTCGACGTGAACAAGGCCAGCGCGCATTTGTCCACGGTAACCGACATCATGGGCGCCAAGAGGTCCCCGGTGGAAGCGTGTGAAGTGACATTGTACATGCTTGATTTGTATCACGGCAATTTCTATGGTGCTAGCTATTACAGCGAAAGAGCCCGGCACTTCTTATTGTCAGCATTATTAAGTATCAAATCACCCATTGAATCATGGGAAGCATTGTATCGCGCCCTCTTGGACAAACTCGACCCTCGTGAGCATCGTGATGCGTTCGAATTGCTTGGCCGTATTTATGCAATTTCTCAGTACAAGGTACTGGGACCGGCCCCGCCGGGAGTCGACACGATTGTGATGTCACGTGTGATAGAAAACAACGAATGTGTGTATATGTGGCTGCCAGCGCTTGAGAGTGCAATGAGCATCGTGGGGGTCGGCAAGATGGCCCTTTTTTCGTTCATAGATGCCGCTCGGAAATTCAATGCTTCCGGTCGACCGGTGAAACGCGCGGTTGCTAGCATCGACGAAGCTCAAGTGATTACGGGGAGAAGCACAGAACGCGTCCTTCAGCAGGCGTCCGGGGCTGGTGTGTCTCTTATTCTCAGCCACCATTCCCTCGCCAACCTCGATACTCCAGATGCGCCAAATCTTGGGCGGACAATCTGGACGAATACTCGCGTCAAGCAGGCATTTGGAATCCTGGATGCTCGGGAGCGTGACGATTGGGTGAGGCTATCCGGCGAAACCACCGGTTACCTAACTTCGAGTCAATGGCGGATGGATGGTAAAGGCGGAGTGGCAATTGGGGAAACGCGGCAACAGGTTATACATACGCGACTGACTGAGAATGCCATCAGCGCGGTGAACAATACTCCTGGCTCCGCGCTGCTATATGTGAATGGCGATGCGGGGTTTACACGTTTCGAATCCGTGCCGCATGAGATTTGGTGTCCGTATCCCATGAGCCTGGCAGATTATCGTCGGCGCTCAACAACGCCATGGCCCAACGCGCCAGAACTTCAAAGCCGAGAGGGAGTGCAAGAGACGACTGTAGTGAACGATCGCTCACCAGCCGAGGTTGAGGCGGCTGCATGCAATGATTATTCCGCGTTAGAAACGCTGTTTCGAGACGTCACCGGGCAACGGATTCGGCACAACGGTGCCTAATAACAGAATTGGAGTTTCGTTAGTTTATTTACTGATCGCAGCAGAATCTGCGAGCTCGATGCCGTCCGAGACAAATTCGACGGACTTCAGGTCAGGATTGCGGCAATGACTCATAGCGTTCCCCAATGGTGGTCTGACTTCAACGACGTGGCATGTACGCGCCGTTGGACTGAGGAAGTTGAGTTTACCATTAAAGGAGACACATATGAGAATATTGACTGTGAGACGCAGCCACGACGCCCGAGAGGGAGTCGAGGTGCACCTGGAGATCATGCCCACTCTTCGCGCAGTGGGAGGGTCGATCGCATGGTATGGACTGTTCGTGTTCCTGGGCATTGCCCTGCACAGAGCATTCGTCCATTTGGTCGGCTGAGAGCGCGAACTGCGAGCCGTCAGTCACGGCCCTGCCCTCGACCCCTCAGCGGGGGCAGTTTTTCAAGTGCCCAAAACTGCAGCGGTCAGCCATCCCACGAGGAGACCGGTTACGGCAATGAGGATGCGCATTCCCGGGCCGCTATCTGGCGAGTGCCACGCGTATGTCCATGTACTAATTGCGCGTTTCATTTGGCGATCATCGCACGCATCACGAGCACGCACAAGGTGAGAGCTTGTTTCGTCGGTTGGCCGCAACGACGCAAATCCCTGCGGCCGAACTGGTCACTTCCTCCGTCTATGACGTCTCCTGAACCGGATTGATGGCGTGGGCGTGGATTGTGACGCCAGCCAATCAAACCGTACCGCCCTTAAAAGCGGGAATATGACAGGAGGAACGATGCATAGCGAAGCGATGATCAGGGGCACAGGCCTTCTCGAATGCGGGAGGGCCTATGCCTTTTTGATGGAGTCAACAAAGGTGTCGCGGCTCAGCACGTTGTCAGGAGTGACGCTTACGCATCGCGATCAGGCGATGCTCCATGCGCTCACGCATTGCGTGAAGGTGTTCAGCATTGGGCAAATTCACCAGGCATGGTGGGCTGGTTCGCAGGGCCTTGGTGATTTGTCGAGACGACTTCGGCTACTGGAGAAAGTCGGATGGGTGACACGCATGTGCATGGCCTGTTGTGGTTCTCGCTCGACGGGATCTCTTCTCATTTCATGGCAGCCTGGTGAGCCGGAGCCAGGCTGGGGAGCGATACTGCAAAAGGTGCATCAGGGATTTGATCGCACACTCCGGTCCGTGAGTGGAATCGTCGCGACGCCGCTCGCTGCGAATCACTTCGGCGGCCAAGCGCGATATCCCCGGCCAAGCGAATGGACGCATGACCTGCTCGTAAGCAGTGTCTACCTCTCCATGCAACGGAACCGTCCCGATGATGCGATGGCCTGGTGTGGGGAGGGCAAGCTAGCACAGCGCTGGCACTCATCGGAGCTCGTATTGCCAGACGCGCTCATTGAGCGAGCGCTGCCGCCGATCGTCATCGAGATTGTCGGCCAGTCCTACACGCCGACGAAACTCCGGAAGATGCACGAGTATTGTCGAATCCGTGGTTGGAGGTATGAACTGTGGTAGACGTGGACGGCCCCGGCCTCGAAATGCTCAGATTCGTTGCACTCTACAGAGTGGGGACGCGGACCGCGTTTGCCACATTACTCGGATCGAAATCCGAGCCGGATGGACGCTTGGCGACGCTCGTCAAACATAAACTCTTACAAGTGCATCGAGGACTCCCCGGTAATCGAAGCGTGTATCAACTTGGTCCGCGCGGAGCCGCTGAAGTCGGTGTGTCGGCGGCGCGCGCTCGCATGGTGGGTTCTCAGTCTTTGATCAAGAACCTGGGTGTGCTTCTCTTTTGTCAGGTACCGGAGTCGAATCGGCACAGAGTCGAGATCGAGCAGCTCTTTCCGGTGTTCGGGCGTGACCTTCCGGAAGGGGCTTACTGCGTCGGTCGGGTGAAGGACCGGGTCGTGGTGTTTGATTGCTATGTCCCCGGTCCGCAGACTCCGATTGCGACGGTGGCGCGGCGGCTCGGCCAACGGCTTCGGGCGGTGAAAAAAAACTCCGCTTTGGACCAAGCTATTCGAGACAAGCGCTTTGGGTTTGCTGTCATTGTCCATACGAGCCGTCGCCGCAAGGCCATCATGGATGCCGTGCGAACCGCGAAGAACGGTCATGTGGCGCCGCTGATTTCGCGCGTTCGGATCTGGGTGGAAGTCGTGGTCGCCCTCGCGACCGTCCTCGGAATTGCTGAGCCGGTCAAAGAGAGCGTCCATGCCAGCCTCGGCCCAACACTTGAATTTGGCGACAGTAATCCCGATGGCTCAGGTGTCGTGTAGAAGAATGTTGACGACCGCTGGTCTGGCAATCTCGACCGTGGACCGCATCAAAGGAGTGTCGCCGTGTACAGCGTATTGTATAGAGTCATGGGATTGATCGGCCTCTTGCTCGTGTCAAGTGCATGCTGGCTCATCATTGTGTCGTTGATTGCGTTCGGCGCCTTCGTTGCGGGCATGTGGCACCCGTGGGGCGAACTTCCAGGTGGTTTTGTTCCTTGCCTCGTTGTTGCCTGTATTGCGTGGTTCTACATCGATCTATATGTGCTTCTAGTGCAATGGTCAATGGTGCTTCCCTTTCGCGAGTGTCTTCATGAAGTCCTCGCACAAAGCGCCTGTCTACTCTGGTATCCGGCAGGAATGATGCTTGTCCCGTTGATCATTCGGTCAGTCTTCGGATTTCAGGGACAACTCGCTGGCACCTTCGTAGTCGGTTGGCTTATTGCGTGGGGCCTGGCACGACTTACGTTAACGGCCCGAGTGCGGCTTGACTCCACCGATGGCAGTCATGCTTCAAGCGGATTTGGCGGCAGGCCGCCGCGTCCTCAGTGACGAGTGAAAACAATTGGTACCGTGGTCACGCGAGATCCAAATGAATTCTCCCCATGCCCTCGGAGACACAGAGATGATCCAGTCATCGACCCAGGTTCTCGACCAAGTGGCCGAACAGCTACGCGCCGAAATGTGCCGACTCGTTGATGCCAAGAATGAGCTGAACGAACAGGCCCATCAACTCGATTCGGAACTAAAGGTGCTTCGCGCCGCCCTCGGTGCATTGGGCGATAAGAAACGCGTATCGAGGGAACAGAAAAATGCGATCAAGAAGGCGCTGACAACCAGCGAGGTTGTTTCGCTCGTCGAATCGGCGCTTGCCAAATGCAATGGCATGGCAGTTGACTCGCTCCGTACTGAGATTGAGCGACAAGCAAGATCCAACGGCCGAACGCTAATTGGGTTTCATCTGCGATTTGGAAAAGCGATCAAAGATGAGCGTTTTGGAATCGAACAAGACCGGTGCTATTTGAGAGCCTGACCGTGCTGCTCGCCGGAGGCAATCTGCGCTCGCGCCGTTTCGGCGGTCAATGTGCCACGACAGCGTCGAAGTCAACCTTGCCCACTGTCAGTGGATGAAAAAGGCGCATGCGATCGAAGATGTTGAAGGGAACAAGACGACGCGAATAACTCTTGAAAGTTGTCATGATCGACTTTTCGAAAGAACATTTGATCCCGCTTCGCGATGTTCCGCGGCACCTGCCCCCTCGACCCCACGGGGGACGGCTGCATGTGAGTGCATGTTATCGCTGGGTTCTTCGCGGGCTGCGAGGAGTTGTCTTGGAGTCGATACGCATTGGCGGGGCAACGTACACGAGTATCGAGGCCTTACAGCGATTCGGCGATGCGTTGAGCGGGTCGCGATTGGTAGAGCACGATAATCACCCGCTCGGGTCACTTACGCGCCGAAGGCAAGTAGAACGAGCCCATGACGCGGCGTTGCGGGAACTGGGAATCTCTGAACAGCAAAAATGATCCAGGAGCAAACAGGAGCATTAAATACACGCTCAGTTAGTATTCCGGCTCGCCCGAGCATGATGGCACGTTTCATGAATGGCGACAGGGCCGATGTCGATATTCGCCAGTGTCACGATCCGGATTGGTTTGTTCTTCGAGCAGTTTCGGGCTGGGCGGACCGAAATGCCGCAGCAGACCGCATCCCGGCTACAAAAGCCTCCGCGAGCCGTTCCTCGAAGGCCTGGCGGTGGCTTTCATGATTTTTCCCATTCGGCGGCAAGCGGTGAGGGCCCAAATCCAGAGCTTCGCACTCCAAAGCTGACATGCAGTGGTCAACGGCGATCATCATCACGCGAAAAACGTGACTTCCGCTCAATCGTGTACGAGTTGCGCGTCGGTAGAGGGATAGGAGTCTACTGAAAGTCTCGTCTGCGGCTGGAGTCAGTACAAATTCGCGTTTGATGGCGGGGATTTCAAAAACCGAAGCAGGTTTCACCGCATTGCTTGGCTCGCCAGCGGTCGGCATCGAGGCCGTGCCCCCCTGGTCATTATTCGATTGAGTCGCACGAATGGCGGCACCTCGGTCGAGCAATCGGGCCACGGCACTGGAGGGGAACGGGTCACGAAGCGTCTTTGCCATTGCCGTCCTTCCTTTTTACGACGATGCCAATTCCAACAACAATTCCCTGGGTTCGATGTTCGACTCCGTGTGAAGTGTTCGACAGGGCTTTGTGCCAATCGGACCGAGCATACCTGCAAGAAATGCCTCCCGGTTGAGCACGCGATGCTCAACCTCCGCCGCGAATCGGAGATACTGGTTAGCGGTTGGGATCTTCGTGAACCCTGGAATTTGGAATAGCGTCTTACCTTTTCCGGAAAGTTCGGGCAGGATGACGGCCTGCGAAATTGAACTTTCAAACTGGCGACCGGGCAGCGCGTCAGCGACGACGGCCTCCAATTGCGAACGGAGCCGCGTGGCGCGTCCATCCACATTGCTGAACACAACGCCCAGTATTTCCAATCGTGAATTGCGATGCTGACGAACATCTGCAATGTCGTTTAGTGCCTCCGTCAAACCTCCGAGTGACAGCGGGTGTGGAAAAGCAGAGAGGAGGAACCAGTCCGCGGTGGAGTATGCCGCAACGGTTGTTATGTCGGCCGCAGATGGAGCGGTGTCTAGCAAAATGAAATCGTACAGTTTGCGCGCCTGCTCAACGGGTTGTTCAAGAATCCGGGTTCGGTCCACATATCGCGACAGGAGTGTATCTAACTCAGAGAGCTGGGGCCGCGAGGCGACGAGATGCACACCACTGGGCATTCGCTCGGTGATGGCGAGTGCGTCGAGCCGTTCATCCGTCGTTAGCAGCTCCAGTGAGCCCGCGTAGCTGTTGACGGGAACGCCCAGATGTTTCGTGGCGCCGGCTGCGGGATCAAGGTCGATGATGAGGCAGCGGTAACCGCGTAGCCCCAGGGCCGCGGCGAGATTCACGGTCACCGTGGTCTTGCCCACGCCTCCTTTCTGGTTACCGATTGCAATCAGTATTCCGAGCGGGTTGTTTTGATTCATTTCCATCCGTAAGACGCGATTTGCGAAACAAGGGTTGTGGATCGTCGAGAATCCGCTCGTGGGAACACCCGTTGACCCGCTGGCGGGCGAACGGCCCAGACAATCGTGATTCTGAACTTAACACGATGCATATCACCATCAGAGTCCTTGATCAATCCAGTTATTTCGGAGGAGTAGTGGAATGGGCAAGCCATCGCAATGAGCCTGCGAGCAGGAAAGCCCGCCATCGAGACTTCCCGCTGTCGGGTTCTCCCGTATGCCTTGTAGCGTCAACGTGATGTTTGTCGATTGCGCAGCTGCATCTCGTCACAGTAAGTTGAGTCCAATCATACAGCGACTCTCGAAGGAATCAGCTTCGAGTGGTCGCTGTTGAAAGTGTCTATGAGACGGGATTCGGACCGGGCTGCCGGCCTAAGAATTCGGACCAGGCAGCGTTGGTTGAATGTGAGAACCTCAACCTAGCGCAAGCATAGTCCGCATGTCAATCGGCAATGCAGTCACATGATCCTTCTGTCGTCGCGATCAGGCGGCGACAACTCGACTCCGGGATTCGCGGGCGCCCGACGGAGTGTCCGCTCAAACAGCGTATGAATCATGGAAATCAGATCGTGGAACAATGGACTTTATCAAGCGTGGAACACACCGTGGAACATCAAGAAAAGCGAGCACGCTCGTAAGAAGCCAGAGGGTGGGTTCTGCTTCATCCCTGCGGCAGTACTTATACGAGCGTGGTGGGCCTACAAATGCAAGATCATACGGCTGCATGACCTTCGGGTCTGGTTTGCGTGTTTCGAGGCCGTAGCGAGGCGTTGCGTCGTTGCACCCAATCGATTTTCTCGATACACGATGGACGAGATTCATCGACTGGTTGGAGGGCAAGATTCCATCAGCATTCAAACAGCGATTCGACGATTGTCAAACGCCGGACTGTTGGAGTGGTCGGAACGGCAAATTCGCATTCCAGCGCCATCGTGGAATTGTGGTGACGACCGCGACGCGGAACTGCAACGGATGGTCGAACTGGTTACGAATCACCGTCGCAAAGTTCCTGTCCCTCGGCGCACACTGAGATTTCTGGCCAGGATTTCGCAGCCCGTCACAATAGCAACCGTGCTTGGGCACCTACTCCGTTGCCTCTTTTACCGGAACGGAATGTGTCAGCCGGTCGGGCGATGCAAGGCGTCCTGGGTCGCAGATGTATTCGGTGTGGATGTGCGAAATGTGAAGGCGGCGCGACGGCATCTCGGCGACATCGGCTGGCTGGTCGTCGAGCATTCGCCTCAGACAGCCATGAACCGATGGGGTGCGATGGTGACCCTTCAATTGAAGTGGAGGTTTGGCGATGCTCGACATCCGGTCAAAATGCCACCCCCTCCGCTCAAATCAGACGCTGAATCACCACCCCCAAGAGAATACTGGAAACTCTCTTCGAGAACTGAAGACCAGAAACCCGCTCAATCGGTTCGCATTGGTGCCTGCGCTCCGCCAATGCCGATCCTTCGGAATGTTCGGTTGGAGGACTTGCACAATCCCCACCGGCTCGACGTGCTTCTTGAAGAAGCGCAGCGACGCCATCTGGTGCCGGCTGGCGAAGCCGCTCGCCTGCGATTCCATGCCGCGGCGGCTCATGCTGTACGGCTGGGCAAGCGAAATCCTCCCGGCCTGTTCGCGAGCATCGTCGTTCGTGGTCTGTGGTCATTCCTCGGTGGTATTGATGAAGACTTGGCCGGGCGACAACTCGCAAATCTGGCTTCTAAACGCCCGCTGGCAACACATTGTCGTGACAAAGATTGTTCCCTCCGGTCAGCGGTACCGACGCAAACACGCGTGATTCTGGAATCGGTGCTGGCCAAGCTGCGGACTGCGACAGCGGGCATAACCTGAGCAAGGTCCAATTCCTCGACAGCACGCAGTCTTCGCATTGCGCCATGCACTTTGTGGTTTGCGGCATTGGCTGATAAACCGCTAGCCGAAAATTGGCGTTAGTTGCGTGAAGAGACTTCGTAATCCTGAGTGCGCAACAGGGACATGATGTCTTCATAAATGGCAGTTGCGGAATAGCGTGAACGAGCGCGGAATCGAATCAATCGGACGCCGGTTTGGGCAAGCACTTGATTGACGAAGTAATCTCGCCGCCTGCGATCAGGTCGTTCATGGGTGCGGTCGTCGAGTTCGATCGCCAGCACAAACCGAGTCGTGGTGCGGTCACAAAGCACGAAGTCGAGATGCTTCTGTGCGATGGCGCGCCCAAGCCCTCGCCGCCACTCGCCGTCGGTGCATGTGATGACATCCGCGAGACGCACTTTGCACATGATGAGGAATCGGCTGCCCAAAGCCCTGCTCAAGGGACCAAAGAACGCAGCCTCGCCCCGTGATAGCAGAGTGAGGCGATTCTGGTACATGGGAACGTCCGGGTGGCGACGAACGGCATAAGAGGTGCGCGGCTTGAAGCGACGCCCGTTGCATTGTTTCAATCTGCGGCACGACCATGCACGTTTCATCACTTGGATTTACCACGGTGCCAATTCCTAATCAAAGGCAGAGTGAACCTGTACAACGATCCGGCACCCTCAACGATGTCGAGACGGCAGCCAAGGCCGGCTGATTCGGCACGTTGCTGAACCTGGTTTAGCTATTGCGAAATGCTCAGGGACTTGGAGTCCTCGTTCCGCCGTTTGACGCTGCAACGTCTGCCATGAAAGTCGGCGGATCGACGATTCTTAGCGACGGGAAGCGACTGCAGAAATCCCGTCCCTCGGGCGTGTCCTGCTGCATAAGGTAACCAAGGTGGCGATAGTTCCATGTGACGAGGTGTGAGGCCTTCGACGCGACGGCGAGATCCACATAAGGGTTGTCTTTCGGGTCGCGTGGCACATCGAACACATGTGGAACACTTTCGATCCAGTGCATGTTGCGCAGGTATTGCGACAGGAATGAATCGACAAGTTGGGGCGTGAGGGCTGGGAACTTGATCTGGTGCTCTGGCCGTGTCAGGACATCACGTATTTCGGACAACACGTCGGGACTCATGCAGAGTTTGACGCGCCGATCGAGTACAGCCCGAAACGTACCATGCACGCGGGATGGCCGCGAAGCCGCCTGGAAAAAAAGCATACAATCGTAAACAGCAAGAACGCTCAAGGCCGATGGGCCTTATCCGGTCGCCGGCCGTCGACGGATTTGGTGCGCAGATCCGCATAGAACTCGTCGAGTTGAGCGTCTGACATGCCGCTTTCGTCCACTTCCCGGCGGAATGGCGCCAGGAGGTCGTCGATGCTTGGAGCGGATACCGCGTCTTCAAGAAGGCGAGCGGCGTACGAGTCCACGTCTTCGCCTTCCGCTTGAGCTCGCTCCCGAAGCTTTGTTTCAGTATCCGTTTGCAATGTGATGTTCAATGTCATCGCGTCGGCTCCAACCGGTCGGCGATCAAGTGATCAGCCGTTCGGCCTGGTGGTGTGACACCCGTTATTTTAGCACAGAAACGGTTCGGCCTCCAATGCGGAGTTTGGACCGCATTGGAGGCCGCACGGCAGGGCTCTGCCGGTACCGAGAACGAGTTTATCCGACGTTACCCATGATGTCAGCCGCTTTTGCAAGATCCACTTCGGCGTAGATTTCGGTCACGTTGGCCGACGAATGTCCGAGAACGACACGAGCAGCCTCGATGCCGAAATGCCTTCGTAGGTGCGTGGCTGCGTTGTGGCGGAGTTGGTTTGGCGACCAGCGGTGCTCACGTCGCCATTGCTTCTGCTGCCCTTCAGTCAGCTTTCCGGACGGCGGAAACGCCCGGTCGCATGCGCGATAAATCGCCCATGCGTAGCTGCCGCGGTCGTAACGGTCTCCCGGCCGTCGCCTCGGATTTCGCTTCCGTTGACGTGCCGCCTGACTGGGTGTCATCGGAGTTTGACGTTTGGCACGCTGTTCACGCCATCGGCTCTGCATGGCATCAGCGGGAGAAAAGAGAAAGGCTCGCAACCCGGCCTTGAGGAACGGTTTGAGGATGTCCTGCGCGCGAGGGCCAAGGTAGATCACGCGGTCGCGGCCATGATGCTCGGTCTTGTGCGATGTCGGTCGGTACGACCAAACTTGACCGGTCATATTGATATCGCAACGGCGCATGAGGGCGACTTCACCCGGTCGCATGCCGGTCACGAGCTGGAGTCGAGCCATCGCCTCGATGGGCGGTGGCAGCAGCGCCAGGACGGGTTCAATCATCTCTTCTGGAACCGGTTTGACTGGCTCGGATTCGCGGACATTGCAGCGGCCTCGCTTCAAAGGGGCGACCGCTTGCAGTCCGTGCAGCACGCTCGCATGGGTGAGATCATTTTCGACGCCCCATTTGAACGCGCGTCGAACGCGATTGACCTGGGCGTTGACGTGGTTACGACACCAGCCTTTTTCAACCATAGTCTGCCGGACGGTTTTCAGGGCAGAAGGACCGAAGCTGTTGGCGCACATCTTCCCGTAGAGTGTGACCAACGGCTTGTGTGCATCGCGTAGGTTTTCCACCTCGTCGGTCGGCTGGCCGTTTTTGACGTAGTACTGTTTGGCAAACGCGATGTAACGGAGGAACAGCTCGTCGATCGTGCAGCGGTACGACATGTCAGCCGAGGACTGTGCGCCGGCTGCATGTTCGACACGAGGCTTCTTGCGAACCGCGTGTCCACCAGAGGCGATCCATTCAGTGATGACACGCTCGTATTCAGCGTGGCTTTCAGACGTGTCGTGCCGGCCCAGATAAATGTCTCGGTCGTTTAGGCGGACGACGCCGAGGCCGGTGGGCTTGTGCAAACGATAGTGGGGGATTTTGAATGATGGGGAACCTGCCATGCGCAGCTCCTTTGGCTGGAAAAGTGGTAACTACCACTTTCGCTCAACTTGTGAGCCGCACTGCCGCACGCGGGCAGGTTCGTAACTTCCGATCGGACCTTGAATTATATACAGCGGGCGAAGGGATTCGAACCCTCGACGTCCAGCTTGGGAAGCTGGCATTCTACCACTGAATTACGCCCGCGAAGGCTGTTTCAATCACGCCTGGCGACATTCGCTCGCGATGCTGTTCTTCGGAGCGACTCGTAACGAATCGGCCAAGC
>WIAH01000012.1 GCA_014055525.1 Nitrospira sp. CR1.3
CAATTCTTGACCGTCCCCCGCCCCCATGCTAGAAGTGAATTCTATGTCTCGATCCGGTTCCCAGGCTCACAAGGCCACCCTCTTCATCGCCGCCAGCGAAACGGACGCCAATCTCTATTACGCGACCAAGTTCATTGCGCCGGATCCCTTTATCTACCTGGAAATCAAGGGCGAGCGAATCCTGATCATGAACGATCTGGAGATCGACCGGGCCAAGGGCCAGGCTTCCGTCGACCGCGTGTTGTCCTATTCCGAGCTCGAACGGCGCGCGAGAGATCAAGGCGCGGCTTCTCCCGGCAGCGTGGACATCATCCACGTGGTCCTGCGCGAGGCAAAAATCAAACACGTGCTCGTGCCGGGAAATTTTCCGTTCCGCCATGCGGGCCGCCTGCAGGAATTGGGTTATCAAGTCCATGCCAAACCCGACCCGTTTTACGAGCAGCGCGTGGTGAAAACCGCCGAGGAGGTCCGGCATATCGAGAGTGCGCAGCGCGCGACGGAAGAAGCCGTGGCCGCGGCCCACGCCGTGCTTCGTCAGGCGACGATCACACACAACGAACTGTGGTTCGAGGGGGCCCTGCTGACTTCCGAACGGATCAAGAAGCTGATCAACGTGAAGCTGATGGAAGCCGATTGTGTGGCGCAACATACGATCGTAGCCGGCGGCGAGCAGGCCTGCGATCCGCACAACGAAGGCAGCGGTCCGTTACCCGCTCACCGCAGCATCATCTTCGACGTTTTTCCTCGTTCCGCGACGACGCGCTATTTTGCCGACATGTCAAGAACGGTGGTGCGGGGGACACCGAGCCAGGATCTCGTCAAGCTCTATCACATCGTGAAGGATGCGCAGGAGGAGGCGATCACCAAGATCAAGGACGGCGCGGACGGGATGAAGATCCATCGCGGGATCTGTGATCGATTCGAAAAGGCCGGCTACAAGACCGGCCTGGTCAACGGCCGGATGCAGGGGTATTTCCATGGAACCGGACACGGGGTCGGCCTCGATATTCACGAAGCGCCGCGCATCAGCCGCACCGGCTCATTGCTTCAGGAAGGGCATGTCGTGACGGTCGAGCCCGGTCTGTACTACCCCGGCCTGGGCGCGGTTCGCATCGAGGATATGGTGTTGGTGACCAGCGATGGCTGCCGGAATCTGACGAACTTTCCCAAGACCTTCCAACTTGAATAGGCTGGAACGCAGGCTTGTCCGCTTATTTCCTACTGGGAGACCTGCTCACTCTTTTCTCTCTACTGTAACCGGCGTAGCGTGCGCCTCCGCTGGAGCTATCCAGGCCAGCAGGTTTGCACAGGCCTCAGCGGCGTCATCCAACAGGTCCCAGAGCCAGGAGACTTTCAGGTTCATCGGTGTTTTCGGCGCGGTTGTGTCCGCTGGGGAACCGCCTCCACCCTGGCCTGGCGTGCAGCCGATACGGGTATTTCCGACGGCGATATCGTCGATGTAGCGGTCGCCAGAACCATATTGTCCAAAGTGCCGATAGGAGGAGAAGGAATGCTGCACGGGTTGCGGATAGCAGGACGAGCCCACAGGACACGTTGCTTGGGTGGATTCAATCGGTAACCCGTTTTGCGAGAGGGTCAGATTGCCGTCTTGGTAGACTTCGATCGAGCCATTGGCAACTCCTGCCGTGCCACGGTTGATATGCAGTTCGATGCAGTACCACTGATAGTCGTTAAACGTGCCGGAGGTGTAGAGATTCGTGGCCTGGTCGATGAGGGGATAATTGACCAGGGCCAGCCCTAATGACCGGCTCCCAAACCAATTGCCCATCCAGACTCCAAACCCTGGGCCATTCCCATAGACAATCGAGTGTTTGGTTCCTGTCAGGTCAAATGTAAATGATCCAGATCCGTTTGGCCCCTCGAACCGTATCCATTGACGGGTCCAGACCTCCGATGTCGGTGGAAAGTTGCGGTTATAATACGTCGCTTGCTGAATGGACGGGTTCGTGGGATGGAACGTGGTCTTCATTGAGTACGATGTACTGTTCGATCTGGTATTCGTGATGCGCGGGTTGCATCCGAAAAACGGATCAGCTGGTGGGTTGCCACCATTCTGACAGCCTGAGACGTCCCAGTTCGCCAATCCAGTAGTGAAGTTATCGTCCCAGAACACCGTAGCCCAGGCAGGTGAGCCGACGCCAAGAAGAATGAGAAAGAGCGTGCCAAGCAGACTATATCTCATTTTGAAAATCCTTTCGTTGCCGCAGTTCATGCTCTATTCTCTGTCCTCACGGCCGGCAAACTGGCTCTGGAACTGGCATGGCAGGAAAGTCATGACAGCAAAGGTCATGCCCAATCCACGCGTGCCACAACTTCCGTACAAGCCATGTTTCTGCCCTTTCATATCGGCCTGTTTTCCCATGAGCGGCAACTGAACGATCTTGCCACGTATGGAGGCTTCTGCCTACACATTTGTTATAAAAGTGATCGGTTAGGAACATGTTTCCATCCCGTCATGTTTTTGTTACGGGCTGGACCGTAGCCAGCCAGCGCCAGATCGCACAAGACGTCTTGGGAATCACGATTGGGGTGAAAGTCTCCATGCCTTCCTCTTTTCGATTTCTAGACAATGTCGCCCTCGCAGATCTGGCCTTCGAAGCAGAAGGGGATTCGATTGAAGAAGTCTTTTATGCGGCGACTCAAGCGGTAATCGAAACGATTGCTTCATCCCGAACGATCGATACCTCCTGGGAGCGCGCGATTGAGCGAAGCGATCGAGACCTGTCGGAGCTTCTTTTTGATTGGCTTTCAGATATCGTGTACTGGAAGGATGCGGCGGGAGTCGTATTCCACGAAGCTCCGCTCACAGTCACGAAAGCAGGAGACGATTGGGTATTGAGGGCCCGTTTGATCGGTGCTCCGGTCGACCGACAGACGCAGGAACTCAGAAACGATGTAAAGGGGATCACCAAGCATCTCTATGAATTGAAGCAGGACGGGGCAAGTTGGAAGGCAAGGGTCGTGCTGGACGTGTAATCATGCGAGACGAGCGAGAGTAGCGGGACGAGCAAGAGTGGTCGGAATTTGTGGCCAGTCCCGTTCGTCTCGCCCGTCGCGCAGGAATTTTATGAAACTCAACACCGCCATGAGAGTGAACCGAATTACCGATGAGATCTGGGAAATCCCGGCGTCGGAAAAGTCCGGCATGCTGGTGCCTGCGCGGATCTATGCCACCAGAGCCATTCTCCAATCCATGGACTCCGGGGTGTTCGAGCAGGTCACCAACGTGGCCTGTCTACCGGGCATTGTTCGCCATGCCCTCTGTATGCCCGACGGCCATTGGGGGTACGGTTTCCCCATCGGAGGAGTCGCGGCGTTCGATCTGGGCACCGGTATTATTTCACCCGGCGGGGTCGGATATGACATCAACTGCGGGATGCGGTTGGTCCGGACCGGTCTGACGCTGGACGACGTGCAGCCTCGCTTGGAACGGCTGATGACCGAGTTGTTTCGTCGGGTGCCGGCGGGAGTAGGGGCAAGCGGGTTCGTGCGGTTGGATCGCAAAGCGTTCGATGCAGTCATGACCAGAGGAGCCCGTTGGTGCATCGAGGAGGGGTACGGATGGCACAGCGATCTCGCTCGTATCGAGGAGAACGGCTGTCTCGGCGGCACGGATCCAACGAAAGTGACGGATCATGCCGTTGCCAGAGGCATCAACCAACTCGGCACTCTGGGATCGGGAAACCACTATCTTGAAGTTCAGGTAGTCTCGAACGACCGCATCTTCGATCCTCCCACGGCAGCGGCTCTTGGGATTACCGGTCAGAATCAGATCGTGGTCATGGTGCATTGCGGGTCGCGAGGATTCGGCCATCAAGTCGCGAGTGACTATCTTAAAATATTTGAAAAAGCCATGCGCCGGTACCATATTGCCGTGAAGGATCAGCAACTGGCCTGTGCGCCCTTTTCCTCGGTCGAGGGGCAGGACTACTTTGCCGCCATGAACTGCGCGGCGAATACGGCCTTTGCGAACCGTCAAGTGATTACCCACCAGATTCGTGAATCATTCGCTGCAATCTTCGGCCTGTCGGCGGAGGAATTAGGCATGGAGTTGGTCTATGACGTGGCGCACAACATCGCCAAGGTCGAGCGCTATCCAGAAGGGGAACTCTTGGTTCATCGAAAGGGATCGACGAGAGCATTCGGACCGGGCCATCCGGAATTGCCGGAAATCTTCCGGCAGACAGGTCAGCCGGTCATATGCGGAGGGTCGATGGAAACCGGCTCCTATCTGCTCGTTGGAACGGATCGAGCCTCGCAGGAGACGTTCGGCTCTACGATGCATGGGTCGGGGAGAACCATGTCGCGGGCCCAGGCTAAAAAGGCGATCAGAGGCGAACAGCTCCAACAGCAGATGAAACAACGGGGCATTCTTGTGAAAGCCGTTTCAATGTCAGGCCTCGCGGAAGAAGCCGGCGTCGCCTATAAGGATATTTCGGAGGTGGTTGAGACGGTCGACCGTGCGGGAATCACAAAAAAAGTGGCGGAACTACGGCCGATTGGCAATATTAAAGGCTGACAAGTTCGTGAAGCGTATTTCGTGAAGCGTGAAACGTCCGGGTCGTGCGAAATACGAGATACGTACGACGAGATACGTTTCGATGGACCTAGGTCCGGCATGATGGAGCACCGGAAAAGCCCACGGTTTCCAGTTCGATTCCGCAGTTCGTTCACGTCGCTCAACATTGTCGGCGGCGAAGGAACGCTTCTCGATCTCTCACTGCGCGGATGTCGTATCGACAGCCTGGTGGAGGTGCGCCCCGGCACCTCGTTGGAATTGCGGATTGCAGCGTCGGAGGACGAGCCGCCGCTGAAGATCCAGGAGGCGGTCGTCCGGTGGAGCCGCATCCAGCAGTTCGGATTGGAATTCGTGACGCTCGCTCCAGAAGAATGGGCCCGCCTTCAACATACCGTTACGGAGCTCGAACTGCACCCTTACCAGAAGCCGCCTTCCAGCGAAGATTCTGAAGCAGCCTGACGCCATCCATCGGTTTGAGAGTGGATCCGCATATCCCGCAGATTGTTCAACAGCCTGCTAGGCTTTCGAGCGATAGCCGTACAGCAGCGTGATATTAATTCGGCGGCTCAGATAATCGTCCTTGAAGGAAATTTCGTCGCTCTCGTGGAACAGATCTGAGTTGAACACGACGGCCCGATTCGCGCGATAGGGGACCTTGATTGCTTCAGCTCCGGCCTCTTTCAGCCAGGCGAGAATTTTGGGTTTGTTCTGAGCGCTGTTGTAGTCCTTGAAGTTCCAATCCTTGGGCGCTTCTTTGTCGTAGACGACCAGTCCCCCCCCCTCGGGATTCAAGTTCGCGTCGTCGGGGGTGATCCAGAAATTCACATTGACCGCCGCCGCATCGGCATGGATGTTCAATCCCCGGCGCGCGCTGTCTTGCTTGAATGCCCAGGCCTGCGTCAGTCGGTGATGCCTGAAAATACGGGGAAATCTCGTCCGTAACTCCTCGGCAACCTGCAACAACAGGGGCGACGCAAAGCCGTCGCCGAGGAAGGCGCCGCTATAGCCGTTCTCATAATCCTTCTTCCAGATCGTAGCCTCCCAACAGAACCGGCGGAGCGCGTCCAATGCCTCCCGGTTCAAGAGCCCGTCGATATAGGTGACTTCCGGCCTCTCGGCAAGATAGCGCGCTTCGATGGCCTCCACATCGAGCGCGCGACTGAGGGCTCCTCCGTCGATGCGGGAGGGCGGCTTGCAGGACAGAATTCGGTTGAACGAGGAGGCGACTAACGCGAGCATATCCGGCGAAACAGCCACGCGGTTTTCAGGAGAAAAGTTCCTGTCCAGCATTTCCTGCAGCCGGACCAGCGATTCAAGTTGGGTTCGATGCTCCTCACCAATGAGACCGCTTTCCAAGAGGTATCGCATCTGTTCGATCTCGTGTTTGACGCGGGAGCGATAGATTGCGGTCTCGGCCACCCCGTCCCCGTGGTCATGTCTTGCCCTGGCAACCTGGTGGAGACATGCAACTGATTTTTCATCATCTCCGACCCAAGCCCAGGCAATACCGAGATTGTAGAGCGCCTTTTGGTATCCGGGCATCGCGGTAAGGGCCCGTTGAAACGAATCGATGGCTTCGCGCAAGGTCCCCGCTTCCATCAGGGCGAGTCCCAGGTTGTTGAGGGCTTCGACATGGGTCGGTTTCAACTCCAGCGCGCGGCGAAACGAGGCGATCGCTTCGTCGGTGAGGCCCTGTTCCTTGAGCGCGACCCCCAAATTGTTATGAATCTCCGCCTGCGAAGGATTGAGCGACAAGGCCTTCTTGTAGGCCTCGATGGATTCCGGCAGGCATCCTTTGTCCCGGTGGATGTTTCCGAGATTCATCAGGGCTTCGACATGGCGTGGATTAAGGGCGACTGCCTTCGTATAGGCTGTGACGGCCTCGTTCTGCCGGCCGGCCTTTTGAGAGACGACACCGAGATTGAACCAGTATAAGGAAGAGGAGGGATGTTGATCGATCGCAGCGGTCAGATAGCCAATGGCCTCTTCCAATCGGTTGAGGCGGTACGACAAAAGGCCGATGAGATGCAAGGCTTCAGGATGGCGAGGAACGACACCTAGCGCTTGAAGGTAGGCTTGCTCCGCTTCAGCGAATCGGCCGGCCTGGTGGTGCGCTTTGCCCTGTTCGAGCCAGGATCTCACAGCCTCGTCGTTCGGTCCGGGCCTGCGTCCCTCTTGCGATGCTTGACGTCTCCGTTCTGAGCGGTTCATAGCATGGAATCAGGGTATCCGAAAGTTACGCAATGGGTCAAAGCCGGGGGAGAGAGCTGATTTTCCACTGCTCTCACGCTATACTCCCGCCACAGAACTCGTTCAGACCGCACATTCTGTCGGCACATCGGAAGGAGCGTTCCTACATGAAGGTCATCAAGCTTTCGGACTTTCAGCAGTTCAGTTCCGAGAAGATGAGGAAAAACAACATCTTCCAATCTTCTCGATTTTTCTGTGACGTCTATTGTTTTGAGCCGGGACAGGAACAGAAGGGGCATATTCACGGCGAGCAGGATAAGGTCTATCTCGTCTTGGAAGGACAGGGAACGTTCCAAGTCGGGTCAGAACGGCAAGTATTAGGTCCCGGCCAGGGGACCATGGCTCCTGCGGGAGAAGAACACGGGGTAAAAAATGACAGTGGCCATCGACTAAAGGTATTGGTCTTCGTCGCGCCTGCGTGAGCAAACCTCGTCTCGCTTGTCCCGCCATTCGCGCACGTCTCGGGGCAATGCTTATCCATCACGGCTCTTTGTCGATCTTCTTCAATCGGCGGTCGAGCGCGAACCTCGTCAGGCCCAGGCTTTTCGCCGCGAGGCTCTTGTTATAGTCGGCCAACCGCAGCGCCTCCTCCACGATGGACTCTTCGATCTCCGCGAGGGTTTGTTTTCCGAGCTGCATATCAACGCGGATCAGCTGCCCGTCTCCTGTCGAGACCGACGTGATCGTCTGTTTGATCTGGTCGCGCAGCTCGCGCGGAAGATAGCCGGCCGTCAGCGTCCTTCCCTGGCAGAAAATCATGGCCCGCTCGACGATGTTCTCGAGTTCCCGAATGTTTCCCGGATAGTGGTATCGTTCCAGCATCATCCTTGCCTCAGCGTCGATGTCGGTCACCTCTTTGCCGAATTCTTTTCCATAGTGCAGCACGGCTTTCATGCAGAGGGGGAGAATGTCTTCCGTTCTCCGTCGAAGGGGTGGAAGCTCGAGCGCCACGACGTTGAGCCGGAAAAACAGGTCTTCGCGAAACGCCCCCGCGGCGATCTCCTTCTTGAGGTCCCGGTTGGTCGCGGCGATCAGCCGGAAATCGGCCGCGATGTCGGCCGTCCCTCCCAGGCGGCGGAACGTCCGTTCCTGCAGGACTCTGAGGAGCTTGGCTTGCATGGCCAAGTCGAGATCGCCGATCTCATCAAGGAACAGGGTGCCGCCCTCCGCCCGGTCGAGCAGGCCGAGTTTGCGCTGGTGCGCCCCCGTGAATGCGCCCCGTTCATAGCCGAACAATTCGCTCTCGAACAGATCGCGTGGGATGGCGGTGCAATTGACGCCGATGAAGGGAGCGGACGCGCGGCTGCCGTTATGGTGCAACACCCGGGCGATGAATTCTTTTCCGGTGCCGGTTTCGCCAAGCATCAGCACGGTGCTCTTGGGGTTGTGCGCGACTTCCCGGATCTGCCCCATCATCAGTTGCATCGCGGGACTGTCGGCAATGAGGTGATTCATTGCGTACTGATCCAGGTCCTGCTCGGATTGATACGTCATGCGGCGCCGAAGCGCCAGCAGCTCCAGCGCTCGATCCAGCACCTGTTCCAGCCCTTCGAGATCCACCGTCTTGATGACAAAATCATACGCGCCGAGTTTCATCGCCTCGACGGCATCCTGAACCGTTCCGTATGCGGTCAGCATGATGACCAGCGCGAAGGGGGCTTTCATCCGGCAGACTTTCAAGGCCTCCAGACCGGAAAGCCCCGGCATTTTCACGTCGAGCAGGACCAGATCCGGCATTTCATGATCCAGCGCCTGGGTGAGAGCTTCACCCGATTCACATGCCGTCACCCGGTGGTTCTGCCTGGAGAGACGTTTCACCAGGGCGGATCGGATCGCCGGTTCGTCATCCGTGACGAAAATCGTCGCGTGCATAATCTACCTCGGCATGGCCGGCGCCGGCCGCAGGGGAAGCCAGAGTCGAGCCGTGGTGCCGCACCCAAGTCGGCTGGTCAAGGCAATGTCGCCGGCATGGGCTTCGGCGATGTTCCGGCAAATGGCCAGTCCCAACCCGGTTCCATGCCGCTTTCCTGTCGTAAAAAACGGTTGAAACACCTGCGTCAGGTCCTTGGGAGGAATGCCTGAACCGGTGTCGGAGATTTCGATTAGGATTCCCGGTTTGTCGTCGCGTTGCTCTGTCGTCGCGCTGATTCGGAGTTCGCCGCCTGCCGGCATGGCATCGAGAGAATTGTGGCACAAGTTGAGCAGCACCTGCTTGATCTGATCGCGGTCTGCGTGCACGGTGACCGGTGGAGCTTCGGGCCTGTACACCATGATTCTCTGCGTCTGAATGCGGGCGTCCAACAGTTTCAACACCTCGTCGACGGCATCGGCCAGAGACCAGGAGGTCCGGATCAGGTCTCTCGGGCGCGCATAGTCGATGATCTGGTTGACGATGCGGTCCAGCCGTCTGGTCTCGTTCAGGATGATGTCGAGATCGGCGCGCTTTTCGTCTGAGGGATCGATCTCATCACGGAGCAGGGCGGCGGTCGAGCCGATCCCCACGAGCGGATTGCGGATTTCGTGGGCGATGCCCGCGGCGACTTGCCCCAATGTGGCCAGGCGCTCAGCCCGGCTCAACTGCGTTTGCATGTCGTCGAGCGCGGTGATGTCGATATTGAATCCCTGGTACATCGTGGTCCGGCCCTCTTCGTTCCGAATCGGAATGCGTCGGCTCAAGACCTTCCGGACCGTGCCGTCGTGGCGCACAAAACGGAAGATTGTCTCATACGGCCGGTCCTCAGCGAGAGCCTGCTCGTACTCTCGCAGGACGCGTTCCCGATCGTCCGGGTGGATCCATTCGCGAATCGCGTCCGGCTCGCCTGTTTCATCGGGATTCAGACCGGCGAGGACACGGTTGTATCGATTGCTGAAGGTGATGGTCATCCCGGAGGTTGTAAAAATACCGAACGGGGCGTGGTCCACGATGCTTCGATACTTCTCTTCCGACGACGCAAGACTCTGGTTCAGCGCGTGCAGTTCCGCCTGATTCGTTCGGAGGCTCGCCAAGTGGTCGCGCACTTGCCGGCTCATCGTATTCATCACGCGGGTCAGTTCTCCCAATTCATCCTGCCGGGCAAGCACCGGCAGGTCGGCCGAGAGGATGCCGTCGGAAGACCGGACCGACTTGGCGAGACTGATCAACGGACCGGTGATCGAGCGGGCGATGAGCTGGAGAGCCAGCACCATGAGAACGACGACCAGGGCGATTCCCCACATGATGTGCCCGACCATCGAGTTGCGCGAATTGGCCATGTCCGCAAGCGCGTGGTTCAACGCCTCTTGTTCCAAACGGTCGAAGCGCGCCATGTGTTCGCGAATGAGTTGCATGAGGGCGCGCCCGCGGCCTTGCTCAATGTAATGCAGCGCCTCGGTGGTCTGCCCCTTCCTGACCGATACGATCAAGCCCTCCTTTTCGTCCATCAGCTGATTGACCAGCAGCCGGGCATGTTCGACGGCCTCGTACTGCGGCTTGTGGCGTCGGATCAGATTCAGGAGCGCCTGCTCGACCGACGGGAGATGCTGATGCGCGTTTCGGGACGGTATCAGATAGGCGTCCTGACGCGTCATCACGTAACCACGGAAACCGGTTTCATAATCCACAATCAGCCGCATATACTCGGCGGCGGCGCGCTGGGCCACATAGACGCGATCCAGCTGTTCTTCATGCTCGGTCAAGGACTCGAGGTTTCGATAGGTATCAAGTCCCAGGACAAGGAACGCGGCGAGAGGGATCAAGGAGGTCAACAGGAGTTTTCGCGCGATAGGGAGATCGTTGAACAATCGAGACAGTCGTTGCAGCATGGAGGCATTCCGGTTCTGTACGCTCATCGTAAGTAGAGCGCGGAAGCCTTGTCAAATACGAGAAGGTCGAGTAGCGCATCGCTCCCGGCCAGATCGCAACATGCCTGCGGCAGGATTGAATCATCGATCAATGAGGCCGGTTCCGTTCCGCGTTTTTCGGTTGAGGGGTTCCCTGGGTGAAGAAAAGGGCCCGGCTTCCGGCCCCAGTCGCTGAGAACCCGGTCCGATCGACGGGGAGAGAGGGTAAAAGGCGGAGCCCAGGTCCGGGCTTCTGGACGGGACATGCGAATCCGAATCTCTGTTCGATTCCTGTCGGCGCGGGCCATCGAATAGACTGTCCGTCGGGCGACCGAGGTCCGAGAGCGTAGAGGGGCTTCGAGAAAACGGTGGTTCGATGCCGACGGGATGACCGCGTTCCTCGGTCAACTCCAACGCCCTGGCGTTGTGCCTGACGTTGCCGGCGATGACGCCCTGCGCCATTGATTCGGCGCTGGTCAACTCGTCGCCGTACACGTCCGTCTGGTATTCCTCCGTGTCCGTCTTGGCCAGAGACGACCACACGGACTGTCCTCCCTCGCTCACGCGGATCTTCGTGACAGTGGACAGGCCCGGTCGGATCGGGTACTCCCGGATTTCATCAGCGGCCAGCGCGATGCGGACCGGCACGCGTTCGATGATGTGGATGAAGTTACCCGTGGAATTGTCCGGCGGCAGCAGGGCGAATGGACTGCCGGTTCCCGGAACCAGGCCTTCGACCGTCCCGTGAAAGGTATGCTTGCCGCCGTACAGGTCGACGCGCACCTCAGCCGGCTGGCCCGGTCGAATCTCGCTCAATTCTGTTTCCCGCAAATTGGCTTCCACCCACAAGTGGTCCAGCGGGACGATGGTCATCAAGTTCGCGCCGGGCTTCACACGGTCACCGACCTGAGCCTTTCGCTTGGCGATATAACCCGAGACCGGCGCCCGGATCTGCTGACGCGCGTATTCCAGATGGGCCACAATGAATTCGTGTTTCGCCAGCTCGACGGCCGGATGTTCCATCACTGTGGTGCCGCCGATCTGGGCGTCCAGCGCTTCGTACTCGGCTTGTGTTTCCCGGACGTCGGCTTCCAACGCCTGCAATTGATCGGCGGCGTTCTGCAGGATCTGTTTCGACACCGCCCCGCTCGGCGATGCTTTGCGATACCGATCCACATCGTGCCGGATGACATCCAGTCTGGCCCGACGGGCCGCCAGCTTTTCCCCAAGCTGTCGCTGCGTGAGAAACAGCGCGTTAATCTGACGAACGGTCTCGCCGAGTCGTCCTCGCGCCCGCCCTAACGCGGCGTACGCCTCATGTTCATCCAGACGGACCATCACATCGCCTCGATTGACGAATTGCGTCTCCTCGAAGAGCACCTGGGTGACGATTCCGGTCGCTTGGGCCGCCACGGGAACGAGGTTGCCCGTCACATAGGCATTATCGGTCTCAATCCAAAAACGGGACACGGTCCACCAGTAGGCGCCATAGGCCGAACCGGTCAGGATCAGGGCTAACCCGACGAGCAGCAACCGCCGATTGCGCTGTTTGCCGAGCGAGTCGTCGTGTATATGTGAGGCCGGAGATTCGGACATCGTCGTCATCGGTTCAGCTCGCCTGTTGGGCTGGTCTCCTTTCGATATCCGCGTTCCGATAGCCGCCGCCCAACGCTTCGATGAGGTCGACGGCCGCGACCAATTGATCGCTTTCCAGGGCCCGCATCGCGTATTCCTGCTCGAGCACGGGATAGCGATGGCGCAACACCTCGCGATCGTCGTCCAATCCTGTGACCAGCCGCACTTTCGCCAGGCGCCAATCTTCACTCAGCGCCGTGACCAGCCGTTGATGGGATTCCAGCATCTCACGGGTGGCTTGCCAGGCGCTCAAACTGTCCGCGACTTCGCGCAAGGCGCCCAGCAACGTGTCGTTGTAGAGTTCGACCGCCGCGTCGTACTCCGCGCGATGCACGGCGAGTTCGCCGCGCAACCGGCCGCCTTCGAAAATCGGAAGACGAAGGCCCGGCGCAACGCCGTAGGAAAAACTCTGTCCGTTGAAGAGGAAATTGGCCAGTTTGTCGGCCCCCTTTGTCAGAGTCAGCGCATTGAAGCCGACGAACGCGGTCAGATCGATCGTCGGATAGAATTGCGTTTTCGCAACCTTGACCAGTCGGGCTGCGGAATCGGCCCGATAGAGCGCGGCGGCCAGGTCAGGACGGTGCACCAACAATCCCATCGACAGGTGATCGGGCACTGGAACCTGGGCAGGAATGGCGACATTCGACTGACTGAACAGACGTAAGGATTCATCCGGTCCCTTGCCGGCCAGGCGGGCCAGCAGGTGGCGCTGAACGTCCAATTGATCTCTCACACCGGCCAGGCGTTTGACGGCGGCTTCATAATCCGCGATGGTCTGCTTGACGGCCAGTTCGTTGTCCAAACCGAGTCGATACCTGGTCTCCGCCAACTGCCGGAGATTGCGGCGGATGTCGACGATCGCGCGGACCAGTTCCAGTTGACGCTGGAGGGCTTGGCCCCGAAAATAGGCGCGGGCGATCCCGGTCGTCAGATGCAGCCGGACTTCCGCCTGTTCCGCTTCCTCGGCGGCGGCTTGTCCCAACGCCGCTTCCAATGACGCGCGATTCTTGCCCCAGAAGTCGAACTCATACCGAAAGCTGAGCGGGTTGATCACGCCCAGCAAGATGCGCGCGCCTGCGACTTCGGGATTCAGGGCCGCGAATACTCCATGCTGGGAGATGCGCTCATAGGTCAGCGAGGCGTCGGCTTCCAGAAAGGGGAGAAGGCGCGCGCCTTCGACACGGACCAGACCCTGCGCCTCGCGCAGACGGGCCGATGCGAGTTTCAGTCCGGGATTGTCCTTCAAAGCCGTCTCGATCAGTTGATTCAGCCCCGTATCCTTGAATTGCCCCCACCATCGATCATCCGGCCAGTTCTGCAGCCGGTTTGCCACTTCCTCGAGCGTCTCCTTCAGTTCCGGCGGATCGAGATAGGCGGCGGGGGGATCGCCTTTGGGAATCCAGGCACAGCCTGCCGCGAGCAAGACCGTAAAGACGAGGAAACTCGTGAAGGATTGAATCAGGACGGAACGAAGCTCTCCGGTCATGGTTGTTCCATCATTTCTTCCGCTTGCAGTTCACGGGCCGCTTCGGCAGGGTTCAGCGCCGGCACGCGACTGGACCGGGCGAACCAGACCAGTACTGCCAGACCCAAGCAGAGATAGCTGGACAGAAGAAACGCGTCGTTTAATGCCAGAATGCCGGCTTGTTGCTTCATCATCACTTGAAGCTTTCGTTGGATCATGGCGGGGTCGAAGCCGGCTTGCTGGAGTTTCGCCGTGATCTGCTGTAGGACATCGTGGCTTGCCGAGACGCGGCCGCCGAAGTGATCGCTCAGTTGGAGTTGATGAAACGGCAGACGTCGAAACAGCACGACCCCTTGCCAGGTGATCCCCAAGGCGCCGGCGGCGATCCGAAACACATTTGCCGCCTCGGCGGCTCGCAGCATTTGATTTCCTGAAAGGCCGTGCAGGGTGAGGACCGTCAGAGGCGTAAAGAACGACCCCAGAAACACGCCTTCCAAGACCATGGGCCAGAAGATTTGATCGTAGGAGTGAGGATCGTCGAAGAGCCCTATCCAATAGAATGTGGCGGCGAAGCCGGCGGCGTTGAGACTGGCCAGGAGCCGAACGTCAAGGCGCTTGGCCACTTCATGCATGATCGCGATCATCGGAATGCCCAACAGAATCATGGGAAGGAATGCCATGCCGGCCAGCGTCGAGGAGTAGCCCAGCAGCACCTGGAGTTGAACCACGAACAGCGCCAGCAATCCTTGTATGGACAGGAAGCCCAGCGCCAGACAGAGTGAGCCGATCGCAAAATTTCTCTGCTGGAACAGCCGTAGATCGACGGCCGGCCGCCGTTCGCCGAGTTCCCAGACGACCCAGACGGGAATGGCCGCGATGACAACGAACAGGAGGCCTCGCAACAGCGGGTCGTCGAACCAGTCGAAGTCGTTGCCTTCGTTCAGGATGGTCTGGACGCCGCCGAGAATCATGGCAAGCAGGAGGAATCCTATGAGGTCGAATCGCTCGCGGCGAGCCTCGCCGCTTCGTCCATGGAGCAACGCGGCGGTCGAGCCGGCAATGAGGAGCGACAGCGGGATGTTGAGGTAGAACAACGTCCGCCAGCCCCACCCGTCCGCGAGCCAGCCGCCGGTCGCCAATCCGAATGTAAAGGGCATCAAGGTGAAGAGCCCCCACAGGGCCAGCCCCATCGATTTGAGCCGGTCAGGATATTCCTTCATCAGGAGCGATTGCCCCAACGGAAGCGTCAGGCCTCCGGCAAGACCAAGCAGGATGCGGGCCGGCACAAATGTCGAGATGCTGCTGTCGAGCGAACAGATGGCCGAGGCCGCCGCGTAAGCGAGAAAGGCCCAGATGAAGACGGAGGATTCTCCGTACCGGCCGGAGAGCCAGCGGGCGAGAGGGAAGGCCAGCGCCAATGCGATCATAAAATCCGTCTGTGCCCAGGTGCCGAAGCTCGGCAGGACGCCGCCCAGCTCACCGGCCGCGTGTGGCAAGAGCGCCACGTACGAGCCTGCGTTGAACAGCACGACCATATGGGCCAGGCCGAGGACGGCATTGAACAGCGCGAACTGCCATCCTCTAAGGCCTGTATATTCATGATCAGACATCGTGCCGGTCATTCATCAGAAGGAGGGAATATAGCGGGGCCGCTCGTCCGGCGTGGCCCGAGCCGCCATCGCTGCCTGCGGCGCCGGCTCTGCAACAGCAGGCCGATGCGTAAAGTAGATGGCCAAACCTGTGAACAGCATCCCGCCGACCAGATTGCCGAGGGTGACGGGAATCTGATTCCACAGCCACCAATCCGCGAGGGTGACGTGAGCGCCCAGCAACATGCCGACCGGAATGACAAACATGTTCACGACCGCATGTTCAAAGCCCTGCGAGAAGAACAACAGGGTCGGACCCCAGATGGCCAAAATCTTTCCCGAGAGAGAGGTGGTCGCAAAGGCGAAGACCACCGCGAGGCTGACCATCCAATTGCAAAGTATGCCCTTCGTAAAGACGGTGAGCATGCCGGCCGATCCATGGGAGGCGTAATAGGTCGTCTTGGCTTCGGCGATCGCGATCAACTTCATGCCGGTGGAGGACAGACCGGCATCCCCGGCGGTCGTCAGGACGATCGCCAGCAACGCCGCATAGAGAGTGCTGCCGATCAGATTGCCGAGGAAGACCCATCCCCAGTTCTTGAGCACACGACTGACACAGGCGTTGGCTTTCCCGTCCGCGGTAGCGCAAGGCAGCAGGGCGAAGCTCCCGGTAATGATTTCTGTTCTGAGGAGAATCGCGAGACAGAGTCCGAACGGGAAGAGCAGCGAGCCGACGAGCCAGCTGCCGGTCTCGACGGCGGCGGTGACCGCCATGCTGGTGGCGATGCCCAGGTAGGCGCCTGCCAGGGCCCCTCTGATCAAGAGATCGCGGACCGGCAAATCCAACTTCAAGGCTCCTGTACTGACCATATCAGTGACGACCTCTTGAGGTTTTACATAGTCCATGTGGCGACTCCGTTCTGCTGGATGTGGTCACCGCTCCATTGCCGGCACACAAGTCCTGAGCAACTTTGGGGCCAGCGAGAAAAGGGCGAGCAAATGGGGAAAGGACTCGGCTGATGTGTGATTTGCAAAGGAGAAAGCGGGAAAGGAAGGAACCAGGTTGCAACGCTAGGGATTGCGCGCAGTGGCTTGTGTGATTTCAACCTGAGCGGCCTGTGCGGATCCGCTCAGGAGTTCAGGAACTCTCGCGAACGCTATCTCGGTTCAAGCGGGATGCGCACGCTGATGGCGCCGGCCAGATCTCCTTCATGCGCGCCTTCCCTCGGATAGCCGGAGATGTCCCATTCTCCCTTCGGTTCGCCATGGCAAGCCAGGCACTCCCGCATGTAATAGATCGGCATGATGACACGCAGGGTCCTGCCTGACTCGGTCAGTTCACTCACGTAGGCTTCCCCGTTCGGTCTCCCGGACAACCAACGCAAAACCGATGACTCATATTCGTCCGGTTCATTCTTCGGATTGCGCGGTTGCAGGGCGGTTTGTTTGAGCTGAACGTGTGAGCGTTTCGAGAAATGGGCTGCCGCCTGGCTGCCGTAGGTGGCGGGAATAAAATTTTTGTAGCCGATGCCGCGTTGATTGATCACGACCTGCGCATCATTGACGACCTCTTTGCTGGCCTCGATCAGCGCCGGCAGGAGTTCCCGGGCCAATGGCGGCGCAGTGAACGTCGCGGATTTTTGCGATAAGGACGCCAGATCGATGCCGGTCCGTTGCCGGAACTCCTCGCGGAGTTGCCGCTCAAATACTTCCGGGGTGAATCCTTTGTCTCCGCGGTGGGGGTCGTCGATCACGGCTTGATTGCGTTCGATCACAAGCCGGCCTGATTGGAGGAGCTTCGCGAGGAGCCGGGCGGTTTCTTCCGCCTCCGCGCGCACCTGTTCAGGCGGAGACGCCGGCGCGGAGATCGGTTCGAGGAGGAGTATCAGCAAGCTTGCCCAGGTGAACAATCGTCGACGCATGAGGACCTCCTGTCTTTCCTTATCGCGAACCGCCCCCGCGGCACGTGCCCTGATCATAATGGGCGACCATCTTGGCGACGTCAAAGGGCAAGCCCTCCGACGAGGCTCGGCGCGGGTATGCATAGCTGTCGTCGATCCATCGTTGCCGCATCGATTGAAGGCGGCCCGATTCCGATAGCTGGAAGATCACCTTGTTGATGAACCAGCGCAGTTTGTAGCTTTCTTCCGCCAGGACGACTGTGTAATCCGATTGCGTGAACCGCAACGGTTTGCCGTCCTCCCTTGTCAGCAGCCGCCAATCCCGGCGGGTGGTCTTGACCATGAACTCCAAGACAGGGTGCTCCCCGATGATGACATCAACCGGTTGGTTCGCGGAAGCCTCGGCTTGCTCGAAGGCTGCAGGAAGGGAATCGCATACCACCAAGCGGAGGGATTTCAGATTGGCATCGGCATACAGGTGCGCAGCAGTGCTGTCCTGGACCGCGAGGGACAATCCGTCGAGGAGCTTTTCCCGGCTGCTTCCGTCGGCCTTGAGGCGCGCCTGGATCTGTTCGATGACGTCCGGCCGCTTGGCGATCACGCCGATCCCTCCGTGAAAAAAGTATGGGTTCGAATAAGCGAACCCCGCCCTGCCGGACGCGGGGACCCCGGCCCCCACGGCGGAGACGAAGAAATCCAGCTGCCCTTCGTTCAACAACAGGAACAGGTCACGGAACCGAACCAGGTGCAGGGCCGGAACGACCGGCGTTCCACAATGGGATGTCAGCGCGTCGCTCACAGCCCGCACCAGCTCCACATCGAGGCCGGTCACCCTGGCTCCCTCGTCGGTCCAGATTGCCGGAAAGACGAAAGGCCGAAACGGCTCGACGGCCATGCCGACCTGCACCTGTCGTCGCTGACAAATTCTGTCGAGTTCGTTCGAGGTCAGCGGGTAGATCAATTCGACCGCATCGATCAGCAGGCCGCAGCCCGGCAGGAAGAAAAGGCAGGCGAGCAGCGTGAATCGTAAGGTGTGATATGTGAGGCGTGATGGGCAGCGCATGAACAATCTCAATACCTCACGCCCGTCAGGAATAGCCATTGCTGCGACTCTCCCGATTGCCCCTGAAAAGTGACCTGGTATTGCGTGTATTGCAAACTCAAATCGAGCGAGATTCCCCGGGCCACGGGAAATCGCACACCCACTTGGCCGCCGTACAGCAGGCCCGGCGACGAAGCCCCCTGAATCGACAAGACGCCTCCGAGTATGCCGCCGACATAGGGAACAGCTCGATCTTCCAAGGGCCCGAAGAATAAATGGCGGAGAATGCGATTGAGCGGCATCGATTTCGGAAAGTCGAGCAGATCGATGACATTGTTCCAACGGGGATTGACGAACAAGGCATGCTGGTCGGTCTGGAAGTCGTCTGTATGGATGCTGAAGTATTGATAGACCATCCGCACCTCCGCATCGCCGTAGCGGAGCGCCGTCACGCCGGCTTGAAGCGTGATTTCTCGATCGCTCGGGGCGAAACTTTGCTGGCGCAGGGCTACGTCGAAATTCACCGGTCGAATGGGAAACCATTCCAGCAACGCCTCCTGCGCGAAGGCCGAAGCGGAAGGCAACAGCAGCGCTGCAAGGATTACCGATGCGGTGTGGACGACGATGCCGTGCGACAAGGACTGTGGTCCGAGCTTCGGCATGATCATTCCGTCAGGGCACGTGGCTCGGTATTTCCGTCGGATGGCGCGAGCGGACCGGCTCGACGTTCATGGCGGAGATGCACGATGCCATCGGTTCAACGCGACAGGCGGATGATGCCATGGCTTGGGTGACAATGCTGAGCAGATCGTGCTCGCTGAGGGCCCGGGAGTCAATATCAATCAGCGCGTGATTGGGAACCGAGGAGAGGTCGATGGCCCGGACTCCCGGGACGGTCGACAACGCCGACGAGATGCTCGCATGCTGAGCATCACAGGCAGCGCCGTCGAATTGAAGCGCGATGCGTTGGAGCGGGGTGGCCGCCGAAGCGTGGGAGGAGCGGCCGCTGATTCCGCTGACGACCGTGACGAGCATGACGGCGGCGATCGCGAATGTCCGCACAATGGCGAATATGTTACTGGAGCCGTACACAATTCAGCGACAGAACCGGCCGACTCGCAGAGAGTCGGCCGGTTCCGGCTCAGGCGGTTACGGCGCGGGAGTCGGGGTAATCTCGGTCTGGGGGGTCGAGACTTTCCAGGGCACCATCGGCATGAGCGGTTGCGGCTTGGCGTCCGGGGACGCCAGCAGCACCGCGATCGCCCCGCGGAGCGCGCCGGTCAGGGAGTGAGTGACGAGCGGGTAAGCGCCGGCCGATTCAACCACCACATCGAACGTCGCGGCGCTGCCTGGCCCCACCACATAGGTTTGGATGCCGGTGAGCCTGTTGGCCGGGTTGCCGCTTTCATAGACGTTGTCCCAGATCTCGCCGATCGGATGAAATGCGGAGAACTCATTCGGCCCCGCGTTGACGAAATAGATCCGCACGCGCTCGCCCGGCTTGGCATCCAGCTTTCCGCCGCCGGTCACGAACGGATGATATTTGAACACGCCTCCGTTGAAGATCACGTGGTCGAATTTGCGATCAAACATGGCCTGAACATCGTCCGGGTTCTTGTACAACTCCGATTGCACCAGAACATACTCCCGATCAGCTTTCGGCCATGCCTTGGCGTTCTTCGGGTCGACAATGACGGCGCCGAACATGCCGCGGGCGACGTGTTGAATCATCGGAGGCGCGCCGCAGTGATAGAAGAACACGCCGGGTTTTTTGGCGACGAAAGTGTAGCTGATCGTTTCACCGGCGTTGACGGCCCTGTAGTTCTTCAGGAAGTCGATCTCGGCGGCATGAAAGTCCATCGCATGCGGATACTTGTTGGTCGCGGGGTTGGTCAAAGTAAACTTGATCGTGTCGCCCTCGGTCACCCGGACAACCGGTCCCGGAACCGTGCCGTTGAAGGTCCAGGCGGCATACTTTTCGCCGCTCCCGTCAATGACAATATCGGTCTCAACGGCTGTCATCGCAACGTCATGGGTCTTGGCGAACGATGGCGTTGAAAGAAGAAGTAACGCCGCCGAGAAAAATGTTCCCAAGCCCGGCAGGGCCGGAAACCGACGTGAACCACTGATCTTCATAGGGGGGTCCTCCTTACAGATGGGCGCTGGCGCGTGATGTTTTTTGGTCGAATCGTGTGGGGAGGATACCGAAACAGGAGAGAATAAAACATGACCAAGATCATGTTTTTCAAAATAGTTGCGTTCGAGCGGAGGGATTGGTCAGGAGGAGGCGAGGGACTTGAGCCGGTCGAGATCGCGGATCACCAGCCTGTTTGCGGTACCGGATACGAGGTGATCCTTCTTGAAACGGCTCATGATTCGAATGGCAGTCTCGGTGGTCGTTCCCACCATGTCGGCCATGTCCTGGCGGGTCAGGCGCACCGCGAGTCTGACGCCTTGAGATTCCTTGATGCCGCTCCGGACCGCCATATCGACCAGCAAGGCGGCGAGGCGTTGATCCGCTCGATCCAGCGCCAGCAGTTTGGCTTTCTCCTGCGCTTCATTCAAACGATTGCCGAGATACTTGATGACTTCCAGCGCGGCCTCCGGGTTGCGCCGCAACATGTCGAGGTAGGCCGTTTTTTTCATCCGAAGCACGCTCACCTTGCCCATCGGCTGCGCGGTCCCGGGGTGGCGGGCTCCATCGAAGGCGGCTGCGTCGCAACAGAACAGATCCCCCGGCATGAGCATCTTCAGGGTGCATTCTTTTCCATCTGAAGAGGACTTGACGCACTTGACCGTCCCTTCCTTCACAATGTGAAAGTACTCGGTCGGATCGCCTTCGCGGAAAATATACTCGTCCTTGCCGTAGTGGGCTTCCGTCAGTTCGTGGAGCATGCGCTGACGGTCCGTTCCGGACAAGATACTCAGAAGGGGAATGTGCGCAAACCCCGGCGGGAGAACCGTGCTTTCCCGGTTACTTGATGATTTGCTTTGCCGCTTCAACAATGGATCGCGCTCCGATGCCAAAGTGGTCGACCAGCTCGTCGGGCTTCCCGCTGCGGGGGATCGCGCGCACGGCCAGCTTATGCACTCTGATGCCCTCCGATCCGACGGCGCTGAGCACCGCATCGCCGAGACCGCCGTGGGCATAATGATCTTCGACGGTCAGCATGCGTCCCTGCGTCGAGCGGGCGCAGTCCAGAAGCGTGGTGCGGTCGATGGGCACAATACTGTAGAGATCCACAATCCGGACGGAAACGCCCGAGGCCTTCAGCTGATCGTGGGCTTTGAGGGCTTCGAAGAGGGTCACGCCAGCCGCGACGATGGTGAGCGCATCCGACGTGCTGTGACGAAGCACCTTCGAGCCGCCGATCTGAAACCGTTCGTCCGGTCCATAGAGGACAGGGGACTTCGGCCGTCCGGCTCGGACATAGACCATGCCTTTGTGATTGGCGGCGATTTCGACCAGACGATAGGTACAGGCGGCATCGGACGGGTAGAGGACCGTGACGCCAGGCTGTGCCGCCATCATCGCGATATCCTCCAGTCCCATCTGCGACGGACCGTCTTCTCCGATACTGACCCCCACATGCGTGCCGACCAGTTTGATGTTGGCTCCACTGATGGCGGCCATGCGGATGAAGTCGTAGGCTCTGGTGAAGAATGCGGCGAAGGTGGCGACGAAGGGGATCTTTCCGCAAGCGGCCAGTCCCGCCGCAGCCCCGAGCATGTTTTGCTCGGCGATGAAGTTCTCAAAAAATCGGCCGGGAAACTTCTTGCCGAATTTTTCCGTGTAGGTCGAATTCTTGACGTCGGCGTCCAGCGCGACGACGAGTGGATTGACTGAGCCGATCGCTTCAAGCGCCACGCCGAAGGCCTCGCGCGTGGCGGCCGACTCGCCCGGCTTATAGGGAGAAGGGGGAAGCGAGCCGATGGTCACGGCAGGCGCCGGCATGGAAGCCGGTTTCTGAATCGGCTGGGTGGCGCCGTTCGCCTTAAATTGCTTGCTTAACTCCTCGATCGCCTTGCGTGTTTCTTCGCCTTTTGGAATCGGTTTGCCGTGCCAGTTCGGCTGGTTTTCCATGAAAGAGATGCCTTTGCCCTTGTATGTCTTGGCCAGCAGCACCGTCGGCCGACCTGTCGTTTTGGCTGCTTCATCGAATGCGGACACGATCGCTCCCATGTCGTGCCCGTCGATGACGAGCGCGTGCCAGCCGAATCCGGTCCATCTGGCGCGATAGGCCTCCATGTCATGTTGCAACATGGTTGGATCGCTTTGGCCGAGCCGGTTCACATCGACGATCGCGCAGAGGTTATCCAGCGCATATTGACGGGCAAGCTCGGCGGCTTCCCAGACCGATCCTTCGACCGATTCTCCGTCGCCCAGCAAGACATATGTTCGATGATTGAGCTTGTCGACGAACTTCGCATTCAGCGCAATGCCGATCCCCACGGGAAGACCCTGTCCCAGTGAACCGGTCGCCATATCAACGAAGGACAGGCGAGGGGTCGGATGGCCTTCGAGATCGGACGTCAATGTTCGCAGCTTGAGGAGATCGTTCGCAGGAAACAGGCCTGCTTCCGCCCAGGCGGCATAAAGCAGCGGAGCGGCGTGACCCTTTGAGAGGACGAATCGATCGCTGTTGAGCGCCTTGGGATTCTTCGGATCATACCGCATGACGGAGAAGAACAGCGCTGCGACGATGTCGGCAGCGGAACAGCAACTGGACGGATGGCCGCTCCCTGCCTCGCTTGTCGCCCGAACGCTGTCGATTCGAAGCTGTGCGGCCTTGTTCTGAAGCGTGGTAAGTAAATCAGAGGGAAGGGTGGGGCTGGCCATCAGGACTCCTTTCGGGATGCATGCCAAGAGTGCTGCCGACGACTGGTCGCGCATCGGCAGCCGTGCAAGAAAAATGAGGCTAGCAAACCGAGCCTGGGTGAGTCAATGAAGGACTACGTGAAGCTGAGGGAGACGCCCGCGGCGACGAGCCCTACGTCTGCGAAGAGGGAGTGACGGTCGATATCTCTGATGAGCAGGTGCTTTGGAGCCCGTTATAGGCGCTTACCGCGAAATAGTAACGAGTATCAGGATTCAGACTTGTCACGGTTCCTTCGGCCGAAGAGACAAACACGTTGCTCTCGTAGTTGCAGGAACCGGGTGAGTTGGGAGAATAGCGTCCGTAGTGAATGTAATAGCCCGACACGGTCGAGTCCGGCACCGGATTCCAGGCGAGCGACAACGCAATGGGACCGGACGACGCTGACCCTCCGGATCCGCCATTGGTGCCTTCCGCTCCGGTCGTGCCTCCATCGCCACCACCGCATCCGGCCAGTAGAAGCGAAGTTAATACGAGAAAACTACACACGAATGCTTGGGCGGTAAGCCTTCCGACACTTGTCCATGTGGGTTGCTGAAAGGAATCAGATTGTTGCCAGGCCTGTCGCATCTCGGGTTAGCCTCCCAAAGAAAATTGAAGAGAGTTCGTCTTCGGTCTGGCTCAAACCCGAACGTGTCAGGCATGGAGACTCGAATCGAAACGGGATGGAAGCAAACCATATGCCTGCTGGAATGTAAAGTACAAATATCTGTGAATATAAGTACTTATGTAGCGGACACCAAAGCGATCGTTCAAGCAATCCCTGAAGGAGTTGTAGGGACAACCATCCAGAAATTCGGACCTTCACCCGCCTGCGCAGGAAGCCACGGCTGTCAAGCCGTGTGGGCTCCACTCGAAAGCGTCGCCTGAAACGCGGGTCTCGAACCACTTAATTAATGAACGAGATCCGGAATGGGCGAAGAAGCCAACCGGTGCTGCGAGCCATCCTGCCAAGGGTCAACGAAACAGGGTTTGACTCCGACAATCCGATCTTGTAGAGGAGGGGAAATCTCCACAACTCTCGTAAGAAGAACCGTCAGAGGTTGCCGATATCTCAAGAGGGGAGGGAAACGATGAACCGATATGTTGTCTGGGGAGTGATTCTTTCAGGTAGTCTGATCCTGCCCGCTGCGACGTCCGTCGCCTTTGCCGGCGAGGAAGACGGGTCGAAGGTCACGATCATCGCTCCAGCCGATGGGACCACGGTCGACGGCGGTTCGGTGGAGTTGAAGTATGAACTGGCGAAGGGAGTCAAGGCGCATCATGCGCATGTGTATCTGGACGGGCAATATCAAAAGGGATTTAAAGGCACCTTTGTCAATTTGCCGGCGGGCAAACACGAGATCAAGGTCGTGGCTGCAACTGATGATCACAAGACCTTGGCGGCCGAATCGGCCGTGACCATACAAGTGAAATGACGTGAAGAACCCTGGCCGGGGCCGGTCAATCTTAACTTAGGCACCGACCGCTCGATGCTTCTTTACGGCATCGGTCACGGGACGGTGGAGGCCGTTCGGTCCCGCAAAAACCGAAACAGCAGATAGCCATTGATGAGGACCACGATGGCCAGAATGCTGTATGTGGTGAAGGTTGAAGCCAGATTCAGTTCCATCAATACTCTTGATAATCCGAATCCCACCACCAGACCGTCGAAGGCCATGCAGATGCGCCGGAATGTTTCCGGGTCCATCCAGCGGATGAGGTAGGTTCCGAGCGGGATGCCCAGCAGCACGCTGGGAACGATGTAGGGAATGATCTCGAGACTTCCGGCGCTGTAGAGTCCGAGGAAAGAATACGCGATTCCTGTCAGAACGGATTCCGCAACACGGATCACGCCGAGCGCGGCGCGGAAATCCTGCTTCGCATATCCCTGGTTGTTGAATAAGAGCGCCAGAGGGGGGCCGGAAATCGTCGTGACGGAATAGAGAGTGCCTATCCCCATGCCGAAGGGGATCGCAATCGCCTTTTCGGCGCGGATTGGGCGCCTGATGCCGGCCGCTTGAAGCAGAATCAACGGTAGCAGCACGAAGTAGGTGACGAATTTGACCCAGGCCGGATGTACCAGGGACAAGATATAGCTGCCGATCGCTACTCCGATCATGAGTCCGATGAGGATAGGCGCAACGCGCCACCAAATGTTGGGGATGCTCTTGCGATTGATGAACAACACGTAACTGTTGATGACCAGCTCGACGAGCACGAGGGCCGGATTCAAGATCCGGTTGGTGTAGAAGAGTAGCGCGACCGGGACGGTGATGGACGAAAAGCCGTAGCCGAGCGCCCCGTTCACGGTGGCGGCCACAAAAGTGATCAACACAAGCACGATCTGATCCATGGTTATCCTTTACGCTGCCCAGCGGAAAAATCCTTGAGTGTGTAGTTGTCCAAGATACCTGCAATCGCATCGCGCACCGTGCCCATCACATGCTGGACCGGACATTGGGGCATATCCGAGTAAGGACAGTCGGCACATTTCTGGTAGGCCGTCTTGCTGACACAGCCGATCGGCGCCAGAGGGCCGTCAAGGATGCGGATGACCTGGCCGAGCGTAATCTCGCTGGGCGATTTGATCAGAGCATACCCGCCTTTCATGCCTCGCCGGCTGGAAAGGAGGCCTGCCCGCTTCAGTGCCAGCAGAATCTGCTCGAGGAATTCGACAGGAATGCGTTGTCGATCGGCAATCTCATGTCGTTGTAAGGTCGCCTTCCCGTCGGCGAGAGTAAGTTCAAGCAACGCGCGCAAACCGTATTCGCTTTTCTTCGAGAGTTTCATCGAGTCCTTATATTCACGAGTGACTTAATCAAGAATGAAACAATAGTGCAGAGGCTTGGATGCCGTCAAGACACCATCCCGATGACTTCGAGCGGTGAAGTGAGACTGGCGTCAGTTGGCGAGCGCCTGCGTCGACAAAAAACTCTGCAACTCCTTGATCCTAGAGGAGGTTTATTGACAGCAACGACGAATTCCTGTTAGCTTCGAACTCCGGCGCAAGCGAAGAAAATCGGATTGCAGGACCAGGGCTGGCTCTTCGTGACCTTCCAGGACCTTATTCTCACCTTGCATCGTTTCTGGGCCGACCAAGGCTGCGTCATTCACCAGCCCTACGATCTGGAAATGGGGGCCGGTACATTCCACCCTGCCACGTTTCTTCGATCGCTTGGGCCGGAACCCTGGCGCGCGGCCTATCCTCAGCCTTGTCGCCGTCCGACCGACGGCCGGTACGGTGAGAATCCCAATCGCATGCAGCACTACTATCAGTACCAAGTGGTGCTCAAGCCTTCTCCCGACAACATTCAAGAGCTCTATCTTGAGAGTCTGGCCCGGCTGGGCATCAACCCGAAACAACACGACATTCGGTTTATACAAGACGACTGGGAATCACCCACGCTCGGAGCCTGGGGATTGGGATGGGAGGTGCGGCTCGATGGCATGGAAATTACGCAGTTCACCTATTTTCAGGAGATCGGCGGCATCGAGCTGAGTCCGATCACCGGAGAAATCACCTATGGGACCGAACGCATTGCGATGTATCTGCAGCAGGTGAACAATGTGTTCGATCTGGCATGGACGGATACCATCAAGTATGGCGATATTCATCATGAGTCGGAAGTGCAATTCTCGCGCTATAACTTTGAAGAAGGCGACGTGAGCATGCTGATGAACGCGTTTCAATCGTACGAAGCCGAGTGCAAACGGCTGCTCGCTCAGACCAACAAGCACGTGACATTGCCCGCCTACGACTACTGCATCAAATCCTCCCATGTGTTCAACCTCTTGGATGCGCGGGGAGCGATCAGCGTGGCCGAACGAACCGGCTACATCGGGCGGGTGCGGGCATTAGCCAGGCATTGTGCGGAGCGGTATATCGAAGAACGCGCCGCCATGGGACATCCGCTGATCGAACGCTGCGCCGGGGCGGCGAATTCTCGTCGCGGCCGCAGGTAAGTCTCGATTATGAAAACACCGCGGCAACGGAAGACCAGGCTCACGCATGCTGCTCCGGCAAGCAGCGGCGAACTGTTGCTGGAACTCGGCACCGAAGAGCTTCCATACCAATTCATCGCGCCGGCTGTGGCTACTCTGAAAGAACAGACCGAACGCATGCTTCGCGAGGCCCGCCTGTCTTCCGGTTCGATTCGTACCTATGGGACGCCGAGAAGGCTGACGTTGGTTGTGGAGGGATTGGCGCGTCACCAAACTTCAGTCGTCATGGAAACGATGGGTCCCTCGAAGGCGGTCGCGTTCGACGCTGGCGGTCATCCGACCAAGGCCGCCATCGGGTTTGCCGCCGGCCAGGGCGTAGCAGTCGAAGCCTTACAAGTACGATCAACCGCCAAGGGTGAGTATCTCTTCGCCGTCAAGCAAGACGCAGGTCGTCCGGCGAAGGCAGTGTTGCTGGAGGTCCTGCCTCAACTCATCAGTACACTCTCGTTCCCCAAGTCGATGAAGTGGAACGAAACCGGCGCGCGCTTTGCGAGGCCCGTGCGATGGCTCGTCGCGTTATATGCGGGAGCGGTGTTGCCGATCGAAGCGGCGGGGATCAAAGCGGGCGCAAGAACCTATGGCCATCGCGCGAAAGGCGAAGGGAAGTCTCTACCCGTCCGGGATTATGTGTCCTATAGCAAGGGTCTCGAACGTGGTGGGGTGCTGGTGGATCCCGAACGTCGCAGGACCGTGATCCAGGCGCAGCTCCATGAACTTTGCCGAAAGGCAGACGTTGGACTCAACGTCGATGAGTCGTTGCTCGATCAAGCGGTCTACACGACAGAATGGCCGTTCGCCATCGTGGGAGATTTCAGGCCAGAGTATCTGGCGGTGCCCTCAGAAATTCTCATGACGTCGATGAAGGAACATCAGGGATTTTTTTCTGTACGAAACAAGAAAACGGGAAATCTCGCCCCGCATTTCATTGCGGTGGCGAACAATCAGCTCAAAGACATGTCGCTGATTCGCGCGGGGAATGAACGCGTGCTGGCGGCCAGATTGGCCGACGCAAAGTTCTTCTTCGACGAAGACCGAAAAATGAGGCTGGAAGAGCGAGTGAAGAAGCTGGACGGCGTGACGTTCCATCAGAAGCTCGGCACGATGGGGCAGAAACAGGAACGGGTGAGAAAACTGGCGGGATATCTCGCTGTCCATCTGTCGCCTCAGAACGGGGAGCTGAGGCGCCTGTGCGAGCGGGCCGGCAGTCTGTGCAAAGCCGATCTTCTGACGGGAATCGTCGGTGAATTTCCTGAACTGCAGGGCATCATGGGAGGCGAGTACGCTCGGCACGACGGCGAACCGGAAGCCGTCAGTCGGGCCGTCCGCGAGCAGTATCTCCCGAAGGCTCTCGAAGGAGAGCTGCCCCAAACCCTGCCCGGACGAGTCCTGTCGTTGGCCGACCGGCTGGATTCGATCGCCGCGTTTTTTCATGTCGGCATGATGCCGACCGGATCGGAAGATCCCTTCGCGCTCCGTCGACATGCCACGGCGATCGTGCGAATCGTCCTGGAAGGGGAGCTTCGGATGAATCTGGGCGAATGCATCGATCACGCGAGGAAGCTCGTTGCCGACAGCGGTGTTAGAGGAGTCGCAGATTCCGAGCAGCAGGGACGCCGGCGAATCGCCGACTTTCTCTTCGAGAGGGTTCGACATTTCGGCCGAACCGTTCATGGCTTGCGCGATGATGTGATGGATGCGGTGCTTCGGTCTGCACCCGACGCGGCCATCGACCTCGTCGATCTGCTTCTCAGGATGAAATCCCTGCAGGCGGTCACCGTGAGGCCGGAATTTGATCCGCTCATCGTCGGCTTCAAGCGCGCTTCCCGCATCGTAGACAAGGAACGATGGGATCGAAAGCCGGTTGATCCGGCCCTGTTCGCGCATCAAGCTGAAGCGGAGCTGCATCGGCAGGTGAATGACCGCCGGAAAGATTTCGTCGCCGAGATGGCGAACTGGCATTACGATAAGGCTCTGGAGACTCTCGTGCGCCTCAAACCGGCGATTGACGATTTTTTTGCGGGAGTCATGGTGAACACCGAGGAAGCAGCGCTTCGAAGCAACCGACTGTCGCTGCTGAAGGAAGTGGACGAATTTTTCAAGTCGTTCGCGGACTTCTCTCGTATTATGGTACAAGGAAGCTAGAGAAGATCGAGCCGCGGTCTCCTCTTGTGAAGGGAGAGGAAGCAGGAAACATGCAACCTTCACCCGAAGCTGATCAGCATGACGAGGGGCGTGCCAGGAAGGTGCGCCGTTTTGCGACGGTTGTGACGGTGGGGATGATCGTGCTGTGCAACGGCCTCTTGTTGGTCGGCCTACGGCTCAGCGGCGTCAATCTCGATGAGTTGGTCAAGACCCCGGACTTTTTTAACGCCAAGAAAGACGTGTGCCTGCGGCTGACGTGGGAGCGGGTGGCCGGCGCGACGGAACCGGTGCGTCTCTGTTCCGAGTGGATTAACCTTGCCGATCCGTCCGGTAAACCGCACCAGCTAGCGAGCGACATCAAGGTCCGGCAGGGACCGGATGGCCGGTATTATTTCGATCACGGCATTCGTCCGGATTTTCGGCTTCTCGGGCTCGCGATGTTTGTCGGGGCTGTCCTCTTGTTCGGCATGTGGACGAGGCGATATCTTGTGAGCCGCTATCGGCTGCAACTCGGCGCGGCCGGACCCCGCAGTTCATCAATTCTCCACTGATCGTGGAGCGGAAGGAGAGAGCACGCGTGGGAAAGAAATACGTCTATTATTTCGGCGACGGTAAAGCCGAAGGCACGTCGAACATGAAGGAATTGCTCGGCGGCAAGGGAGCCGGTCTGGCGGAAATGACCAATCTCGGCATCTCGGTCCCCCCCGGTTTCACGATTTCAACCGAGGCCTGTGTCGAGTACTACAAGCAAGGCAAAAAATATCCGCCGGGCATGTGGGAAGCCGCGTTACAGTCGCTCAAGCGTGTCGAGCGTTCGATGGGAATGGGGTTCGGCGACCCCGAACGGCCGCTGTTGGTCTCGGTGCGATCCGGCGCCCGCGCTTCCATGCCCGGCATGATGGATACCGTTCTGAATGTCGGGCTGACGACCAAGACCGTCGAGGGGTTGGCGGCGAAGACGCGCAACGACCGCTTCGCCCAGGACAGCTATCGCCGGTTTGTCTCCATGTTCGGCAGTATCGTGATGGGAGTTCCGCGCGAGCACTTCGAAGCCATCCTCAAGCACAAGAAGACGGAAGTCGGTGTCGCGCACGAGACGCACCTGGATGCCAGGCATCTCCGCGAGTTGGTCGCGAGTTTCAAAGCCCTCGTGAAGGAAGAAACGAAGAAGGATTTCCCCGACGAGCCGCTCGACCAATTGCGAATGGCCATCAATGCGGTCTTCTCGTCCTGGTTCGGCGCGCGCGCGATCACCTATCGCCGGCTCTACGGCATTCCCGATTCCTGGGGGACGGCAGTCAACGTGGTCGCCATGGTGTTCGGCAACATGGGCGAAACGAGCGGCACCGGCGTCGCGTTCACACGCAGCCCGAGCTCCGGCGACAAAACCTTTTTCGGCGAATGTTTGATGAACGCGCAGGGCGAGGACGTCGTGGCAGGGATCAGAACGCCGCTGCCGGTGAGCGCGCTCGCGAAGAACGTTCCTGACGCCTACAAGGATTTGGAACACACCTATAAAAAGCTCGAGAAGCATTATCGCGACATGCTCGACCTGGAGTTCACGATCCAGGAGGGCAAGCTCTATATGCTGCAGACTCGCGTCGGCAAACGGACGGGGATCGCGGCGGTCAAGATCGCGGTCGATATGGTGAAAGAGGGCGCCATCTCGAAGCAGGAAGCGGTGCAGCGGATCGGTCCGGATCAGCTGGCCCAATATCTCTACCCAATCTTCGACTCGAAAGAAGAGGCCAAAGCCAATCCGCTCGGCAAGGGGTTGCCGGCCGGTCCCGGCGCGGCCGCAGGCAAGATCGCGCTCACGCCCGATCGGGCGGTGGACATGAAAGCGGCGGGAAACCGCGTCGTGCTGGTCCGGCAGGAAACGAGTCCCGACGATATCCATGGGATGAACGCAGCGGCGGGATTTCTGACCGCCCGCGGGGGCATGACATGCGTAGGGGGTGAGACTCGAATCCTCACGGACCGCGGAATGCTGTCAGCTGAAGACGCGTTCGCATTGCTTGAGAATGGGCAGTGCCTTCGAATTCTATCCTTTGACAGCCGCCTGCTTCGACCAGTCTGGCGGGAAATTGTTGCAGCGGGCCGGCGGCACGCTGACACCATTACAGTCGCCCTCTCGCAGACCGGTCGCGCGGGACAAAATCTGATTCAGCTCACAGCCGATCATAAGATGTTCACGATCCAGAATCGGAAGTTGAGTAAGAAACGACTCGACGCGGTGCTGGCCGACGAAGACTTCGTGACGGTTCTCGACCACATTCCACCATTAGGTGAAACAGGGACATCGTCCGATCTGGCTTATGTGGCGGGAGCCATCCTCTCGGACGGCTACATTTGCCTGAAGAAAGCAAAGGGCTCCATAACCTTTATCCAAAAACCCACGCAGGAGAAGGCGGCGTTTATCCGCGCTGTCGAACAATCATTTGAGCGAGTCTTTGGCTTGCCGTTCAGCTACGTCCGTAACCGCCGTACGAGCGGGATTCTGAATGAGAGGCGGATCACCGACGAAGTACAGGATCGTATCTGCTTCTATCGCGGGCCGGCCCAGCGCTTGGCTCAAATCCGGGATCACTTTAGCGAATGGGTCTTGAAGCTAGATCGAACCGGCTTGCTCCATCTACTGGCAGGGTACGTGGACGGCGATGGGTGCTACGCTGCTACATCAAGCGGAGTGAGACTCCAAATCGTTGTGTCGCAGCACAAGCGAAATTTGCTTGAAGGCTTGGCTTTGGCCTGTCTGCGCCTAGGGATGGTCCCACAGATTACGGCCAACCGTCACGCCTATTTGATTCAGATCGCGGAACAGGTGGACGATATTCTGGCCTTTACTCACCGCGTGAAGGCCGAGATTCCCGCCCGTCTCTACGAGTCGAAATGCTTGGCGATGCGCGGACTCTTTGACGATATCGTCGATCACGTGAACTTCATGGGACGGGTCCGTGAAGCGATCAAGCGCAATCTCATGTTCGGCGTTCAAAAAATTCGCCGAGACATCCTTCCGCTCTGTCCTTCGACAGCTTTTCGGGAGGTTCAAGAATTATTGGATGCTCCGGTGCGGTCGTACCGCGCGGTCAGGATCGGCGGTGTGCAAGCAACGCTGGTATACAACTTTGAGGTGGACGCTACAGAAGAGATGGACAAGAACTTCGTCGTTTTCTCAAGTCGTTTGACACCAATCCTGGTATCCAACAGCCATGCCGCTGTTGTCGCGCGTCAGATGGGCAAAGTCTGCGTGGCGGGATGCGAGTCCGTGGAGGTGCTGGACAGTCAAACCGTCAAGATCGGCGCCAAGACGTTCCGGGAAGGCGATTTCCTGTCGATTAACGGGTCCACAGGCAACGTCTATGAAGGGGACATTCCGGTCGTCGAATCCGAGATCATCCAGGTCATCCAGGGCAAACTCGATCCGAAGAAGTCGGACAAGTATCAGCGCTTCGCCACAATTTTGTCCTGGGCGGACAGCTTCCGGAGGCTTCGCGTGCGGGCCAATGCCGATGTGCCCGAGCAGGCGGACATCGCGCGGGGGTTCGGGGCGGAGGGGATCGGTCTCTGCCGCACAGAACATATGTTCTTCGCCGAAGACCGCATTCCGATCATGCAGAAGATGATCCTGGCGCGGACGAAGGAAGAGCGGGAGAAGTTTCTCGATCAGCTGCTCCCGCTTCAAAAACAGGATTTTATCGGTCTCTATCGGGAAATGCAGGGGTACCCGGTGACCATTCGCCTGCTCGATCCTCCGCTCCACGAGTTTCTCCCGAAACGGGAAGAGTTGATGGTCGAGATCGCCCAATTGGAATTGACGGGCCGGGATGCCGCGAAACTCGAAGAGAAACGGCGGCTGCTCGCCCGCGTCGAAGAGTTGCACGAATTCAATCCCATGCTCGGACTCCGCGGCTGCCGGTTGGGCATCACGATGCCGGAGATTACGCGCATGCAGGCGCGGGCGATCATGGAAGCGGCCTGCGAACTGGCGAAAGAGGGAAAGAAGATCGTGCCGGAGATCATGATTCCGCTGGTCGGCATGGTCGCGGAGATGAAGTCGCAAAAGGATCTGGTTCGCGAGGCGGCGCAGGAAACGATGAAGCGCTACAATGTGAAGCTCTCCTATCTCGTCGGAACCATGATCGAACTGCCGCGCGCCGCGGTGACCGCGGATCGGATCGCTGAGGAGGCGGAGTTCTTTTCGTTCGGCACGAACGATCTGACACAGACGACCTTTGGATTTTCGCGCGACGATGCGGCCAAATTCATCGATCACTATAAGACCGTCAACATCATGGAGTCCGATCCGTTCGCCGTGCTCGATCGCGAAGGCGTCGGTTCGCTGATGAAGCAAGCCATAGCAGCCGGTAGAAAGACGAGGCCGGGCATTAAGCTCGGCATCTGCGGGGAGCACGGAGGCGACCCGAGTTCCGTAGAGTTCTGCCACGAGGTGGGTTTGGACTATGTCAGTTGCTCGCCCTACCGGGTGCCGATTGCCAGGCTCGCCGCGGCCCATGCGGCGCTGGCGGAAGCCGATACCAAGAAGGCCGCCAAGTCCTCCACTCCATCACGCGCGAAGGCGAGGAAGTCCGCGCGCGCCGGCCGCCGGTCGACCGGCGGCCGCAAGAAGCGGTGACTGGCCCTGCAAGAGATCTTCATTATATGACCCTGGCTCTTCGCCTGGCGGCGAAGGGCCGGGGAACAACCAGCCCCAATCCGATGGTCGGAGCGGTCGTGGTGAGTCGAGGCCGGATCGTCGGCCGGGCATTTCATCTTCGGCCGGGTGACCCCCACGCAGAAATTCTGGCTCTTCGGAACGCCGGCAGGCGGGCGAGGGGAGCCACCCTCTATGTCACGCTGGAACCCTGTTGCCACATCAAGAAACGCACTCCGCCTTGTGTGCCTGCCATCGAGCGGTCCGGCGTTCGTCGAGTCGTCGTCGCGATGACCGATCCCAATCCATTGGTGAAGGGGAGGGGCATTGCGGCCCTTCGTCGGAGCGGTCTTCCGGTCACAACCGACGTGGCTCGGCGCGAAGCGGAATCGCTGAATCAAGCGTATGCTCATTGGATCAAGACGAAGCGGCCTTACGTGATTCTGAAGGCCGGGATGACGCTTGATGGACAGATCGCAACTTCGTCCGGGCAGTCGCGGTGGATCACCGGCAGACAGGCGCGTCAGGAGGTTCATCAGCTGCGCGCCCAAGTCGATGCGGTGTTGGTGGGCATCGGCACGGTAGTGGCCGACAATCCGTCGCTGACTGCGAGAATCGGCCCGCGACTGAATCGGCCGGCGGGCAGGCAGCCGCTGCGTGTCGTGGTCGACAGTAAGCTGCGCATTCCTCTCGCAGCGCGGGCGCTGTCTGGACAGCATCAAGCCAAGACGATGGTTGCCACAACGGGGTCCGCTCCGGTTGCGCGAAGGAAGGCGCTGAGAAAACAGGGGATCGATACGGTCACGCTTCCTTCTGTCCGGGGACGGGTCTCCTTGCCTGCTCTTTTAAGAGAACTTGGCAGAAGAGGCGTCACATCCCTGCTCGTCGAAGGCGGGAGTGAGATCAACTCAGCGATGCTGAAAGCCGGGCTGGTCGACCATGTGCGGTTGTATGTCGCGCCGGCGCTTCTCGGCGGAACCGACGCAAAAGGGGTCATCGGCGGAATGAGTCCGGTTCGTCTTGTGCATGCGACAAAGTTGCGGCATGTGCAGATCAGGCCGGTCGGCGATGATCTCTTGGTGGAAGGGGATTTGTGACGCGGTGGATGCTCTCCGCTCTCCTGCTCTCTCTGGTAGCCGTCTGGGTTGAAGCGCGGTCGCCTGTTCTAGCCTCTGAGACCCTTGCTTCTCTCGTCTTTCATTACTTGGACTCAGGCGACGGTGAGGAGGCAGGCCGGTTACTGAAGGCGATCCTCTTCCACCCGGAAGCCTCGATCGAGACCGTCAGTCGCATGATCCAAACCGAGCAGCCCTACCAGTCGCAGCCCATCGGTACGCTGCCGGATGAGCGAATCATTCTCCAGGGTCGTTCCTATCCGCTCGCCCTATCAGTTCCACTGACCTACCAGCAGTCAAAAGGCTATGGACTTGTGGTCTGCCTGCACGGCGCCGGGTTCACCGGTGAGGTGTATCTTGAACGGTGGCAAGCCCGATTGGGCGACGAGTATTTGCTGGCCTGCCCGACCTATGCGGCGGGGGCCTGGTTTACAAGGCGGGCGGAGGACCTCGTGCTTGCCGCCATTCGATACGTATCTCGTCGCTACCATGTTGATCCGGACAGGATGTTTCTCACCGGTATGTCGAACGGCGGGATCGGCGCCTGGCTCATCGGGATGCATCATGCCCCGCTGTTTGCCGGTATCGCTCCGATGGCGAGCGGATTGGATGACGTGTTGATGCCGTTTCTGGCGAACCTTCGCAATACGCCGGTCTACATCATTCATGGCGCGAAGGACCAGGTGATGCCGGCTGAACTCAGCCGCTCCATCTCGCGGGAGTTGACGGCATTGGGCTATCCGCACGTGTATCGCGAGCATCAGGGCGAGCATCCGGTGGCGGGAGGACATTACTTTCCGAAGGAGGAATTGCCCGATCTCGTTGTTTGGTTGAACCGCCAGCGTCGCGAGCCCTTGCCGACGAAGCTCACCGTCGTGCGAGAGGCCAGCCACTTCCAGCCATTCAGCTGGTTGCGGCTGGAATCCACGGATCCCATCGCCGCTTTCGCGGATGATTTGATCAGTCGGCGAGACGAGCGTATTCAACGCCGCGAATACGCAAGAATCGATGCAGTCATCGTCGCCCCGGACCGGATCGAAGTGGCAACCGAGCGGGTTCAACGCTATAGTCTCTTCTTGAACGACCACTTGATCGATATTTCAAAACCGCTGACGGTGGCGACCAACGGGCAGATATCGTTCAAAGGGATCGTGACGCCCTCGCTGGAAACCTTGCTTCGCCAGGCGAGACTCCGCCAGGATCCCCGCCAACTGTTTCCCGTTCAAATCACCGTCGCGGTCCCATGACATCCACGCGCAGCTTTATTCTGATCTGCACCGTCGGCGTCTTTTGTTTCATCAGTTACAACATGGTGCGCATGCCCGTGCTGGCGCTGTTCGCAGAATCGCTCGGGGCCGGCCCCGAGCGGATCGGCTTGATCGTGTCTGTCTCGACCTTGACCGGAGTCTTTCTCAAGCTGCCATCCGGCGCGCTGTCCGACATATATGGAAGAAGAGTCCTCTTGCGAATCGGCGTGATCGCATTCGGTCTGCCGCCGTTCATCTATCCGTTCATCACCGATCTCAATGCCTTGACGGCGCTTCGTTTCTTTCACGGCTTCGCCACGGCGATCTTCGCGCCGAGCGCGCTGGCGACGGTGGCTGAACTGTACCGAGAGCGGCGCGGGGCCGCGCTCGGCACCTATACGGCCTGCACGCAATCCGGCTCGTTGCTCGGCCCTTTCATCGGGGGCTATCTCATCTATGCGGCCGGATTCTCCGCCGCCTTCGTGACGGCGGGATTGTTCGGCTGCGTGGCGATCGTGCTCTTCTACAGTCTTCATCTGGATGTGGCGGCGCCGCGCGTACAGGACAAGGGCTTCTCAACGGTGCTGACTGAGATGTGGAAGGGCTTTGTGGTCGTCGCGAGAAACAAGAAGGTCTTGATCACGAGCATGACCGATGCGGCCAAGATGATCGCGAACGGCGCCCTGATGGCATTCCTCCCGCTCTACGGCGTCTCAGCTGGTCTGAATCCCGGAGAAGTCGGTCTGCTCTTTACGGTTCAGGCGCTCACATCGTTTTTTTCAAAGCCGGTCATGGGACGGGTTTCTGATCGTGTGGGACGCCAGCCTCTCATCATGCTCGGGTTGGTGATCTGCGCGGGAACATTCGTCTGCATCCCGCATGCCTCAATGTTTGCCGTCTTGCTGCTGCTATCCGCAGGGTTCGGCTTCGGCGAAGCGGTGGTCTCCTCCTCCTCCTCTGCGTTGGTGGCCGATAGCTCCGAGTTCAAGACCCTGGGGGCCGGCATGGGTATGCAGGGAACGATCATGGACATCGGACATGCCAGCGGACCCTTGCTGGCCGGAATTCTTATCGCCAACATGAGTTACGCCGGCGCTTTTGCCGTCATCGGCGGTCTTCAGCTCGCGGCCGCGGCGATGTTCCGGCTGACCATGAGGCAGAATTGACGAAATCCGACTATAATGGTTCCGCGATGCGAGAGTACACGACGGAAGACCTCGTTATCGGCGTCGTTGCGGCAGTCGGTGTGCTTGTGCTGCTCGTTGTGTTCGTCTATGTCGTCAAGCAGGTCATCATGAGGAACGACTGATGTTCACCGGAATCGTGGAAGAAATGGGAGCCGTGACCTCCATGGAAAAGACGCTCGCCGGAACGAGGATGAGGATCCTGGCCTCGACCGTTATGAGCGATCTCAAGGTCGGGGACAGTGTCAGCGTGAACGGGACCTGTCTCACCGTCGTGACTAAAGGCGAGCGTGATTTCGTGGTTGAGATCTCCCCCGAAACGCTCTCGGTCACGACGCTCGGGCATCTGGAAGCCGGCGCGCCGGTGAATCTCGAACGGGCCATGAAGCTGAACGAACGGATCGGCGGGCATCTGGTGGCAGGCCACGTCGACGCGGTCGGAACCATTCGCAGTCGGCGCCAGGAAGGCAATGCCATTGTCATCACGATCGAAGCGCCGGCAAACATTCTTCGCTATTGCGTCTCCAAAGGGTCGATCACGGTTGATGGCATCAGCCTGACGATCAATGAGATCGCCGACCATGCCTTTAGCGTCGCAATCATTCCGCATACCGCCAAGGTGACGACGCTTGGACTCAAGCAGGTTAATGATACCGTGAATCTTGAGTCCGATCTCATCGGCAAGTACGTCGAGCGGCTCCTCCAAGAGCGAAGCCAATTGCCCAAGACGACGCCGGTCATCGATAAGGACTACCTAAAAAAGCGCGGGCTCATTTAGCGGAAGTCTGTAGCGAGGATGGTGGGCAACCATCGTCCATGCGACCCTCGCAAGGCGCAGACTGCCCATCATCCTCGTATCGTCATCTGAGACCGGGATAGAAGAGGCACGGGCTGCCTGTTGGCTCCTTGTACTCACAGGATGCGGCACGCCGTGTCCAACGTAATAGATAAGAGGATGATCTCTTTGCGCAGGGCTGCCTCAATCTGCGGGGCTCATCTTGAGTTTCTATCCTCCTGCCTATGTATAATTGGCCGAGTGGATCCTGAGGAATATGCCGATCCAAACTTCAACAGGAGTGGGCGCGGTCAGTTCGACGCAGCCGGCACGTTCACTGATTAAACCGCATCTCAAGAATCTCTCAGGGAGCGGGACGTTGCTCGACGGCATTGTAATCGAACGCGATCTCGAGCAACCTGACTCGGGGATCTATCGTCCTGGCGATCATGCTCCAAGGCACATGGTTGTCCTCCATTCGGCCTGCCCTGCGACATTGACATGGCGAATTGATGGTCGGCGTCGAGAAGCTTTCTTTGCTGGCGGCGAAGCCATCATTAATCCGGCCGGTTTGTTTGTTGCGCCTCGTTGGAGCGCAGCCGTCGAATTGCTCTTAATGGCGATTCAACCCGGGTTCATGAATCGCGTTGCAAAGGAGATGGGAGCTGAGGGACCTGTTGAACTCACGCCGCGGTTTCATTTCCGTGATGCATTGCTGGAACAGCTCGTGCGCACATTGATCGCGGAGTTTGAACAATCTTCACCGCCGGATCGTGTCTATGCTGACTCGTTGGCCCACACGCTCGTGGTCCATCTCATCAAGAAGTATTCGAAGACGCGTATGCGTCCGCAGTTCTCGCGGCACGGCCTTCCCCACAAGAATCTCTACCAGGTGGTTGAGTTTATCGAAAGCCATATGGACGACGATCTAAGCCTTAGGGCGATCGCCGAGGTAGCCGGTATGAGCCCTTCCTATTTTTTGACCATGTTTAAACGGTCTACCGGCTTTGCGCCGCATCAGTACCTGATCGCGAGACGTCTCGAACGAGCGAGAGACTTATTGAGACAGACCAGATTGGCCATTGCCGATATTGCTGTGCAAGTGGGATTTGCGGACCAAAGCCACCTCACACGGATGATGAGGCGGCATATCGGACTGACGCCCCGCCTTGTACGACGCAGTTGAACGGATCGATTCGTAGAACCTTCCAAGCACAGTTATTCCATTCAAGACCCTGGCGCCCGCCATTCTTACACTGTGGCTAGATTCTCCGTCATGGGGACGGAGTCTTGTCTTACCGAGGGAGGAGTCATGGCAACACAATCCGTGCAAGGAAAGGTAGTCGTGGTGGGGGCGGGGGCGAAGAACCTTGGCGGACTCATCAGCCGTGAGTTTGCCAAAGGTGGAGCCAAAGTCGTGGTGCATTACAACAGCAATGCGACGAAACCGGATGCCGAATCTACGGTGAAGGCCATCCAGTCGTTGGGCAGTGAAGCCTATGCCACTCAATGTGACCTGACGAAGCCGGTCAATGTCACGATGCTGTTCGAGGAGGCGAAGAAACGTTTCGGGAGCATCGACATCGCCGTCAATACGGTGGGCAAAGTGCTGCGCAAGCCCATTGTTGACACCACCGAGGAGGAATATGACTCAATGTTCGACATCAATTCCAAAGCGGCCTACTTCTTCATCAAGGAAGCCGGCAAGCATCTCAATGACAATGGCAAAATCATCACGATCGTGACATCGTTGTTGGCGGCCTTTACGGACGGATACTCCACTTATGCCGGCGGCAAAGCACCGGTCGAACATTTTACCCGTGCAGCGGCCAAAGAGTTTGGGCCGCGCGGCATCTCAGTTACTGCGGTCGGTCCCGGTCCTATGGACACCCCATTTTTCTACGGACAGGAAACGCCGCAGCGCGTCGCTTTCCACAAGTCGCAGGCCTTGAACGGTGACCTCACCAAGATCGAGGACATTGTTCCCATCATCAAGTTCTTGGCCACCGACGGTTGGTGGATTACCGGGCAAACGATATTCGCAAACGGCGCGTATACCACGCGGTGAGTGGAAACAGGACCGCCTCTCTCCTCTCCCTACGCCATCAGGATAGTGTCAGGTGACATTGCGTGCGAGTGATGCTGATGTGCGTGGCGAACATTCGAGCGAGGCCCGACAGGCGATGACTGCATAACCGGTCATCGCCTGATCGGAAACCTCCACATTCCGATGTGGGGGATGGGGGGAGCCGCAGCCGAATGCTCGGTAGCTACAGCAGCGAAACGAGCGCGCAGGAACCAAGACACTATCCTGATAGGTAGTAGCTAGTGGAGTCGGCAAACTTACGGCTCATTCTGCGCGGAGGAGCGATAGGTAAAATACAGGACCATACCGGCTAGGACGGAAACGATCACGCCGATTGCGATCTGCATGCTGAAACTGATCGGCCCGACGTAGATCTTGTACAGTTGCAGCAGGACAATGGGCAGACAGATCGCCAAGCCGAGCCCGACCATATGTCGTCGCAGATAGATCGGCTCTCCCGGTTTTCTCGTCCACTTCATAAGTTGAGCGGGCGAGTCATGCCCGCCTGAACCTTTTCGCGGTTACTTCACCAGGAATGCCTTGGAATCCTCCCCCGAAGCCGTCGTGACGGTCACGATCGCAAGTCCCTTGCGACCTCCGGGTGGTACGGTGGCGGTGATCGTGGAATCGTTCTGCAGGGCAAACGTCGCGGCGCGACCAGGCCCGAACGAGACGCTGCGTAAGCACTCGGCTGGACCAAGCTGCGAACCCTTAATCGACACCTTGTCTCCGGCCTTTCCTTCATCCGGCACGAGTTTTTCAATTTTCGGCGCCACGCCGAAGCAGGCAGTGGCTTTTGCTGCCGTTTCGGCCGTCTGGAATCTTGGTTTTTCCGCTTTGGGTTTCGGGACCTTGGCCTCGGGAGCAAGTTTCGGCTTTTTCGCCGGCTTGTCCTTTTCCGCTGCGAGCGTCGGTTCCGGATCGCTCGCCGCCATCGCAAGCAAGAATACGCCGATGAGCACCATCGTCATAGAACCCACTGTTTTCACCATACCGGCCTCCTGATCAGCGCTATTGGCGCTGCATGGAATGTGTGGTGCTCGCTACTCTTCGATTGTGGAGATGTCGCCAGGATCCTGGCCCAGTTCCTTGGCTTTGAGGACCCGCCGCATGATTTTTCCGGATCGAGTCTTGGGCAAAGAGCTGACGATATCGATTTCCGCCGGTACGGCGATCTTCCCCAATTCCTGTTTGACCTGCTCCTTGATCGAATGGATCAGTTCGGGACTTTCCTTCTCACCCTGCTTCAAAATGATGAAGGCCTTAATGGATTCGCCGACCGTCTTATGCGGTTTCCCGATCACCGCGGCTTCGGCTACGGCATGGTGGCTGACCAAGGCGCTTTCCACTTCGGCGGTGCCGAGCCGATTGCCAGCCACTTTGATGACATCGTCGGCGCGGCCCATGAACCACATGTACCCGTCCGCGTCCTTGTGGCAGACATCGCCGGCCGTGTAGCAATTGGGAATCGTGTTCCAATAGGTCTTGTAGCGTTCCGGGTCCTTGTAGATGGTGCGCATCATCGAAGGCCATGGCTTCTTGATGACCGCGAAACCGCCGGCGTTGGCCGGGAGACTCTTGCCTTCGCGATCCACGACGTCCGCTTCGATGCCGAGGAACGGCCTGGTGGCCGAACCGGGTTTGAGCGGAACGGTCGGTAGCGGCGTAATCAGGATCGATCCGGTCTCGGTCTGCCACCATGTATCCATGATCGGCTTATCGCCTCCCGCTGCGCGATGGAACCATTCCCAGGCTTCGGGATTGATCGGTTCCCCGACGCTGCCAAGAATGCGCAGGGTGGAGAGGTCGAATTTTTTCGGCCAGTCCTCGCCGTATCGCATCAGGAGTCGTATCGCGGTCGGCGTGGTATAGAAAATCGACACGCCATAACGCTCGATCAGGTCCCACCACCGTCCGGGATTGGGATAGTCCGGCTTGCCTTCGGCCGTCAAAATCGTCGCGCCGTTCAGCAGCGGACCGTAGACGATATAGCTGTGGCCCGTGACCCAGCCGGGGTCGGCGACGCAGAAATAGACGTCGTCGTCCTTCAAGTCGAACACATACTTCGTTGTCGCATAGGTGCCGACCATGTAGCCGCCGTGCACATGGACGACGCCCTTCGGCTTGCCTGTGGTTCCGGAGGTATAGAGGATGTACAGAGGCGCTTCAGCATCCAGTGGCTCTGCGGCGCAGAGGTTCTTCTCGTTCTTCACCCAATCGTTCCAATCGATTTCCTTCGGGGCCGACAACGCCGGTCCGGGATTCTGTCTTCGGACCACCACCACGTGCTCCACCGTCGGGCAGCTCTTCACTGCATCATCGACGACAGGTTTGAGATTAAGGATTTTCCCGCGGTCAAATCCCACGTCGGCGGTGATCACGAGCCTCGCTTCTGCATCGTTGATGCGGCTGGAAAGGGCCGGGGCGCTGAAGCCGGAATAGACGACGCTGTGAATGGCGCCGATCCTCGCGCAGGCCAGCATGGCCACAACTTGTTCGGGTATCTTGGGCAAATAAATGGTGACGCGATCGCCTTTCCTCAATCCGAGTTTCTTCAGCGCATTGGCGCATCGGTTCACCTGTCGGTAGAGCTCGGCATAGGTAAAGACCCGCTCCTGATCGTTCTCGCCGACCCAGATCAACGCCACCTTGTTCTTGCGCCATGTCTTGACGTGCCGGTCGAGACAATTGTAGGCGATGTTGCACGTAGCGCCGACAAACCATTTCGCCCAGGGGTAATTCCACTCCAGCACTCTGTTCCAGGGAGAGAACCAGTCCAATTCCTTCGCCATCCCGCTCCAGAACGCTTCGGGGTCGGCGATCGATTTCTTGTACTCGGTCTCGTAATCCTGAATATACGCGACGGCTGTCGTCTTCGCTGTGGGGCGGTAGACGCGGCTTTCCTTGAGAAGGGTGTCGATGTTCTCCGCCATGCCAGTGTGCTCCCTCGATACGTAGTATGGTACGCGAATCGATTGGCCGCAACCATACCTTGGGAGGCCGTGGCTTGTCGAGGCCGCGCATGGGAATCCAATCAGGCCAGGCATTCCTTGACAGTCGCGCGAAGGCCAGAGTAGGCTGAATTCGCCTACACAATCCGCGCCGGTCCATCTCTATGTGGCCACTGTTCGCCAGCTTCACTCGCGCTTCCCGCTGCATTGCATGGACGGGTTGTTTTCTCGCGCTCGCATCTTCTCCATCGGCATGGGCTCAGCTTGGGAAGCCCGAAGGACTTTACTATAAGTCCTGGGCCGTCGTAATCGGAGTCGAGAACTACCTGGTGGCTCCCAAGTTGTCTGGAGCGAAGGAAGACGGAAAAGCCGTCGCCCAGGCTTTCCGCCAATTGGGCTTCGACGAGGTCATCGAGCTCTACGACAACGATGCCAGCTTCCGCCGGCTTCAACAGACCCTGTCGGATTTTCTCCCGCGCAAGGTCGGTCGTCAGGACCGGCTTGTGATTTATTTCGTGGGCCACGCGGGAATCACGCAGGATCAATCCGGGAAAGATCTGGGGTATCTGGTTCCTTGGGATGCCCAACTCGGCAACGTCTCCAAATCGGTGACATTTGAGCAACTGAAGGAGTTCAGCCGCCGCAGCGCTTCGAAGCATACCCTGTTGATGTTCGATGTTGCGGTACGCGGGTGGGAGGTCAGTACGGCTCAACCGCTTTCTCTGGAGGGACGCATCGCTCCGGAAGACGATCTCGAGAAACGGGCCGTCCAGGTTTTGACCGCCGGAGACAAGGGAGAATTGGTCAAACGAGTACAAAACCGCAGCCTGTTTGTGCAGGTGTTGGTCAAGGGATTGTCGGGCGCTGCCGATCTGGATCGAAATGGGTGGCTCATGGCGTCTGAACTCGGGCGCTATGCGGCTCAACAGATTCAAGAACAGTCGCAGGGGGCCCAGCATCCGCTATTTACGCAATTAGAAGGTGACGGCGATACGATCTTGATCGAGGGCCGCAAAGCGGCGTTCAGACTGGGGGGGGAACCGCAGTCGCCGGCAGAACGGCAGCAGGCGGCAAAGATGCAATATGAACAGGCATTCGCGCTGCTGCAGACGGGGAAGTCCCCTGAAGAAGCCTTGGAGAGACTCAACAAGGCGGTGGAATATGATCCGACATTCGGTGACGCCTACGTGTTGAAGAGTTATGTCCGGCTTGAAGTGCTGCCGAATCTTGATGAAGCGTTGTCGACCGCGAAACTGGCGGTTCAACATGCTCCGAAGAATCCCGACTCGCACTACACGTTGGGGCTTATTTACGAGAAGCAGGGGCGCTATCAAGAAGCCGAGCGAGCCATGCTGGACGCGCTCACCGTGAACCCGACCTATGTGGATGTCTATTTTTCACTCGGCGTCATGTATGCGGATGGCATGAAAAACCAACAGAAGGCCGTGGACGCCTTTCAACACTATCTCGAACTCGGCGGCACCCACGCCCGCGCGCGGGAGGCTGTCGCGCAGTCGAACAATCCGGCTCCGGCGAAACCCTAGTCCTTCCCCCCTCCCTTGAGATATCCCAAGCCGATCTTGAGCGCCCGCCGCGTGATTTCCGCCCAGCGGACCTGAGGGTATTCTGCGAGCACGGCAGCGGCTTTCGGGTCTTGAATGTCGAGACCGACAATCCGGATGATCCCATCCTCGATCTGTACGTCTGCCAAGGTGTTTCCTCCCTTGCCTGAATGCCGATTCGTGAAGAGTTCAAGGTCCGTCGCGTTGACTCGACTAGGGGTGCATGTTAGCATGTTTTTGTCTGATTTCTCGAACGCCCGTCATGCCGGCAGCAGGGCGCGTGAGCGAGAACATCGCCGTAACCATTTCAAGGAGGAAGTCGCATGAAGCAGCCACAGGGGGTGCTCTCACAATTGGCCGGTGGTGGATTGGCTCTCGTCTTGATCGTCGGACTTGCTGCTTGCGGAGGCCCTCCGAAATGGGTGAAGCAAGGCTCCGGAGCGTTCAATGAGAAGGACAACAAAGGGTTCTACGGAGTCGGAGCTGTGACGGGGGTCCGGAACGAGCCTCTGGCATGGGATACGGCTGAGAACAGAGGTCGAGCTGAAATCGCCAAGACGTTCGAAACCTACACCGGCTACTTGATGCGAGACTATGCAGCCTCAACCACCGCCGGCGATTTTACCCGGAATTCCGAAGAGCAGAATGTCGAGCGCGCCATCAAGACCATTACGACCACCACATTGAGCGGGGTCCGACCGATCGATCGGTATAAGGACGAAAAGACCGGCACCTACTATGTCCTGACCAAGCTGAATTTGGAGGATATGAAGAACAATCTCGACCAGGCAAAGGAGTTGAATGCGCAGGTCAGAGATTATGTCCGCAAAAACGCCGACAAGGCGTTCGAGCGCCTCGAAAAGGAAGAGGACAAGCGCGCCAATCGTCAATAGCGACTGTTGGAGGGAGTGGGTTCTTCATGGAGCACGATATGAGCGTGTCGTTTGGAAATGGGCGAGTCTGGTCGGCATCGGTGTCGCTTCTGTGTCTTGGATTCTTGACGATCGCCGGGTGTGGTAGTGAAACGAAAGTCACGCGCATCGACTCCGGCGTCGTGACCGATCTCAGCGGCCGCTGGAACGATACCGATTCGCGCATGGTCGCGGAGTCGATGGTGAAGGAAGCCCTCGAGTATCCTTGGTTGAACAACTTCAGCCAGTCGAAGAGCCGCCAGCCGGTCGTGGTGGTCGGGAATGTGATCAACAACAGTCATGAGCACATCAATGTGCAGACCTTCGTGACGGACCTCCAACGGGAATTGACGAACTCGCAGAAAGTCACATTCGTGGCCGGTAAGGGGGAACGGGAGGAAGTTCGCGACGAACGCAAAGAGCAGGCCATGTATGCCCGCGAGGACACGCAGAAGGGGCCGGGCAGGGAAATCGGCGCCGATTATATGATGAAGGGCACGATCGCGACGATCCTCGACGAGGCCGACGGCACCAAGGCCATGTTTTATCAGGTCGATCTACAGATGGTCGATCTGGAGAGCAACGCCAAAGTCTGGTTCGGTCAAAAGAAAATCAAGAAAGTCGTTGAAAAGAAACGAACCGTTTTCTAGGCTCCTCGACCTCCGTTGAGCCCTCTCTTCTCACGCCCCACCGCTCAGGCTCCCTCACGGTGGGGCGTTCGTGTCACGCTCACCCATTTCTTCATCGGTCTCTGCGCCCTCTTGTCTGCGGGGTGCGGTTCTTCGGGCAAGCATTACCTCATGGCGGAAAAGAGTCTCGCCGCGAACGACTTTCGAGGCGCCGATGCGGCCATCAAGGAAGCCGAGGGCGAGTATGGTGAAAAGAACCGGGTTCTATACGGTATGGATCGCGGGATGACCTTGCACCTGGCCGGCGACTACCTGCAGAGCAATGTGGCGCTTGAGCAATCAGAGGACGAGGTGGACCGACTCTACACCAGAAGAGTGCGGACAGAAACCGCTGCGTTTCTGACGAACGATAACCTGCTGCCCTACGAGGGGGATCCTTATGAGCAGGCGATGATCAATGTGTTGAAGGCGCTCAACTATGCTTTGTTGGGCGATTTGGAGGGCGCGCTAGTGGAAGCCCGCCGTGTTGATCACCGGCTGAACGTCCTGTCGGACCGCACAAAGGACAAGAACGACTATCGTGAGGACGGGTTCGCGCGGTACGTGACGGGCATCCTGTACGAGGCAGCTGGCCAGATGAATGACGCGTTCATCGCCTATCGGAAGTCGTATGAAATCTACCAGTCGGTGAAGTCCTGGTCAGGGACCGGCGCGCCGGCGCAGTTGCAGGTTGATTTGCTTCGGGCGGCTGAGGCCTTGCGCCTCAATCAGGAACTGATGGAATACCAGCGGGCGTTCCCGAACATCCAGTGGCAATCGGCGGAAGAACAGCGACAGCTGACTCAAGTGGTCGTGATCAGCTACAATGGCCGGGCTCCGCGCAAGGAGGACCGGTTTCTCGATGTGCCGGTCAGCATGGATGCCCTGCAGTTGGTGCTGCTGAACCGCGCGCTGACCCAGAACAATCGCAACCGTGCCGCGGACACCACGCTGTACGCCTTAAACGGACGGGTGGTTCGCATCGCGATTCCGAAACTGATCCCGCAGAAGACACATGTCCCGGTCGATACGGTGTCTCTGGTTTCTGAGGGGAGCGCGCCGGTGACGGTGCGCACAGAGCTGGCCCAGAACGTGACGGCGTTGGCGGACAAGGCGCTCGACGAGCGACTGCCGGCAATCACCGTGAAGGCCACAGCCAGAGCCGCGACGAAATTCGCCATGGCGGAAGCCGCAACGAGAGGATCGCAGAGCGCGGCGGGACAAAAAAACGCCGATTGGGTCGGTCTTCTGGTCGGTTTGGTGGCGCACGGGTATGCGATCGCGTCCGAGGAAGCGGACAAGCGAAGCTGGAGGACCCTTCCGGATGAAATTCACCTGGCGCGCGTGTGGGTGCCTCCGGGAACCTATCATGTCCAGGCGTCGGGACTCACTGGACCGAACAATCAGAAGAACGATCAGAAAGGGAAGACCATGTCCCTCGCGCCCGGTAAAACCGTGTTCATCGTCCGGCGCGTGATGTTATGACGGAACGAATGCCTGCGGTCGTCGGGCTTTGCTGGGTCGTCGTTGTGGGATGCTCCGCGATGGGGGGGGGATCCAGACCGGCGTGGGTCGACGGCGCAAGCCAGCAATATCCCACGAAAGCATATCTTGTCGGCGTGGGGCAGGCGGAGAGTCGTGCCGCGGCTGAAGATCAGGCCTATGCGGCGGTGGCCCGCGTGTTTAAATCGGAAGTGTCGGCGCAATCGAAGGACATGGAATCGTATCTCGTGGTGGAACAGCAGGGTCGGAGCCGTGACGAGCGCCGGTTGACTTTGGACAACCTCACGCGGGTGTCCACAGACAAAGTCCTTGAGAATGTCGCTATCGCCGATCGCTGGTTTGACAAAAGAAAGAACCTGCACCATGCGCTGGCCGTTATGGACCGGTCGCAAGCCGAGGCCGCTGTCTTGGAACGGATTTCAGGATTGGATCACGCCATCCAGACGGATATCGAAGAGGCACGGGCGGCGACGGATAAGCTCTCGAAGGTCCGAGGGCTGAGGCGGGCGGAGAAAAATCTCATGTTGCGAGACACCTACAACGCCGATTTGCGAGTGATCCGCACCAGCGGCCAAGGCAAGGAGACTTCCTATCGCGTGCAGGAGGTGAGTCAGGAACTGGAGCAGTTCTTGGCCTCCAACTTTCTCATTAACATTCAAATGACCGGTGAGCAGGCCGGACCGGCTCACCAGGCATTGAGCGAAGGATTGATCAGAGAAGGCTTACAGGTGGCGAGCCGCCCGGATGGGACGGATGTCTCATCGACAACGTCCCCGGAAATGCTCGTGCGGGGTGCGGTTCGGGTATGGCCGATCGACGTGCGAGATCCGCAGTTTACCTACGTGCGATGGTGCAGCGATATGGAAGTCCTGGATCTCGGCGGTCAGCGAGTATTGGGGGCCATTTCGAAAGGAGGAAAGGAGGGGCATCTGTCGCAACGGGAGGCGACGGCCAAAGCCGTCAGAGTCATGCAGCAAGAATTCTCGTCGAACGTGGCCAAGGCGATTGCCGCGCATGTGTATGGGGAATCCGAACTCCCTGCGGAAGCGACCCGTTCCGCAGGATGTCCGCGCGAGGGTGCCGGCTCGAAACCGCCGGCAGCAACGCACTAATCATCAGGAGGGAGATGGCAGGTATGAGCAGATTGAAGCAGGGTGGACGGGCGCCCAGAAGCAGAGGGCGCGGGCTGACGGCGACGCAGCAGCGGGTGCCGAGCCGGTTGGCGAAACGACGGCTTGGGGAACGGCTGAAATCGGATACGGCGTCATTCAATCGGGGCAATCTGGCCGATAAGCTTCGGAAGGAGGGTTATGAAGAAGTTCCGTTGGATGAGCTGCAGGATCGGCTCTCAAAATTGCCCGGGCCCTTGGCGGCGGTCATCTTGAAGGGGAGGGTGTAATTCCATGCCGTACTATTATTTCGATTCGACAGCCCTGGTGAAGCGGTACAGCATGGAACGCGGGACCCGCATTGTCAACAAGCTCATGGTCAAGCGCGGGAAAATCGCCATTCTGCCGACTTGGACCGTGACGGAATTCTACTCCTCGTTTTCGAACCGCGCCCAACAGGGCGAGATCACCAGGGACGATTGTTATTCGGTCATTCACAAATTCGAAAAAGAATCCGGGGAGGGGCTGTTCCAGTTCATCGCCCCCACGATGCAGACCTACCTCTCAACCAAAGAGCTGGTGATGGAATATCCGTTTCTTCGCGCGCAGCAGGTGATGCACCTGGCCTTGGCGTTGGAGCTCAAACCCCTCCGGTTGACGGTCGTCAGCGCAGATATGCAGCTGTTGGCGGCCAGCAAGACGGCCGGCCTGCACATCATCAACCCGGAGGAAGACTAGCAAGGGACTGGCTCCGTCGCGGACGACGGAGCAGGGACAGACGGACGATGCGAACAGGGACAGGCACCGTCGCGGACGACGGAGCCAGTCCCTTAGGGGCACTGGTAGTCGGTGATCATGGACGCGACCACAATAACCCAATCGTCTGCCGTTTCCCGAAGCCCTTTGGCCCGTTCAAGGAAAACCGTGGGGACGCTCTCTTCCGGCGGGGGGACCAGCAGGGAAAGCGCCTGATGGACGCTTCCTTGGGCAAGAGCCAGGCTGCCGCAGACCCCGGACGAGGCGGGCAACTGGCCTCCGGCTCGTCTGAAGAGGGCCATGGCCCGGTAGCCATGTTCCTGCGAGCGAAAGAGCGGCTCAGCGGCTTGATAGAATCTGGCGGATGCGGGATCGTCCCGATACTTCTTCGCGAGCTGCTTGGCTAAGAGCGCCGCGCGGCCCATACTCAGCGCGGCGCCGTCCGGGTCGTCATTCCCGATGGCGTCCTCCGCTTTGACCCGCAACCGGTCCATCTCTGCCGCATCGCCGAGGACCTGGCTCCAGGCAATCTGGCCCGTTTGGAGTCCGACCAGAAACAGCACGATTCCAACCTGCATCCCGGCGGCGGGGAAATGGATCGGCATGGCGCGGTCCCGGCTTATTGGAGATACTCCCAGGTATCGATTTGTTTGGTGCTCCAGTTGACGGCTTCCTTTAGTTTGACCAGATTGGGATCCGCATCGTTCTCCCGCACATGGTACAGAGACTTCTGAAGGGCGAACAAGGGTTCCTGCGCCCGACGGTCCGGTAATTTCCCCAGCGCCCAGACAACCTCGGTTTTCAAGGCCACGTCATCAGTAGTCTTGAGGGTTTCAAGAAGGGGATCGACGATCGTGAAATCGCCGTGCAGAGCCCCAAGAATGCCCAGGGCCTTCGCCGCCGAGGGGCGCAACTCCGGCGGACCGGACTTCATAGTTTGGATCAACGCCGGTACCGTGTCTTTTTGTCCGATGTTGCCCAGTGCAAGGGCGGATGCCTTCGCAATCTCGATGTCGTTTCCCTTGAGGCCGGCCAGAAGGCGCGGCACTGCCTCGGTCGAGAAGATGTAGCCGAACAATCCGATCAGCCTCACCTTTCGGGCGGAAGGCGTTGCTGGATCATCGTACAATTTGAACAGGCGTTCGTCTTGTCCCCATTCGGCGGTGATGAGCGCGGGAAAATCGTAGTCTTCCAATCGTTCTCTCAACTTGACCATGGCGTACGTTCCCGCATCGCCTGCTTTCGCCGCGGCCGCCGCCTGCTCGGCGTCGGGAAAGTCCGTCCGGACCTCCTTGCGCCAGCCCATTTTCTTCCCGCCCAGAGAATAAGACAATTGACATGCCGGTCCCTTCCAAAGACGGGACGGCGAATCGGGAAGGTCCGCATCACTGCCCATTCTCGTAGTGCCCTCCCAGGTCTTCGTTTGCTCGCACTTCACCTGAAAAGCCGCATCAGATGGCTGAGTCGGATCGGTCATCGTTGTGTAGCCGAGTTCCTTCATCCGTTTCACCACCACATTCGTCAGATCCTTCGAGTCAAGGGTTCCCTTGTCCGAAAGAGCAATGACTTCCACCAGCACCCGATCGATTTTTTCGAGCTTATTCTTTTCTTCCGGTGTGAAGGATTCCCGCCTGGCTAGGGCCTCCTGGGTCAACAGAATCGAGAGCAGCACACTCCATAGGACAGCCTGTTTCATCAGAGCCTCCAGAAGTCAGGAAATAGGAAATGGATGAAAGCCGAACATGTCCAGCACTTTACCGAACCGAGGAGGATGACAGCAAGGTGCAGCAAGGAGGGTCATTAGTTAGGTGCGGGACTATCTCGGGAACGGCGGCTACACAGTGCACTGCTTGCAAGTTGCAAGGCTCGAAAGGCCGTCAGTATAATCGGCGCATGTCACTGCAAGCTGGGAAAATCGGCTTCATCGGCGCGGGGAACATGGCGGAGTCACTCATCACGGGACTGCTCCAGGCCAAACTGACGACTCCTTCTCAAATGATCGCTTCGGATATCGATGCAACCAGATGCGAGCTGATCCGCGGGAAGTATCGGATCACGACGACCACCAAGAATTTCGAGGCAGCCGACGGCGTTGATATCCTGGTGCTGGCCGTGGAGCCGCAAGTCCTCGACGACGTGTTGGCCGAGATCGCCGCGGCCGTGCAGGTCACGACCGTGATCGTCTCGGTAGCCGCCGGCTATCCGATCGAGAACATCGCTCGACATCTCCCTCGACTGAGAGAGAAAAAGATCGTCCGAGCCATGCCCAATACCCCTTCGGCGATTCGTGAGGGAGTGACGGCCTTGTCTTGTCACCGCGATGTGCCGGCAGGCGATGTGGCAGTCGCCAAGGCCCTGTTCGAATCGATTGGGAAGGTCGTGGTAGTCGATGAACGATTGATGGACGCCGTCACAGGCCTCAGTGGAAGTGGGCCGGCCTACGTCTATGTCATGATCGAGGCCCTCGCCGACGGCGGCGTAAAAATGGGGTTGCCTCGTCAGACGGCTCAGCTCCTCGCCGCTCAGACGGTGGCCGGCGCGGCACATCTTGTTCTTGCGTCCGGCGAGCACCCGGGATTGTTGAAAGATAGAGTGGCTTCTCCGGGAGGAACCACCATTGCGGGAATCCATGCCTTGGAGCAGGGAAAATTCCGAGCTACGGTCACATCGGCTGTCGAAGCGGCGACGAACCGATCGATCGAATTGGGTCTCTAGAGCGAGGAGGGAACCGTGCAGTATTGGGTCAAGGTTGTGTTCTTGGATAATCAGGAATTACTCGTGAAGGATGCGATCAGGCACACGATCAGCGATGATATGGAGGTATTGGAAGTCGATTCTGCCAAGGAAGTCGTCATCATTCCGATGAAGCAGATCAAATACGTGGCCTGTGACGCGACGGTATTCGCCTCAAAAAAGCCAGGCTGACAGCGCGCCGTTACGAGATCTGCTCTAACAAGTTCAGAACAGCCTCGTTCCACCCAGCCGGTCCGATGCCTTGGGCGCGGACCATTCCCGGAACATGCACATCCGGATCGTATGAGCCGTCCGGCTTCTGCACGAGGATCGGATAATCCACCATCGCCAAGAGCGGCGCGTCATTCACGCTGTCGCCGATTCCTATCGTTTCGATGCGGGCCGGGCGTTCGCGCAGCCGCATGTGTCGCCGATAACAGCGCAACAGTAGAGTCGCCGCCTGCCCCTTGTCATTGTCTCCCATGAGATGGAACAACCGTCCGCCTTTGGTCCAATGAAGGCCCCGCATGACGATTTGCCTGCAGACCTCTTCGATAAGCGCCGGCGGCCCTTTAACCAGGAACGGTTCGTCGTACTCCCGCTGCTTGGCCCGCGCCGCGTCGGTTCTGGATAGACCGGTTGCCAGCATGATCTCGTCCAGCGACAGGTCGCCGAAACCACGCAATGGGGTTTCCACGGCGTCCTCGACCTGCTTCAGCACGTCGCGGAGCATCTGGTAAGGCAGGCCGAGCTCAATTACATCATAGGTGGACCTCCTTCGCGCGCGCTCTATCGGAAAATCGAAATGGCCCTGTGGAATGAACACGGCCGCTCCGTTTTCCACGATGAATGGGTCCCGGTGGTGAAGGCGTTCCCGCAACGGCTCCATCTCAGCCCTCGTCTTACTCGATACCAGTACGAGAGGTATACCTCGATGGCGGAGCTCACGAAGCGCCTGAATTGCCGGACCGAAGGAGTAGGTCAAGCCGTCCAGAAGCGATCCGTCCAAATCAGTAAAGACGACGAACTGTGTCACGGGCTGCTCCGATACAATGCGCGCGGTGTTCTCTTCGATTCTCAAAGTCGACTCCGGTAACAAATTCAACAGATTACCAATGACGCAGGTCATCCGGCGCGGTCGCTTTGGTACGAACCACCCTCCGTTCAAGAAACTCCTTGGCCAGGTCCTTGGCGCCGAGGCCGAAGGCAATCGCCGTGGCCAACACGAGGCCGCCCCAGGTAATGCCGAAACCCACTACGACGATGTGTTCGGCGATGCCCAACTGCTCAAGCGCCATGGCCCCGGCAAGAAGTTGGATTCCCCATCGTGAACAGATGGCGATCAGGCGGGCAGGGGGAAGTCCCGCGTTGACGGCGGCGATCAGGATCGCCTGAGAGGCGAAATTCGAACAGACGTAGCCGGCCAGCAGAATGATACCGGCGGTCACCAAATGGGGCACGTATGCCAGCAACGAGTGGGCCACCTGATTGATGGGAGTCAAGTTCAAGGCGCTCACCGCGCCCATACTTGCGAGGAGGATCACCGTCCAGTAGAGGCTGGTGCCGATCACCCGAGAAGGATCGGTCTTGATTCCGGCTCGCAGCAGCGCGGTCGTCATCCCCAATCGATTGCACAGATGGTCGAAGCCGATGACGTGAAGCAGCCGCTCGACGAAGTGGCTTGAGAGCCAGGCGATCAGCAGACCGCCGAGTAACAGAATACCCATGGCGAGGATATTGGGAAGGACGGCCAACGCATGACCGGCCAAAACTTCGAGCGGCGCCATCAGCGCTTGATCAATAAAGTTGTTCATGACGACCTCCTGCGTCGAGCGTAACCCGGGATTCCGGCTCTTGTGAAACGAGTTGGTACTCCCGGGCTTTCCAACGCGCGAGTAGATAGGATTTGCTGCGTTCGAAGGTCAGGCAGAGCTGTTCGATCGTCTGTTCCGCTTCTGCCGAGGTCAGCCCCTGGGTTGCCAGGACAAAGGAGGCGGTGCGCCCCAGATAAAGGGGCGTCAAGGATTTCAGAAGGTGCTCACGCGGCAACACCTGATGATGATAGGCTGCGGCCGCATCAAAGACGATCTGACTCCAGAGCTCATCGGGGATCCGGCAATCCTTCCGGCCCTGTTGATTCAGGTCGGCAAGCTGCTCGAATGTCCTCCGGCCGAGAATCTCTCTCCACAGGGGCTCCAAGTCCGAGAGCCCCTGTCGAAAATGCGACACCATGCCGTCGACATCCACGTGGACCGGCTCGACTCCGACTTCGTAGGGAAAGCCGAACAGTGGAACCGGCTGCGAGCCCTCAATGGTCGACCAGACATCGGCATGTTGCTCCATGGAGGCAAAGAGCGAACCGACAACCTGGCGAAGCATGTCTGAAAGATCCGCAGCGGGGTCTTTGGGATTGTGAATTTTCGCTCCCAGAAAACTCTGACAGACGCGAGCGCCGCTCGCAATCGCCTCCGTCGTCATCCAGATATCGATCCCGAAGCGGGCGACCTCGGATTCCCAGACGTGCTGGTCCAGATAATGGGCCGCCAGGGTGCCGGAGAATCCGAACTCGCCGCCGATCGGTTGACGGATCTGCCGGCCGTAGAGCGCTCTGGTGAGCGGATAGGCCAAACTATTGGTGATGGTGCCGTCATACTTGTGTCGCAGGTAGAACGGCGCCACATAATCGTATCCTTCATCGACCATCGGGCGCAGCAACATCTCGATCCATTCGGGGGAAATGCTTCGCAAGTCGGCATCAACGACCGCACAGGCCTTGGCGTTCAACCGCCGGGCGATCTCAAAGATAGTCCGGAACGCGCTCCCTTTGCCGGGAATGCCGTGATAGGGGGTGACGATCCGGTGGAGGACGCTCTGGCGATCGGCAATCAAGAGTTGCTGATAATCGACGGCGGTGCGGGCGACGATCGCCGTGGTGTCGTCCGACGATCCTCCGTCGGAATTCACGAGCACGGCCCGCCTTTCCGGAAAATGCTTAGCCAGGCCGGCCCCGACCGCGCGGACGACGTGGCCGACGGTGCCGGCATTGTTGAAACTGGGAATGCCGACAAGAATGTCGACCGAGCCGATGTCTCGAAGCCGGCCTTCAGTCGCCGGCGCCAGTGGGGTGTGATGGTCGTTCATCGGGGTGAGGCAACCGGTTCTGCCGTGGGATCCCAGGCATGGTCCTCTTCGACGGCTTCGATCATTCGCTCGAAGATGTCCGGGATCGCGTGAGTGACGCGACTCCAGTTTGAGATCATGGGGACGCCGAGCGGGTCTTCGAGAAACCCTTCGGTGGCCAGCTTCATGCCTTTCAGAAACACCTCGACGGCGGTTCGCTCTTCATGGCGGTCAAACGCAAGGCTGTTGATGGCGGCGTCGTTTTCATACCGGCTGATGGCTTCCTGAGCGCTCTGAAGGTAGGTGGCGCGCAGGGTCTTCAAGACGCCGTCCGACAGCACGACGCCTTCACTGGCGAGGTTGCGGAAGAGCGACTTGGTAATGTCGACGCACATCTTAAGCAGCCCGGCGTCCGGATTATCGTTCGAGAGGACCTGGTGTTTATGGTCATAGGCATCGGCAATGTCGGCCTGACAGATGCGGCGTAAGGCGCAGTTGCGATAGACCTCCGCCAGGACCCCGACTTCGAGGCCCCAGTCTCCCGGTATGCGGTTCGTCCAGGCGAGATCTCGCACCATGGCGAACTCGCCGGCGAGGGGATAGCGGAAACTGTCGAGAAATGTCAGCAGCGGGTGTGGGCCGACGAGTTGCTGCAAGCTTCGGATGAGCGGCGTGATGAAGAGCCTGGTCACCCGTCCATGCAGTCGATCGGTGACTCGACTGTAATAACCCTTGCAGAATTCGTAATTTAGATTGGGGTTGGCGATGGGATAGCAGAGCCGGGCCAGATACTCGCGGCTGTAACTCGTGATGTCGCAGTCGTGCAGGGCAATGACCTGGCTCTGATTGCGCGCCAGAATGTAACCGAAGGCCATCCAGCAGCCGCGACCTTTTCCCTGGTGCCCAATGTCGAGGTTTTTGGCGACCAACAGATTGAGGAGCGACTGAATGCGGGCCCCATCGTTCCAGATCAGGCGGACCCGCTGCGGGAGTTCTGAAAAATACTGTTTTGCCAAGCGAAACTCGAGAGCGGAGGCGCGGTCGAGCGAGATGACGATCTCATTCAGATAAGACACGCCCTTGAGCGTCTGGACGATGTGCTTCAAGGCCGGTCGGCTCAATTCCGCGTACAGGGAAGGCAGCACAAGGGCGATAGGATGGACGCGACCATGGCGCAGGAGTTCCTGCTCCAACTGCGTCACATTCGGTTGCCCCAATCGATGAAGGACCGTGACCACGCCGTTTTGATAAAAGTCCGACACGATCAACCTCTAATGATGAGGAAAGAACTCCTGACGCCGTGCTCGTTGAACCATTCAGCGGCACCGCTCGTGATTGAAAAAATCGCGCTTCCATCGATGATGCGATGTTTGGCTGCAGTCCGTGTGCCATTGGAGACTTCTGAGAAATTAAGATCTTGCGTGCAGAAAAAGTATAAAAGAGTGAAGTGGGTGATGGAAAAACCCTTCACTTTTTCTGTAGCGGTCTGTGGATAACTGGAAATGCCAACTAAGGTCGATCGGTGGATAACCGCTTGGCAAGACGATGGGCGAGACGAACCATTCCAGGGGATCGATCAGCCGGGTCCAGCAGGACATTCAAGACATGGAGTTGACTGGTATCAGCCAAGGCGCGAGCAAGCGCCCGTTCAAATTCCTGTTGCGTTCCAACGCGGGTGCCGATTCCCCCTCCTATCACGTCGCAGATCCGTTCATATTGCCACTCGTGAACATCATTGAAAGGTCCTTCAAGGATCTCGCGCTCGGTGGAATATCCGCGATTGTTGAGGACGATGACGATCGGGACCTGCCCGTAGCGGACCGCGGTGGCCAGTTCCGTGCCGGTCATCTGAAACGCGCCGTCGCCCACCAAGACAATGGGCCGCACGGTGGGGTCGGCGAATGAGGCTCCGACTGCCGCGGGAACGGCAAACCCCATGGAGGTGTAGTAGGCGGGAGAAAGAAACTCGAAGCGCCGGTGCACGTGGAGATCTGCCGCGGCAAACAGCGATTCTCCGACGTCGGCCACGATGAGTGTCTTAGCATCCAGCACACTGTCGAGATGGCGAAACAATCCATAGAGCGTCACCTGTTCGCCTGGCGCGATGGGCTTGTGCTCGATCGCGAGGGGAGGGGGCAGCGGCCTCGACGGAAAACTGGGGAAAGAATGCGTGCTCAGCGCCTGAACAAAATCCTGAAAGCGGATCGCATCGTAACGGTGATGTTTGATGGACACGCGATCGGCCGTGGCATGGATCGTCCGGCCTTCCGAGAGCAAGGGCGACTGGGCGTCCAGCCCTTCCATATCGGACAAGATTGAACCGAGGATGAGCAGGCAATCCGAGTCATTGATGAACTGTTGAATCTCATCCCGGGCGATCAATCCACCGTAGACGCCGACATAGAGGGGATGGTCCTCCCTGATGATCGACTTGCCCAATAGGGTTGACGCAATGGGAACATTGAGCCGCTCGACGAGGCGCCCCAGATGATCTTGAAGGCCGAACCGTCCGATCTCCGCTCCGGCCAAAATAGCCGGACGCTTCGCCGAGGCCAGCATGGCCCGCACTTCCCCGATGGCCTCCTCCAGCGCGCCAGGGTCGCTGGGTTCATCATTGAGACAGAGAGGCCGTAGAGGAGTCGCGAGCGGGGTATGGACCAGGTCCCGGGGAATTTCGATATAGATTGGACGGCGGTATCGCAGGAGCGCGGAAAAGGCCCGGTCCATTTCTCGCTCGGCCGTGATCGGATCGTCGAGCGAGACGGCCGCGACGGTCATCCGCTCGAAGACGTCCCGTTGCGTTGAGAATTCGCGCACCATGTGGTGCATGTACGGCATCTTGATCCGTTCCGACAGACCAGGAGAGCCGGTGAGCAGGACGACGGGAGACCGTTCGGCATAGGCGCAGGCGATGGCGTTGACGGTGTTCAGCCCGCCCACGCAGTAGGTCACGCAGGCGGCGCCGATTCCGTTGATGCGGGCATAGGCGTCGGCGGCGAAGCCGGCGCAGTCCTCCCTGGTGGTGCCGATATGTCGAATCGGCGACCGTTCGATCAATTGATAAAGGCTGAGGACATAGTCGCCGGGGATGCCGAAGATGTGGCGGATTCCCAGGTGATGCAGCCGCTCGATCACCGCCGAGCCGATCGTCGATTTCTGAGTCATCGTCCGCGTCCCATCTGCTTGCAGCAAACCACAGCGCCAGCCAATCGTCAAGCTTCATTCATGCAGTCAGAGGGCTTGACGTGACGCCATCATCGTCGGATAAGTACCCCGTGGCGAAATCCCAGGAAATTCCCTCCGCACGGGTCACGCTCGCGCGGGCAAAAGAGCTTGTGGCCTCTGGGCATTATTGGATCTATGCCGGCTTTGTGCAGTCGGTATCCGGCGCGCCGGAAGCCGGGGATCTTGTCGACGTCCTGTTGCCGGACGGACGGTTCTACGCGAGAGGTTTGTATAATCCCGCTTCGAAAATCCGAGTGCGAATTCTGTCGTTCGAAGACGAGCCGATCACCGAATCGTTCTGGAGCGATCGGATTGCTCGAGCCGTCCGGTTTCGGAGGCTGGTCGTGTCCGGCTCCAATGCCTACCGCCTGGTCTATGGAGAGGCGGATTTGCTGCCGGGATTGATCGTTGATCGGTATGACGACGTGTTGGTCATGCAAACGCTCTCGGCTGGAATAGACCGGCGGAAAGAGCTGCTTGCCGAACTCTTATGTCGGGAAAGCGGAGCAAAACGAATCTTTTTGCGAAACGACGCAAAAAGCCGGGCCTTGGAAGGGCTGCCCTTGGAGACTAGATTTCTGCGTGGAAACGGAGTGACGACAGTGGAAGTGTGCGAGGAACAGGCCCGGTTTCTCGTCGACTTCGCCAGAGGCCAGAAGACCGGATGGTTTTGCGATCAACGGCAAAACCGCCTAGAAGCGGCGAAACTCGCGCCGAAAGCGGATGTGCTTGAAGTGTTCTGCCATACCGGCGCGTTCGGCATCCATGCCGCGCTGGCAGGGGCGAGAACGGTGGAGGGTCTGGATGTGGGCGAAGAGGCGCTCTCGTTCGCTCGACGTCATGCCGCGCTGAACAAGGTCGAGGATCGCTGTGTCTATCGTCAGGCTGATGCCTTTGAAGAGATGCGTCGGTTAGAGCGATCGGGCCGCCGCTACGACATGGTGCTTTTGGACCCACCGGCTTTTGCAAGGAGCAAGCAGGCGGTGCCCCGTGCGCTTGCAGGGTACAAGGATGTCAATCTCCTGGGTCTGCGCCTGACAAAACCGGAGGGCTTTCTCGTGTCGAGTTCCTGCTCCCACCATGTCTCGGAGCAGGAATTTTGGAGGGCCATCTGTGCAGCGGCGAGAGACGCGAAGAGAGAGGTGAGATTACTGGAACAGAGGGGGCAGTCCAACGACCATCCGGTTCTCTCCTCCATGCCGGAAACGCGCTACTTGAAGTGCTTCATCCTTCAAGTATTATGAGGCGGGACCGTTGTTCGTATCTCGTGAAGCGTTTTGGAAAGGGTTCTTCTTGTTTGTCTGGTTTGTTTGGTTCGTCTGGTTGATCGGACAACAAGACAAACAAAATAAACCTAACAAACCGGAGGATTTGCTTGATAGAACATCCGCTTAGTCGCTGGGCGGTTCGAAGTGCCCGGACGGACGACTTTCCCACGGGACCGCGGTCTGCTTGGACTGTTTGACGAGGCTTCGCAAGCTCATCTCTGCAGCACGCAGCAACTTCGGCTCAGCGCTCTGGATAAGCGCGGTCAAGAGCACAAACAACGAACGGTCCATACGGGAACCGGCGAGGATTCTCTCGGTGACCGGGTCAGGACCGGGTGGAAATTCAGATGGCTCTTCATTCGGATCATGAAAGAGCTGCTGAAATGCTACGGGGTGAGTAAACAGCCAAGCCACCGGGATTTTGAGAGCTGCGGCCAGCGACTCAAGGGTCGACGCGGAAGGATCGAACACCTCTTCCTCGATTTCTTCAAGGATGTGTGCCTCCAAATTGACTTCGCGGGCCAGGTCATCAATGGAGTGGCCGCGGGAGACTCTCCAGGCTTGAATCTGGGATCCGATCGCCATAGGGTGAATCATACTGAAACAGGGGTATGCCCGCAACCGGTTTACTCCCATGCGTAGCCAGATTGTATTAATACAATCAACAAGTTACGATCATTTTCTCCCAGTGGAAGGTGAACATTCAAATCATGTACAATGACCCTCACCAGTTCAATTTCGTTGTGGTGAGGGAGGAAGTCATGTTGGGAACAGATATTCGTGGGATCATGGCAGAAGAGGAAGAGGTTCAGCGCCGGCGGCAAGCCTTGAAGTCGTTACTGTCGATGCGGTCAAAACAGCTCCGCGAATCGTTAGAACAGCGTATCAAACGAGCCAAGACTGGAGGAGACTGGATGCTCCTCTCGAAGGAAGAGTGTGCCACGCTTCATCGCCAGGAAAAGGCCCATCTCAAATCGCAGCTCGAGCAGCTGCAACATGAAGACGATCGGACCCGCGGAAAGCTGACCGCCTTGAAGCGAGCCAAGGCCCGCGCTCAGCGGATCCGTGCCGCTGAAGCTGCGTCCGGGCGGAAGCGTCGATAATCGGGTAGGTATTGCCTGGTAGAGACCCCCTCGCGTGCCATCAGCCAATCCTCCACTGACGCGCGCACAGACCACGCGCATTCGAGAACTTCTCCGAGACAAGCATGCTCGACAGGCCGACGGCACCTTCGTAGTGGAAGGTGCTAAGGCCGTTCGCGATTTACTCCACGGCCATTCCTCGCTGGTTCGTTCCATCGTCACGACGCCGGAGTACCGAGAGCGGGAAGACCTCGACGATCGCCGATTGCGCGAAGCGAGCTCGTGCCCGTCATATTCTTGTCGCGAGCATATCTTTACGGCGATGTCCGATCTCGACACACCACAGGGGATTCTCGCGGTTGTGAGGCAACCGTGTTGGAAAGAAGAAGATGTCTTGGGTCAACCGACAATCTTCGGGATATTCGGAGAGCGTATCCAAGATCCGCTCAATGTCGGGACAATCATTCGGACGGCGGCGGCGCTGAATGCCAGCGCCCTCTGGCTCACGCCTGACTCCGCCGACCGGTACAATCCGAAAGTCGTACGCGCAACCAGCGGCGCGTTGTTCTCTCTCCCGGTATTCACGGTTGAAGATGCATTCAAACTGGCGCATTCGGGATGTTCGATCTTTGCCGCCGATGTGAATCGTCCCGGGACTGTGGATCTTGAGAAGATTCATCATGTGCCGCGCCGGCTGATCCTTGCGGTCGGAAGCGAGGGACAGGGCCTATCGGCTCAGATCACGGAACTGGCGACCTGCCGTCTGACGATTCCGTTGAGACGGCAGGTGGAGTCCCTCAACGTCGCCGCAACCGTGGCTATTACGACGTATTACTTGGGGCATCTTCCGAAGCAGTGATCCTGCATCCAGCCGAGGCGGTCTCTCCCGCACAGTTGTGGTGAGATCTACAACGGAAGGGTGGTGCCGAGGGACAGAATCGAACTGTCGACACCAGCCTTTTCAGGGCTTGGAGCGGCTGCGTAATAAGGCGAAAGCATTCAGGGTTTAATAGGCATCTGGGCTTTGGACAACCAAATGGACAACCCATCACTTCCGATTGACTGCCCCAGCCGCTTGGATGCCTCCACGATCCCTTGCCATTCGGCATGCGTATATAAGGAATGCACTTTCGTGGACTGCTGTCCAAGCAACTCCATAACCTCATAATCCGTGGCGCCCATTTTCCGGTTGTGGGTCGAATTACAGTGACGGAGCATATGATGGGTCACGTGGACAGGAATCTTAGCTGCTTCGGCCAAAGTCACAATCGTTTTCCTGAGGCGACCAATGTGGGTCTCGTGGCGTCCGCATCGCCGGCAAAAATAGAGACGCTTGTCGTGCCGTGGGAGCAGCCATTTTGCGTCAGGCCGCTGACCCTTGAGGCTGAGTAACACACTGCGCATAGGTTCCTCAAGCGGGATGTCGCGGTCCTCCTGATCCTTGGGATGCCACCCTTGCTTGACCCGGACCCGTAACACATTGTCCCGTTCGTCCACATCGGCTGGTTCGAGGTGCCTGGCTTCATCAATCCTGAGGCCACCCTGGTAGAGTGTGAGGAAGGTCGGGTAGTACCAAGGAGTAAACGCAGCAGCTGCGTTCAAGAACTCTTTTATCTCCTCGATGGTTGGGATCTTCTTCTTGCGCTTTGGAATGGTCGGCTTCTCGATATCCGTGACCGGATTGTAGCGCGTGTAGCGATAGACCTTCCTCGCCACCCGGAATACAGCAGAGAAACAGTTTAGCTCTTTAAGGACAGTCGCTCGCTCGACCTGCTTGAGGCGCTTTTGCTTCCAGTTCTCGAGGAGCTCTGGCTCGACCTGCTCGAACGTGAGGTGGCCGAACGCTGGAATGAGCTGGGTGCGGATGACATCGTGGTAACGGTCCCGCGTTGTCCCAGCGCGGTTGGCGACCAGGTATTGCCAGAATTCTCCACCATGGTCGTTGGGCTTGGCCTTCTCGGGAAGCCGGCAAAAGTGGCCAATTGTGATGTGTTGGCCCTTAACCTCCTTGGGCGTGCGCCCTTCGTAGCGGGCCACAATCTTCTCCGCCTCACGGGCCGCGGCGATCATGTTCGTCTTGCCGGTGGAGAGATGAATCGGCTTGCCACCGCGACGCGGCCGGAACTTGACGTAAATCGTCGGTCGGCCTGGTCTGCGATAGAGGCAACCTTTTTCCATCTCTCACCTTCAGACAAGTTGTCTTGGACCAGGAATCTCAGTGCCTATTGCTCGAAGAGTGGTACTGCCAATGTGGGCGGGAGTGCCTCAGCGTCGGATCGAGCCCGTTACGCCGCTGGGCCCTTCCGGTGCTGCTCCACCCACCGCAGGAGTTCATCCCGATCGAACCGTAGGGTCCCTCCAAATTTGAGGTGCGGGATACGTTCCGTGCTGGTTAGGTAGTAGATACGGGACGGGCTGAACCGAAGCAGTTCACAGGCTTCTTGTAGTGTGAGCAAGGTTGGGGTAGCGGATTTGGACATACAGTAGGTCTCCTTGCGATCAGTCACATGCACATGGAAGAGCCGTCTCCAACGCTTGTGAGTTAACTGGCTCTCCTCACGAATGGTGATCGCGGGCTGTGATCGCTCTAGCGTGTGTATTACTGACTTGCGGAAGGCGCTCTGTTCCTTTCCGAAGAGCACGTGGAGGTTGAAGGAGTCCTCAGTCTTTTCACGAGGCGAAATGGGGGACAACGTGTAGTGTAGTGAGAGGCGGTCCCTCAGGGGTTCGGGAGAGACAAATCTTCTGCTTCCCGTTCATCACTGATGACAACGGTGAATCGAACGACTTTGTGTCTGATCTTTCTTATGCCGTCTCGTTTTTCCATCTGGGCGACGGCTAGGCGCAGGGCGGTCGAGAGCTTATTGGCCTGCACATCAGCCACCTGCTTCGCATGCTTGGCCAGCGCTTGGTGAAATTGCCCGACAATATGGAACCGTTTCATGAAAGCACCTCGTGTGGTGGTATGCGCCCATCTTCAATATATTTCTGCTCGGATATTGATCCGGAGGACCGTCAAAATCGGGTCAACTGGCTGGATGGGTGCCATTTAAGACGTACACGGAGATCAGAGAAGGCCTGAGGCGAGCTGCTGTCTGAGCACTAATCAATGGCGGCCCAGTCGTACCGAAGAAGTTCTTCCTCGCTTTTCTTCTCCGTGCACAGGGCCCGAAGCGCCAAGACCGGCCGGCGAGCCCAGACATGAAGCGTGATCCTGGTGTAACCGTTTGGACCCTCGATGCTTTGGAAGTGAACGACATACAGCCGCTGGCCCTGCTGATTGAGCCAGCCGGCCCGCCGGTATGAAGTCCACCCCCATGAGACTGTGTGTGGTGACGGAGCCAGACCGGGCATCATCGCCTCCACAATATTAGCGGACCGGCATGATCACATGCTTCCAACCGCTCTGGCCTCCTGGGCACACGAGGACACAGGGACTGAGCGGTTCCTTCATATGCAGTTGAAGGCGTTTGCCTGGGCATGTCCGGAGCGCGTCCAGCAGATAGCGGGCGTTGAAGCCAGCTTTGAATTCCTTGTCGGCGACGACGGCCGGGATACTCTCCGTTCCTTCCCCCACATCCGCATTCTGGGCGTGGATGGTGAGTGTGTCAGGCGTCAGAGCCAGACGCACGGCTTGGGTCTGGTCGCGAGACACCACGGCCACGCGGTGGAGCGCCTCTTCGAAGTTGTCGCGGTCGATCTCCATGCGCGCGCCGTTCAAGACGGGGATGACTTGCTGATAGTTGGGATAAGTCCCTTCGACCAGGCGGCTCGTCAGGATGACGTTCTTGACGGTCACGCAAAAGAGCTTCTTGGAGATGGCGATGGGAACCTCGAGCGTTTCTTCCTGAGCGAGCAACGCGGCCAGCAACTGAGCGGCTTTCTTGGGGATGAGGGCGGTGAGCTGCTGGGGTGCCGAGGTGGTCCAGGTGCCGGCATCTGATTCAGCGATGACCAAGCGGTGCCCGTCGGTTGCGACGAGTTCGATCGCGGGTGATTCCTGCGTAGGCTGTGTACTGATGGTGATGAGCACGGACTGCAGGACGAACCGCTGGTCCTGATCGGGAACAGCCGGGAGAACTTGTTGCAGACAGGTGAGGAGAGCGCTGCTGGGGATGCTGAACTGAGCGGGCTCATCAAAGGCAGGGAGTTGAGGATAGTCGTCTGCGGACAGGCCATGGAGTGTGAAGCGGCTGTTTCCCGACACGAGCTTGATCACGTGTTTCTCATCAGCCTGCCAGGTGATGGGATGCTCGGGATCGAGTTCCTTGATCACATCGCAGAGGGCACGGGCGTTGACGGTGACGCGTCCGGGTTTCTGCACGGTGACGTCGTAGGAGCCTTGGAACCCGGTTTCGAGGTTCGTGCCCAGGACCGTGAGGCCCGTGGGCGTGGTTTCCAGGAGGGCATGGGCGAGGATCGGGAGGGTGGATCTGTTCGAGGTGAGGCTGAGCAGATTGCGGATAGCGCTCAGCAGGATGTTGCGGGTACAGATGAATTTCATAACAGCCTCCACAGAGTCTGAGACGACGTGAGTGATGTCGTGGAATGACCGGCCGAAGAACTCGGGAGGTCAGGCGGCCGGTTGATCAGCATCATCCTGTGAGGCAGCTTGCAGGGCCTTTCGGACAAGCCCGCCACTGGTCACGAGATCCATGAACCAGAACTGGTCCACCTTGCGGAGTGGGAAGGCGAGGGGATGGTCACTGATGAACCGGAGCAGGTCCGTATCGGTCACGTACCAGGCGTCGTGGACTCGCTCGGTGCCCCGTCGTCGGATGTGAAGCTTCTCCTCGCGCACCCATCCTTCGATCACCCGATGATCGCAGCCGAAACACAGCTCCAGCTCGCGCAGCGTATAGCCTTCTCGGTACCGCAGGCTCAGCTCCATGTGGCGGCATTTCATTTTGACGGACGTGACGGAGCGATGCAGTTTCCTCGCGAGCCAGGGGAGGAGGCGGCTGCCCACGTGCTCGAGGAGAAACGCTTCGTCTGCCTTGGTCCAGGGCTTCGGATCCAGGTGATAGGTGAGCCCGAGCTCGGCGGCGCGGCGCTTGATCACCCACGTGGGCCATCCAAGCAGGGCGGCGATGTCAGCCGCGCGTCCTTTCATGGTGCCATCGTACCGAGTACGGAGCAGCTGATCTCGGTCTGCTGTCCACTCGTATTTCTTCGCGACCTGCCCTCGCTGTTTCCAGCGGCAGCAGTGGCCGTACTGGGCCGCCTCCGTGCCCAGGAACGGTTTGCGGCAGTCCTTGCAGGATCGCTCCGATTTCTCGGGGCGCTTGGCCCTGCGGCGAGCCGGCGACTGCGGCTCGTGGCCCTGGTTGGCAGGTGGCTCGTTGCTGGATGTCATGGTGTCTCGTGCGCGACTTCTCCGCGATGATCGACGCAATTGACGATGACGTGCTGGCCGTAGCAGGGCCCTTCCGTGATGTCCCAGGCCTGGATCTGCGGCACAAAGATGTCGATGACCCGTGTCACGGTCCGAGTCTCGTGTCCCTTTGCCGTGTCGAAATGTTCCTGCTCAGGCGGCAGTTGTTTCGTGGTCTTGTCGGTGAAGCCTTTAATGATCCAGCGAGTGGACCCGGTCGCGATCGTCTGGTTGTTCAACATGCCTGCCGCGATCATTCTCGCCAGATGCCCTTTTCTGAGCGGCATGAGGGGAGTACAGGGGCCTGTAATGGGAAAGTCGAGCGCATCGTGGATGCGGGGGTCCTGCCAGATGCCGTGTGCGGCGGCCTCGGCGAGCTGGTCTTCGGGCGAGACCCAGTGGCTGCGGAACTCGATCGGTTCCGGAATCAGTTGAGGAGGGATCGCATACAGCGGGGTGAGGGGGCCCTCGAAGGATTGGTAGTCAATCCTCTCCTCCGCGAGAGCATCGATGCGCCTCCGATCGCGCAAGGGCGAGGCGGTTTTCTCCCCCAAGATGACGACTTGGCGGAAGGCGCGGTATTCCGGATGAGGAAATCTAAAGAACGCGACTTGCCGGTAGTGGGTCGCCAGATAGCGGCGGAGTTCCTTCGTGACCCGCGGCTCGGGAATGATGAAGACGAGAATGCCTCCCGGTTGCAGGGCGGGGGTGAGCAGGCGAAGCCATGCGGGTTCGCTGCGCTGGCGTTTTCCCAGATCGTCATAGGGAGGATTGAGGAAGACAAGGGACATGCTCTGCTTCTGGATGGTCGCGGCGAAGGCGTCGGAGCGGAGCGTGTCCTCGAGGATGATCTTCGACTCCTGGAATCGGTTTCTGTCGAGTTCGATCCCGAAACTGCGCAGTCCCAGCGATTGAGCCAGGGTGCGTGCTGGTTGTCCGAGCCCGCAACAAGGATCACAGAGGCGGCCGGAGTGGCCAGAGGGGTTTTGAATCAGCTCGGCGATGGCGCGGGTGACGGGTTCCGGCGTCGGATAGAATCCTGCCTTTGCTCTGGCGATCGTTCTCATGGTCCGTGGCTCGCTTGTCAGAATGGTAAAGGTTCTTCCGGCCCTGCTCAGGCTGGAACCGGTAGCGCGCGGGCTTGCAGCTGGGTGGTGAGGAAGTCCTGCACGGCGCGACGCGGAGGATGGACTTCCCAGGCGTGCAGCCTGTGTCCGATCAGGGGAGTGATCCAGTCGGCCTCCAGCCCGAATTGCCAGAGGGCCTCCGCCCAGGACGCGAGAACCGGAAAGGGCAGCAGCCGGTCGAGCAGCGGGATGAAGCCGGACGGAATCGTGAGGGCGGTGCCGTGAGGGCTGATGAGATACGCGGGCTGATTGGGCTCGATCCCATAGGCCGTGGCGGTCTTGGGGATCCAGAGCGAGGACATGAGTCCCGAGGGGAGCCGGCGGTGAAAGGACTGGATCTCCAGGTCGGAGGGCCTCGGCCAGGAGAGGAGTCCGACCCCGTCGATCTCGACCTGATGTCCGAGGCTCATGTTGGCGCGGATCGCTCGCATGCTCGACTCTCGCGCGATGAGCGAGAGCACTCGCAGTGAGAGGCCAGGCTGCAGGTCCTGATAGGCATAGGATTCGATCAGGGCCTCGAAGCCATTGACGCGCAGCATCTTCGGGTCGTCATCCATCGGGTGTGATCGGTCGTGTGTCATGCGGGCCTCACGGATGCATCCAGGGTGAAATGGGTCAGGCGGCGAAGAGACCGAGTTGCTGGGAGAGCTCTGGGAGCAGCGCGGGCGCCGGCTCGGCCGTCGGCATCGTGACCGCTTGGTCCCCTGCCGCGGAGACGGCCATGAGATGCAATGGGGGCTGAGGTGCTGGCTCGCCGACGAGCTCCCGTTGCTCCTTGTAGGCGCGAGCGAGGTCGCGGAAGGCTTGTTCGGCGCTCAGGAGCTGAGGATTCTGGTCGAGAATGAAGCGGATCAGGCCAATGGTGAGGTCGTCCTCTTGATTGAAGGCCGCCATCGCGTGACTGGTAATGTCTCCCTCGGTATAGAGACTGGCCTTGATGCCACTGGCGATGAGGGACCAGGCCTGTTCCTGGGCCGTGCCGGCATACACGAGCGGTCGCACGTCGACGGGTTGCTGCTGTCCCGGCCGCCAGGAGCGGCGAGCCGCTTGCCGGACCGTCAGGATGTTGTAATCCGACTCGAAGAATCGCAGGCTGGGAAAGTCCAGGAGATCGAGCCCTGTCTGCACCAGCCGAGGATTGCAGATCAGCACATCGAGACCGGCCTTCACCCGGTCCTCAATCCATTCTTCTCTCCGTTCGGCTTGCACCGCAGCCGTGAGCACGGCCGTGCGAAACCCCGCTTGCTTCAGGATCCGATGCAGGCGGGGCGTGATGTCACGGGTCCCCGTATGGGTGCAGTACACGAGGACGCGGCGATGCCGGTTCACGTTGTCTTCGATCTGTTGCAGGAGCAAGCGTTCTTTCGGATATCGGATCGGCTCAGGTAATGGGGGAAGAGTGAACTTGACCTCTCCAAACTTGTTGGTGATCCGTTCCTCACTCGTACAGCGGTCCGGGTAGGCCACCAGCGCCTGAATGACCGTGGACAGCAGGTGCCCGTCGCGGGATTTCCTGGCCTCCCGGATCAGCGGTTTGGCCGCTTTGAAGAGCTGCTCATAATTGTCCTTGAGTTGCCCATCGAGCTCACAGGTCTCCACTTGCTCTTCATAGGGAGGGAGCGCGAGATCCAGGTCCTCCATCCGGAGGAAGCAGGCCTTGTCGACCAGATGCGGGATCAGCCGGGGCGAGATCCCAGGTCGTTCCAGGACAGTGACGTAGACTTTCCGTTTCGACTGGGTCCCCTGCTCGATCACCTGGTCGGCATCGATGCACGTGGTGCGCGTCTCGCGGATGCCGTAGACATCGACCCACCGGGATTCATCGTGGAAACTGTACGCCGACTTGAGGCTGGGAATGAGACGCCAGAGGAGGTAGAAGAGCGATGTGCTGCGTCCGTTCGACAGCGTACCCGTCAATCCAATGACCCGGTCCGCGACCTTCATGAGGTTCGCGAAGGCGATGCCTTGGGCTGTGGCCTTGCCCTTCAGTTCGTGGATCTCATCAACCACGAACGTATCAAACACGGTCGGGTGCTGCTTGCAGATGTAATCGGCCAGGGCGTACCGGCGCGGCCCGCTCGGATCGAAGTCGTACAGGGGAGAGCCACAGGCGCGGCATTTCGATTTCGCCGGCAACGTCTCCGGTGTGAGGGGCGTGTCATCGGCATCCCGGACCTGGTCGCCACAATGGGGACAGCAAAAGAGGTCAAGCACTCCGTGCTCCCCCTTCCATCGCCGCCGGACCAGGGCCGGTTTCGTGGCATACGAGAGTTTGGCCTTTTCGCGGGAGATGATCGCAAAGAGGGGAAGCTGGTTGGGGAGCGGGGTCCTCGCGATGCGATCGATGCTGCTGAGCGACTTCAGCTGGTGGACCGGGGCGTCCGGCAGAATGCGTGTGATTTCCCGCTCCCACTTGCGGAGGAGATGGGGCGGCGTCATCACCAGCACGCGTCGGGAGCCGTGGATGAGACAGGCGCCGACCGCAGTGCGGGTCTTGCCGGTCGCCATTTCTCCGACGATCAAGGCGCCGCGATGCTGCTGGAGCACGAGGGCCGTGGCCGTCGCGACATCCGCTTGCGGAGGCCAGAGCGGTTCCTTGAGTTGATTCAGGATGGGCTGCGCCGTGATCCGGTGCTCGGGTCGGAAGATGGGCCTGAGCTGTGAGGCGGCCGATTCACACAGGCTGGCGCTGAAGGTCTCGATGAACGCAGTGATCGGAACCTGGCGCGTATCCATGGCGTCTCCTTGCGAGATCAGGATTGAGCGATGCCTGGGCTGTTACGAACAGGAAGATGGAGCGCGCGGCGCGGCCTGGTGATGAACGCCGCTCTCGGTGAGGTGGAACGGCGAGATGCGGGTCGGGGCCTGAAGCAGAAGCTTATGGAAGTCCTTGACGCCTGCCTGGTGGTGGACTCGGACTTCCACGACATGCATGCCCAGTCTGGTGAGCAACACGATCGCCTCTTGCTGGGCTTTCGGACCCTTGTCGGGATCTGGGTCATTATCCAGCGCGAGGTAGACGATCTTAGCCTTGAGGCGAGTCAGGTACTCCGGAAGTTTGCCGACGTTGCCGATCCCGTTCAGGGCGCACAGGGTGAACGTGGGGCCGAACAGCGCATCGCCGGCTAAGCAGTCGAGGATGCTTTCGGTGACGAGGACCGCCGCGTCCCCGCGCTTCATGATCCACGGAGATTTGATCCCGATCGTGGCGCGAAGGAGTTCATTCGGAACGTCATGGAGTGCCCGGCATTCCACTCCGTGCATGAAGTGGACGTTAGGGCTGGGAAGTGGGATGCCGATGTACGGAGTCTTGGCCTCGCCGCGGGACATCCAGACCGCTCCGAGTTGAGGAAAGTACGGGACCTGTCGAGAGAGAAAATACTGCCGGAGCTCTCTTTCTTTCGCGGGCGTCATGCGGGCCCTGGCGCTGCAGTAGGCCTGCCGCGCCAGGTCGATGCGCTGCCGCTGTGCTTGGGTCGGGTCTTTCCAGGACCGGCTTGGAGGAGGGCCGATGTCGATGGGATGACCGAGCAGCTTGCACACCGCTTCAGGGAACGTGAGCTGGAATGTCTGTTGAATGAACTCGATGCCATCGCCGTGCGTGCCCGGGCCAAAGTCATACCAGACCCAGGCGCCGTTGACATGGGAGACAGAAAACGACGGGTGACGGTCGTCACGCAAGGGAGAGTGGAAGAGCGCATGGTCCGGGCGGCGGGACACGGGCTTGTGGCCCAGCCCGATCAGGAGCTCAATGAGGTTGACGGAACGGGCGCGGCGGATGTCGTCGGGCGAGAGCTTCATGACGGGTGGTGATCCTTGGCGTGATCCTGTGATGGAGACGCGGCAGAGAAGGTATTACTGCGACGAAGCCGGAATGGGAAGGGGCACCTCTCTGTTATTCGTCCTCCAGCACGTAGACGCGTGAAGGCTTCTCGATCAGCAGCGCATCCAACTGGGACTTGATCGCTCGCATCCCTTCGCGAACGACCGTGGTCACGGATTCGTCCTTCCGGATGCGATTCGGTTCCATCCCAGAGAGGAGGCCCTTTGCCTGATTCACGAGCTTCTGCAAGTCCACATCCTGGCTGAGATTGCGCGCATCGAACCGGTTCAAGAAGTCCATCAGGTTGGTCACCGTGCTGGCCTTGAAGGTTTTGGCCTTGCCGTTGGCGTTGGGCGTGAGTCGCTCCATCAGGTGGTCGACCAATTCGGCCATCGCCTCGCGGAGGGTGGTTTGGGCTTCCTCGAGCATCTGCCTGACTTTTTGCGAGACGTTGTTGGCCTCACGCGTCAGCAGCCGCTCGCTGAGGGTACTCAGGGTTCCGGGAAGGTCGAACGTCAGATATTGGCATTCGAAGAGGAAGCCGGCTTTGACCGTGTCGACGTCCGGGTAATCGGCTGGATTGTAGAGGTCCGCCAACTTGAGCTGGGCTTCTTCTCTGCGCTGGGGATAGACCTGGACAAAATAGTCGATCAGGCTCTCTCGTTTCTCTTTGAAGTTCGTGATCAGCTCATCCACTTCTTCGAGGAGCGCATTGGGGACGAGGTAGATCCCTGGGCGCAGGGAGGACGGCAGCGTATAGCTGGAGAGTCGCTTGCGGATCTGCGCGTCTAGTTTCGTAATGGCCTTATATTCGGGACAGGCCAGAATCGCCTTGGTCACCTTGACCAGGGCGCGATCGGTCTCGACCGCGAGCACATCCTGGCGGACGGTTCGCTTGATGCCGAGCTTCCGCAAGGTGAGGACGAGGCAGACCGCGTTCTTCCAGAGTGCGGACAGAGTGGCTTGTGGAGTGTCCATGGAGAACCTCATGCGCGATGTGAATGGTGGAGATGCGAGTGGTCTTGGTGCTCGTCGTGGAGGAGCCGTTCGGGCCGCTCGATGACTTCGGTCTGGCCGCCCGCGAGCTGGTTCAGCAAGTTAAGTAACTCGTCAGCCTCTCGGTGATTGGGCATGCTGATGTCGTCCGTGGTAACTGTCAGCGTGCCGTCCGGCGCGATGTGCACGCGAATGGCGTCAGGCCTGTGCATGACCGGCTCCTTTCCATCGAGCGATTAAAACTTGCTGAGGACGAAGGTGGATTCCGACGTGTCTGTGGCTTCCACGGTCCAGCCGAATTGGGACGCCACGGTGTCGAGAATCTGGTGGGCGTAGGATCGTTGCAGCGTCTGGACCAGTTCTTCCCGGCCGCGTGGAATCACGACCGACTGGCCGGACACGACGAGCGTGATCCCGTCGGCTGTCTGGATGCGAAGGGAGTCTCCCTCAAGGACCACCGTCCAGCCGAGGCGTTCAGCGGCTTGCTTGAGGAGCGTCTGATCGGCAGCCTTGAGTTCGACGGTGGTAGTGGCGGTCATCCAGCAGGGCATGGGGGCCTCGTCAAAAAGAGAGAAAGAATCACCTACGCCACGTACATGCGGGCGCTCGGTCCTTGAGCAGCCTCGGCCTTGTCCATCAGATAGGGGCCGGGGTAGCTGGCGGAAAGGTACCGGTAATTGGCTTGCGAGCGCAGCTCTTTGAGCTGGTCCGCGGCGCGAATGGAGACCGGGATGATGTAGGCGCTCGCTTCTTCCAGGGACGAACCGAGTTGCCAGCTCAGCTCGCAACAGGTCCGGATCTCGTCGCCGGTCCAGCCTTGATCCGCCGGCTGAGCCATCTCGGCTGGAATCCTGAAGTGTTTGCGATAGATCGCCCAGATAGTTTCCCGCTCAGCTGCCGAAGGCAGATCGAAGAACATGACGCCGTATTTGAAGCGGCGGAGCAGCTCCGGCGGGAGCGCGCTCACGTTGTTGCTGGTGGCGATGAACAGGACATTGTCATCGGCCACGGCGCTGACGATGCCAAGCGCCTGGCGCAGCTGGCCTTCCGATTGCCCGACGAGTGACGCCTTCATCGCGCCAAGATCGAAGCAAATCGCAGGCACCCCGGCTTCTGCGCCGCTGGCTTTGGCCACCATGGATTTGCACGTCCCCGGCGGGCCCACGAAGATGATGCCTCTTGCCTTGTGATCCTGCATATAGGTGAGCAAGGTCCCCAGCATGGAGACGGTGACGCCCGACGTGTCCTGATTGGAGGACAGGGAGCCGCTGAACATCTTCTCGATTTCATCGAGGAAGACGATGGCCTTCGGGGGATCGTTGCCTTTGAAGAGTTTCGCAAGGAAATCTTTGGCGGCCTGCACACCGCCGATATCCTGAAACCGTTCATTCCCACCCCACACGGAGAGCCCCGGGGTGGCGTTGATCATCTGCCGTTTCCGCTCCCAGAGCCGCGTCAGATTGATGCCAGTCCGTTTGCTGAGCGACAGGGCCACGACCTGTTCGGCCGGAAAGGCGGCGAGCCCCTGCAGGGCGGACACGGCCTGAGCCATCGCGTCCTCGGCAGGAGTGTCGATTTGTGCCTGTACGCATTGGTCCTTGATGATCGCGGCCAGTTGCTCCCGCCCCGGCAGGGTTTCTTCCAAGACCAGGAGGTCATGGAAGAGTTCCGCGGGCACGTCGATCGCGGGCGCCAGCAAGACGAGGGTCGCCGGTTTGCCCTTGAAGACGTCGCGCAAATTCCAGATGCCTTGGGCGACGAACTCATTGCGGATGAAGCGGTGGGCGTTGTGAAAGAAGACGACGCTCTTCGGAGGCACATTTGTGAGGAGCTTGAGGGTTTCCGAGGGATTCATCGTGACGTTGGACTTGGTACTGCCCAGCAGCGTCGCCAAGGCTTTGTCGGCCCCGCTGTTGACGGGCAGAAGCCCCCGGCTGACGTCCCAGGAGAAGACGGGGTCTTCCTGATCGGATCCAGGACCGCGCAACCCGTAGGTCCGGATCAGGCCGATCGTCGCGGCGGGATCGGGTGTGGTGATGGCGAGGAGCGGAACCGAGACCCTGCGGGCACGGACGAACTGTGCCACGAGATCGGGCATGGAAGTCTGCATCATACACTCCTTCGTAATGGCTCGTTGCGAGGATGAAAGAGGAGATGGTTACGTCGGGGAAGGATCAGATGAACCTGATGGTCGCTGTGCGGCTCTTTGGGAGGGAGCGGGCGAGCCGGATTCGGTGGAAGGGGTTTGTCTGGAGCCGGGAGCGTGGACGAGTGCGGCGACCTGGCGCGCGGACTGAATGAACGCGTCGTCCTGGCCGTGCACATAGGCCTCTTCGCACTGGCTGAGCAGCTGCATGATGGAAGGGAAGCGCGGATCGTCGCCGGTGATCCCGGCGGTGAGTTCGGCCAGGCGGCGGAACCGTTTGAGCCAGCGGTCCGGACCGGTGAGCACAGGGAGAGTGGCAGATCTGGTGCCGTCGTAGCCGTGCGGGTTGACGGTCCAGGCGGCGAGGCAACGGCCATCTTGATCGACGGCTTTAACAGCGGTGATCTTCGCAATGGGGATGGTGACCCCGGAATCGAGATTGACGCGGCCGTTTGTGCTCGGGTCGAGGATCTCGATGATCTTGCCGCCCTGTAGTCGGTCTTTGGCATCGCGATAGACCACGGTCCATCCGACCTGAAGTCCGACATTCTGATCCGTCCTCGGAGTCACGGCAGCCGTGTTGAGCGGGACGGATGGTGGAAGGGACCGGGGAGGCATGGCCGACCTCTCTATATAATGGGGAAACCGTCAACTGCACTTCGTCCAGCCACAGTGCCGGCAGACCAAACAATTCTCCTGCCGGATGGTGCCCTGGTTGCATTGCGGGCAGGGAGGGAGTCCCTCGCCGTTCTCTTTGATCAGCTGGCTCATCCGGAGCGCGCGGATGATGGCGGCCGGGATGCTGGCGACCGATCCGTACCGTTGGTTGGCTTTTTCCAGTTGTTCGAGCAAAGCCTCCACAGGCACGCCCGATCGCAAGGAGATGGAGAGCACTCGTGCAAAGGATTCGTAGATCTCAGCGTTACTGGCCTCGACGGGCGTGTGGATGAAGACCTCGAGCGGTCTGGTCTTCAAGGTCGAGATCGTGACGTACACATGCCCATCCGTCGTCTTCACATGCACCCGCTTCGCGTCCAGGACGTCCGGCAGCTCGAACGGGTGGGCGACAGGGAGGTCCCCGTCTGGTACTTGGCTTGTTCCGTTCGTGGAGGGGCTCCCATTGCAGTCCGCTTTGCCCAGATTGAGCACTTGGCTGGCGCGACTCCCATCGCGGTAGACCGTGATCCCGCTGCAATCGAGTTCCCATGCGAGCAGGTACGCGTGGCGGACGTCGTCAGCCGTTGCCGTGGAAGGCAGGTTGATGGTCTTGCTGACCGCCGTGTCGCTGAACTGCTGCCAGGCCGCCTGGACCCGGACATGCTGCTCAGGGGTGAGATCGTGGGCCACGGTAAAGACCGGTTGCCACCGGGCGGGCACGTCCGTGAGGCCCCGGCAAGACCCGTGATTGGCCGCGATCTTGTCGATGAGATCGTCATGCCACCAGCCTGCGCGCCTGGCCGTCGCTTCGAAGAGGTCGCAGAGGTAGGGCAGCTTCCTGCCTTCGAGGACCTGCTTGAACCAGACCAGCGCGAACTCGGGTTCACAGCCGGCGCTGGTGTCGGCGATCATGCTGATCGACCCAGTTGGCGCCACGGTCGTCACGTAGCTGTGCCGGACCTTCTTTCCTTCCTGTTCATGCTTGCTTCCCTTCCACGCCGGATACACGCCTCGGGTGTGGGCCAGTTGCGCTGACGCGCGCCACGCCATGGCCTTCATCTGGTGCGCGCGCCGCTCGGTGAAGCGTACGGCTGCTTCGCTGCCGTAGGGAAGGCCCAACATCATCAACAGCCGGGCGTATCCCATGATCCCAAGGCCGATGCGGCGGGTCTGCCGCGTCATGGCGTTGATCTCGGGAAGCGGATGGTCGTTGGCATCGATGATGTTGTCCAGGAATCGAACCGCGAGCCGGATGGTCTGGTCGAGACGCTCCCAGTCGAGCTCGTACTCCCCATGGCCGGGCGGGATCCGAAGATGCTTGGCTAAATCGATGGAGCCGAGCGTGCAGGCATCGAAGCCATGCAGCGGGATCTCACCGCAGGGATTGGTCGAGACGATTTCACCCATGGCGGGAATAGGACAGGCCCGGTTCGCGCGGTCGATGAAGAAAAGCCCGGGATCGCCGGTCTTCCAGGCTTCCTCGACGAGGCGATCGAAGACCAGCCGTGCGGAAATCTGTTTGACGGGCTGCTTCGTGCGGGGGTTGACGAGGGCGTAGGGTCTGTCCTCCTTGACCGCGGTCATGAACGCGTCGGTGGCGGCCATGCTGATGTTGAAGTTGCGGATCTGACCGTCGTGCGTCTTGCAATTCACGAAGTCCAGGATGTCGGGGTGCTGGACGTGGAGAATCCCCATGTTCGCGCCCCTGCGGGTTCCGCCCTGGCGTACCTGTTCGGTGGCGCCGTCAATGATCTTCATGAAGGAGACCGGGCCGGATGCCACGCCGCCTGAGCTCCGCACGCGATCGCCCTTCGGACGCAAATTGGAGAATGAAAACCCGGTTCCTCCGCCACTCTTGTGGATCAACAAGGCCGCGGTCACGGCATTCCCGATCGACTGCATGTCATCCTCAATCGGGATGACGAAGCAGGCCGAGTACTGCTTGTGCGCACCTGGGCGGCCGGCGTTCATCAAGGTGGGAGAATTGGGCAGGAAGGTTCGAGCGGCCAGCATCCGGCGGAACTGCTCCTCGATGGACGCCGCTTCCTCAGGTGTCGCCTCGTACAGGGTCTCGACCATGGCGATTTCGTGAGCGACCCGCGCCCAGAGATGGTCCACGGTTTCAATGATGTTCCCCTGGTCATCCTTGGCCAAGTACCGTTCTCGGAGGACGGTGAGAGCGTTGTCCGACAGCGGAATGTACTCCATGGTGGAGGCTTGAATCGGATCGGTTTCGGCGGTGGTCATGAGTGAACCTTTCAATGAGGGGGACCAGGTCGAACAGCTGCACGCGCAAGGCCTCAACTGAGAATTACTTCCTGGCTTTGAGAGCCTGGGGACTCGAAAAAACCGATGTCTCAGGACGGGTACCAGGGCCGCTTTCTGGGTGAGATCAGACTGTCGGGAAACGGCTTGCCCCAACGGGAGTTGGCGTCCCTCTTGCTATTCGGCCCGGAAAACGGCATAATGTGCCCGATAATCAGATAGTCGGATAGTCAGGCACATTTCTCAAAGAGGAAGTCATATGGCTACGGAAACCAGCAAGGTCGGCAAACGGGGAACCGTTGTGATCCCTGCCTCACTCCGCCGCCGGTATGGCATCAAAGAAGGCTCGCTTGTCATTGCCGAAGAACGGGCTGAGGGTGTACTGATCCGACCGGCTGCAGCCCTCCCGGTTGAAATCTATAGCCCGGAACGTCGCGCGGAGTTCCTGCTGTCCAATGCTGTGGATGCGGAAGACTATGAACGGGCGCGAAAAGCAGTCCGAAAGCTAGGCCTCGACCCGGACACCATTTCTCACTACAACCCGACCAAGGCCTAGGGCGTGGATCGGGTCTTCCTGGATGCCAATGTCCTGTTCTCCGCCGCCTACCGGCACGACTCCCGGCTCAGGCAACTCTTCAAGTTGCGTGGCGTGACCTTTATTTCCTCGGCCTACGCGGTGGAGGAAGCCCGTCGCAACCTCTCCACTGCACAGCAGCGCAAAGACCTGGAGCAGCTCTGTGCATCCATGGAAATCGTCCCTGCCGCTCCGTCCGAATCGCGTCACGCGCCTGAGTTCGATCTGCCGGAGAGCGACCGCCCGATCCTCCTGGCCGCCATCGGTGCCCGCGCCACCCATTTGCTGACCGGCGATGTCAAAGACTTCGGCCGTTATTACGGCCAGACTCTTGAAGGCGTGTTGATCCTGCCGCCAGCCATGTATGTACAGACGCGCCGGGGTAAGGGCCGCTAGGCCGTAGCGCGCTTTCATACTGGAACCCCCTTGCTGCCCGGCGTTGCGATGTAGCCCCAGTTCCCCGCACTCATTCGCTTCGACACCTACTCTAAGTTCAGAATGCGGCCCCTGAGGCTCAGCTGCATTTGGTGCGGGTTTCACAGTCGAGCGAATTATACCCGGCAAAACGATCCCCTCATGCTGAATCGTGCGCTCATTCTCCAACCGGTAGTACTCGCATGAGGTTGATCCCTGAATGACGCCTTCGCGCAAGGATGGTGGGACGATGGCTTCTCCGCTGGAACTGCTCCGTGCGCTCAACGGCAAGTGTCGATCGCGCCCAATTCATCCGGAACTCACGTTGTTGGGGTTCGGCGCCAATCTCGACGACATCCGGCAGGAAGGCCTCTTTGCGATCCGGGATGCCGATCGGAGCGGCCATTTCGGGTGCCTGGGGACCACGCGGGTGGGCAAGACCCGTCTGGTGGAGAATATCGTCGAGCAGGACATCCGGAAAGGCTACTCAGTGGTGGTGGTCGATCCAAAGGGCGACATCGAGCTGTTCTCGAAAATCGTCCAAACAGCGGCCGAGTGCGGGCGGCTGGAGGAACTGATGCTGCTCACGCCGATTTTTCCCGAGGAGTCGGTCTACCTGGACCCGTTGTCGAGCTACTACATGGAAGATGAGCTGGTGAATCACATCATCTCGGGGATCAAGGCGCGGGAGGATTTCTACATTGCGATCGCGACGCAGGTGGCCCAGGTGGTGGTCTCGGGACTGATCGTGCTTGCCAAGGCGAAAGGGATTGCACCTCAGATTTCCTTCTACGATGTGAAGCTACGGGTCGGGCACAAGGATCTGATGCAATTCCGCGATACGTTGCAGGCGCTGCCTGGCACCGAGGAACTCTGTCTGGCCATCGATCAGATCACCCACGGTCCCAATATGCAGGACTTTTACGCGAAGGTATCCGCGTCGCTGCAAACCATGTTGTCGGCTCTCACGTTCGGGACCACGGGACGGATCATCGGCAAGGCGAAGACGAATGAATTCATTCGCCGGCTGGAATCCGGAAAGCGCGTGATCATGGTCTGCAATACCGGGACGCTGTTGACGCGCCGGACGGCGCATATCATCGCGAAGGTCTTCATCTCCATGATTCAGAGCCTGGTGGGCCGCCTGTTTGCCTCCGGCCGTGCGCTCACTCCGCCCTTGTGCCTGCACATCGACGAGGGCCATAACGTGCTCTATCCGGATATCAAAGAGCTGTTCAATAAGGGCGGTGGGGCCAATATCTGGATTCACCTGTATACCCAGTCCCTGGCGCAGATTCAGGAGGAAGTCGGTCCCTACGCGGCGCAGAGCATCATGGACAACATCAACTCCTGGGCCTACTTCCTCGTGAACCACCCGGAGACGGCGCAGTACGTGGAGGATTCGACGCCCCTGGTCACCAGACCTGAGCCAATTATTACGCTCGGCGGAGGAGTGACCATGAGAATGGCGGAGCAGCGCCAGGTGTTGCGTGATCGTGTGATGTCGCTCCCGAAACGGTGGTTCTATTTCCGCACGTACGGGCAGACCTATAAGGGCGAGACCTTGGATACCACGCCCCTCTATGTCAACGTGAAGTTCCCCGTCGTCAGTCCCCTCATGTCGGCCGAGTCCCCGCCGACTGCCCCAGACGCCACTAAGGACGGTCCGGCTCAGTCACCGCCGCTCTCATCCGCGTGATAGCGACCGGCGGTGTCTGCCCTTCGCCTCGGGAATTGCGTCCTGCCGTGAGAGCTCGTGAAGGAGATCCGGTGTGCGGCGATCCATGTTGTCTCTCGACAGGGATGAACTGGGTGATGGCGTCCGCTCACGTTGCTGCGGCTCCCCACTGACCGGTTCGCCGTTCCAGTCGCTCCGCACTTTATCGAAGACCCAGCCTCCCTTCCCAAGGTCCTCGACCGCGAGCCGGCCGGCGAGATAGTTGCCGACTCGAATCACGTCATCCAATTCGTCCGCAAACGCGACCAGGATCAGTGTCCCGGAGGGGGCGACGAGGAAGAACGCGCGGCTGTCACGCTCTTTCGTCCGTCCGCGCTGCGCCTCTATGATGTCCCCGACCGACGCGATGAACGTTCCGGTGACCTCCGCATGAAACCGGCCTTTCGGCTTCCGTTCGAGCGGCGCGTGTTCGCGATGGATCTTCTGTTGGGTAAAGTCCCAGGTGACACGAGCGACAAACGCGGGATCCTTCCTGAAGACGGTCGCGTGGAAGGTGAACGCGAATCGCGTCGGGCTCTTGCCTTGGGCGTTCATCGGTCCTGCTCACAGGAATAGGGGAGTCGTGTCTCCGAGCAGAGCAGGGGGGAGATCATGGTATCTGAGTCCACTCTACCCATGTATTACAGCCCGACGGCAGTTGGAGCGGCACTCAACGAAGGCCCTGCACGAGAGGATGGCGCCGGGCTCCAACAGAACGAGAGAACGAGTGGTTAGATGATGGGACCGCGCGGCAAAGGGTCGGAGTCGGAATGTTCAGGGCAGTCGATCTGCAGGTCCCGGTCACCGAGTGGGGCATCGACGAAGGCGCAATGGTGCGGCTTCTGCGGATTTTCCGGGTATTGCCTGGGCCGGAAGTGCCGGCACGTGATACACATGAGGCTGGTGGGAATCTGCTTGGCCTCCTGAAGCTGCAGGATGGTGTGGAGCAGGTGGGCGTACAATTCCTCCTGGGTGGCAGGACTGAGTGATTCAAGGACGGAGTCGAGGACATGGGGCCATTGGAGGAGGCGATGGGCGGCGTGCGCTCCGGCTGGTTCCAGAGTCAGCAGCACGTCTTTTGAGGGAAGGTCGGTAGGATGCACGTGAATGAGATCCTTCGTGACGAGCTGGTGAATGGCTTCGTCGAGGCTCGGGCAGCACACATCGAGCGCGCGCACGAGGCTGCTCCGGAACATGCTGTGGAGCTGCGAGGCGAGCAGCAGCGTGAGAACTTGTTGTTCAATCAGCGAAGAGGGGCAGGAGTCGGGTTCCTTGGCGATCTGGTTATAGATGCTGATCTTGCTGAGGGCCACACGGATGCGCTGCAGGATCGTGGTCTTCGCCAGCGCGGCATTGGCGACACCGTGGCAGGGAGAGAGCGTTGATGTGTCAAGACAGTCCATGGAGCAACGTGGCTCTGGGTCAGGGGTTACACGGTTGTGATGGTGCATGGCTTTTATACCAGCAAGACGACACTTCGCACACCTAGCCATTCGTAGGGGCAGCCTAGCCATTTGGCTAGGTCCGGAAGCCTTCTGTCAGCAATGGCAACAACTGATGGTCACCCGTCCAGTGATGTGCCTCTCTCCCTTGGCCGCCCGGTGTTCTGTTTGGAGGCACCGGCCCCAACCACGCTGAGTGTGGGTGTCCCGTCCCCGAGTGGATGAGCATCCCGTCCCCTGCGGGTGGCCGCCGAAACGGCCTCTCGCAGCAGTCCGAGCTGTTGTTCGACTTTGCGCAAGGTCTTCGCCGCCTGGTCCGGGGTTCCGGGACTCCAGGTCGTGATCGTCTTGGCATAGACGGCCAAGGTGGCAAGGATCTGACTGGCGCAATCGAGTCCGTTGGACAGGAGTTCGGGCCCGGGGCTGTGGCGGAGCGAGTCCTGGAATCGGTCGACCGCCTGCTGCTGTTGGAGCGCAGCAGCTTTGACCTCTGCCTCCATGGCTTTGATCCGGTTGCGTTCCTGCTGGAGTTGCTCCTCCAGTGTCTCCTTGTCCTTGTGAGCCGCTTGCAGCTGCTTGGAGAGGTCCTCCAGTCGTTGTCGGAAATCCTCAAGCTCGGTCTGGAAGCGGCTTTGCACGGCATGATCGACGGTCGCGTTGGCGGCCTTCTGTTTCGAGGTCAGGGTCGTGGCGAGGGACTTCGCCTGCTTGAGCGTTTGTTGGAGTGCGGTGATCTGGTCGTTGAGGGACCGGATCTGGAGCTGTTTCTCCTGGAGTTGCTGGCGGAGATCGTGAATCAACGAGTTCTGCTCGGCAGCCGGGGCGACTGGTGCCGCGGAGCTGCTCTGAGCGGTGAGCCGTTGCTGCAGCTCCGTGAGATAGGCGCGCTGCCGTTCGGGCGAGGCAGCGGCGAGGGTCAGCTTGATCTCGCCCGGAAGATACGGAATCAGGCCCTGCAGTTCCGGAATGAGGTTTTGGAGGGCCTTGCGTTTCCACTCGGCCTCGCACTGCCGAAGGCGTTCCTGGTCGTGGGGTGACAGGTGGCGGCGATGGACGTTGTCGAACAGGGCGGCGATCTTTTCTTCCAGCGTGGTGGCGATGCTGCACGGCACCTCGCTGAGATTGGCTCGGATGGCGGCCTCGTAGCGATGGTGGCCGGAGAGAATCGTGTACCGGTCACCGGTCCGCTCGACGATCAGGTGGCAGAGGATGCCGACTTCCGCGACACTCCGGCAGAGGTCGTCGAAGTCGGGGTCAGCGAGCGGGGGAAACAGGTCTTTGTACTCCGGGTTCACGATCAGCTGATTGACTGGGATCATGACCGAGGGTTGCATACAGTCCTCGCAGTTTGATGGTTCCGACCGCTTTCCGAACCGCCTGATAGTGGATGGAGAAGCCTTCCCGCAGGAAGTGCCGATGGATAGCTGTCGACCTCAGCCCGGGGTTGGTCCCGAGCAAGGCGCGAATGGTGTGGATCAACGTGTCATCGGAGATGTCCTTGCGGACGAGCTGGCGGGTCCGGACGAAGTCGTGGGCATCCGGCGACAGAAAACTGAGAGGGATGGCGTAGCGGCGCCCGTTGCGCCCGCCGCGGCCGCGGGTCCGGAGGAGATACCATCGCTCTGGCGCGTGGCAAAGCAGAACCTGGAGGGCGGCCGGAAGATGGGTGCGAGGCAGGGGGAGCCAGAGGCGGAGTTGCTGGGTGCTATGCGTGATGTGGAACTGGGTCAGCACCTGGCGGAAGGCGGGCAGGGAGATGTATGGGACCTCCCCGAGCGCGTCGATTCGCGGGCAGGTCAGGCCATGGGCGATCCCAAGTTCTCGGGCCAGCGCGTGGAACTGCTGCCTCGAGGTGTTAACGAGCAGGCTGGTCTTCACTGGAATCGCTCCGAGTGCCGCGCGTCCATCCATGCCGGGATTGAGTCTCCGACGTCCGGGGATGAGACATCGATCTCGTGGACGTCGCCGTCGAGACCATCCTGTGAGCCGGGTGCGTCCCGAGAATCCTCGCCGGCATCGTCCCGCGCATCCTGGAACGAGGGCTCGTGGAATCGCTCGATGCGAGAGAGGATGGTGGTGCGGTAGCCAAGCTGCTGGAATTCTCGCTTCCGTTTTTCGTAGGTCGAGTATTCGATGAATTTGAGGAAGGTGCCGCTGGGATCCTCGACGAGGACGATTTTGTCCCTGCCCGGAACGAGCCGGTGGAACTCCTTTTGGAGGAATCGGTAGATATAGCTGCTCAGTTGGCAGTGCGCCCCTTTCGTGAAGTCGTAGTTCGCCAGGCCTTCAACGAAGGCGATGAACGATTGTTGTTTGAGATCTTCTCGGCTGACAGCCGGATCGAGGCAGTGGTAGCGGTCGATGACCGCCTCGATGAGTCTGTCGTGCTTCTGCCAGAGTTCGAAGATGGCGTTCTGAGGATTGGCGAGATGCAACAAAGCGTCTGAAGGCCCCAACATGATAATCCCTTTCTGTTATGTATGAGAACAAGGTGGCAGACATGAACAGCGATATAAACCTGAGAGACTGGATGCAAAGGAAGACTGGTACCCAGACGCAAGATGTTCCAATTCCCCGAGGAGCACGGACGGGTTCTGGTCCGATGGACAAACGCTGCCAGACGGCGAGGAAGGGAGGCGTGCAGAAGGAAGGTGGGTTCCGGAGACTGAGCTCGGACGAATTCGGATGGAGCCGTACGAATGACTCGATCAAGCCGCACGAATGAATCGGGACACGGTGGGCTGAGCGCGGGTTCGCGTGTGTAGATTCTTGAAGTTTCATGTTGACTGCGCTTAAAGCGAACTCCAGCCTGGAGTTGAAGCGGTATTGTATGTAAACTAGTTAACAGATATCAAGGTGGATACGAACCACAGTAGCGTGTCGCTTCATGAGTAATACAGATTCAGGTATAATGACTGTAAATTATTGAAAACACACAACATACAAAATTGATGGTATTTTGAGATAGCCTGTCTTTACACGCATGACAAATTTTGTTATACGTCTATAAGTTTGTTTATAGATATGGAGTCAGGATGGCTGAGACAGCCCTGTGGAATTTGATTCGCGAGGTGCGGACGCGGGCGGGATTGAACCCGAGAGAGTTGGCTCGCCAGCTCAAGATGTCTCCGGCGCACCTGTACCAGATCGAGGATGAACAGAGCGGGGCATTGCCGAGCGATGAAACGCTGCGGGCCATCGCACGGGTCTGTTGTGAGGATCTTCAGGAGCGGGCAGCTGTGACGCAGAGCCTCCTGCTGGCGCGTGCGCGGTTAATTGTCTCTCCAGAAGTCGCGGCCTATCTTTCGCCTCGGGGGGAAGAGAAGATGCCGGAGGAGTTCCAACGGCGGGTTCAGGCTGATCTCAAAGGACGATCGGAAACCGAAATCAGATTCTTGGATGCGCAGTTGGGCTTCAATGGGCGGCTTGGGTTGGTGGCGGCCGGGCTGGCGGGCTTGACGAAGAGTGAGGTGAGAGCCTTGGCGGTGGCCTTGGACCAGCCGGTCGAGGACTACCTGGTTGCGGCGGGATATTTCCCGGACTGGATGTTGCCGCTGGTGGGAAAAGAGGAGGGGGAGGTTGGGCTCTTCGATGCGCTCCGGAACATTTCAGGGAAGGCCTTGGGGGAACTCGCTAGTGTCCTGCCGCCCGCTTGGATGAAGTTGATTCAGGGCTTGCAGGCTGCCAAGGTCGAGGTCGGGGAGAAAAAATAAGCCGGGTTTGCCATGAAGCGGGCTGACGGGAGTGAGCTCCTGTCAGCCCTTCGTGTGTTCAGGCCCTACGGTCTGTCGCATGGAAGTGCCCGCCGTGTCGCTGATCCTTCAACGCCACACGCGGTGTGAAATGCGAAGCGGTCTGAGCCACTGGAGGACGGCGGCCTATCGTTCGATGTAAACACAAACCACTGCAGCAAGGTGTCCGGATGTTCGGACTTCGTGAGGCCCATCCTCAGTTCGAGCAGAATCCACTCGGTGGTCGCGGTGTCCCCGCTTAAGATCAACGGCTTGAGTCGTGCATGGATGTCGGATGCGTCGCTGTACGCAGGGCATGGATCCACCCGGACGTATCAACGGGATACATGCGGGGTCCGTTGCGCCGTTGCTGTCGAAGCTGCTCGGAGGTCAGGTCGAGCGGAATCGTACCGAGCGCATCCGCGAGCTTCTGTAACTGATCCTGGCGGATGACGGTTCGTAGGCTGGCTTCGACGGTGTCCTTGATTGTGTCCATGCCAAGCCCCTTCTGAGCCTGTCGCAGAAGACGCCGATCGATCTCGATAGTCATCTTCATATCATTCCATGCATCTATGATTTCCGCTTGATGGCGATATCATACGTGACGATGATAGATGATATAGGTGCCAAAACGGTTCTTTTGTTCATATGTGCATAGAATCGCAGAAGATGGTGGCGCTGGCAACGATTGCCGCGACCTGAACTGTGATCATGCAATCAGTTTCCACAAGTTTGGTCGAGACACCTTCCTCTTAGAATTCGACTCCTTCCGTATTGGGAAGGAAGGGAGGGTCTGCGGGCTGATCGAATCCGGACCCGTCGCCGATTGTCTCAGGTTGCCCGTCGGTCATCGGGTCCGGGTGCCGATTGGCCATGTCGTTCGCCTTGGGTTCCAGAGCGTCAGACTCCGGCGCCGTGGCCGGAGCAGCGGCGCCGAAGAACGAACAGTCCTGCCGGTCGAGTTGGGAAATCAGTCCCGACGCCTCTTGCTTCGTCAGGTGATGGATCTTGGCGAGAATGAGATCCTCGGCCAATCCCGCTTCCTTGGCTTTGCGCAGAATGCGCCGTTTCTGGGGATCGGTCATCGGTGGCGCGGCGGGAGTGCCGGGAGCGGCGGAGGGGGAGTGATCAGCCCGTTCCTCTGGTCGTGCCGGAATGGATGTGTTCGGAAGCTGAGACATTGCGCTCTCGGCATGGTCAGAGACATCTCCGTTCAGGGACAACGCCTTCGGGAGATCGTGCTCAAGGACTGTCGTGGCCTGTGGGTCGATGGCCGGATTCGTGTCGTCCGGTTCCTGGACCTCGATGGAGGCCAGTTTGGCGAGGATCGCTTCGTTATTCTTTTTCAATTCTCCGACATCGGCGGCCGAATCATCGAAACGCAGGGTAAGCGGGTAATGCGTACGAGGCTGGCCCTTGTGGACCATTTGGCGAGGGACTCGTCGGAGTTTCAGCTGGATCATCGCAAACCGTCCGATGTGAGTATTCATCCAGTCGAAGTAGGAGTTGATGTCGATCATGCTGTTGGAGCTGCCGACGTCGATCTGGTAGAGACCGGCCATGCTGATCTTGGGCAGGATGACGAGGAGTTGGGCTCGTTCCGAGCACTCTCCTCGCTCGAGGAGGTCGCAGGGGCATTCGCGGGGCTCGAACTTAAAGGTACGCTCGTTGAGGCGCTGGGCCTGTTTCTTGTTGCCGATGCATTTCAACCCGAGGGAGTTCCCGTACCACCGGAGGGATTGGGGAAAAATCAGATCCGGATTGTTGGAAGGAAACATCACGTCCAGCTCGACGGGTTTCTCTCCGTAGACCTGTTGGACTTCCTTGGGCACGACGAAGTAGGGCGTCTCGACAGGATTCCACCCGTTCTTGCCGAGCACTCGGATACCCAGGCGAATCCTGCCGATGATCGGGTAGCGACGGCGGTTGGAGAGGCCGTTGATGCGCGTGAACGGAATGAAGGTCGTGGTCATGGCGATGTGCCTCCTTGTGAGGGACTTGGGACGAGCGATCAGGTGATGTTGGCGGGCGTTCGGCGGCCCTGCCTGGATCAGGCGACCCGAGGGTCGGGATCGGCTTGAAGAGTCCGGCTTTCCTGGGCGACCCTGCTCACCGACAGTTTTTCGATGGGCAGCGTGGTCGCAGCCAGCTCCTGGACATAAGACGGCAACAGCTTCACGTCGTGTCGGGTCTGCGTGGATTGGGTGATGCGGACGATGAACCCGTGCCCCTCTGCTTCGCTGGCTTGCTGCGTCTTGAGGCCGGCTTTCAGCAGCTTCTTCACCTGGTCGAATCGTTTGGTGAGGGGTTTGATCCTGGCGTCGAGATCAAGGTACTCCGCAGCCAGTGCCGCCATGTCGGATGAGAGCAGAACCGTATTCGTGAGGACCGGAGCCACGTGGCCTTCCCAGCACAGGCGTGAGTAAGGGCAGTACTGGCAATGGTAATTGGAGTCATCTTCGTAGGGTCGGTCCGGCAAGGTCTGGTCAGCCCGATGCTGTTCAATCTGCGCAAATCGGGCGAGCGCTTGCTGGTACAGACCGATGACGTCCTGTTTCGGGAACGAACGCTCTCCGTTGGAATGCACGACCTCGACCACGTTGAGTCGGTCGTTCGGTAAGTCGTAGTGTAGTCGGTATTCGAGGTAGGCGCTCTGGTTCTTGTTCTTGATGAGGAGCAGGGCTTCGTCGATGTCCGGGTTGAGTTTGGTGATGCCGTGTAAATAGAAGCAGACCTGCGCGAAGTAATCGAAGGGATAGTCGCCCTCCGCGTACCGTTGGAAGGTGAAGTGTTCGATGGCCTTGTGCTCGAGCAGTCGGTCAATGCCGAAGAGATCCGTGACGATCCCGTCGATGTGCCCCAGGATAGTGTATGGCTCCCCTTCGAAGACAGTTTCTCCGCAGATGACCTCCGTCTGGCGATCCCGCAGCTGAAACGCCGATTGCTCAATCCAATTCAGCGTGAGCTCTTCGTGCCAGGAGCTATCGTCCAGCACGACCAGGAACCGGCCGTGGGCCTGTCTTCGGGGGAACTCGCGCGCGTGGTAGACCAGTTTCCGCACACATTGGTTGGGACCGGCGCTGGATGGACGGGGCCGATACGGCCAGTCCTGTGCTCCCATGGCGGCGAGGGGATGGATCAGTTCGGCGAGCATAGACCACCTTTCGAGGGCTCATATTCGGAAATACCGAGAAGAAGAACCGCTGCGGGTCTATCGGTCGTGGCCGCCAGAATGAGGGGAGGGGCGTGGTCGAGGAGGGCAAGCAGCACGAACGCCATGTTCCAGAGTGAAAATAGAGGAGCGGTGGTCTCTATATTCACAATGGAGCGCAGAAGCGGGTCTGCGCCCTTTCGCTGGTTTGGGCGGTACCGTTCCGTCCAGTTGGTCATGAACGGCAGCGCGGAACATTTGCGACGGACCTCTGGAAAGAGTATGTGGGACGACAATGCGTGACGGGGTCAACAGATGGCCCGATTGAGGAAGTTGGAGGAGGTGAGCGTTCCACCGGCGCCGACCGTAGCTGGTCATCGGGAGTGTCTGGAAGAACTCTTGCTGGATGATTTGGAGGTCATGGATCGGCACCCGCTGAGGACGCTGCGAATCACATGGCTCTCCGGGGTGAGTGTGGTGTTGGCAATCATGCCGAAGCATCGGGCGCACGTGTGGTTCCAGTACGTGCTCGCTCGCATGTCTCGCCATCCGTATTTGATGAGGTCGGGGGTTGATCGAGCTCTGGCCCGTTGGATGGAGTGGCAATTGAATCAAGGCGAGCGATTCCAGCATGGAAGCCAGTGAGCTCATGGGGTCGGAGCGATGGCGGCGTCTGGATCTGGCCGATCGAATCGCGTCAGGATGGACTCAGTGACACACCCGGGCTGTGGGTGGAGAGCGCGATCGATATTCTGTGCGGCGGTTCAAGGTATGAATTGAGTGGGACTCCCATCGGGCGGGACGTGCGCGAGTGACGAACTGGGATTGTTCCTGTGGTCGTTTCTGTGTTTGAGACGAGCCAGGTGCGTAGGCAGAGTGGGGAGGGGTACCCATCGGTGGATCAGCAGCGAGTAGCTTCAGGCTCGGATATCTGTATCGAGGTGGAAGTCTTGCGGGCTCTTTACCGGAAGGCTGAGACCGGATTTACGGTGTTATCCGTGCGCGAGGCGGGGAAGGCTGCATCGGCGCTCGATAGGCCTCGGGTCTTCAAGGTGATAGGTCTGTTCCGGACGCAGCCGGTAGATGGTCAGTGCCTGCTGCTGGTGGGTCGCTGGGAGTATGGCACCCGGGGAGAACAGTTTCGCGTGGCAGCGGTGAGCTGCGCGCGTCCTCATACGGCGGAAGGCATCAAGGCCTATCTCGCGTCGGGAGTGCTCTCTGGGATCGGGCCGGTTCTCGCGCAGCGGATCGTCGACCGCTTCGGCAAAGATGCATTGACCGTGTTGGATCTGCACCCCGAACAGCTCATCGAGATTCAGGGAATTGGCGAGTCCACGATCGAGCACATCGTCCCGTCCTGGCAGATGCAGAAAGGACAGGCGGCGGCCCTGACCGAGTTGTTGAGCTTGGGCTTGAGCGTGAGTCTGGCGCACAAGGCCCTCCGGCAGTTCGGACCGGAGGCCGCGATGCAGATCCGGGCCAATCCGTACTGCTTGGCGGAGCTTCATGGAATTGGGTTTCAGCGGGCCGACAGCATCGCCAGGGAACGAGGCATGGCAGTGAACGATCCTCATCGGCTGGTCGCCGGCCTGCACTATGTCCTGGAGCGGGAAGCAGGAAGAGGCCATAGCTGTCTGCCGCGCGAGGTCCTGACGAAAGAGACGCAACAGGTGCTCGATGTCGAGGTGACCGAGTTGGAGGCGGCGGTGGCGAGGGCAAGCGAGCGTGGGACACTGCAGGAGTGGGAGCGCACGCTGTACCTGCCTCGGCTCTATCACGCGGAACGAGCGCTTGAGGCAGGGTTGTGGGAGCTGGCCAGGCAGACCTTTCTCCCCTCCCGGATTGACTTGGGGGCCGTGGAACGCCTGGCGCTGACGCCGATACAACAAGAGGCGGTCGCACGGGCGCTGAATCATGGGCTGTCGGTGATGACAGGATTGCCTGGGACGGGGAAGACGATGACGGTGGGATATCTGTTGCGCCAGGCGGTGCGGCTGGGATTGAAGGTGGCGCTTGCGGCTCCAACCGGGAAAGCGGCGAAGCGGGCGGGGGAAGGAACCGGCCTGGACGGCATGACCATTCATCGGTTGCTGGAATGGCGGCCCGGGGAGGGGTGTCGGTTCAATCGGCGACGGCGGCTGCGGGTCGATCTGCTGGTGGTGGATGAAGCGCCGATGATGGATCTTGAAATGGCGGCCGCGATGGTCAATGCGCTGGATCCGGCGCGGACCAGGCTGGTGTTCGTCGGCGACATCCATCAACTGCCTGCGGTCGGAGCGGGACAGGTGCTCCGCGATGTCATCGCGGCCAACATCTGTCCGGTCACGGAACTCGTCGAGATCCAGCGCCAGACGGCCGGGTCGCAGATTGTTCGTCTGGCTCACGACATCCACTTCGGGGCCGTGCCGTCTCTGCGCTCAGGCTCGCTGGGCGAATGCGAGTTTCACCTGCGGAAGGAGCCGGAAGAGGTGCTCGCGGCGCTGCGGGATGTCCTTCCGAGGCTGCCGTTTCGACCCCAGGAGATTCAGGTCCTGGCGCCGATGAAAAGGGGGCCGTTAGGGACGGTGGCGCTGAATCGTGTGCTGCAGGACGTCATGAATCCCGGGACCTCGCTCGATGGCGTTCCCTTTCGAGTCGGGGATCGAGTGATCCATTTGGACAACGACTACAAGAAGCAGGTGTTCAACGGTGAGATCGGATCGATCACGGAGGTGTCAGAAACGGAGCGCGTGCTCCAGGTCGCCTATCCGGACCGTCAGATTTGTTATGCCGAAACGGAGTGGGATGAGCTAGCCCTGGCCTATTGCATGACTGTGCATAAGGCCCAGGGATCGGAATTTCCCTGCACGGTTGTGGTGATGCACTCGATCCACTACCCGATGCTGACACGGGAAGTGTTGTATACCGCGGTGACCCGGGCGCAGAAGCATCTCGTCTTTATCGGAAGTCCTCAGGCCTTTTACACGGCGTTGAAACGGGATCACGCGTCCGTTCGTCATAGCCGGTTATTTCAGCATCTTACTTCATCGGTCTCCTCGTCCGTCTCTCACCAGCCACTGTCTCTGCGTTAGAGCGCTGCCGCACTCTCCTTCGCGCTCACCCTCAGCCGGTAATACTCTCGGTGGAATCGTCAGGGTGACGGAGCGTCGTGCCTTCTAGAGTGACGCCGCTGCGAGACCCCGTTGGCGCAGAAGGAGTGGTTGATGCGATGGGGAACGATGAGTCTCCTGGCGGGCATGCTTGCCTGGTCCTCGGTCGCCGTCCACGCGGCGGCAGTCGTCAAGCTGTGTGAACGGAAGTACCAGCTTCCTGGTGCAGTCGTGACGGTGAAACAGACTGTTCAGTATGTGCTTGGGACGCCGATGACCTGTCCGGGAGCGAATCTGCTCTCGCCTCTCCCATCGGCTCGGATCCTCGATCCGGCTCCAGAAGCGCTGTCGTCGCTGTTGAAGACGGTCCGGTCCCTGCCTGTGGTGTTGCCGAAACAACCGTCCGGCAGTCCGGCCGCCACGATCAGCAATGCGGGTTCACTCGGTGAGCGTCGAGCAGGAACGGATCTTCACCATGGGACGGTGCGGTTCGAGTCCGGACCAGGCGTAGGGCGACGGACGGATCAAGGGAGATGAGACGAATTGGCGGACGGAGCCGTGCCCTGTACCGAGACTGACGCACCGATCGGCATGCAATCGAATGGGCCGGCAGTTGTGGGGGGAGAAAGGATGGGTGACCCGGTGAATCACTGAGGCGCGTCTGTCTTGCGACTTTGTTCGGCATGGCTGCAATCGGGGCTTCGGTCTCACTGTTCCTGAGGAGACAACGTGGAGGGATCTCATATGCGTAAGCTCGTGAAGAAGATGACAGCGGTTCTGGGCGTGATCGCGATGGTGCTCTTCGCCAGCATGGTGATCATGGCGGTTCCGGCGTTCGCGGGCGCGGATGCGACGTTCGGTCCGCTGAACACCCTGTTGACGGGCTGGATGCAGGGTTCGCTCGGCACCTTGCTGGGCCTGATTGCCGGGGCGATCGGGCTGGGTTCTGCGATGGCCGGCCGGTGGGGCTACATGTTCACCGGATTCGGCGTCGCAGCCGGGTCCTTTTATTTGCCCACCGTGATCCCGACTATTACCACGGGACTGATGTAAGGCACAGGCTCGATCGGGATGGGGTTGCACAGACGACTCCATCCCGTTCCGGTTCACGGCGACAGATCCGGGTCCACGGGTCAGCGGGTGGGTGCCGGTACGGAGGGTCACGATGCAGGTCTTCATCCCGAGATATATGGACAGTCCGCCACAGATCGCCTGGTGGGAGTTGGACGAACTGATCGTGCTGATTCTCTGCGGCTTCATCGGCATCCTCACGCGGCAGCTGACCTCTCTGCTCGTCGTTGGCCTCCTGTGCACGTTCATGATTTCAACGCTGAAGAGCGGGAAGAGCGACGGATTCATCTTCCACTTCGCGTATTGGTACGGGATCCCGGGATTCGACCTGCCGTTGGGGCCGGATGGAACGGTTCGGGAGTTGATCGAGTGAGGAGCGCATGCATATCGGACGCTATGTGAAGGATCTCTACAGCACGCGGGCCATCGCGTTCGCTCTGCTCCTGGGCCAACATCGGATTGGTGCTGGCCTTGATGGCGAACGGCCTGTATCGCCGGGTGGAGATTCTCCACGTGGTTCCCGCGTCGGTCTCCCAGGAATACCTGGTGACCTCCGACGGGAATGTCTCGGATGAGTACCGGCGGCAGATCGCCCTGACCTTGCTGCCGTTCGTGACGAATGTCACGCCGCGGTCCGTCGAGTTCGGCCACACGGTCCTGCTGCGTTACGTGGCGCCGGAGCAGTACGGGATGATGTCGGAAGGGTTGGGGGCCGAGCGGATCTACATCGTCGGGAATAACCTCAATCGGGTGTTTTTCCCGGACGCGACGGAGATCGTCGGTGACGACGTGATCGTCAGCGGGTTGGAACGCCGGTTTTCGGGGTCGATTCTGGTGGCGGAGGAGGAGCGTGAATACCATCTCACACTGCGATTCAAAGACTTCAGGCCGGAGATTGTGGCGATCAGCAGCCAGCATCGCGATCGCGCTCGCCCTGGCAAGTCCGCCGTTCAGTCAGGCCGATCAGAGACTGACCGTCGCGGATAGCCGGACGCTGCGGGCGGCGGTGTCGCTGCGTGACATCAATGTCATCGAGCTGCCCGAAGAGGTGACGTCCGTCTCCAGTTCCAAACCGGATCTGGAGGCGAAGGCGCAGGGCCGGTATGTCATGGTTCGCGTCCGCACGAGCCCGGCGGATCTCGTGGTGATGGCCGGCAGACAGGCCTACGTCTTCGAACTGGTGGCCAGCGAGGAATCGACGCAACGGATCACGGTCGAGGACGATCGGGCGGAGGGAGCGCCGGGGGGAGACGATCCCGTCAAGCTGGCGACGGACTACGTGGATGGGATCGTCGAGTTGCTTCAGCGAGCGGCGTTGGAAGACTTGCCCCGAAGCTGCCGTTCAGCCCCGATCGATCCGGAGCAGTATCCCAGGTGGATGGAGCTCGAGGTCGTCAGGGGGATCGAATCCCGCTGTCCACGCTATCGCGTGATGGCATACCGGCTGGCGAACAAGACGTCCGGGACGCAGACGCTCCGGGAGTCGGAGTTTTTCACGGGGAAGGAGCTCGCGATCGCCCTGAATCGCCACGTCATCGAATCGGGCGAGGAGGTGCGGGTCTTGTGGATCGATCCGGTTCCGTCTCCGGCGGCGAAATAGAGCGGCACGGTCGGGCCATGAGCCGGGAGCAGACTCACTCCACGCCGAAACGAACGAGCATGACGACATGAATCCGATGCAGCAGAAACCAGCGAGCTCGATTCTCACTCCGGGCGGTGATCCGAACCGGAAACCGAAGACGCCGCCCTCGAAATGGCTGATCGGGCTGATCGGTCTCGTGGTGCTCGCCGTCGGCACGGTGGGGCTCAACCAATTCCGGACACCCGGCAGTCACGGGGCTCGGGCCCAGGCCCAATCAAAACCGGTGTCGCTGGATGCGGCGAAAACGGACCAGGAGATCTGGCGGGCGGAGGCAGGGAAGAAGATCGAAGCGCTGTCGCAGGAGAAGGAGGAGTTGCGGCGGATGATCGATGCGCTTCGCCTGCGCATGGAGGCGAAGGAGAAGGAGCCGCTCAAGCCTGAGTCCAGGCCGACGGGCGACGGGCGAGCGGACAAGGCGGCCGTACGAAACGGGGTCCTGCCGCCGCCGCTTCCTCCGACCTGGACTCAGGGGCCGGATGCCCCCAATCAGCGCTCCGGTACTCCGCCGCGGGTTCCTGGCACGGCCTCGGCGCCCATCCCGGCTCGCCACGTCGGCAGCGAGAAGAAAGATGTCATTGTGGCACCGACCGATGGCATTCGCACCTTCCGGGTGGAGCCGGTGTCCCTCCGGACGAATCAGCCCAAGAAGTACTGGCTGCCCACCGGCACGATCGTGCCCGTCAAATTGCTCTCCGGCTTGGATGCGCCGGCCCGGACCGCCGGCGCCACGGGAGGGGGCGGAGGCGCGATGGGGAACAGTCCCTCTCCCATCCTGATGCAGATCCGGGATCTGATGAAACTCCCCAATGACTTTCGTGTGCATGCCACCGACTGCTTCTTAATGGGAGAAGGGCTCGCGGAATTGTCGTCGGAGCGCGTGCAGATCCGCGGGGTGGATATCTCCTGCGTCCGGCAGAACGGCACAGCGGTGGACATGACCATTAAAGGCTTCGTCGCCGGCGAGGACGGCAAAGCTGGCATGCGCGGGCCGGTGGTGATGAAAGAGGGCGCGATGTTGGCGCGCTCGCTCCTGGCCGGCTTCGTGTCGGGAATCAGCCGCGCGTTCATGCCGTTTCAACAGGGCTTCGTCATCTCCAGCAGTCCGTCGCAAGCCTTCACGTTTCCGCCGGCGGGCCAGCTTGCAATGGCGGGGGTGGCGGGCGGAGCGGGAAACGCGGCGTCGTTGCTGGCTCGCCACTACGCCGTGATGGCCTCCTCGATTTTCCCGATCATCGAGATCTCAGCGGATCGGGAGGTGGACTTTATTGTGTCGGACGGGAAGGAGCTGGAGGAGTTTTTCCTCTCCTCCTCTCCATCCAGCAGCGTGTACAGCCCACCGGGTTCGTTTAACCCGTCCGCGGTGCCGATCCAATAATAACTGAATGGAACAGGTCGATGAACGGACTATGTTGGAGGTTGCTCGTGCGAACAGCAGAACTTCTGGGACTCTCGATGAGGGTCACTCTGGTCGTAGTCGCGATGCTCTGTGGCTCAGGGCCCGTTGTTGCGGAGGAACTTCCGGAAGGGGCGGTCAGAGCCACATTCGAAGCAAAGTTTCCCGGAGTGACAATCAAGCATCTCTCGCCAACCGAGATCGCTGGCTGGTATCTGGTTGAGACCGACGGAGCAGCGTTGGATGCGAGCATCCTGTATGTCCATGAGAGCGGGCGGTACGTCTTCTCGGGTGGCCTGTTCGACCTGGCATCCGGACGGAACTTGACCAGGGAATACCTGACGCGCAAGCAGCAGGAGGTGCTCTCGGCCTTGGATCTCTCCAAGGTCATTCTGTTGAAACCACATGCCGAGGCACGGAGGGAGCCTGCGCTGCGCCCGATTGTGGTGTTCGACGATCCGGATTGTCCCTTTTGCCGCAAATTTCATCCGGAAGTGAAGAAGATTGTTCAGGCCGGTGTGCCCGTCGCGGTGGTGCTCTACCCGCTGGTGCGTCCGCACCCGGATGCCTATCGCAAGTCCGTCGCGATCTGGTGCGCGGAGGACCAGGCCGTCATGCTTGATCACGCCCTGGCGGGTCAACCGGTCCCATCTCCAGAGCAGCCCTGTGCCCATCCGATCGACGAGAATCTCAAACTGGGTCACGACCTGCATGTGTCGAGTACCCCGTCGATCTTCTTGCCGAACGGCACCCTGGTGCTCGGGCATCGTTCCGCGGAGGAGATCCTGGCCTTGGTTCGGCCTAAGCCTGGCCTGTCGGTTGGACAATGACGAGTACGGGTCGAGAGAGAGGACTGAGAATGCGACACATCGGCGGACAGGTTGGGAACGGCGTGATGGCGATGGGGCTCGTCCTCTTGTCGGGCTGTGGCTATCACTCGCAATTCAGTTGCAAGGGCTATCCTGAATCCGCCAGTTGCCGGTCGGTCTCGGAGAACTTCGATCGGAGGTTTGAGCCGTCTCCTCCATCCCAGGATCTCACGCAGGAGAGTCACGGTCGCAATCCGACCGGCCCCAGGGAGGGATTTCCGCCGGCGCCACCGTTGGCGGGGACGATCGATTCCTATCTGGGCAAGCCGGTCCTGGTCCCGGCGGACGTCCTGCGAGTCTGGATCGCTCCGTATCAGGATTCGAAGGGCCGGCTGCACGATTCGGCTCAGCTGTACGTCGTGCTGAGCGAGGCGCATTTTGTCTATGGCCACCGGCAAGGCATGCGTCGCGTCCCGCACGGCGCTCGGCCCGGCGCCGATTTCTTGCCGAAGACGTCACGGATGGTTGAACGAGCGAGTCGCGGCAAGACCGGGGGGATCGGCGCTGCCTCAGGGACCGGGTCGGGTCCCAGCCCCTATCAGGATCTCATCCTTCAGGACGAGAGCCGTCATTCCATGGCGCAGCCGCGAGTCAACGGGGTGCCAGGGGCTCCGAGCAATCCGGGCCCTTCGCCCATGAATGGAACGCCGGCCTCGCCCGTGGATTCCTATGGCTTCGGGCCGAATTTCCCGTGAGCGCCGGATCGGCTTGTCATTCGGAGAGAGATCTACATGTCGACCCTGCTTGAGTATTTTGCGACAAAGATGATCGCGCGGACGTCGATCAGCGAGTGGCTGCCGCACCATGCCTATGATCCGGACAACCAGGTGTACCGGCTGGCTGACGGCCGGATCGGCTGCGTCTGGGAAAGCCCGCCCTTGCTGGGCATGGGACCGGACACGATTCAGAAGCTCACGAACCTGTTCGAATCGAGCCAGGCGCCGACCGGCACCACCTACCAGCTCATGATCCATGCCTCGCCGGTGATCCAGCCCTACCTGGATGCGCACGTGGGATTGAGCGATCGGGGGGATCCGGACTCCCGGTTCCTCCGGGACGCGCGACGCACCAGGGAATTTTTTCTGGAGTCCCAAACAACACGATTGATCCCGACCTCAGGCATCAGGCCCCGGGACTTCAACGTCTATGTGTCGGTCACGATGCCCCTGAAAGAGGACGACCCGAACGGGATCGAGTTCGAGGACATTGTCGAGCAGCTCGAGGGGGTGGAGCAGACGCTGCGCAACGTCGGGTTGCCGGTGGTCAGAGTCCCTCCGCTGGAGCTCATCTGGCTGCTCCATGCGCTGCTGAGCCCGGGCCATGCCTGGGAGGAACGCCCGCCCTCCTACAACTCGACGCAGCTCATCAGCGACCAGGTCGTCGCGCTGGATACCTATGCGAAACTCCACGCGCGCATGTTCGAACTCGATGGGAAGTTCGTCAAGAGCCTGACGGTGCAGCAGTTTCCCGAGGAGTGGCACGGCTCCAAAAACCGGGAGCTGATCGGCAGTCTCCTGCGAGGCGTGGACCAGATCACCTGTCCGTTCTTCCTCACGCTCAATGCGGTGAAGCTGGACCAGGTCAACTCTGTCGCCGCGCTCCGGAAGAAGCACGTCGTGGTGACGAACCAGGCGGTGGGTTTCATGCTGAAGCTCATTCCCATCTTCGAGAAGAAGCTCCAGCACTTCAACCGCATGATGGCGCTCGTCGCGGAAGGCAAGCAGACCATCGGGCTGTACGTCCAGGCCGCGCTGTACGCAGACGATCCCAAAGAGTTGGAGAAGCACAGCTCGGCCATCAAGGCGATCTATCGCACGCACGACTGGTTGCTGCAGGACGACCATTTCATCGGGTTCCGGGTGTTCCTGTTCGGCCTGCCGATGGGGCTCCCCTCGAACGTCCCACTGCTGCGTGATGATCTGCGCCGGCTTAAGACGGTCCACTCGGAGGTCCCGGCCCACCTGGCTCCCATCGTCGGCGACTGGAAAGGCATGGGGCAGCCCGTGATGCTGCTGACCTCCCGGTCCGGGCAGATGATGAGTCTGGACGTGTTCGCGAATACAGAAGGCAACTTCAACATCTGTATCGCCGCCGACTCGGGCGCGGGGAAGAGCTTCTTCGCGAATTTCTTCTTCCGGTCCTATCTGGCCACCGGCGGCCAGGCCTGGGTCATCGACGCCGGCAAGAGTTACATGAAGCTGTGCGAGCACCTCAAGGGGCAGTTCATGCAGTTCTCGCGGGAGGCGAGGAAACTTTGCCTGAACCCCCTGTCGCGGGTGATCGGGCGCTATGACCGGAAAGCGGAGTCGCCGGAGGAGGAAGCGGACCGCAAGGACGAGCTGGCGATGATCAAGGCGATCTTTGCGCAGATGCTCTCCCCGTCGCGGGCGCTGACCGATCTGGAGCTGTCCTGCCTGGAGCAGGCCTTGCTCCAGGTGCTCGCTCAGAAGGGAGGCGATGCGACACCGACCGATGTGGCGGCTGCGCTGCTCAAGATGGGGCAGGAACGGGAGGATCAGCGGATCCGGGATCTCGGCACCCAGCTCTTTCCCTACACGGCCGCTGGCAACTATGGCGATCTCTTCAACGGCCCGAACAACATGCACTTCGAGCGCGACTTCTATGTGCTGGAGCTGGACGGCCTCGATGCGCTCCCGGACCTGCGCTCGGTGATCCTGCTGCAGATGATCATGAACATCCAGGTGGCCATGTACCAGGGCGATCGCGCGAGGCGGAAGATCTGCGCCATGGATGAAGCCTGGGATCTCCTGTCCCAAGGAGGCAACGTGTCGGCGTTTTTCGAAAAAGGCGTCCGGCGGGTGCGGAAGTACGGCGGATCGATCATGACCATCACCCAGGGCATCAACGATTACTACGACAAGATGGGACAAACCGGGGCGGCCTTGCTGGCCAATTCGGACTTCGTCTTCCTGCTCAAGCAGAAGCCGGAGAGCATCGAATCCATCAAGCAGCGGGGCCGGCTGATCCTGAGCGAGTTCGAGTATCAGCTGCTCCGGTCCGTCCATCGCGGCGCCGGCTATTCGGAAATCTTCTTCTATACGGCCAATCACGGGCGCGGGATCGGCCGGCTGACCGTCGATCGGCGCACGCAGTTGCTGTACTCCACCAAGGCAGAAGAGCTGGCCTTAATCGACCGGATCGTGAAGGCGGGTGGTCCGGAGATGACGACCGAGCGGGCCATCGACCTCATTCTGGAGCAGGAACATGAAGGAGCTGCTGCAGCGGGTGATCGCGTGGCATGACCGGCATCCCAAGGTGGTGTTCGCCCTCCTCGGGGTCGGGGTGATCTGGCCGGTTCTGGCGCTGGCGAGCCCCTGGTACCAGCTTGCGCTCCGGTCGGATGAAAGCCTGCCGGACTACCGGCTCTTCCTGATCGAGAAAGGGCGCGAGCCGCAGCGGGGCGACCTCGTGGCGTTTGTGATGGGACAGGCCTCTGCCGATCGAGTAGAGCCGGCTGCCCCAGCCAGGCCCTATACGAGAGTCGGGATGCTCTGGACGAAGCGCCTCGTCGGTGTGCCGGGTGATCAGGTGGAAGTGCGAGGGAGGCAGGTGCTGGTCAATGGTGCAGTGGTCGGAGAAGGCCTGGAGCGCGATCGACTCGGGCAACCGATCCGGTTGGCGAAGCTCGAGAGTCCGATTCCACCGGGGCAGTATTACGTGGCCTTGCCCCATCCGCGATCCTTCGACTCCCGGTACTACGGCTATGTGAGGGCGGCGGATCTCCGAGGTGTCGTCACTCCGATCTGGTAGGTGGCAGTGATTCGGATGGGGAGGTCTCTTTCATGATGAGAAGGCGGGGACTTTTGGTGCTGGTCGTGGCGGGGCTGCTCTGCGCCGGAGCCCTGTCCTGGTCGAGTGCGGGGGAGTCCTCGATGAAGGCTCGGGAGCCGGAACGATCTCCACGCGAGGTAGCGGAAGAGATTGCGCGCTTCTCCCGGACGGTGCTGCAGCCTTTCCAAGGCCGCGAGTCTCGCGAACTCAATCGGGATGGGATCTATCTGCTTGTCTCTCTGTCCATGCCGGACGAGGTACTGAAGGGCTATTTTGCCGAGGCGAAGCTGCTGGGCGCTCGCATTGTGATTCGGGGTTTACTCGATGCGCCTTCGTCCGGCGACGGACCGGTCAAATTGTCCTTCAAGGCGACGGGCGAACGGTTCCGGCAATTGATGGGAACCGATGAAGCCTTGCTGGCAGCGGTCTCGATCGACCCGGTGCTCTACGGACGTCTCGGGGTCTCGGAAGTCCCGGCTCTCGCGATCGTGAAAGGAGACCGCGATGCGGTGGTGATCGGCTCGACGTCCGTTCGCCATCTATTGGAGGTCCTGGCGCGGGAAGAGAGAGTCTATCGCGCGCTCGCGGAGTGGTTTGACCGGCGCCAGCGAGGGTTCTTGCAGGGAGGACCGACGAGTGAACCGCAACCGAGCCTTCCGATGCCGAGCGGGCACCAGCGGATCCGCACAGACGCTCCGACCTGGTCGATTGCCGAAGGCGACATGAAACAAGTGCTGAGCGAGGCAGTGGCCAAGGCGGATTGGAACGCGATCAAGCGCCGTGCGGAGGATGCGACGGCTCGGAAGCTCCATCGAGGCCCGCACCTTCCCTTGCCGGACGCTCAGCAACCTCGCAGTTTCCTCGTGGATGCGACGGTGCAATTTCCTGACGACGTGACGGATCCGAAGACCGGCACCCTCTACATCAGGGCCGGCTCGACCGTGAATCCGCTCGACAAGGTGAAGCTCCCCTATACGCTCATCTTCTTCAACGGCCACTCGCAGGGGCAGGTGCAATGGGTTCAGCGCTACCTCCTGGCTCACGAGGACCGTCCGCAGAAACTGCTCGTGACGGAAGGGGATATCGGTCCGCTCGGCCGGCTGTTGCACCGTCCGGTCTACTGGGCGAATCAGCTCATGTATGACCGGTTCGGCCTGGTCGCTGTCCCGAGTCTGGTCACGCAGGAAGGCAATCGATTCCGGGTTCAGGAGATCGTGCCATGAGACAGGAACTGGCAGAACGCTTCTGGCCGGCTGATCGGCAGGAGCGGGCATCGGTTCAGCGGGGTGCCAAGCGAGCAGCCTGTATCGGGATGCTCCTCCTGTTCGCGGTGCTCCTGGGCGGAATGATGCCGGAGTCCGCGGAAGCCGTCTGTCCGAAGAACACGAATATCCTGGCCGACACCCTGGTGAAGACCTGCTGGGAATGCATGTTTCCCATCAGTCTCTTCGGGTTCACGCTCACGGAAGTCGGGGAGGATTCGACTCGTCCCGCCGTCGGGCCGGGGATTTCCGCCGTGTATCCGCCTCAGCTCTGCGGCTGCCTGTGTCTCACGCCCTATCTCTGTGTCCCGGGCATACCGCTTGGCATCTGGGAACCGGTCCGACTGGTCGAAATCGTCCGCACGCCGCTCTGCTTCCCGGCTCTCAATGGGATCACGTTGGGGCCGGAGTTCGTGTTCGAGGGACGCGGATCGGCCAACACCAATATGGATTCCTCCGACCTGGACTTCACCTTTTACCACACGCACTTCTACATCTTTCCCCTGTGGGCCATCGTCGGCATCGCGGTGGACTGGGCCTGTGTCAATCCCAGCGCCGCCGGCGACGAGATTGATCTCGCGTACCTGTCCGAGATCGACCCCTCCTGGAAGGATGACCTGCTGGCGCTCATTCTGTTCCCGGAAGCGCTCTTGCTGGGGAATCCACTCACGGTCGCAGCCTGTGCCGCCGATTCTTTGGCCGCGTCAGCCGGTTTTCCGATCGATCCCTTGTTCTGGTGCGCGGGCAGTTTCGGATTGATGTATCCGACGACGGGCAATGTGTCGGAGTCGAGCGGGCAGCTCAAACCGGCGGCGCTCGCCATGTCGCGCCTGCTGGCTCGGCTGGCCCGCTTCGGCACCGAGTTCTATACGGCGGCGGACGGGCCGTTGATCTGCACGGACTTCCCGACCGGCCTGATCGTGAAGAGCCAATACAAATACCAGTTGCTCTACCCGATCCCCAATGTCCCGGCACCCTGTTGCCAGCCGATCGGTCGAACGGTCTTGATGTGGGGCATGGGCAAGATGGTGCCGGTGATCGGAGAGGATTTCGTCTTTCTCCTGTGGAAACTGCAACGGTGCTGTCTGTTGTGAGGCCCTGGAGGGACCCGGGCATGCACCTCATGTCTCTACGGTCATGGACGAACGTGCGATGACAACTTGAAGCGAAGACGGACCTCCGGCGGAATGGGTGTGTGAGGAGAACACTCGTGCGAGGATCAATAACTGTAGTCTGTGCGGTGCTCGTGCCGCTTATCGCGTGGGCTGGGTCTCCGCCTGACCAGGCTCCGTCCTCCTCCCAACTGGCGAACCATTTTTATGAGCGAGCCAGGGAGGGATGGTTCTGGTATCAGGATCCGGTCGAAGAAGACGAAGCTGATGTTGTTCCCAGACCGGTAACGTTGGCCACTCTTCCGTTCGAAGCCTGGCTGGACCCCGCCAAGTATCGGAGCCTCCTCAAGCGGGTCCCTATCGAACAGGAAGACTTGAGCAAGCTGCCGGCCGGGATGCTGAGGGAGCTGGCCTCGGCCAAACGCGAGGCCGCTCTGGATACCCCCACTCCGGAGAGCGTGAAGACCTACATCATCGCGCAACGCGCCGTGTTCAAACGCTCAGAGGACTTCACGACCATGTGGCAGGTGGCGATGTTTACGAACCCGCATTTGGACTATGCGACCGAGCATCCGACCTCGCAGTTCGGCCACGACGTGGAGGCCCAGGCGACGCACGAGATGGACGAGCGGCTCCTCTCATCCGCCCGGGCGAACCATATCGGCCTGTTCTTCTTTTTCACGTCCACCTGTCGCTTCTGTCAGGAGCAATCGAAAGTCTTAAAGCTGTTCTCCGATACCTACCGGATCGAGGTCTTTCCGGTCACCCTGGACGGGCAGGGGCTGAAGGAATTCCCGAAGGCTGCAGCGGACAACGGCATGGCCGAACGCGTCTCGCTGCAGAAGGTCCCGACGATCTATCTCGCGATTCCCCAGGAGAACTTCCTGGTCCCGATCGGCTCCGGCGTCATGACGTTCAACGAGCTTCGCGAGCGTGTGCTCACGATCCTGAAGCAGCGCCCGCACTTGATGAGCAAAGCGGGCGATTCGTAACAGCCCGAAGAGGTCACTATGGCAACACCGACACTGCGGACCCTGTTCATTGCCGGCGCGATGGTCTGGATGCCGGCCGTCGCCTCGGCTCAGAGCCTCAACGATTCCCTCCAGACCATGTTCGATAGCTGGGGCGTCGTCAGCACGGCGACGCCAGGGGCTTATGAGAGCCAGAGCCGCGGGTATCTCGCCGCGGGCGCCTACTCGATCCGGCTGAACAACGACAACTTCTCGCTCTGGAATATCAACCCTCCACGGTTCCGGCGGGGCTGCGCCGGCATCGACACCTACCTGGGCAGCTTCTCTTATGCCAAGCTGAACCGGTATGTCGATATGCTCCAGCAGTTCGGCGGGTCCGTGGTGTTGGGCTATGCCTTCCAGCTCGCGATGAAGGAGCTCTGCGAGACCTGCTCCAACGTCCTCAACATGATCGAGACCGCGTCGAGGACGTTGAATGCGCTCGGCCGGATTCAACCGTGCCAGGCCGGCCAGGAGGTGGGGGAAGCGCTGGCCCAGAGCATGAGGGATCCGGACAAGCTCAACCAGTTCGCGTACAGGAAATGGCAGCAGTTCAAGACGCAAACCGGCATCACCGGGGACCCGTGGGAAGATCGGGACAGTGCCCAGGACAATACGTCGGCCGATGCGGCAGCGGCCCTGAAGGGCACGGAATACGACATCACGGGCAATCTCGTCTGGAACGTGCTGAAACAGGCGGGCGTGGAAGATCAGACGGCCCGGATCATTATGTCGACGACCGGCACGATCATCGTGAATGACCAGGGCCAGTCCGAGTATCATCCGCCCACGATCAAGTTTTCGGACTTGATCGACGTGGTCCCGGCGGAGACCGTCCGGGTCTATGCCTGCACCGATGATCCCACCCAATGCCTCCAGATCCAGCCCCAGAATGAAACCGCCATGGAAGGGTTCAAGAGCCGGACGGCGACCGCGCTGCAGAACATCGTGACCAATATCTATAGTAAGACCGCGATGAGCGCGGCGGATGTGACGCTCGTGAACATGAGTCCGATCCCGGTGCTGAAGATCCTGACGGACTACGGCCATCCGAATGAAGTGGCGACGCAGTTGGTCCGGATGACGAGCGAAGTGGTGGCCATCGAAATGGCGATTCAATGGATGGAGTGGGCCGTGAACAATGCGATTCAGCAGGGGGCCAAGATCAAACAGCTCAAGCCGAGTTTTGCCGTGGATACGGCCGAGTTCCGGAAAGAGGCCCATGAGGTGCTCGCCGAAGCCTACGCCGAGGCGGCCAAGCGCTCGGCCCATCTGCAGAACATCTACAACGTCACGAAGATGGCGTTGGAGCAAGGACAGTATCGTACGGCGCGGTAGGGCCCTCCTGATCTGAGCGGGAGCACATCACCGATGTGGCAGATCTTTACATTCGGGAACGGGGATGTCATCGCGGCGGTGATCACAGGCCTCAAGGTGATGATGACGACGGGCGCCTACGAAAGCCTCTTCAGGTTCGGCCTGCTCGGGCTGGTGATCTTTGTCTTGCTCCATGTGACCTTCAACCGTCGCGTCCTCGGCCCCCTGCTGATCGGCGCGGTGGGACTCCTGTATGCCTCGGTGTTCGTGACGGCCGACGTCTCGATCGAAGATCAGGTCAATCCTGCGGTGCCCGACACCATCGTGACCGGGGTGCCGCTGCTGATCGCCTTTCCGGCCTACGTCTCGGGTCAAGTCGGCTATCACCTCACCGCCATCACCGAGACGGCGCTCTTGTTGCCGACCGGCTATCGTTCCACGGGATCGGTGATCAACCGGCCGTTGTTCGAGACGCAGAAGCTGCTCGACTTCACGCTTCCAGACAGTGATCTGTGGAAGAACCTCGTCCAGTATCTGATGAACTGCACGCTGAAGGAGATCGACTACAATCAACTGAACCGCACGGCCGTGGAGAAGGCGACCGATGCCCTTGGCGCGATCGCGGCGAGCAATCCCGCTCTGAGTTCACCGTGGTATCAGAATGGCAATATCCAGCCCGCCGCGCAGCTCTGCACGGACTTCTACGCGAACGTCATCACGCCGGGCTTTACGACACCGGCGCCCGAATACCTGGAAGCTACCCAGAAGCTGCGCTCGGCGCTCGGTGCGGACCCCGCGACTTCCGGAGACGAACTGCCGCTTATCGATCAGCTCCGGACGACCCTGCTCGGTGTGCCGGGACAAACCTCAGACCAGGTTCTCCGGAATATCGTGATCGTGAAGGCCTGGAAGGAGGCCTGGGCCCAGCGAGCCAAGGCGATGAACGATGTGCCGTCCGCGGTGAAACTGGCCCAGGAAGCCACGACGCAGGATTTGAAGTATCAGGCCTACACCAAGTCGTATATCGCCGCAAAGTTCCTCCCCCTGCTGCGAACGGTCGCGGAAGGCCTGGTGTATCTGGTGACCCCGTTCATCGCTGTGATGGCTCTATCGGGCTCGATGACCCGGGTCCTCGGCCTGTACGGCCGGAGCTTCGCGTGGCTCGCCATGTGGGGACCCCTTTATGCCGTGGTGAACTTCGTCATGTATTTTGAAGCCAATGCCAAGGTCAAGGACCTGGTGATCAATTCGGGCTTTGCCGACGCCATCACGCTCAATTCGTTCGACCCGATCAGAGAGTACATCGTCGGCATCAATTCCATGGCGGCGGATCTGACGCTGGCGGTGCCGGCTGTGGCCTGGGGCCTGGTCTGGGGGGGAGGGAATCTCGCGTCCTCGATGACGGGAA
>WIAH01000013.1 GCA_014055525.1 Nitrospira sp. CR1.3
ACCGGTAAAGGGCATGACGACCTTGGCTGTCCCCCGGTCTCTGCGGACCTCGGCACCGTCGGCCTATCACGCCCGAGTTGATGATGCGCCGTATCATTGCCGTACTCGGTCCAAGATACAAGGCACCCGCCTCCGCAAGCAATCGGGGCGGGAGCCAGTCCCTAAAAAAACCACTGCGCTCTGAAGAAGAACGACCTCGGCATCCCCGCATGCGCAATCCCGAGACCGATGCTGCCCTCTCCGGAATTATAAAAGTACTTCTCGTTGAACAAGTTGATGAGATCGAAGCCGAGCAACATTTTCTGATTGTCCCAGGGCAAGGGAATCACATGAGTGATCGACGCATTATAAACTGTATAGGACGGCTCATGGGTGGAATTCGTCTTCGCCCCTTCTTCCGCCGTTCTGAGCCCGTAACCGTACAGCATCTGGCCTGAAATATTGGTCCGCTCCAGTAGGCGATAGTTGAGCACAGCGGAACTGGTCACGAACTGGGAGTGATCGCAGAACACACCGCCTTTTGAGTTGATATCATCGATTTCCCCCTGGTCGAGCAGGAACTGGCCGGACTGTAAGCCATAGCCTTTGCACTGGCCCCATCCCGCGTTGCCGCGGCCGGTCAACCTATCGTTGAACTTGACCGCCACCTGGCCGTCGATGCCTCGCTGCCAGCCATTCTGAAAGGAAAAGAAATTCAGCAACGGGGTGCTGCCGAATTGACCGGCATCAGACAGGTAGTGCGCGAGCTTGTAGTAGCCCGTCACCTGCAGCGTGGCATACCGGTTGATCGCATGATAGCTTCCCACTTCCCAGTAGTGGGCGCGCTCCGCGCGTGGTCGGAAGCCGGTCGGGTCGTCCGGCGCAGCAGTGGTGTTCTGAGTATTGAGATTCACAAAGGCCACCTGCTCGACGTTGGGAGGGGTGAACTGCCGGCCATAGTAGGCATGGAAGACGTTTGACTGGTTGAGCTTGTAGGTCACCCCGATTTTCGGACTCACCTGCCCCTCGTTGTAGAACCCTTGTATTGCATCGCCTCGCACGCCCAGGTTGAATGTCCATTGTTCGTTCGGGGTCCACTGATCCTGGATCCACATCTCCTGTCTGGTCTGAATGTTCCGGTTGGACGCTGCTAGCGTGATGGGCAGTCCGGCCGGTGCGCCGCCGCTGGTATCGAATGCGTAGATCTGCGAGCTATTGCTCGCACTGGTGTAGTCGAATTGAAATCCTCCCTTCACTAGATGATGACTGTCGGGCACCCAGGTATGGTCAAGACGGAAGCCGCCGGAATAGGCCGTCCGCTTCTGACTCGCGGTCTGAGCGGTATTCACGTCGTCCGCATAGGCCAGCGCATTGAGAGGGTCCGTCTGGAAATCCGCCACGCCTCGTCGAAAATAGAACCCCAGGCTGAAGAAATTGCTCGCATTCACATCATGCCGCCAGACCAACTGGCTGTATTGATTGTTCTCTTTCTGGAACTGGTTGACGGACTGTGAAGTCACAGGCTCGAATCCCGCCGGGAGCAAGGCAAGGACATCGGCGTTCGCTTCCAAGTTCGGAATCGTCGGAATTTGGTACTTGGCCACCGAGCTGAGAAAGATCCAGGCGAAGTTGTTGTTGTTGTCGTGCTGATAGTCTCCTCGCAGATAGGTGTTATTCTTCTCGCTCTGATTGTGATAATTGGTCTTCCCCAGCGTCGGCGGCTCAATTCCGCGGTTCGTAGTGACATAACTGTTCATGATATAAAATCGGACTTTCTCGCCGATGGTCCCGCCATACTCGAACGAAGGGTTGACCGTTTCATTCGAGCCGCCGAACACCTGGATCGAGCCGAATCCCGGCTTCGTGCCGCTCTTACTGGTGATGTCAACGACGACAGCCGTCTTGTTGCCATACTGGGCTTCCATGCCGCCGAGTATGATGTCCGATCGCTCCCAGGCGCGCGGCGGCACAATGTCCGCGAAAGCCCCGGTGACCGTATCAGGAATCGGAATACCGTCGATCCGGTACTGCTGATTGGCATGATCCTGACGAATGTGGGTTTGTCTAAGCGATCCATAAACTACACTCGGGATCGTGAGCAGCACTTCTGCAACATCGTTGTTGTTGCCTCGTGGAAGGATTTCAATGTCCTTCCGGCTCAATTGGTACACGGTGCTGGAGGCCTTATATTGAATGGCCGGTAGAGGCGAGACAATCTCCAATGCAATTTCCTTCGTGACAGACAGCGTGAGCGTCACTGGAGCCAGCTGATCGGTTCCAATCTTCACCACCACGTATTCGCTTCTATAGGTGTCCTGCACGGCGCTGACAGAATAGGTGCCTTCCTTGGAGACTGTGACAGAGAACTCGCCCGCTTGATTCGTGACTCCCTGGGTCACGACGTTGCCTTCCTCATCACGGACCTGCACAATCGCTTGATCAACCCGGCGAAGATCCTGATTCTGAACCGATCCGGTTAGGGTCCTCACTGCGTCATTCTCCGCCGCCAAGAGAGAGCGCCCGGTCCCTTGCACGATGACAGCACAGACAAGCGCAACGACGATATATAGAAGCATTGAAACAAGGCGTTGCATCGTAACCTCCTGAATCCCACGCTGATGAAGACGAATAATTGGAGAAATGGTACGCCGGTTCAGGCACACCATTCACCCCGTGCGATGACCAGCGAATCTAGACTCGTGGAGGCGCTCGAGAAGGACCGACGGAGGAAAACTCAGCGGAGAGAAGGAACGATTGAGCCGGAACCTCGTAGTGACCGACCGTTTCCCAGACGGAGAAGACCGGCCCGCCAAGATCGAGAGAACCGGACGTGTGATGTTGGACCCACTGGCAGAGATCGGTATCAGAGTGTTCGTGCCCATCCGTATCAGCCGCCGCCAGTTCATGGTGCACATCCTGCGCGACCGCAAACGGGGCAATGGCGAGCAACAATAGGATGAGTCCGAGCGAGACACCGGCTTTCAACGATTTGTACGACATGGTGGAATGATCCATGCGGGGGCAGTGAGTATCACAATCCCCGGAATCCTGTCAAACCGCTCCAGCAAGACATCGAAATAACTCTCAACACTTCACATGGTTAGAGCACCGTCTGTAGACTTTCCTTGAGCATTTCGCTATGCTGCGTCGCTTATAACCTTGCAAAAAGGCCGGGGGATGAACCGACCGCTCGACAATCAACACGTTATAGAAATCAAGGCGCTGCCTTCTCCTCGCGCCATCAAGACCAAGCTGCCGATTACCGATCAGGCCGCCGCGTTGGTGGTCGAAACCAGAGAAGCAATTCGCAGGATTCTCCATGGAACAGACCGTGAACGTCTCTTAGTCATTGTCGGCCCCTGTTCCATTCACGACCCAGACGCGGCTTACGAATATGCCGACAAGCTGAAACCGGTGGCCGAAACCCTTCGTGACCGGCTCCTCATCGTCATGCGGACCTACTTCGAGAAGCCGCGAACGACCGTGGGATGGAAGGGACTGATCAATGATCCGCACTTGGACGGTACCTGCGATATTGCCACCGGCATGGAATTAGCCCGCACGATTCTCCTCGAGATCAACCGTCGCGGTCTCCCCTGCGCCACTGAATTGCTTGATCCCATCAGCCCGCAGTACATCGCCGATCTGATCAGCTGGACTGCGATCGGGGCCAGGACAACAGAAAGCCAGACTCATCGCGAAATGGCCAGCGGCGTCTCTATGCCGGTCGGGTTCAAGAACGGCACCGAAGGCAGTCTCCAAGTGGCCATCAATGCGATGACATCGGCCCGCACACCCCATCATTTCGTCGGCATCAATGCCGATGGCCTCACATCGATCATCAAAACCATGGGCAATCCTGATCGACACATCGTGCTGCGCGGCGGCGGCGGGAAAACCAACTACGAGGCCGAGCATGTGGCGAAGGCCGAAGCGGCGGTTGCCGGAGAAGGCATTGCCCGCCCCATCATGATCGACTGCTCGCACGACAACTCCAGCAAGGATCACCGGCGTCAGGCCCTTGTCGCCCGCGAGGTTCTGCGCCAGTTCCGCGAAGGACGCCAATCCATCATGGGCCTCATGCTCGAGAGCAATCTCTTTCCCGGCCGACAATCCTGGCAGCAGGGCAAGCAACTGGCCCACGGCGTCTCCATTACTGATGCCTGCCTCGGCTGGGATGAGACGGAGTCGCTCCTCAACGAACTCGCCGAAATGATTGTCCCCAAACCCGCCTGAGCCAACGATTTCCTCTCGTCCGTTCATCGCTTTTCTTTATGAACGGAGCGTTTGTGGCAATACCGACAATACTTTTTCAGCTCGATCCTGTCAGGATCGTTCTTCTTGTTTTTCGTTGTCCAATAGACCGACTTCCCCGGCGTTTCGCAGTCGGTGCAGGCCATGGCGATCACTTCACGCATGCTGAGCGTCCTTTCTCATGGCTAGATTTTCTCACAGGCCTCATTACTCCATCGGACTGAGCGAGATTACTCCGTCTTAGTCCGGCGATGTTACAGAGAGCTCGGACCGGCATACGGCAGGAGGGCGATATGTCGCGCCCGCTTGATCGCCAGCGCCAATTGCCGCTGGCGTCGCCGACTGTTCCCGGTTAGGCGGCGTGGTAGTATGCGGCCGCTTTCCGTGAGAAACCTTCGCAGCCATTCCACGTCCTTAAAGTCGATGGGTGTTGAATCGTCGATGCCTCTGCGCCGACGCTCAGGAAACATAAGTGTCCTCTCCTACCAGCTTGACTTTCGCACCCCGGGAATTTCCCCCTTGAGCGCGAGCAGCCGTAGATCAATGCGCGACATGTTGAATCGTCGTAAATACTCACGGACTCGTCCGGAGATTGCGCACCGATTCCGGAGGCGTACGGGACTGGCATTGCGCGGGAGGGCGCTCAAACCCCTCTGCGCCTGCTGCTTCTCCTCGTCGCTGCTCGTTTTGCTCTTCATGATGGCCTTCAGCCCTGCCCGCTGCTCCGCGTACTTCGCCACGAGGCGCTCGCGCTTCTCGTTTCGTAACCGACTGCTCAACTTCGCCATGCAATTTTCCTCCTTATCGGGTCGCGGCCCGTTCCCGAAGGAACATCTTCTGCCGGCTCGCCTTCACCATCGTCACCTATTGTTTGACTTCGCCTCCGGCGCCCAGTTCAGCGTAGACCGATCCCTCACATCTCCCGCGGATCGTTGATTCTCTGCGGTCATCATGATGAACCCCCATCTCCTTCGCAGCGAGAACTGCGACCTTCATCCCTTTCGTCCAGCCAAGCGGAGGCAAGCTGATCCTGCGCAGGAAACTCTGGACCATCTTCGCCTGCCTAGCTTTCCGCATGCCTCTGCATCGCTGCCTGAAATCTCCTCGCTTTCCCATCATCTTCCCCCTTAACTCCAGGGTCCCTCACGTTACCAGTTGTGGCGCGTGGGCGACGCCCCCAGCGCGCGCCGGATGATCCCACGGGCCAACAATGCGACAAGAAAACAGATCAGCGAGTCGAAGGAGGACCGCGGGAACCGAGGGCGGAAGCAAACAGGAACGAGGAAGTCCAGACTGGTGGAATCACCACAAGAGTCCCTGGCTGGAGAGCGGAGGTGTCGACGAGCGCATCGCCGAGCAATGAGGACCCGGCGGCCCATTCGAGCCAGGCATGGACATCGATAGCGGAATGGGAGCAGTCGCCTGCCGCCATCCCGGCATCATGATCAAGAAGGAGATAGGGTAAAGGCAGAGCCGTCAGCAGGTAGAGTCCCGCCACGAGGGCCAAGGCAAGGAGGAGCAGTGGTCGGGGCTGACTTGTCATCGGGAATTTCACACGCTACAGGAGTCGATAACCGAAGTCACACGTTAATGCGCTCTCGTCGAATTCTCGCTTTCCCAGTCCGATCCACGTTCCCTGTCGAACCGTGAAACATTGGGCACAGGTCTGGTCGTATAACGGCGACAGGCCCATGATCCAGTCGGGGGAAAACTCGCCCTGGTACTCTTGAGGCAAAAACGCTGTGAAGCCTGACTGCACCGACTGGGGTCGATCATTCACATTTCACCTTCTTTCCTGATGGTGCGTTCGCAATTGCTCTGATTTCAGTATTGCAACTTATTTGCAATACTGTTTTTATCTTATCCGGATCGGCGAAGAGATGCAAGCCCATGACTCTGCGCGATCAGCGACACGTCCGTTCATCTTGGGAAGCCGACGCTGAGGTGGATTCTCGAATATCGGCTGGCGGGCCGCTGGAACCGGATGCTGCCGGCAACTAGCGTCATCTCCACTTGACCACGCAGCCGCCATCCGGCGAACGGTGTATTCCATCCTTTCGAGCAGAACTGTTCTGGATCAACCACCCATTCGCTGGCACGATCCACCACGACAATGTCGGCTGATGCCCCGGGGGCCAGCGTACCGCCCGGCAATCCCAACAGCCCGGCCGGCTTGCTGGTCAAACACTGCGCGGCTTGCGCCAGAGACAATGCCCCCTGATCGACGAGCCGCAGCGTCAGTGTCAACGCAGTCTCCAATCCGACAATTCCGAAGGGAGCCCGATCCATTCCCCATTGTTTTTCATACTCGGCATGCGGCGCATGGTCGGTTGCGATGGCATCGATGGTCCCGTCTGAAAGCCCTTCGATGAGCGCGGCGCGATCCCGCTCGCTTCGCAAGGGCGGATTCATCTTGGCATTGGCTCCTTGCTCACGAATCGAATCGTCCGTCAGCGTGAAATGGTGAGGACTCGCTTCCGCAGTCACCGTCAATCCCAGTTCTTTGGCGCGCCGGACCGCCTCGACCGCGCCCTCCGTACTGACGTGCGCGACATGCAATCGTGCTCCCGTGTCCCGCGCCAGCATGATGTCTCGCCTTACCATCCGCTCCTCTGCCGCCGCGGGAATGGCTCTGAATCCTAAGGCGCGGGAGATCGGACCGTCGTTCATGCAGCCGCAGCCGGACAGCGACAGATCTTCACAATGGTCGATGACCGGGAGGTCCACCTCGACGGCCAATTGCATCGCACGACGCATCACCTGATCGTCCATGACCGGCCGTCCATCGTCTGAGACTGCCACGCAGCCGGCCTCTTTCAACGCTCGATAGTCCGCCAGTTCGCGTCCAGCGGATGCTTTCGTAATCGCCCCGATAGGATAGACGCGTACGCTGCCGGCCTCCCCTGATTTCTGACGAATCCAGTGCGTCACGATCGGGTTATCGTTGACCGGTCTGGTGTTCGGCATACAGCAATCGATGTGAAGCCTCCTGCCGCAGCAGCCGCCGTGCCGGTCGCAATCGTTTCTTTGTGCTCGAACCCCGGTTCACGGAGATGGACATGGAGGTCGATGAATCCCGGCAGAATGAGCAACCCTGTCGCATCAAGACATTGGGCATCACTGGGAGGAGCCAGATCCGGCGACACCACGGCTTCGATTACGCCGCCCCGAATCCAGACATCCGCCTCCCCGTTCCACCGACCCGGATCGAGCACCCAGCCTCCGGCCAGCACCAGTAGAGACGGATCGTGGCGCCCCATTAGACCATCGCTTTAGTGGGCATGAGCCCGGCCATCGCCATGGAGCCGGCTGCGGGCATCAAGCGGTGCCCCACGGAGACCACGTCGACTACCTCGTCGCCGGCCATCTGCACTTCGCCCACGAGGCCCATTGCGACGACCACTGAGTCCTGCAACTCGCCTAGCGGTATTTGTCCGCAGTGACGCGGGGCGTCGGGCTCGACGGCGCCTCGGTCCCTCCGATCAGCCGCTCCAGAAATCCTCCCACCTCGGCCGATCGCATTTGATCGTGCGGAATCTCGACTTGCAGAAAAATGCCGTCCCGCAAGGCGAACAGCCCGTGTGCGATGCGATGGCGGTCCTCCACGCCGACTCCGAACGCCAAAACAAAGGCCTCGCGACTTGCCGGATCCGCGCAGCAAAGGGAGTAGCCTGCGGAACGGATGTCGGGATGAAACCGGTCGACTTCCTTCCAATGTTCCTCGTGATCCGACGACACATGGACTATTCGGAGACCCGGCAGACGTCCGCGGCCGCGCTCTTCAAGATCCACGATCTGTGCGAGGCACGCATGCTTCTGAATGTTGGGCAACGTCGAGACCGCCACCAGACCTTGCCGGAGGTCAGCGGCCGTGAGCGGCTTGTCCGCCAGACGAGCGGCCGGAATGACGAATTCGGCTGCCAGTCGCTCACCGCGAACCGGAGTTCGTCCCTGTAAGTAAATGACGCCCTCCCCAAGCTGCGCCCGCCTGGTCATCTCCGCCTCCTCCGTGATCAATGCGGCAACATGGTCAGCGCCCCGACCGTCACCATGCCGGCGATCATCATGGTGAACTGCCAGACCCCCTTGGCTGCGCCCACCCTGCCGTGGAGACCGGGTACCAAATCTGCCAACCCGATGTAGAGGAAGCTCGCCGCCGCCATACTGAGGGCATAGGGCACGATCGCTTCGGCATAGCCGAGCCCTCCGTAGGCCGCCACCACACCGGCAAGCGTGCCAAGCCCCGACAAGGTGTTCCACATGAAGGCCTTCCACCGGGAAAATCCGCTCGACAGCAGGATCGTAAAATCGCTCAGCTCCTGCGGTACTTCATGGCCCAACACCGCAAGCGTTGTGACCAGACCGAGGCCTGGGGAAGCGACGCAAGCAACTCCAATGGCAATTCCATCCGCCGTGTTGTGGACGGCGTCGCCGATCAGCACGAGCATGCCAGTCTGCTTCGCCATGCCGCTCGTATGAGCATGGGGAAGGCCATGATCGTGATGGTCTTCCTGGTCATCGCCATGCGAATGGCGCCAGATCACGGTCCATTCCAACACAAAGAACAGCACCAATCCGGCAAGCAGAGAAATGCCCGCTTCGTAGATCGAAATGTGTTCGAGCGCCTCCGGAATGAGCCCGATGATGGCGGTCGCCAACATCGTTCCGGTCGCATAACTCAACAGATACGGCATGGCGTGGTGGCGCCAGCCATCGGGGACGAACAACACCGCCGCAGCCGGCACCAACGCGCCCAAACTGCCGAGCAGCCCCATCAGGACGACGAATCCCCAGGACGATTCGACAGGGAGGCTCATGGATCGAACTTCTTTCGCGCGTACGCGGCATATCTTTGTTGACAGGGCACAGGGTCCCGATTTCCAAGCCAAGCTTCCCAGACCGCGTGATGTGTCACATCGACACCTTCGTCTTTGGCTTCTCGCTGGAGAAACACTTGCAGTTCCATCAGACAGTCGCTCTCGTCCAAGTCGCCGCCTGGTTCCGCTCGGAGGCCGGTAAGAAGGGAGCGGTAGAGAGACTTGAGCTGCGCCAGATCCCACATGGCTGCAATACGACCGTCCTCCAATTCGACGATCGGCATCGTAGACTAGTCCTCATGCGGGGGCTGCTCCTGCTTGATTCGCGGGAGCAGCTCGGCCAAGTTGCAGGGCCTGTGGTTCAGATCGAGCTGCGGCAGGATGATCTTTTCCATTCCCAGCCGGCAGGCGCCGGTGCTTCCAGGAAGCAGGAACACGATGGTGTCACCGCAGACGCCGGCATCGGCCCGCGACTGAATCGTCGAGGTGCCGATCTCCGCATAGCTGAGCCAGCTAAAGAGTTCGCCGAACCCTGGAATCGGCTTGGTGAACAGCGACCGCGCGGCATCGGGAGTGACGTCCCGCTGCGTCACACCGGTCCCGCCCGTCACGATGACGAATTCGACCTTCGGATCCGCCACCCAGGCCGCGATCATGTCGCGGATCGATTGGAAATCATCCTTGCACATCTTGCGGTCGGCGATCCGGTGTCCGGCTTGCTTGAGGCGATCGACGATCGTGTCCCCGCTCGTATCGGTTTCCGGCGTCCTGGTGTCGGATACCGTCAGGACGGCCACCGAGACTGCTGAACCGACTTTGGTCGTGCCCGTCGTCATTCTTTCACCTCCTCATACGTCAGCGCGTCGTGCACTGCGGCGCACCAATGCCTGGCCTCTGATAACCGGACAGCCCAGCGTTCCAAACCGTCCTCGTCTCCTGCTTCCGCCAGAAGATGCCACACGGCATCGGCAAGGGTGACCGCCTCGGCCGCATGCTGCAATCGGCTTAACGACAGGTCGGTGTGTTGAGCCAGATCCCACGCCCGTTGGTAGAGAATGACGAGTGGAAGCATCGAGGCGGTTCTCGACTCTCCGGCGCCTGCTCGCGCGAAGGAAAGCCTCTCGGCATCGGCTTGGCATCGCGGAGACGGCCAATCGGAGTCGAACTCTTCTGCGCTCATGACGCCACCCTATGATTTGACAACTCAATCACTCGAGTCCTCACATATCCCTGCTCACCACAGGAAATGCGCCGGCGGAGCGGCAGCCAGATCCCCTGCACATCGATGTATTCGTTGACGTAGCTTTCCATCCCGATCACGGACTGTCCGTCGAGCGTGAAATAGGTCATGACGTAATGACTGGAGTATTGCCGACCGTCCGGAGCCAGATCGTACCGCTCGATGGTATTTACCCGACGTTCGGCCATGGGCGTCAGTCGGCCGATCTGCGTATATTGCTGGTCCTTGATGCGGTACCAGGAGTCGAGGCGTCCACCGGTCAACAGCACCTTTCGGCCTCGGGGGTGCGGCGTGGCAGGGTTGTCGTCCGGCTCAAACGAGAGGATGTATTTTCCGTCGCTCTCCTCAAACGGCGAATGGGCCAGGTGCATGCCCTGTGTCCACAACCGTTCCCGCACCCAATCCTGCGTCTCGGGATCGGCTCCCAGTAGATCGACGATTGTGTCTTTTCGCGGAATCAACATCACGGTTCCCGTGAAGATGCGCCCCTCATCGTTCAGACTCACATGCGCTCGATATCCGTCGAAACCAGCCGGCCATTTATACATGCGGCTGTGCGCGTCTCTGACTAAGGAGCGCACCGCCGGATCGTCGACCCGCCTGACGTCCTCTTGCAACACCGGCTTCATTGTTCCGCTGCTAGGCATCATGGTCTCCTCCTTCTCTCCCGTCTCCATTGCATGGTCTGACGCGGCGGCCTGACGAGACAATCCTCGAGCCCCTTAAGGAAACGCTCCCAGGGCACACGTCGTCCGATCACCACGATCTTCGCCTGCAATTGTTTTGCGCCACTATACGGAGTGATAGAAAACGACCCCATAATCCATTGCAGCTCCTGCCACCCATCACGGCCCGGCACCTTGACGAATCCCTTCAACCGGACCACGGACCGTTGAAAGCGCCGGAGCCAGCCCTCCAGACGATCGGCATTCACCGGCTGTAGAATCTTGAAGCTGCCGCTTTGATAGCCGGCCGCAGAGTCTTTTAGCGCGCCGTTCGGGATCAGTGGACTTCGCTGTTTGTCCGGCCCCTGTAGCAACCGATCGATCTGGACCTCGGCATGCGCGGCCCGAACGATCCGTGCCCCGGTATTGGTCAAGCGGATTCGTCGCTCGACCAAATCCACCTGCCGTTTATCGATCTGATCCAGTTTGTTGAGCACCACTGTATCCGCCTGTTTCAGATGCTCCTCCGCCGTCGACCAATAGGCGCCCAGTTTTAAGAACCGCGGGGTGTCGACCATGACGATGACCGAGGCTAATGTGCCTTTCGCTTGCCGTGCCGCCAGCGCCTTCTCAACTCCGACCACGACCTGGCCGGTGTCCGCCAAGCCTGTGGTTTCGATGAAGAGCGGCGCGCCCTTCGTTTTTTCGATCAGATGCTTGACCTGCTCGCTGAATTCCCCGGACAGATCGCAACAAATGCAACCGCTCAGCAATGCCTGCAGTTTGACATCCTGCGCGCGCGGATGCTCACGGAGCAGGGCCCCGTCCACATCGATTTCACCAAACTCGTTCATTAACACGGCCGGCTTGACGCCGCGATCCAACTCGTGCGCCAAGACCCGCTTCAACAAGGTGGTTTTTCCGCTTCCGAGAAATCCGGCGATCACGTAGATCGGTGTGCCTGATTCCCGGCTCTGTACCGCTTTAGTGGGCATGGTGATGCTCCTCTCCCCTGGCAAGCCCCTCGACATCCGAACGGGAAATCTCGGCCGCCGGCTTATGGATCTTGTGCTGTGTCGTCTTGCCCGGGCCATCGAGCAACGCGATGACGGTTTCAATGGGCGGACAACCGGGCTCGCGGCATTCCAATTCCGTGACCATGATCATTGTCTCGTCGGACAGCGTCCATGCGGCGCGAGCCCATGTCTTGATGCGCTCGGACTGCTCCAGATCAATCGCGCGTTGGCCGCCAAAGAGATTCATGTCAGCTCTCCAAGCCCTCGACTGAATAGAGTGAGACAACGCCATCGGTCCCACCGGTCGCGAGCCATGCGCCCTTCGGGCTCCAAGCGACACACGACAGTCCGCCGTTCCTGTTCGCTTCCTGACTCAACAATGGTTTCGATTCCTGCGGCTCCCAGAAGCAAAGCAGCCCGTCTTCCCCCGCCGTTGCGATCAGCGACCGTGACGGGTGACAGGCAATTTCTCGAATCCATCCCAAATGCCCTTTGAAGAGACGGCCGCCAGTTCCTTCAAACTTCTTCATGTTCCAGGCCACCATCGCCGGGCCCGAAGCGGTGAAGAGATTCAATCCCTGGTGGTCGAACCGCACCGACGTGACCTTCATGGGGTATCCGGACATATGCCAGTTTTGTTGATTCTCGGTGCGGAAGAGATGCACGGAGCCGTCGAGATTGCCGGACGCGAGATAGGCCCCGGATGGGCTTACCGCGATCGAGAGGAGCGCTCCGTCATACGGAAACGCACGAAGCGGCTTGTCCTTCCCGACCTGCCAGAGCCAGGCCCCTCGGTAGCAGGCAGAGACGAGGCCTTCGCCGCGCGGCATCCAGGCCAGGGCCGAGATCGTAGTCTTGTGCGGTGGCAGCCCTGTGGTCGATCGAGGAGCATCGCCTTCAGATATCTTCCAGAGACACAAGACCTTCCCTGCGGATGCCGCCAGCGTCTCGCCATCTGGCGACCAGGCAAGATGCTCAACCCAGTCGCGCTGCTCGCCGACCGTCAAGATCGCCCGCTCTTCGCCGGATTTGGCGTTCCAGAGCCTGACCACGCCATCCTGCCCTCCGGTGGCCAGTTCAGACCGTTTCGGATGCCATGCCAACGTGAGAGCGGACTGCTGGTGCCCCCTGAGGCGAATCTCCGATCTGAAGGAGGGAACTTCCCATACTGCTACCTGCCCCGATGCGGCACAAGCTGCAAGCTGAGCCCCATCCCCCGAAAATGCCACACGATGAACGTAGTCGTCGAGCCTGGCATACCCGATCGATCCCAAGGAGACAGTCGGCTTGCGTTTTGCTAGACGAGGCACGAGCGAAACCCCCTCGTCAACGCGCCGCGATCGAGATCCTTTCCGATGAAGACCAATTGATTATTGCGCGTCTCTCCCGATTTCCACAGTCGATCGGCCTTGCCGTCGAACAACATGTGCACGCCCTGAAAGACGAATCGATGATCTTGGCCCTCCACATTGAGAATACCCTTCATACGGTAAATGTTGGTTCCCATCGTCGACAGAACTTCGCGGAACCAGTCGTTGACTTTGCTTTCGTCAACCTTCCCCTCTTCGACCAGCGCCACGGAAAAGACGCTGGGATCGTGCTGGTGCACGTCCTCTCCAAGAAAGGTCGGGTCGATCTCCAGCTTGCGGCTGAGATCGAAAGCGCCGATGTTCAGCAGCCGGTTGATTTCAACCTGGGCATCTTTCGTCCAATGGATCTTCGCCATCACGTTGATGGCCCGGATACGCGCCTCCAGCTTGTCGACATCGGCCGCCGGCACCAGATCGATCTTGTTGAGGAGAATCACGTCGGCAAAGGCGATCTGTTCCTTGGCCTCCGGACTCTTATCGAGATGCTCCCAGATATGCTTCGAATCCACGACTGTGACGATCCCGTCGAGCAGGAGCCGGCGCTTCATCTCGTCGTCGACGAAGAAGGTCTGGGCGACCGGCGCCGGATCGGCCAAACCGGTCGTCTCGATCACCATGTAATCGAAGCGGTCTTTGCGCTTGAGCAGATTGCCGATGATGCGAATCAAATCCCCCCGCACCGTGCAGCAGATGCAGCCGTTGTTCATCTCAAAGATCTCTTCATCAGCGCCGATCACCAGCTGATTGTCGATGCCGACCTCGCCAAATTCGTTGACGATGACAGCAACACGCTTTCCATGCTCGGTCGTTAAGATCCGGTTCAACAGCGTGGTCTTGCCTGCACCGAGAAATCCCGTCAGCACCGTGACGGGGACCAGTTCCTGTTCGACGGTCGGCATAACTCCTCCTTTGAAATAGCTCACAGCGGTCGCCACACATCCTCTGCAGGAGAGGACCGGACACCTCTCACCGCGAGTACGGAGAACAGCCCAACCCCTTGAGCGCCCGCCCGACAGGAGGACGAACGGGCCGCGCCCGACCCTCTCCTGCACAGGATATCTGGCGGTAAGACAACCGGCGAATGGATCAGATGTGGACGGGAGGACCGCGGGACGGATCGACAAAGAGCGTGAGGGAACGGAGTGAAGATTTGAACTGCACGACAAGCGGAGCGTGATGCTCCGCAACGATGAGATGACCAGGTGCGGATTGAAGCGAAGTCCCGGCTACGTGGTCGAGCCAGGCGCAGATGTCGGAATCGCTGTGGTGCGAATCGGTAGGCAGAGCAAGTTCATGTTGAATGAGGACCGGGTTGAGCAGGAGGGCCAGCGCGAGGTAGGCAGCGGCGAGACCCGCCCGGATCGGAACAGATGAAGAGAAAATTCCTACTGGCATTGCGGGCACCATCCGAAGAATTCCAAAGCATGATCATCGACGGAAAATCTTGTCCGCTGCTCGACAAGGGCGGTGAGCTTCTTCAGTGGGCAGAGCATCAAATCAACGATCCGTCCGCAGCCTCGGCATTGAATGTGATGGTGGTGCTCGCGTCCGTAACGCACTTCATAACGCATTTGGCCTTCAAAAAGCCCGACAGGAGTGACCAACCCCAGTTCCTGAAGCATCGCGATATTCCGATACACGGTGACCAGATCGACGGGCGACTTGGATTTTCTTAAGCGGCCATGCACGGCCGAGGCTGTGATCGGTAAGGGACTTCGCTCAAGCACATCGAGGATCGCCCTTCGAGGCTTCGTCAGCTTCTTTCCCCCGGCCTTCAAACTATCGAGAATCGAATCCGCCATGTGGTCAACCGCGCATCATTGCAATTGAGTTGCATTTACCATTCCGCTGGCGAGCATGTCAAGATCGGAGTTGCCCGGACATCCTCTCGTCACTGTCGTGTCAAGCATGGTAGGATCGACTCCTATGCTCATTGATACTCATACCCACCTCGACGATCCCCGTTACAACGATGATCGCGACGCGATGATCGCTCGCGCGCGGGAGACCGGAGTCGACTCGTTCGTGACGATCGGCTGCGACCTCTCGACCAGCCAAGCGGCCGTCTCGCTGGCGGATCGGTACGCATTCGTGTATGCCTCGGTCGGCGTGCACCCGCACGAGGCCAAGCACATCGAGGAGGGATGGTACGACGAGTTCCGGCGCATGGCCAAGAACAAGAAAGTTGTCGCGTACGGCGAAATCGGCCTCGACTATCACTACAATCACTCCTCCCCCAAACAGCAGCGCGACCGATTCAGGGAGCAGATACAGCTCGCGCGCGAACTGCAACTCCCCGTGGTGATTCACACGAGAGAGGCGCAAGCGGACACGATTGCGATCTTGAGAGAGGAGAGGGCGTCAGAGATCGGCGGGGTCTTTCACTGCTTCTCGGGGGATGCCTGGCTGGCGAAAGATGCGCTGGACCTGGGATTCTACCTGTCGTTTTCGGGGATTCTGACGTTCCAGAATGCGACCATGCTGCGCGATATCGCGAGAAACACGCCGCTGGACCGCCTGCTCATCGAAACCGACTGTCCATATCTCACACCCGTGCCGCATCGAGGAAAACGCAATGAGCCGGCCTACGTCGCCCATGTCGCCAAACAGTTGGCTGCCCTCCACGCCAACGGGCGCGAGCTGCCTCTGGCAGACATCGAGCGGATCACGACCGACAACGCGAAACGGCTCTTCAAAATCGCTTGAGTTGCCGGCTCCGCTGTCGTTGGGACTTCGGCAGCTTTCGAGGATTCCCTTTTTTGTCTGGGCCGCGCCTCGGCCTCAATTCATCATTCTGATCCAATTCCTTGTGCGGGACCGGTCCAACGCCGCCGGCCAGCATCTCTAGTTTTCCGGAGAACTCCTGCGCGCTCATTACAAAGGCCCCGTGCGACCTGGCCGTCGAGACGATCTCATGATCTGAGCTCACGACGGCGCAGTCTGATCCGTACTCCCGCGCGAGGCGCTGAATCACCTGATCGGCCCGCTCCCCTCTTTTCGAATAGATCACCTGGACTCCCAGCCGATGTTCCCTCCCTTCACATGGCGCACCCTGTTGCCACCCGTCGAAGACCACTGTCAGCGCATGCCCTTTCCGCCGGCGGTAGGCCGCCAGCTCTCTGAGCAATGCCTCCCTCACAGCTTCCGAGTGACGGCCGCCACTGCCGTTGATTCTCTCGATGACGGCCAGCAGATTGTAGCCATCGATGATCAGATGCGTCGCCATGGCGAAAACCTACGCGCCCTAGGATGGACTGTCAATTGCGCCATTGAGGGAATTTTGAGACGGTACCCTTGACAAGCCGGCGGACATTTGAGAGATAGAAGCTATTCCCCCCTCTACGCAGCAGAACGTCATGTCGTTAGCCCTCTGGCGCTTCAGTGTCGTCGTGGTCATAACCGGGCTGATGAGCCTGGATGCTCTGCGCCCCGATTTCTCCGCCACAAGTCAGGCGCTGGCTGCCACCGATCACTCCGGCCGGGAACAGCCGAGCAAGTCCAAACGCACGCGCGGCTCCCGCATCAGTATGGCCCCGGCCACGCTTGGCCTGACGACGATTCAGAATCTCAGAACGGCGGCGTCGCCCGGCGTCACCAGGCTGGTGCTGGATCTCGATCGACGGACCCGGACGCCGAATCGTCCGGCGCCACAAGCTGATGGGATCGTCATCGAAATCCCCAACGCCACGCTCGGTAAGTCAGCCCAGGTCAAACTCGAAAAAGGCGCGCTTGCCAAGCCTTTCGTCATCACCCAGGCCTCGGACAATTCGGTATCCGTCGCGTTGCCCTCCGGCACGTTCCAATCATATAGATTGATGTCGCTCTCCAATCCTCCCCGACTCGTCGTCGATGTGGTTCCGTCGAATCAGGCTGGAGTCGGAACAGGTCCGGAGCCGGCGACGCCTTCGCCCCCGTTTGAGCCCCCGCCCCAGCCGGTTCCGCCGAGAGCGAAATCCTTCAAGACGATCGTCGTGGATCCCGGGCATGGAGGAAAGGACCCCGGCGCGCACGGACAGCGCGGAACGGAAGAGAAAGATATCACATTGAAAGTCGCGCTCAAGCTCCGCGACATGCTCGGCAAAGAACCAGGGATCCGCGTGTTGATGACGCGCGAGCGGGATGTATTCGTCGAATTGGAAGACCGAGCAAAGTTTGCGAACAGTAATGAAGCGGATCTCTTCGTCTCGATTCACGTCAATTCACATCCCCAGCGATCCGTGCGAGGAATCGAAATCTACCATTTTGGCGAGGCCAAGGATCAGCGGGCCCTCGAAGTGGCCGCCCGGGAAAACGGCACACCGTTGAACAGCACTGGGGTGGGATGGGAATACCTGGTGGCTGACCTCCTAGCCACGAAAAAGATCGAAGCATCCCTGGAGCTGGCTTGGAACACCAAGGAAGCCATGATCACCCATCTGAACGGCCACTACTCGCTGGTCGATCACGGAGTGAAGACGGCTCCGTTTTATGTCCTCCGGTTTACCAGCATGCCCAGCATCCTGGCTGAGATCGCCTACATTTCCAATTCGACCGAGGAAGAGTTGCTGCGCAACGGCACCTTCACCACCCGCATTGCCGAATCGCTGCACGAAGGTGTGAAGGCATACCTTGCCGCCTCGAAACAGCCGGTCCGCTGAGGCCGGGGGTCCCTCGCCTGTCACGTCCATGGCTACCGTCAAGTTGATCATCGAGTACGACGGAACCAACTACGCCGGCTGGCAGCGCCAACCGGATCAGCCCACTGTGCAGGAAGCGCTTGAAACAGCGATTCAGCAGCTGACGCAAACGGACTTGTCCGTCATCGGGGCCGGGCGGACCGACGCCGGCGTCCATGCGCTGGGACAAGTCGTCAGCTTTCGCATCGAAAAAGATTGGACAGCGTACGAATGGACGAAGGCCATGAACGCCAGACTGCCGAAGGACATCACGGTGCGCTCAGCCGAGCTCATGTCGGACGACTTCCACGCCCGCTACGCCGCCAGCGGAAAACTGTATGAATATCGTATTCTGAATCGACCGGAACGCCCCGCCGTCGACCGCAACTATGTCTGGCACGTGCATAGGCCGCTCGATCACATCGCGATGCAGCAAGCCGCGTCACCGTTGATCGGCTCGCGCGACTTCACGTCATTCGAGGGAACCCTTACCGACAACGAGGATCCGATTTGTCATCTTCAGCAATTGAACATAACCAGAGAAGGCGACGACATCCGCATTCACGCCTACGCCGACCGCTTCTTGAAGCATATGGTTCGCAACATTGTCGGGACGCTGGTCGAGGTCGGTCACGGCAAACGTCCCGCCGCAAGCATAGCGGATATTCTCATCGCCAAAGACCGGACGAAAGCCGGACGGACGGCTCCTCCCCAGGGGCTGTTTCTCATCAGGGTTGATTATGGAACCATTTGATGAACTTTCCACAGACAACTCACTGAGATTTTTGATGTAGTTCGCGCAACTCGCCTCTCACTCTTTCACAAAGGAGTCTGTCGATGAAGATTGCCAGTCTGGTAATCGTGTCGTGTTTTGCCATGGTCTTGGGATTCGCGCCGATGGTGGGAGCCGCTCCTGGTCAACAGAACAAGATGAAAGCGTGCAACGCCGCGGCGGATGAGAAGGGACTTGCCGGTGAAGGCAAGGGAGAGGAGCGGCAAGCCTTTATAAAGGAATGCTTGTCCAAGAAGCCGGCAAAGAGCGGGAAGACGGCGCAACAGGAGAAGATGAAAACCTGTAACAAGGAAGCGGGCGAGAAGAAACTCGCGGGCGACGAGCGCAAGAAGTTCATGAGCACCTGCCTCTCGAGCTGACCGTCAGGAACCGGCGCGGCAGCCGCCGCGCCGGCCTCACACCCAACGATCGCGTTGATCGGATACTTTCCGACACCAAGGCAGTCCTCAGCCTACGCCGTTGGCATCCCGAGGACTCATTTCATCGGCAACTGGAAAGGAGAGGAAAGACTACCGGAGGGTGGGATTGTCGCGATTCTCGAGCTTCTTGCGGAGTTCGATCAGTTCCTGCTCGAGAGCCAAAAACCGATCGCTGATGGGATCCGGCAGGTTGATGTGGTCCATCGTGGCATCGGGCATTCGCTCACCCTGGGTCTTGATCACGCGGGCCGGCACGCCGATGACGGTCGAGTTGGCGGAAACGTTCTTAAGCACGACGGAGTTGGCGCCGATCTTGACATTGTCGCCGATGGTAATCCCTCCGAGAATCTTGGCGCCTGCCCCCACGACGACGTGATTGCCCAGCGTCGGATGGCGTTTGCCGCGTTCCTTCCCTGTCCCACCCAGCGTCACCCCTTGGAAGAGGGTCACATAGTCCCCGATCTCCGCTGTTTCGCCGATCACTACACCCATGCCGTGATCGATGAAAAAACCGGTCCCGATCCTGGCGGAGGGATGAATCTCGATGCCAGTCAGCCATCGTGCGAGCTGTGAAATCATCCGTGGTATGAACGGCACCCCATGGGTTTTCAGCCAATGAGACACCCGATAGGCCAGCAGGGCATGAAATCCGGCATAGGTCAGAATCACTTCCATCCTGCTGATGGCCGCCGGGTCACGGTCGAAGACGGCTTGCAGATCTTGTCGAATAGTCTTTAACATAGAAACAGTTTCAAAGTGTGAAAGTTGGAAAGTGTGAAAGTTAGAAAGTTCCCTCTCGGAAAACTTTTTAACTTTTACACTTTTCACTCCTCACTTCCGCGTACCAGATAGCTGATGAAGCCTGACAGTGCCCTCGACAAGTTCTCAGATTTGACCTTCACTACGTCAAACTCTTCCCGTTTAAGATATCCCAACTCCAAGGCAACATACAATTGACTGCGCACTTCGCCGGAGGAGCCCTTAGCAATCCGCAAGAACCTTGAAAATTCTTTCCGTGAACCTCGCTCGAACCCTTCAGCAATATTCGACATCACCGAAATTGATGCTCTTCTGATCTGATCCCGCAGTCCAAAGTCCTTTGAAAATTTTCCATTCTCGGTCAGTCGATATACATCTGCGACCAGTTCCTTGGCCATCTCCCATGCTTTAATTTCCTCGAACCGCTCGATCTTCGGCAACGCTTTCCTTCTTGACCTTCACACTTTCAGACTTTTACACATTCAGACTTCTTCAATCACACAAACGGCATGCGCGATCATGCCTTTCTCCTCTCCCACCGCGTCCAACCCTTCGCCGCTCTTCACCTTGACGTTGATCAGATCGGGATCGATCCCCGCCGCTTCGGCCATTTTCTTCTGCATCGCCGCCAGATGCGGGCCTAAGCGCGGCGCCTGCGCGACAATCACTGTGTCGATGTTGCCGACGCGATAGCCTTTGCTTGTGAGCTTGGCCATCACATCTTCCAAGAGCGTAAGACTGGACATCCCCTTATACTTCGGATCGGAACTGGGATAGTGGCGCCCGAGATCCCCCTCCCCCATCGCGCCCAACAACGCATCGCAGACGGCGTGCACCAACACATCCGAATCGGAGTGACCCAACAATCCTTTGCCATGCGGAATCTCGATGCCGCCGAGAATCAACTTCCGCCCGGGACCCATCGGATGCACATCGTAGCCGTACCCGATTCGCATTCCCCGATCCTTTCTTATGAACTTCTGTCAAATGCCTGAATGTCGAAGGTCATCAAGTCGTCACGTGACGACTTGACGAACTTTCAAACTTTTACACTTTCTGACTTGTTCCACGCGCCGCCAAAATCGCTTGGCCGATGACAAGATCTTCCGGTCTCGTCACTTTGATGTTTTCTCCGCTGCCCTCCACGACCGACACGGAGCGCCCGAACCATTCGATGAGGGAGGCATCGTCCGTCGCATGCACACCTTCGAGGTGACCCTTCCGATGGGCCTCGTCCAACCAGTCTCTCCTGAAAGCCTGAGGCGTTTGCGCCAGCCACAGAGGCCTTCGGTCTACCGTCCGCTCGATGACGTGGTCGGCATCGACCTGCTTGACCGTATCACGCATGGGAAGGGCGATGATGGCGGCCCCCTTGGCCCGCGCGGCCGCCACGACCTCCTCAACCATGCGACTGGTGACAAACGGCCGGACTGCGTCGTGCACCACCACAACCTCGGTCTCTTCGCCGACCGCCTTCAAGGCATGACGGACCGAGTCTTGTCGTTCGATTCCACCGGCCACGATCTGAGCGACTTTCGTAAAACCATGCGTCTGCACAATTTCCGACCGGCAATAGTCGATGTCCGCCTCAGGCACGGCAAGGATGATGGCATCGATGACAGGAGAAGCCTGGAAGACTCGCAGGGAGTGAACGACCAGGGGCAATCCGCCGAGCGCGAGAAACTGCTTGGGCACGGGCCCGCCCATGCGAAGCCCTCGGCCGGCGGCAGGAATGAGAGCGACCGTGCGTCTACTCACGGGTATAGCTACCCACGCGCGACTTGCAATTCCTCCCGCTCCGTTTCCTCTTTGAGGCGGGTAAAGATCATGCGTCCAGCCGTCGTCTGAAGGACGCTCGTCACGACGACATCAACGTTCTTTCCGATATGACGACGGGCGTTGTCCACGACGATCATGGTGCCGTCGTCGAGATAGGCCACGCCCTGTCCGGCTTCCTTGCCCTCTTTCAACACAAAGACACGAATGGTCTCGCCGGGAAGCACCACCGGCCGCAGCGCATTGCAGAGTTCGTTGATGTTCAGAACGCGTACGCCCTGCAGCTCGGCGACCTTGTTGAGATTCAAGTCATTGGTAATAATCTTGGCGTTCATCTTTTTTGCCATCACGACCAGCTTGGCGTCCACTTCCTTGACCTGCGGAAAATCTTCGTCGATGATGCGCACGTCGACCCCCGGCATTTTCTGCACCTTGTTCAGGATGTCCAAACCGCGGCGCCCTCTGGCTCGCTTCAGGGAGTCGGAGGAATCGGCGATATGCTGCAGTTCATCGAGGATGAAGTGTGGTACGAGGAAGCTGCCTTCCAGGAATCCCGTCTCACAGAGATCCGCCACCCGGCCGTCGATGATCACGCTGGTATCGAGAACCTTCGGACAGACGGTATTGCCGGATAATTCAAAAAACTTCTGCTCGGAACTCGGGAATTTTTCCTTGCCGAAGCGGGCCCCGAGCACCAGCCCGAGATAGGGCAGTCCCAGAAGAAAAACGAGTCCGCCGATGTGGAAGAGAAAGGTCTGGACATCGAAGATTTCTCCGCCGACCCATTCCACCAGACCGGTCAATAAGAGTCCGACTGCCAGTCCCCCGGTGCCACCGACAATGATGCCGAATGAGAGATTCCGCAGCGCATATTCCCCTGTGAGGATCAACCCTCCGGTGGCGGCGCCGATGCCGAACCCGTACAACCAATAGGACGCGTCGGCTCCGTCGGCCTTGACAAACAAGGCCATCCCCGCCAACGCACTGAGAAGGACGAATATGGCTCGCGGTACCATACCTTCACCTCCCCTCTTGCAGGCCGTTGAAAAAGTCGCTCATCTCACCCGCCCAGCCCAGGCGCGCCAAGACGCTCCTTTCACCAAGCGGCGTTCTCACGACGCTTGGAGGCTCGACGCTCAGGAAGAGCTTCTTGGAGGTACGAATGCCGAAAGGAATTTATCCGTTCGCCGGGAACCACCGAAAGAGCGAACGGCCCACACGAAGTGCGGTGTGTACCTCCTCGCCTCCTCGCTTGCTGCGGCCTTGCTGAACGGCCTTTTTGAACAGCCTGCTTCCTTCCATTCCGTATTCGATCAAACAATCTGTCAGGGCTTGAGCGTGAGGTAGATCGCCTGCCCTTTCCGTTTGAGCAGCAGCAGGACCGCCTGATCTTTGGCTAGACCGGACGCTGCGCGCTCGTAGGCCTTGATCGAGCCTACGGCCTTTCGATTGACTTCCAGAACCATATCGCCCTCCCGCACACCGGCTTCTTCAGCGGGACTACCGGGCTTCACGCGGGTGATGACGAGTCCTCGCTCCGACGGCTTCAACCCGTATCGGCCCGCCAGCTCTTCATTCAATTCCCGAACATCCAAGTCCGAAAGCATCCCGGCCGGCGATGCGGATTCTCCGCTCTCTTCCACACCGGATTGGGCCAGCGATTTGGGTTGTTCCACGATCGTCAGTTCAAGCGTCTTGGGTTTTTTGTCTCGAATCAGCCTGACTGACACTTTTCGCCCAATGGGGGTCTGCGCCACTGCGTTCCGCAAGTGCGTCGGGGAATCCATCGGCTTGCCGTCGTACTCGACAATGATGTCGGCCCGTTCGAACCCCGCCTTCTTGGCCGGACTTTCGTCCATCACGTCGCTGACCAACACGCCCTTTGTGTCGGCAATACCGAACTGCGCCGCCAGTTCCGGCGTGAGTTCCTGAATCGCGACCCCCAGCCAACCGCGGACCACCTTCCCGGTTCGAATCAACTGATCCATGATCGAGCGCGACAGATTGCTGGGAACGGCAAAGCCGATCCCCATGTTGCCGCCGCTCTGACTGAAAATTGCGGTATTGATGCCCACGAGCTCGCCGCGCACATTGACCAACGCGCCGCCGGAGTTTCCCGGATTGATTGCGGCATCCGTTTGAATGAAGTCTTCATACTCGGCGATTCCCATGCTCGCCCGCCCTACGGCGCTCACGATCCCCATCGTTACGCTCTGCGTCAGCCCAAAGGGGCTCCCGACGGCCAGCACGAATTCCCCCACTTCGAGCTGATCCGAATCGGCAAAAGGGACAGTCGTCAAGCCTGTGGCTTCGATCTTCACGACCGCGATATCCGTTTTGGCGTCGGTTCCGATGAGCTTGGCCTTAAACTCGCGCTTGTCGGAAAGAAACACGCGGATTTCATCGGCTTTGTTGACCACGTGATTGTTCGTGATGATGATTCCGTTCGGATCCACGATGACGCCGGATCCTTGTCCCCGCTCTTTGCGGTCCCGCTGGGGCGCCTCTCGCTTGAAAAACTCATCGCCGAAAAACTTGCGGAAGAACGGATCGTCGAACGGAGAGCCGTGCGGACCATCGCCGGACTTTCCGCTGCGCGTCGCCGCGATGTTCACAACCGCCGGTTTGACCGTTTTCGCGATCTCGACGAAGTTCTTGCCGCTCCCTCCCGGCATGACCGGTTGAGGGGCTGTAGCCACCGGCCGCGCGACAGGAGGCAGCATCGGCTCCGGGCCGGCTCGGCCGGTGGGCAACCATCCGAGCTCGGATGCGACCCCGATCCCGATGACGACTCCGATTCCGACCAGAACGAAAGCCAGGCCCCACGACCGGCGTAGTTGCATTTTCCAGGTTCCCTATCGGACTTCGCCGGAGTAGATGCCCATGATCGTATGCAGGAACTTGACGGCGTCCGCTTTAGGCCGCTGGAATGAATTTCGTCCGATGATGGAGCCGAACCCCCCTCCGTCCCGAATCGCCCGCGCTTCTTCGAAGACATTCTGGTCCTCGACCTTCGCCCCTCCTGAGAAGATGACGATCCGGCGCCCGTCGAATGAACTTTGAACGACGTGCTTCACCCGGTCGGCCAGCGTCTTCATGGGAATCTGGGTCGACTCGTAGACTTTCTTGGCTGCCGCCTGCTCCAAATGGGCGGTCGGCAGCTTCACCTTGATGACATGGGCCCCCAACTGCGCGGCGATTTGCGCCGCATAGGCGACCACGTCGATTGCCGTCTCTCCTTCCTTGCTGAGCGCCGACCCTCTGGGATAGGACCAGACCACGACCGCCAGACCGTGCGCCTTCGCTTCCTCCGCAATGGCGCGCAGTTGTTCGTACATGGCGTTGCAATGGGACGATCCTGGATAAATGGTAAATCCCACAGCGGAGCAACCCAACCGGAGCGCATCCTTGACGCTTCCCGTCACCGACGGCAGCGGATCTTTCTCGTCATGCAGCACGTCATGATTGTTCAGCTTCAGGATCAACGGAATCTGTCCCGCGTAATGCCCGGCGCCGGCTTCAAGGAATCCCAGCGGCGCTGCGTAGGCGTTACAGCCGGCATCGATCGCCAGTTGAAAATGATAGAGCGGATTGTAGCCCGGCGGGTTGGGGGCGAAGCTTCTCGCGGGACCGTGCTCAAAGCCTTGGTCAACCGGCAAGATCACCAATTTTCCGGTGCCGGCCAGCTTACCGCTTCGCAGGAGACGCGCAATGTTGGTTTTCGTTCCCGCGTTGTCGCTGCTGTACCAACTGAGGATTTCTTGAACTCTGTCAGTCATATGTCCCTCCGCACTTCTTGTGATTGACCTGTATCTTAGGCCTGTCCGTGGAGAAAGTGTTCCGCCTCTCGAACGTCGTCTCGGCTTCCGATGATGAGGGGAACTCGTTGATGCAGCTTCTGCGGCTCCACGTCCAGAACTCGTTTCGTTCCCGTACTCGCCAATCCTCCGGCCTGTTCGACGATGAGCGCCAAGGGATTGGCTTCATAGAGCAACCTCAGTTTGCCTTCGGGCTTTTTCACTTCACCGGGATAAAGATAGATACCCCCGTTCAACAGCATGCGATGGACATCGGCGACCAGGCAGCCGGAATATCGTCCGCTATAGGGCCTTCCTGTCGCTTTATCCTCCACCTTCAGGTGATCGAAGTATCGTCTCATCTCTCCCGTCCACTTCTGATAATTACCCTCGTTCACGGCATACATCTTCCCGCGCGCCGGTATCTTCATGTCCTCATGCGAGAGAAGATACTCGCCAAGCCCCGGATCCAGCGTAAACCCGTGAACTCCTTTCCCTGCCGTGATCACGAGCATCGTGCTGGGACCGAAGAGCAGATAGCCCGCCGCCACCTGGTCCGTCCCTTTCCGGAGGAGGTCTCGCTCATTCGGCGGCAGATCGGCACGGGAAGGCGCCACGATGGAAAAGATGGACCCCAACGGCATGTTGACGTCCGTATTGGACGACCCGTCGAGAGGATCGAACAACACAATGTATGGGACCTGCTGTCGCTCGTTCGAGATGATGACCGGTTTTTCCATTTCCTCGGAGACCAGCGCACACACGACACCGCTCTGTTGGAAAACCCTCACACAGGTTTCGTTGGCGATCTCATCGAGTTTCTTAACTGTTTCGCCCTGGACGTTCGTTTCCCCGGTCGTACCCAATACATTGAGCAGGCCGGCCACGCGGAGATCGCGGGAGAGGAGTTTACCGACTAGTCCGACATGGGTGAGAAGGAATGAGAGAGCGGCCAACCCTCCGGGCACTGCCTCATGGGTGCGGCTGAGAAATTGTTCAAGAGTTTCAGAATGAAGGGCCATGAATGAGCGGGGATCTATTAATGAGGTGTAATTATAGCCTGTCTCCAAGGGGGCGGGCAATGAAACATGCAGTGTCTATTTCCGAGGGCCGGCGCCGGGAAAACCGCTCACCAAATCGGCCACGACTGAACCGATGATGACCTTGGCCTTCATTCGGAGGGGGATCCGCCGGCTATCGTTCGCCAACCAGACGCGGACATTGCCTTGATTCAGAAAGATCCCTTGGAACGGCATGATCACCAACAGACGGGCCGCTTCCATTTTTCCCCAGGATCCATCGATCGTTTCCAGTTCCTCGACCCGTACCTCCAGCTTATAGTTTTTCTTGTCATGATGAACGTTCAACGATTGAGTTTCTCCCGGCTTCAGCGGCAGTTGGCTGCGCACATAGTATAGGCAGGAGATCGCATCCAGTGTGCCGGGCGGGATGGGCAAGGTTTCCGAGACTCCGTCCTTCACCGCGGTGACGGTGCCCTCTTTATGGTGAAAGGTATACTCAAAATCGTTCTTCCGCTTCCCCTCGCGGCGACGAAAGGTCATGCGCTCCGACTGAAAGCTCTTCGGATCCACCAGCGACTCCACGCGATTGTCGACCGGATAGAACCTCGTCACTTTCGGGCTTGACTGCGCCGTCATGAGGAGATTGAGCGCGGAGTGTCCACCGCCGTCGGTGCTCTCCACCACCTCCAACACAGCGGTTCCGGCGAGGATATTGAGCCAGGAGAGTTCATAGGTGAGCCGTTCTCCGGCTTGAACGGGATGAGGAGCAGCACGGTCCTCAGCACCTGCCGGGATCCCGGGTCCGGCGAGTGAGGCGATGATTGCGCCCGTCAGCATCCACGACATGAAATAAGCAGGATGGACGGATTGGGGAAAGAAGGAGGTCCGGAGCAATGAACTAGTAGCCCAACGATTGCTTGGCGTCGGCCAATTCATGTTCTACCGTGGACCGGATGGCCTCGAGACGCGCTGGAGTAGCGGCTTCAAACCGCAATACCAACGCCGGTTGGGTATTGGACGCCCTGATCAATCCCCAACCATCGTCAAAAATCGCGCGCACCCCGTCTATCGTGACGAGATCTCGGAGAGTGAGTTGATGTCGGCCGATCACCTGTCGCGATTTGAGGTAGCCGGCGAATCGCTCATGAACCAGCCTGACTACGTCGAACTTCACGGTATCCGGGATGTCGACTCGAATCTCGGGAGTGACCGATGTCTGCGGAAGATCGGCGACCAACGCGGACAGCGGCTTGGGAGTCTTGGAAAGGATTTCCATCAAGCGACAGGAGGCATAGATGGCATCGTCATAGCCGAAGTAGCGGTCGGCGAAGAACATATGCCCGGACATCTCACCCGCCAACACCGCCTGTTCGCTCTTCATCTTCGACTTGATCAACGAATGCCCGGTTTTCCACATCACCGGCCTGCCGCCTTTCTTGGCGATGTCGTCGTACAGGCTCTGAGACGCCTTCACCTCGGAAATGATGGTGCTGCCCGGCTTCGACGCCAGAATGTCGCGCGAATAGACCACCAGCAGACGATCCCCCCACAACACCTGTCCCTGTTCGTCGATGGCCCCGATGCGGTCCGCATCACCGTCATAGCCGATCCCGACATCGGCCTTCTGCTCTTTCACGGCTTCTATCAGGTCATGAAGGTTCTCCATGACGGTCGGATCCGGATGGTGGTTTGGGAACCGCCCATCCAGATCGCAATAAAGTCCGGTGACATGACAGCCCAATAGCTCAAGAGCCTGTTTTGCCACCAATGCCGCAACTCCATTGCCGCAATCGATAACCACATGCAGCCGTTTGGCATTCACGCCGGCGAAACTCTTTTTGATATACCCGAGATAGTCGGGAATGATCGGATGCTCAGACAACCGCCCCTTCCCCGAAACGAAGTTGCCGGCCTCCATGATGCGGCGAAGATCTTGAATCGATTCGCCGTGGATGGCTTCCTTGCCGACGCAAACCTTGAAACCGTTGTACTCCGCCGCATTGTGGCTGCCGGTAATCATGATGCCCCCGTCAACCGGCAGCGTGAAGAGAGAGAAGTAGACCAGCGGTGATGGACAAATTCCGATGTCCACGACGTTCAACCCTCCGCCCAGGAGCCCACGGACGAGAGCCTGAAAAAGACCGGGCGAACTGAGCCTCCCGTCGCGGCCGACGGAGATGGTCTTGACGCCTCGCTCCTTCACATAAGTGCAGTAGGCGCGACCGACCTGCTCGGCAATCGCTTCCGTCAGTTCTTCGCCTACTATGCCGCGTAAGTCGTATTCGCGAAAGAGTCCCATCTGCCCTCGTTAAGTTAGCAAGTTGAAAAGTTTGAAAGTTGGAAAGTTAGAAAGTTAGAAAGTGCGAAAGTTATTCGAGCATGGGCAATGAACCTATTCGAACTTTTCAACTTTAGCACTTTGGAACTTTAAGACTCCGCGGCGCTTCGGCGCCGCGGCCATAATCATCCTGAAACCGGACGATATCGTCTTCGCCCAAGTACGGGCCGTTCTGGACTTCGATAATATGCAGCATGTCCCGACCAGGATTCTCCAGCCTGTGGCGCGTTTCCACCGGAATGGCCGTGCTCTGTCCCACTTGCAGGTCGAACACCTCGTCTCCTCTCGTCACCCGTGCCGTTCCGGTGATCACCACCCAATGCTCGCTCCGCCGGTGGTGCATCTGAAGCGACAGTCGTCCGCCCGGCTTCACCGTGACACGCTTCACTTTATACCCGTCACCCTCTTCGAGAACCGTATAGGAGCCCCATGGACGGTGTACGGTCAGGTGCTCGAGATGCTCCGGCGCGCCCTGTTGCTTCAAGATTTCCACGATTCTCTTCACGTCCTGAGCGCGCGACTTCGGGCAGACAAGCGTGGCATCCGGGGTATCGACTACGACCATGTCCATGAGGCCGATCGTCGCTACAACACGCCGGTCTCCATAGACGATCGACCGTTGGCTGCCGAGATCGACGACCCGACCGCCCACGACGTTGCCGGCCTTATCCTTCGGCGCCACTTCGTCGAGACTCCCCCAACTTCCGACATCGGACCATTGAAAGCAGACAGGGACAACCGCCGCCTTGCTCGATTTCTCCATCACTCCGGTATCGATAGAAACCGGAGTGAGCGTCCTGTATTCCTCATCGATCGCGCTTCTGGACGCTCCCGCCCTCATCAGCTCTCGGATCCGCTCAATTCCCTGAGACAGCTTCGGCTGGTGACGTCCGATTTCTTCCAGGACCGTCGCCGCGCGCCAGACGAACATTCCACTGTTCCAGTAGAAATCCTTCGCCTTTACATATTGCGCAGCCTTGGCGGCGTTGGGCTTTTCCACGAATCGGCTCACAGGATGTCCCTTGAGCTTTCCTTCTTTAAGAATCGTCATCTTCTTGTTCGGCCGGATATATCCATAGCCCGTTTCAGGACGGATCGGCTTGATGCCGAAGGTGACAAGATACCCTTCCATGGCGAGCCGCGACGCCAGTTCGACAGCCGCATTGAAATCCTGCTGACCCTTGACGATGTGATCGGCAGGGACCACCAGCATGACGGCTTCAGGGTCACGCCGAATGAGTTCCAATGCCACCAGGGCAATGGCAGGAGCCGTGTTCCGCCCTTCCGGTTCCAGCACGAAATTGTCTTTGAGCGCGTCCTTCCATTCCCCAAGCTGAATGCGGATCGACTCGGCTTGAGCTGGATTCGTCGAAATCATGACCCGTTCAGCCGGCGCTTCATGGACCACCCGCCGCATCGTCTGCTGAATAAGCGTTTCATCTCCGATGATCCGGAGCAGCTGTTTGGGAAACAAGTGTCTGCTCAAGGGCCAGAATCTGGTTCCGCTGCCCCCCGCCATGATGACGGGATAGAGATGAGGTTCGAGGTTCGAGGTTCGAGGTTTAGGAGATGGCATGAGCGGAGCCTCCGGATTGTGGAACGCTACCGAGAACGTCGAACGCCGAACGTCGAACGGCGAACCTCATACGCCGAACTCTGGGCCTGGAGAATCATGTCGATAATTTCTCTGACGGCCCCTTCGCCGCCCTTCTTGCGACAGACATAATCAACAACGGCCGTCACTTGCGAGACCCCATCCGCCGGGGAAGCCGAAAATCCCACTGCCTTCAGCGTCTCCAGGTCGTTGATGTCGTCGCCGATATAGGCGACGCGGTCCAGCGTCAGTCCATGCCGCTCCGCCATCTCTCGCACCAGCGCCAGTTTGTCCATCACGCCCTGATGGACTTCCGGAATCGCCAGTTTCTCGCCGCGCCTGGCGACCAGCTTGGTCCGCTCCTGGGTGACGATCGCCGTCAGAATTCCCGCTCGCTGCAAGAGCTTGATGCCCATTCCGTCGCGTGTATTGAACTTTTTCCATTCATCCCCTGATTCGGAATAGTACATGCCGGCATCCGTCATGACGCCGTCTACATCGGTCGCAAAGAGGCGAATGTTCCTTAATCTGGCTGCCGAAGCATTCCTTGGAGGTTTTCTGTGGCTGCGCCCGGTTCTGCGAGACGTCATATTCGATCTACGGAAACATCATTAGACCGCTCACATGGTCATCATACCGACTCGGCGCGGCGCTGCAAACAAAAAATCATTGGCGGCACGAAATGCAGGCGAATTCTTTGCTCGGCTATCTCGCGGCGGCGGCAGGGCGGGACGCGTGCTTCATGAACCGATCCAGCGCGTCGCGCCAATGAGGCAGGGGACTGCGAACCGTGCTGAGGCGAGTGTGGGCCAGCACACTGTAAGGCGGTCGTCTCGCCAGGCGCCCTGACTGAGCGGTGCTGATGGGGCGAACGACGACGGATGACTCCATGAGTTTGACGATCGCCTCGGCGAATTCGTGCCATGTCGCGTCTCCGGTATTCGTGACGTGGCAGATCCCCCGGAGATCGCTCGTGGCCAAGTCGCTCAGGGCATGGGCGAGATCGTCGGCGAACGTCGGACATCCCCGCTGATCGGCCACGACCTCGAGCACCGGCTTCTCACCGGCCAACCGCATGACGGTCTTCACAAAATTGTTCCCCGTATGACCGTACAGCCAGGCCGTGCGCACGATGAGAGAGTTCTCGCACTGCTGGACAGCTGCCATTTCTCCTTCCCGTTTCGACCGGCCGTACATGTTGATGGGATTCGCCTGGTCCTCTTCATGATACGGCGTGACTTTTGCGCCATCGAACACATAGTCTGTCGAGAGATAGATGAGCCTGGCATGAACCCTCTGCGCCGCTCGCGCTACAGCCAAAGTACCTCGCACATTGACGGCCCTGGCCTGATCCGGTTCCCGCTCTGCCCCGTCCACATTGGTATAGGCGCCGGCGTGCAGAACGACATCCGGCCTGGCTTCCACGATCTGATTCTCGCAGGAGGAAGCGGTGAGATCGAATTCAGGCAGATCCATCAGGATGAGCGTATCTGCTTTGAGACATTGCTGGAGCGCCGATCCGAGCTGGCCTTGTGCGCCGGTGATTAAGATACGCATTTTATAATCGTTCGATGTTCGAATGTTCGATGTTTTAGAGCTATGGAACCGGCGTTGAATCCCAAACATCGAACCCCGAACGCCGAACCATCAATTGCTAACATCGAACTTCGAACCTCGAACTATTTCCCACCCGCATCCAAGAGTCGTTTGCCATACATCTCTTCATAATAGGCGCGGAACTCTCCGGACTTGATCTTTCTCCACCAGGATTCATTCGTGCGGTACCACTCAACCGTGGCTCTCAGACCCACATCGAACGGTACAGTTGGTTTCCAGCCAAGCTGCCTCACCTTCCCGCAATCCACTGCGTAGCGTCGATCATGGCCGGGACGGTCATGGACGAATCGGATGAGGTTTCTCGGTTTGTTCAGGTAAGCCAGCATCTGTTCGGCCACGGTAATATTCTCCCGCTCATTTCCTCCGCCGACGTTGTAGACATGCCCCGGCTCTCCTTGGAGAAAGACGTGCTCGATTGCCGCGCAATGGTCCTCGACCGCGAGCCAATCCCGGCGTTGGCGTCCGTCCCCATAGAGCGGGAGCGGCTGATCGTCGATCGCGTTGGTGACGAAAAGCGGGATGAACTTCTCCGGGTACTGATTGGGTCCGTACGTATTGCTTCCGCGCGTGACCACCACCGGAAAACGGAAGGTCGTCCAATAGCTCAAGGCCAACAAGTCCCCTCCAGCCTTGCTGGCCGAATAGGGGCTCCGTGGCGCTAGTTGATCGTCTTCCGTTGAACTTCCGGTTTCCACGCTCCCGTAGACTTCGTCGGTGCTCACCTGGAGAAACCGCAGGACCCCGGCGCGCCGGGATTCCTCGATCAGGACACCGGTTCCGACGACATCCGTGCGCGCGAAACTTCCCGGATCCAGGATGGACCGGTCGACATGGGTCTCCGCCGCGGCATTGATAACCCCTTCAATCCGATGTTCGCGCAAGAGGCGCTCGACCAACGGCTGATCGGCAATGTCCCCATGGACGAAGCGATAGGACGCTTTTCCTTCGAGATCTTTGACGTTAGCGGGATTACCGGAATACTTCAGCGCATCCAGGTTGACCACTTCGTGACCGCCCTGAACGACCAGGCGACGGACCAGATGTGATCCGATAAAGCCCGCACCGCCGGTTACAAGAATCTTCATGAAAGTTCGAGGTAAAGCGTTTGACGTTCAGCGTTCAAGGTTTGGCGTTCGAGGTTCGGGGTTCAATGTTCGAGGTTCAGGATGACAAGATTCCGTCGTATTGGGCTTCTTGTGATTCCGGAGATACTGTACGAAAGCGAAAGTCATTGATTTGACCTTTCCTGCTTCTTCGCACGCCTTTGCAAAGCTATCTTGAGAGATATAGCCCTGATCGAGCGCAACATACAAATGACTTTGAAGTTCCGATGCTGATCGAAGAGCGTAGTAGAGAAATTGAATGAATTCGGCGTTGGACCGTGAGTCGAAACCCTCAGAAATGTTGGCCATGATAGAAACGGCCGCTCTTCGCACCTGATCTCGTAGAGCCAGATCTTTTGCAAATTGTCCGTTGTTGCTGAGAGCATACGTGCCTTTACACAATTCTCTGGCAACCTGCCAAGCCTGAATGTCTTCAAAGCGAGTGATCTTCAATCCCTTACACCTCGAATGTCGAACCTAGAACATCGAACTTCAATCTCCCATCTTATTGGCTCCCGTGCGGCTCACCAGCTGATTTGCCAGATGGAGCGATTCAATCGTTCCCGCATCCGTCCACCAGCCGTCGAGAAGATCCCAGGTCAAGGTGCCGGCGGCGATATAGGCGTTATTCACATCGGTGATCTCCAGTTCACCGCGGCCCGACGGTTTCAACGTCTTGATGATGTCGAACACCTCTGCATCGTAGAAGTACATGCCGGTGACCGCGTAGGACGATTGGGGGTTGGCCGGTTTTTCCTCGATCTTAACGACGCGCTTGCCCTCCAACACGGGGACGCCGAAACGCTGCGGATCTTTGACTTCTTTAAGGAGAATCTTGGCGCCGCGTCCCTGCCCGCGAAATGCGTCCGCCGCACGGGCAATGTTCCCTTCGATAATATTGTCCCCAAGAATCACGCAAACCGGCTCGCCATCGGCAAAATGCTCGGCCAGCCGCAACGCATCGGCGATGCCGCCCTCGCCCTCTTGATAGGTATAGTTCAACCGCTTGATATCGAACTCTTTCCCGTTACCCAGCAATCTCAAGAAATCACCGGCGCTGTTTCCGCCTGTCACGAGCATGATCTCGTCGATGCCGGCATTGGCCAGGGCTTGGATGGGATAGTAGATCATGGGCCGGTCATAGACCGGCAACAGATGTTTATTCGTGACTTTGGTCAGCGGTAACAGTCTGGTTCCCAACCCTCCCGCAAGCACCACGCCTCTCATAATACCTTTCCCCTCACGCGCAGACTCCTATTAACTTCAGACACCCTGCGTTTACTCTACGGCAGTCGATCAAACGTTTGAACAAGAAAATCAGTTCGCGCCTTGTGAGTTCAGCATGCCGGTGTGGAAAATCAGTGTGTCGGTTGGGGCTTCGACGGAGCGAGCGGCCTGTAGGTCGGCACCGCATCCTGAAGTGCAAGGATCACCCCGTCGTCACCGCCATGACCGACGGCCTCCTCCAGTTTGGCGACCGCCCGGTCAATTGCGCTCTCTGCTTGGTGTCGATCCCTTACCGCTCGCCGGATCTTCGCGTGGGCCGTCGGTTCAACCCTTTCCGCTTCTTCAAACAGCTCTTCGTAAAGCTTTTCCCCAGGTCGCAAGCCGATGTAGACGATGCGAATGTCTTCGTCCGGCACAAGGCCGGACAGCACGATCATGTTTCTCGCCAACTCGACGACCTTGATCTGCTCTCCCATGTCGAGCACGAATACATCGCCTCCCTGGCCGAGCACGCTGGCTTGCAAGACCAATTGCACCGCTTCGGGAATCGTCATGAAGAATCGGGTGATCTCCGGGTGAGTGACTGTGACCGGACCGCCGGACCGGATCTGATCCGAAAAAAGCGGCACCACGCTGCCGTTGCTTCCAAGCACATTCCCGAAGCGCACAACGGTAAATTTCGACGAGCTTTTCTCGTTCAGACTTTGTATCAGCTCCTCGGCCACTCTCTTGGACGCTCCCATCACGTTCGTGGGATTCACCGCCTTATCGGTCGAAATGAGCACGAAGCGCTCTACTCCGCACTTCAATGCCGCCTCGGCGACGACCCTGGTTCCCAAGACGTTGTTGCGGACGGCTTCCTTGGGATTCATTTCCATCAATGGGACATGCTTGTGCGCCGCCGCGTGGAACAACAGTTCGGGGCGTGTCTGCCCGAACACTTCGGCCACTCTGTCTGGAACAGTGACGTCTCCAACAGCGGAAACGATCGCGACCTTCGGAAATCTCGCTCGCAGTTCCAGGTCCAGCGCGTGTAGGCCGTTTTCGTAGCGCTCGAAGAGGACCAGCAGGGAGGGCCGATAGTGGGCGATTTGACGGCACAGTTCCGATCCGATCGATCCGCCGGCGCCGGTCACCAACACTCTCTTCCCCTCCAGCAGTGGATGCAGTTCTTCCCGATCGGTTTGGACCGGCTCCCGTTGCAGCAGATCTTCCAGACTCATCGGCCGAATTTGCCGCAACGCCGCGGGATCGGCCAGCAACTGTTTGACGCTCGGCAAAATCTTGATCGGAACTTTGCAACCCTCGGATGCCGCAATGATCTTCTGTTTGAGCGTATTCGACGCCGACGGGATCGCCACAATGATTTCATGGACAACCAAACTGCGGGTGACATCGGGAATATCTTCGATTCTGCCTGCCACCGGCACCCCATGGATCCTCATCCGTTGTTTGACCGGATCGTCGTCGATCAATCCCACCGGTCGATAGTGATACCGCCCATCGCTCAGCATATCGCGGACAAGCAGTTCACTCGCATTGCCGGCGCCCACGATGAGGACCCGCCTGGCCATCGGGCTCCACACCTGCATCCATTCACGGAACCACCGCACCGCGAGCCGGATACCAGCCAGATAGAGGCCGCTGAGCAGTCCGGTCATGATGATTACGGAGCGAGGATAGGCGACCCATCCCAAAATTCCGTGCAACACCCCGAACGAAACTGCCGAGCCGGCCACGGACGCCCAGAGAATGCGCCCCAGGTCATGGAGCCCGACATAGCGCCAGAGCCCGTGCTGAATGCCGAAGATAAAGAGACCGAGCCCATGGATCGAGACAATGACCGGCAAGCCCTGTAGCAGCAATCTTCCGTAAAAGGGCGAAATGTCCCCGTCGAACCGCAACGCGAAGGCGGTGACGTTGGCAGCCACCACAAGGGCCAGCTGGCTCATCACGACGATCACCGTTCGATATCGGAGAAGCACCGCCCCGTATCGATCCACAATCTGTTGAAAGAGCTTAATGACGGCTATCCGCATGGCAGCTACGTCGATACCCCTCCGGTTATCCGGCTGTTGAACGAAGAGAAATGAACAATGGCCATCGCCAGCAGTACCCAAAACAGGATGGCCAGGGACCCGACCAGCATTTGATCAAATTGCAGTCGGACGAACAACCCGATCATACTGCCGGTCGATCCTGCCAGCACCATCTTCGACATCCAATCGACGGCTTTCCAGTACTCTTGTAAGGTCGTCCACATCGCGGAGAAGTAGAACCAGAGAAATACAGCCATTCCTACCAGTCCTACATGAAGGGCCATGTAGAGAACAATGTTGTGCGTGCCCTTGTCTTTCACGCTCAGGTGGCCTGGTTCGACCGTTTCGCTTTCCTGGCCGTATAGGAGGGAATAGGTCTGCCCGCCGTACCCGATCCCGACTATCCAATGTTTGGCTGTTTCAGACAGGGTAAACCGCCAGATATCCAGGCGGTGGACGATCGTAGCAACACCGGTTTTCACCGGAATGGAACTCTGAGCTTGTGGATCATCACCGGATACGGACGGTGACTTGATCGTAACCGCAATGATCACGACGGCGACCAGGCTCAGGGTGACGAGGCCGGCTACCCACTTGGCAGAAGCGGTGCGAACGAGCCAGGCCGTTGCAACCAACTCGGTCATGAAAGCGATCAGTCCCGCTCGCGATTGAGTGCTGAGGAGGCAGACAACAGAAAGGACCGACAGGACGGCGCCGGTCACTTTGACGCTTGGCGGGCTGGCGTCGAACGCAGCAGCGAGGCAGAAGGGAATAGTCATCACCAGATAGGTCGTCAGCCAGACCTCTGAAGGGAAGAATGAGACGATTGTCTGGGGATTCGTGAGATTGAACTGCGTCAAACCTTTCACCAAGACGATGAGCAGCGAACACCCCAGCACCGACAAGAGCCCTTGACGGTACCGCACATCTCCAAGAAAATGGATCACCGCATAGAGCATCACCATCCACTGAAGCAACTTGCCGTATTCTTTCAGACTATACGAGGGAAACGCGGCAAAGGGGATGGTAAATCCGACCCATAGCACAAACGAGAACAACATCACGTCGTACGGCGTCTTCCGATAAAACAATTGTCCATTGTACAAACACCACAAAACCAGCAGTAAGAGGAGTAAGAGAAACCCATTCCGTTCAATGACCAGCAATCCCTTGAAAGGCAACAGGGCGATAAGCCCCAACAATACGACTCGAATCGCCGCGTCTAGATACGAAGATGCGACGGCCATCGCCTGGGAGAGCCGCGGCACAGCATTCTCTACCGCCATGTTATCGACCCCTGTTCTCCACATGATTTTCAAGCAAGCTCACGGCCCGCGCCAAGCACACGAATATTGACATCCACAGCCCCAGAATCACCAACCGCCATCGGTCTGTCGCCCCATGGTAGAGCACCGCCAAACAGCCGCAGCCGATCATGACGACATATTCCGCCAACACGGTTCGGCGGTGGCTCCAACCGCTCAACACCATCCGTTGATAGTAGTGTTCGCGATGGGCTTGCCAGATCCGTTTCCGCTTCCAGGCCCGACGAAAAACCGTAACCGTGGCGTCCAGAATAAACGGCGAGAAGATCAGGATCGGAACCCAGATGTCAAACAGACCGTCCCGCACACCCAGGAGGGCGAGGGTACCGGCTGTGAACCCGATCGGAATGCTCCCGACATCGCCCATGAAGATTCGAGCGGGAGGGAAATTATGGAGGAGAAATCCGAGCGCGCTCACCGAAACCAAGGCGGCGACGAGGAGCAAGAAGGGATGGCCGGCCCGCCACCCGAAATAGGCCAGAAACCCGAATCCGACCGTTGTCATCCCTCCGGCAAAGCCGTCCATCCCATCCATGAAGTTGTAGAGGTTCGTCATCCAGAGAAGAAATAAGACGCTGACCGGCCCTGCGAACCAGCTTTCTAATAAGAAGGAACCCAATCCTGGTACTGGCATGGAACTTATATTCAGTCCCACGCCCCAGACCACAATAAACGCAGCTATAGCTTGGACTATAAACCGTAACCCTACAGGAAGGGCTCCTTGGTCATCATAAAATGAAACAGTCGTGATCAAGCTAATCGATACCACAATCCAAACGCTCCCTGAAGAGAGTCCTTTAGGCAAGAACCCTGTCGATGGTGGATGTATGGCAAAACCAATGGCCGCAACCAAAAGCCCGACGAGTACACTGGCAAGGATAGCCAAACCGCCAGAGCGAGGCGTGGGTTCAGTATGCAAGGATCGCTCATTGGGGTGATCGAGAGACCACAGTCGTGATGAATGGCGAATGATCCGGTCGGTCAGCCACCAGGATAATAATCCAATGCCTGCAATCAAGAGCCACATGCGATGAACGACTGACGATAATGCCGGATCAGTTCCGGCACCGCGGTTTCAAAGGTCTCACGCGGCTGGTAGCCCAAATCCCGTATCAACGCCACCGGATTGTACCAGGCCTGCCCAAGCAGCTTCTCCAATGTTGAAGAGGTCAGCGGTACCGGCCTGCTCAAGAGCGCCTGCGCGATATCCCCACACCGTCCACCCAACGACAAGACCCACACAGGTACGCGCCACCGAGGGGGCGGCAGCCCCAGACCTGAACGCAAGAGATCATACAAGGCGGTCACGGAATAGGGCCTGGCATCCGTTGCCACATACATCGGTTCTGGAAAATGGCTCGATTGCAGTACCGCACGAACAGCGAGCAGGAAGTTTTTGACGTGAAGCAGGCTACGAACGGTTTCCACCCGGGGAAGCGGGGGAAAGCGTCCCCGATCGATCGCCTCGATCATGCGATAGAGATTGCCCTTCTGCGTCGGTCCATAGACGAGCGGCAGGCGCAGGGAAAGGGTGGCAAGGCCGCTCTCCCCTGCATAGGAAGCCACCATCTGTTCCGCCATCCATTTGGATCGGGCATAGGGGGATCGGGGATCGGGAAGCGCTCTCTCATCGACGCAGTTGATGGTCGTTTCACCGAATACCTTCACTGAACTGGCAAAGATGAACTTCTGAACGCCGCCGGCCACCGCTCCGTCCAAAAGATGCTTCGTCCCGTCGACATTGACGGCTTGATAGACCTCGTCGGGAACCGATTCGTCATCCAGCGCATGGGCTTGTCCCGCGAGATGAACGATGGCCCAGCAACCGGTAGCGGCTTGCTTTGCGATTTGCGGATCACGGATATCTCCGACGAGGACATCGACCCCTGATGGGAACGATGAGGCTGCGGAACGTCGGACAAGCGCGCGGACATGATGACCCGATTCCCGAAGATCGGTTACCACGGCACCACCGAGAAAACCTCCCGCGCCGGTCACAAGAACGGCCGTCATGCCGGTTCCGTTTCCTGGCATCCACGCTTGTGTCCGGCGAGAAGGTCCCGATAGAGCCGGATCACTTGGCTCGTCACTTTCTCCACTGAAAACTCGCGAATGACCGTCTCGCGCCCCGCCACGCCCATCGTGGTCCTCAGCGAGGAATCACGGAGCAGAGAATCGATCGCGGCGGCGAGCGCGGCCGGATCACGCGGAGGAACCAGCAGACCGGTCACTCCGTGCCTGACGATTTCTCGGCAGCCGGGAACATCCGTGGCGACAAGGGGCTTCCCGCAAGCGGCGGCTTCCAGTAGGACTTTAGGAAGCCCCTCCCGATAGGACGGGAGCACCACGATGGTCGCCAGGGCGAGTGTCGCGGGCATGTCGTCGCAGTGGCCCCACCATTCAACAAGGCCTTCATCGACCCAGCGTTGAAGCTGTTCGAGTCGGATCGCAGCCGGATTATGTTCGTCACGGCGTCCGACGAGCACAAATCTCGGCGCCACATTGTCCCGCTTGAGGCGCCGCACGGTCTCCAGAAAGTCACCGATGCCCTTGTCCCACAACATTCGTGACGCAAGCATGACGATAGGACCATCGACGGCGGGCGGACGGATATCGAAAGCAGTGGCGTCAACACCTGAGCCCGGTATAATTCTGGTCTGCTCGAGCGTCACCACGTTTTCTCTGATAAGGAGATCCCGATCGTCGCGATTCTGGAACACGACAATCGATCGACTGAGCCTCAAGAGCGCCCTCAGCGCCAGACGAAGACAGGCTCGCGATAACCGGCCGCGACTGGCATCGTCCGCAAAGAGATATCCAAGTCCGGCAAAGGCATTGACGACGATCGGCACCCCGGAGCACCAGGCTGCGAACGACCCGTACAAAATCGGCTTGAGCGCCACGTGATGGACGATGGCAGGCCGTTCTCGTCGATAGAGTTTCACCAACTCGACGATTGCGGCGCATTCTGCAAGAGGATTCCTGCTCCTGCGAAACAGCCGGATCGGCAACAGCCGAAATCCCTCCTGCACGATCCGTCCTCCGTGGTCCGTCACTCTTGTCGCAATCGACACGTCGAACCCCGCTTGTGCTGCCGCGCGCGCGAGATCCAGCCGATGGGACCAGAAGTACCAATCCTCAGTGATGAGATAGAGCAGCCGCGGGCGAGCGTTCATGGGCCGTGAGCCAGGCCTGAAACATCAAGACGTTCCAAAGCGGATATTGCCAATTGCGCCGCCCGGATAGGTGTTCCATCCATTTCTTCCTGATGGGCGACGGATCAAGATGGCCTTCTTGACGGAGTCGTGGTTCAGCCAGAAGGTCCTCCGCCCAGTCCCGCAGCGGCCCGCGAAGCCATTGGTCGATCGGAACGCCGAACCCCATCTTGGGCCGCTCGATCAGAGACTTGGGAATATATCGATAGAGAAGTTGGCGCAGCAGCCATTTCCCCTCTCTTTCCTGCTTTATTTTCATGGACAGAGGAAGCCGCCATGCAAACTCGACCACACGATGGTCGAGCAACGGCACCCGCGCCTCGAGACTCACGCCCATACTCGCGCGGTCGACCTTCGTCAGGATGTCATCAGGCAGATAGGTGACGAGGTCGAGATACATCATTTGTCGTGTAAAGTCCGGCAGGCTCGCCCAGAGACGTCGATTTGAAAGGAGAGTGACCGGCTCACGGCCCCCGACGACCACATTCTCCGGCTGTTTCCATTGTGAAACCAGGTTTTTGTACATGCCTTCCGGAGAGTCGAAGCGAAGGATCTCCGCAAGTTTATGAATCTTGTCTCCAGGCGCATGGGGCCAGGACTTCGAAGGGAACAGAGTGGCCGCGATGTTGACCGATCGATCCCACCCCTGTGTGGACATGGTCGTCATCACCCTTGCGATTGCGTGACGCATTGTGTCGGGCATCCATCCGAATCGATTCCAGATCCTGCGCCACCAAAAGTATCGATTGTACCCTGCGAACAATTCGTCGCCGCCGTCCCCGGAGAGACTGACGGTCACATGCCGCCGGGCCATGTCGGAAACGAGAAAGGTGGGAATCTGAGAAGGGTCGCCGAACGGTTCATCGTAGAGAGTCGGCAAACGCGGGATCACGGCCAGCGCCTGCTCGAAGGTCACGTACAGTTCCGTGTGGTCCGTCCCGAGAAATTGCGCGACCTTCTTGGCATGATGCGCTTCGTTGAATTGAGACTCATGAAATCCGATCGTAAACGTGCGGACCGGCTTTTGACTCTGCTTCTGCATCAGAGCGGCAACAAGGGACGAGTCGATGCCCCCGGAAAGGAAGGCGCCGAGCGGCACATCCGAAACCATGCGCAATCTGACAGCTCGACTGAGGAGTTCCTCGAATTGATCGAGCGCCTCCTGTTCGGAGCCTGTAAAGAGGTTCGTAGCCCCCGATTCGGTAATGGTCCTGGCCGACCAGTAGCGAACCGGCCGCCACTGCGCCTGATGCGCATCAGGATCTGGGCTGAATCCCTGCTCGAACCGGGCGCGCTCCGGCACAACGGCAAGGAAACATCCTGGCGGCAGCTTGTAGATGGAGTGATAGATGGACCAAGGAGCCGGCACGTAACTGAACCGCATAAAAGCGACGAGGGCATCCCGGTCGATGTCCGCCCTGAACCCCGGGATCTGCCTGAAGACCTTCAGTTCCGAACCGAAGGCGAAGAGCTGCCCAATCCAACCGTAGTACAAGGGCTTGATGCCGATGCGATCCCTCCCGAGATGCAGAACACGTTGTTCCCTATCCCAGAGCGCGAAGGCGAACATCCCGACGAATCGCTGAACGGCGTTTTCGAGACCCCAAGCTTCAATCGAAGCCAGCATGACTTCCGTGTCCGAATGCCCTCTGAACTTCGCGCCGGTCTTCTCCAGCTCGGATCTGAGCTCCACAAAGTTGTAGATCTCGCCGTTAAAGGACAGCACGTACCGTCCGCTTGTCGACGTCATCGGCTGATGTCCCTCGGGAGAAAGATCCAGTATGGAGAGCCTCGCGTGGCCCAGGGCAATACCGGCTTCCCGGTCAATCCACTCCCCTGCATCGTCGGGCCCGCGATATCTGATGGACTCGACCATTGAAGTGACCAGCGGCAGAAGGTCGACTCCGTTTCCGCCGAGCAGTCCGGCTATCCCGCACATGGTTGATCCATCAGCGCATCCGAGCGAGGAACTGTCAGCACGAAAGCTGCGCGAGCAGAGGAGGACGGCAAATGATGTTTTGTAATGCCTTGGCCATCTCGGCGTGCCCCTCTTGATTGGTATGGGGATCTCTTGGCCACAGATAGAATCGCCCCGGATCGTCTGATTGTTCGAAAGTGCTCGTCATGTCGATGAACGGAACCGCCAGGTCCTCGCATATGTTCTGCAACACTTGATTGATATGTTGGACTTCCGGATGGTGCAACTGGGATATATCCGGGATCAACATAACCACCAACTTCGCCTTCAAATCCGCTGTGGTCTCCTTCAGTCTTTTGAGATGACCCGCGAGCAGTTCCGTATAGACTTTCTGTTCGCCTTCGTTCCCAGGGCCCATCAAATAGTTGGCTCGTCGAGACCATTCGTCCCGACGAAGGTCCAGATCATGTAGATAGCCGACTCTCGCCGGCCTATTCTTCTCACGGACCAGATGTCCCAGCGATTTCAAGAAATTAAACAGTCGAGAATGATGCAGCGCGCCTCCCTTGTACTTCAGTCCTCCTTGATACTCCGGATTGGGAGCAATGCGGTCCTGCATCGGCCCATTCAAGTCATCGACAAAATACGCCAGAACGACCAAATCGGGAGATTGCTGACGGCCGATCCGCTGGAGGTAAACATAGTATTGATTGAGCCCCCACCCGGGCACTCCGGCATTGATTGTTTCGATCCGTCGACCAGTACGTTCGTGGAGTCCGCGCTCCAACTGCCTTAGAAATACCTGATCAGCCTGGACTCCCCAGCCGAAGAGGAAGGAATCGCCGAGACCCAGTATTCGCACCACTTCGGATGATTTTTCAGTTGCATGCTCGCCGTCCCGGAAACCGTTCGCGTTGATCTTGATCGGGACATTGAGGGGACCGAATCCTTCGAATCCCGGAACCAACTCATGGCCGAAGTTCTCCGAGGGTCTATACCAGGCCACATAATCCACGTGGGCTTGGGCCAGAGGGTGATCGATCATTCGCAATACAACCTCTCCGAGGCATCCGGCAACGACGAGTGTCCCGCAGAGCAACACCGCCTCTTTCCATCGTCCCCCGGTCCACAACGCGAGGACGCCCGTCACCATACAGGCGATCGCGGGGAATTCGATCGTGGTTGATCGAAGTTCGACTCCAAACAGGCGAATCGCCGCTCCTCCATAAAAAACCACCAGAATGACGTCCACCCCGAACAATACCGTCGCAATCACGAAGCTCCATGCTGCCAGTCGCCACGGAAACAGTTCCTTCAATTCAGGCCGTATGTCTGTTGGTGATGAAGCAGGTGGGCACTCACGACCTCAGCCGCCAGCCGGTGCCCTCTCGCATTCCAGTGACCATCATGCGGCCACGCGCTCGAGCGTCCCGTCGCGCGAAAATCAGACTGAAATGAGTCCGTCAGATTGACGACCTCAAATCCCCATTGCTTTCCGAACTCCTGCAGCAACGTGATCGGGCGTCCGAAATCCCACGTCATCGACTTCGCTCCCGGATACCCGGCCAATACCTCATCCCACCGTTCCTCGACTGCGGGAAGCGAGCCGATCATCACGACCAAAAATGCGGCGCTGTTGTTCTTGGAAATGGATTGCGCTTCTCGAATCATCCGGAGAGTCAGCCGTTCGGCGTTCAGCCAGGTTGCCGGCGGATCGCGAAGATAGACGGACCATCCGAGCGGAATCGGAGTGTGCTTCGAATTTTCCTGCACCCCTCCTGCCGGAGCAAGGAGTCCGAAAGACGCGAGCCAACGTTCGAGGGGAAGGGCGACTATTCCCTGGCGAACCATGTGCAAGAACGCGCTTCGCCGTAGCCAGGGCCGGAGGGCGCTGCCGACGCTTTCCGCCTGCGGGGGACGGTACTCCAGCGAGTCATCCGGGCGCATCACATAGTACGGCTTGAACACCGCCCCACTGAGGTCCGGGTCGCTATCCCAGAAATCGTTGTCGGGGAACACAGCCATGACAACGAGGTCCGGCTTGTAGGCGAGGCCCTTCTTTTCCAGAATCCGATAATATTGGGCAGGGCCCGAACCGGAAACGCCTAGGTTGATGACTTCCACGTTTCTTCCCTTGACCTGACGTGCCAGTAGTCGTTCCAGTTGCTGCGTGAAACCCTCCGCGATGGGCAACTGCAGGGCCTCGATGTAGGAGTCCCCCAGCACGACAATGCGGTAGTCATCGGAACCTTTTTCAACGGCGCGTTCGATATCATGGAACCCGGCGCTGTTCGTCACTACGACCACGTCGTAGTCTTCGTTAACCCAACGGCTCCTTTGACTCGGAGCGAGGAGAGGGCCGACGTCGGCATCCATCCGATACTCAACGGTTGAGAGAGGGCGTATGAACCGGCAGATCACCTCAGCAAACAGCAAGGCGAGCAGCGTCGCTGCACAAAGAATCGCAAGACTCAGCAGGCCGGCGTAGGGGAATGTTCGTTTCACCGGCCGGCAGACTTCTCCGCAGCAATTTCCTCATAACACCGCTCGTAACGCGTCACCACGGAAGCGAGATCGAAATGCGTCCGTATCCGCTCGCGGGCAGCAACTCCCAATCGAACCCGCTTCTCATGGTCCATGTTGATGAGTTCGAGCCAAGCCTGAGCCAGTAATTCCGGATTTCCCGGAGGCACGACTTTCCCTGCATCCCCCACAAGAAACGCGGCATCGCCGACGTCCGTGACGACGCACGGAACTCCGCAGGCCATCGCCTCGCCGACCACATTGGGGAACCCTTCACCGAAGGCCGACGTGAGAGAAAATATATCCAGCGCCGGCAGGAGCCTCGCCACATCGCCACGGAAACCCAATAGATGAACCTGTCTCATGAGCCCCAACCTCTCCACCTCAGAAGCCAATGACTCGACCCCCTTCCCCGCTAAGAGAAATGCCATGTTGCCATCAGCGGCTGCTACCTTATGGGCAGCCGACAGAAACGTCGCATGGTCCTTCATCGGATCCAGCCTGGCAACCATCCCGATCATAATCGTGTCATGGGGGAGTCCGAACGCGTCCCGGAGCCTGACGTAGGCATCCTGATCCGGTCGAAACTCTCCGAGATCGAATCCGTTCGGAATGATGTCCCACCGGCGAGCCCGATATCCGAGCCGTTGATGAAACCGCTGTCCCACGTGGCTGTTGACGATAATCGACTGAGGCATGCGTGAACAAAGGGAAAGCGCTCGAAGAGTCAGTCTCGTCATGAGGGGATAATGGGAGAGATCCATGTCCGAACACCGCAGATTCCAAACAAGACGAGGGCGGCCGCCGACAACGGCGGCAGCGGTCCCCAACAAATCGGCATGATAGAGCCATGTTTGAAGGATCGCCGGATGAATGGCCTTAAGCAGCCGGACCAGCTTCGGCAGCGCCAAGAAATCTGGGCGCGATCGCGTCATGTCGAGACTATGAACGGGCACGCCGATCGACTCGAGGCTCTCTGCCAGAGGACCTCGCCCGGTCAAGGAGACCACGTGATTCTTGTATCGGGACGGATCCATCCGGCGCAGCAGCTTGGCCAGCATCATCTCAGCCCCGCCGATTTCGAGGTCGGTGATGACATGCAGGACGCTGATCACGGCAAATTACGGAGGCCTTGCGGCAATCGACGCGGACACCATTCAGGCGCTTCAATGAATTGGAACCACGATCGGCTTTTCATGCCGGCTTTCGAACAAGCACAAACTCATTGCACCCCTGCCGTCTGCCGACCGTCTTCACGTGGACCGCTTGGAATCCCTGCTCGGCTCCCCTGGCGAGAACGTCCTGTGGTGCAGCCACCTCAAACGGCCAGCCGCCCAGCCAATCGATCATGTCGTACCAGAGCGACATCCCTCTCTCATGAACCCCTTGTCGCTTAAAGAAACGGACGACCCAGCGAAGTCCGATGAAGTAGGGAGCATAGAAGGCAATCAGCAATGGCTGCGCGATCGGAACATGCATGTAGAGCCACTTGACCGTTGTCCAGTATCGACTGAGCCAACCTTGGTCGTTATACAGCGCAACGAGCAGCGTCCCTCCGGGCCTGGTTGCCGCCATGGCCCTGGCAAGCCCCTTCCACTGATCGCCTGAATGATGCAGAACTCCCCAGGCATAGACCACATCAAATCGGCCGAGTTGCTCCATGAATTCCGGATCAAGGACCGACCCTTGCAGGATCGTCCAATGATCGTCATGAGGATAGAAGCGCTCCTTGAGGTCCTGTGCACACTGCACTGAGTCTCGGTCATAATCGAACGATGTGACCTTGGCCCCCAACCTCCTTGCCGCCAGACTGAACAAGCCGCTTCCGGAGCCGATATCCAGAAAGTTTTTTCCAGCCAGACCCTCCTTTCCGATCGTCTCGATCAGGGAAGCCTCGGCGCGAGCCATTCCTTCCTCCGTGACGTGGCGGAGAAATTTAGCCCAGTTTCTTCCGAATCGAAATCTACTCTCTTGGTGCATACCCGAACTTTCCCGGCTTTTTAGATCCAACGATTCGTGAACGGCACGACAGGCCATAACTACCTGCTCACGGACAACCCGCACCTGCAATATTCATCGTGAAACTTATGCCTTTGTGATGTACACATGATAAGGGCCGAACTGATTGTCCTTCGCGGGGGACAATTCCTGATGGAATCGATCCGTGAGGTACCCCTCCATCGTGATTAGGTATCGCACATCAAATTTCCGAATTACCTCTTGAATCGGCATCATCAGACGGGGGAACAACGGTTCGAATAACTTGAACCCGTACCCGTGTCCCCCGGTCAATACAGCCTGTTCTGTCTTGTAGGCCACAACATCGGACCATTGAAGGGGGAGGCACATCACGGTCCCTTTTGGTGCGGCTTTCAGAAACTCCAGAGCGTGATCGAAGCTTCCGTCAGGTTGCGGTCGTTTCGACCGGACAACAGTGCGGTAGTACAGCCCCAAGGCAAGCAGGTTCGCAACGACCGCAAACCATATAACTCCCTCCCAGTCCGGCAGAGATCGGTGAATCAGCGCTCCCATCAACGCGGCAGGAAATGCCGCATTGTAAAGGTAGAAATATCCCGACCCCAAACATTTCATAAATGGAACAGACAACGTTAGGAGGGAAAACGCCAGGCAGAGTGCGCCCCACAAGGCAACAAACCGATACGAGGCGACACTAAGCTGTAGCCCTCCCACGAAAGCGCCGGCGAGGATGATCCATGCGGCAGGACAGAATCCGACAAGGTATTGAAGATGACGCATGATTCCCGGCAAACCCCTCCGATAAAACCTCGTAGGAGTTTCGAAGCCCGGTTCGCCATATATCGGAGACTCTTTCACAGGATGCGCCTGAAGCCATCGCCAGTTTCTGTTCCAAAAGGTCACGATATCCCAATGGGCCTTCAACACGTCCAGGTAAAACCCTCTGCTAAGAAGAATCGCAACCCCGATTGAAAGGGGAATCAGGAGAAGGAACCGCCAGTCTCCCAGGATCAGCCCCATCGAGAGACAGAGAAACCAGAACAGCTGTGTCGTCATCTTATGGGTCAGCAGGATGCCCCCGGCCAGTAGCGCAATGATACCCCCTATCGCCAATGATCCACCTGCCGACTCAGCCCATAAAGACAGACAGAGCGCAGAATCCAACAGAAGTGCACCGAGGCCCCGGGGATTCAACTGCGTGTTGTATGAGACCAACATGGGACTGGTTGCGTAGAGGAGTCCCGCCACGACCATCGCCATCGCATTCCCTTCCGTGATCCAAAAGGAGGCAGCGAGGACAAAGACCATCCGACAAAGATCGATCGCGATCGCGATGAGGTGATTAAAGCGGTCGAAGAAGGAATCCGGAAGCACCGCGACGATCAACGGAAACACAGGCGGGTACCACTGATGCTGATCAAGCAGATATTGAGGTAATTGCGGAGGGAAGCGTTTGTTTGCTCTGTAGCTCTCGATGTAGGTCTTCCAGTACCAATGGTCGACGCCGAGAACGCCTTTCGCTAACCAATTCGGCAGGAGTCGGATCAACAGTCCGACACACACGAGTGCGCCTGAAACGGTGATCATCGACACACTCGAGCAAGACCTTCGGTGGAGTTTCCCAACTGTCGTGAGAGGCTATCTGAGATGCTTGCACCGCTCAAGTCGAGAGGCGGCTTCAGAACGAGGTGCTTGCCTGGTCTAGCCGGAGGGTCTCCGTCCGATCGTCAAGAGATCCTGGCCGCCTGTCGAGCAATCGACCTGATCGAGAAACTCGAGTCTATCGGTGTTGAGCGTGTGGTGTTTGATTTCAAAACCGATGGAATGCTCATGCTGGAGCCGCGGCACGCCGAACCCGGAGCAGAGCCTGCAAATATCCACCTCAGACTGCCGGGAGACGATCCCTTGACGGAAGTGTCGCATCTCCGATCCGTTCCAAATTTCCCGAAGAGGGCGTTCGAACGCATTCCCTACCAAATGCAAGCCATGGGGGTCTCGGCAGCACGGGACGACCGACCCGTCCCAATTCAGCTGAACCGTATTCCATACCCAGGTACATTCGTTGTGAGGCACATGCTTCGGTTTCAATACTCCCCTGTTCAAGGCTTCTTCGTCATAGAACCAATACCTGTGATCCCGCGGGAGGAACAATTCAGCTTCCTGCAGATTCCGCACACAGGGATCGATGATATTGGCCTGATCGACGCCGATCTCCTTGGCCCATTTCAAAAAATCGGGAACTTCGTGCTCATTGTGCTTCATGACAATGAATCCGACCTTGACCTGCACGTTTGAATCGGGATGTTTTCTCTTTTCCTCAAGCAACGCGTCGATGTTTGCCCGGATCTTTTCGATGTAGCTGCGTACGCGGTACACCTCGTGCGTCGCCTGCGTCATCCCCCCGATCTGGAAATTAATCTCGTTGACATCGGAGTACACCGTCCCCTCAGCATCCACAAAATCTCCATTGGTACAGGTCTCAACGTAAATGCCTTTCTCACGAGCATACCGGATCATCTCATACGAACGTTTGTGCAGGAACGGCTCGCCCATAAAGTAGTACATGATGACGGCTGTTGTCGGCGCCACCTCATCGATGAACGTTCGATAGAGATCGACGTCCAACATTCCTGCTTTACGGGCCATGCTGCCGTTCCCGGTCTCGCACACAGGACATCGGGCATTACAGAGGTTGGTCGGCTCAATCGAGATGTGCACCGGCATCATTAACGGGCCGGCGATCCCGGCTTTGGCCATTGCCGTATTGTAGAGAAGAGATTGCCATCCCTTCGGCCTGTCCTTCACAAGCGTCCACAGTCGCGAGAGATATTGTGTCATGGTAAACCCTCTGGTTCCTGCAAGCTCATTCTCTTACCCATTTCATCCTCAGTGCCGTCAATGGCCGGCCTGTTGCAACTCCCACAGGGCGCTGAATCGAGCCTTCTGCGCCAACAAATCAGCCCAGGTCCCTTCCTCAACCACCTTCCCGTCTTCGAGCACATAAATCCGATCGGCGCCTTTCACGGTTGACAGGCGGTGCGCAATCATGATGATGGTCATCTCGCCGTGCAACGCTTTGATGGCGTCCAGCACACACTGTTCTGACTCCGAGTCGAGCGCGCTGGTCGCCTCGTCCAGGATCAACACGACAGGACGATGAGTGAGCGCGCGAGCAAGACCCAATCGTTGCTTCTGCCCTCCCGATAAGCGAACGCCGCGATCGCCGACGATCGTTCCATAGCCATTCGGCAGACTTTCAATAAACTCGTGCGCTCCGGCTTTTCTGGCGGCTCCGATCATGGTGGAATCGTTTGTGCCCTTCGCCCCCCAGAGAATATTGTTGCGGATCGTATCGTGAAACAAGAAGGTCTCCTGGGAGACGTAGCCGATGCAGCGGCGCCAGGCGGCCAGCGGCAAGTCCCGTATCGGGACGTCGTTGACAAGGATCCTCCCGGCCTGCGGTTCGTTCAACCGTATCAAGCAATCGACGAGCGTCGATTTGCCCGCGCCGGAACTTCCCACAATGCCGATCGTCCTTCCCTTTGGAAACTCCATCGTAACATGAGCAAGAACAGGGCGCTCGCCATACGAGAATGATACCTTCGACAGCGAAATGGCCGCGCCGCCGACAAAGAGGGGAGAGCCGGGAGCGGCCTCTTCGAGGAGCTCCCGATGGCTCCCTGCCGTCGTCTCTGACTGGAGGACAACTTCTATGGACGGCAGATACAATCCCAGGAGCTGGATGTTCTGCTGCAAGCTGAAAATCCTCGGAACAAGTCTGATGAAGAGGGCCACGATCACCAGGAGCGAAGCCAGGCCGCTGTGAAACCACAGGGCGCCGGCTACGACAACCAGACACAAGAGCGCTATCCCGGAAAATTCCACGATGGCTTTGAGGAGGCTGGGATGGAACGCGGCAAGCGCATGGGCATCTTGCAACTGCACATTCACGTCCCTGAACCAGGACCTGGCCAATCCTTCCGTTGCCGTCGCCTTCACCAACTTCGCCCCGCCGATAAATTCTTGAATCCGGGAGTGCAACTCTTTGGTATGCGCCGAGATCTCCTTGCCTATCACATAGCTCCTTTGCACCAGCGGATAGGTGAGGAGGAAGACCACCCCTCCCCCGATCAAGAGAAGCAACGTCGCCTGCCATGATGCATAGAGCGAGAGCGCAAGATATACGCTTGTGACAATGGCCGCGTTGAGCAATTGGTTTGTGAAATAGAACACTCCACCCAGTCGCTCTGTCTCGTTCAGCAACGTGTTGATCAGGTCGCTCGAGCGGCTTTTCACGAAGAACGGCCAACTGGCAGCCATGTATTTCTTGAAGAGCGTCTCTCTCCAGGATGCCATGTAGCCGTACTGAAGCTGCGAACCCAGCCAACTTTGGGTCAAAAACACGCCGCCCTGAACGAAGGAGACTCCAAGAATGAAGAACAGGACCGTCGTCAGTTCGAGCGGAATTCCTATCGCGGCGAAGATGTTCTGAAACCAGGTGAGTAGCGTGCTTTCGCGTCCGCCACCGATTCCAGCCAGGCTGAGCAAGGGGACAAGCAGCGCGAGCGCGATCCCTTCCATCAGGCTGTTGACCATCATGAGACCAACCAGGAAGACGATCCGGAATCGGAATCTCTCCCAGACGTCTCGCAGGAATAGCGCCCACAGTTCGATCATGGCATTTCGTGCATCATTCTTTGCAAGTCGTTCCTTGATTTCCGAACCATTTGTCGGAGAGGAAAATGTGTCGGAGGATCCATCTCCGGCTGCGGCAAGGCGGAGGTGAACGAGAACGGCGGCTTGGCGATTTACGCAGACATTCTGGCTTCCCTGTACGGGCGCGAGTTGTCCGAAAGCGCACGATCAAGTTCTGCCAGTGAGTCTTTCAGCGAAGATACCGACCAATACGACAGAGCCAGTTGATGCACATTCTCGGCCAACGTTCGCCGCATGTCCGGGTTTTCCATCAGACGGATTACCGCATCGGCGAATTCTTCAATCTCGCCCGGTCTGATCAGGAGTGCAGTCTTCTCGTGCACTAAGAGACCATGGATCCAATCCCGGTCATAGGCCACGATGGGCAACCGGCAAAGGGCAGCTTCCCGCAAGGACGTCCCAGTCAGGGTCGAAACGAAGGCGTCGAAGCCCGCCAGGAGGGGAGGGAGATCAGCATTGTCCACAGAACCGTGAAAAACGATGGAAGCGATTAAGTCCAGATCCTTCGCCATCGCTTCGAGATGACTCCGTTGTGGTCCGTCTCCCACAATGTGCAGCCTGATTCGTTCTGCGCCGTAACCTTTCCCCTTAATCACGTACATGACCCGCAGAAGATGATCGACCAATTTCTCGGCATGCAATCGACCCACATAGACAGTCTGAAAGAAACGATCGTTCGAGCGCCGCTGGTCAAGGTGACTGAGCGATGCCAGGAACTTCGGCGTCGGAAGCGCATCAACCACCGTCTTCAAGACGATCAATTTGTCCTTCGTCGCCGGCTCATTCTCCAACCAGTGAACGAAATCTCCGAATGCTTGCGCGGTGAGTATCCTATGAGCGGCTCGATAGCTGGCTGCAAGACAGCGGCGCTCGATGGCAATCGGTAGCCCGGTCTGGCTCACCCCGCGGTCGCGATACAACTGCTCCGGCATCGAAACAGGCATGAGCACGACCTTTGCTCGCATCACCCAGCGCAGCAGCAGTCCGGTCCACCAGGAGAGAACCTGATCTCCAGTCAAGTACACAGTGGGACGGATGCTACGAGCCAACAATAGGAGTCGAATCGGCGCGAGGAGAAGGTTCAGCCAGCGAGATTGTCCTGCGACCGAGATTAATGTGGTGTTTCCTTCTGAGAGCGTACGCTTCTCTCGTCCGAACACATAGGCGACATATACCTTCTCAAAGTACTGTTCGTAATGGCGCACGTACCAGACATTTCCCTTACCGCTCACATCTTCGAGCCTGCTCGGGGTGAAGATCATGAGACGGCGAGACCGGGATTCCGGTTGCTTTTGAATCATTTCTTGAGGTCCTGCGACAGCATGGTCAGTCTGACGGAGTCTCCCTCGCCTACTACGTGACCGATGACCTTAGCAGGTGACCCTCCGACTACCGTACCCTCAGGCACATCGCGGTTGACAAAGCTATTTGCCGCAAGAACGCAACGAGCTCCAATTCGAACTCCCGATGTGATCACGCATTGGCTACCCACATACACGCAGCTTCCGATCTGCACCGCAGCGGTCTGCTTCGAAAGTTTTCCGCCTGACAGGGCCCAGAACACGGTGTCATGGGTATAGATATGCACCCCCGCCGAGATAGAGCAGTAATCTCCTATGGTAATGCCTCCTCCCGATCCGTCCAGTATCGTATAGGGACCGATCCAGGTGCTTGCCCCGACTCTGACATCTCCATAGACGAGGGAACTGTTATAAATGCTCGCCTTCTCGCCGAAGTTGAGCCGACGGGCCCTTTCCCATCGGTCGAATAGCGCATCACCGAACGGCAGACTCCGGTCAAATTGCTGTTTCAGTTCAGCTTCACGCCGTAGATAAGTCGCGCGCAACAGGTCAAGAAAATCGCGAGTGTCCATACGCGCTACCCGGGTGTTCGTTCTGCAGGAACGTCCGGCACCACTGCTCCACACTCAACAGCGACCAGATCAGCAACCGCCGGTTGACCTTGCCTTCAAGATGGTCCGACACAAGCCGCTGAACGGAAGTACGATCAAGAAAACTGAAGAGAAACGCATCCTTTTTCATGAGCTTTCTGCGAACGTAATCGATGCTTTCCCCCTTAAACCAACTGGCATCAGGCGCTGAAAATCCCTGCTTGACCGCCTCCGTGATTGAAGCCGGAACGTACCGCTGCATGGTCTGGCGGAGAAGCAGTTTCCCGTCATGAGTCTTCTCGAAATATGCCCGTGTTTTCGCGCCCGGATCATTTTCATTGAGCCGGACAACCTCTCCGAGATTTCCAAGTTTCGCTGCTGCCGGCAATCGCATGGCGAAATCAACGAGGTCATTATCAAGAAACGGCACTCTCGTTTCCAGACCATGTGCCATGCTGAGCTTATCTTCGACGACGAGCAACCCATGAAGAAAAGTCTTCGCCTCAAAGTAGAGGGAGTGATTGATGTAGTCTTCCGGCCTCGTCAGATTGGCTGCGTGGTGACTGAAAACATCCCGAAAGATATCCCGCGTCCAGACCTTTTCGACTTTCGACCAAACCGGCTGGAATACGTCGCGGATCGCAGTATTGGGAATCAGGCGCTGCCAATATCCATAATACTTATCGACATAGTGTTCGAAGTCATCATTCACCACGGCACGGTAGTATCGCCAGGGATACCCTCCGAACAGCTCATCGCCGCCGCTTCCGGCGAGCACGACCTTGCCGAATTTGCTGGCTAACTGCGCGGCGAAGAAGTTGGGATAGCTTTGACCAACTCTTGGCTCTTCCAGATGCCAGACCATGCGCGGTAATACTCGTTCCATATCGCCGGCTTTCAGGACCATTTCGTAATGCTCGGTCTTGAAAAGGTACGACATGTGCTCCGCTGCGTCCCGCTCATCAAACCCCAGTTCGATACCTGACGCGGAATGGAGGTCAAAGCCGATCGTGAACGTCCGGAGATTCTCGATCTGGCGCGTGGCGATCGCGGTGATAGACCCTGAGTCCATTCCTCCGCTTAAATAGGCTCCGACTGGCACATCGCTCACTAACTGGCGACTGACGGCCTGCTGAAAGAGTCGATCAAATTCTTCCGCATAGTCATCCAGTGACGCAGCGACACCCGGTTCGGTGAAGGCATAGTCCCAATACCTCTGGACCTCAGGAGTCTTGCGGCCGAGCGTCAATGTAAGCCTGCATCCGGCAGGGAGAAGTTTCACGCTCTTGAACAGGGTCCGCTCCGTAAAGAAATTCTGAAACGTCATGTACTCCAACAAGGCTTCTTCATCCATCTCAGCCCGCATTGATGGATGGGTCAAGAGCGCTTTGACTTCCGATCCGAAGAGGAATGTGCCCGGGAGTTCTGCATAGTAGAGCGGTTTGATGCCGTACCGGTCGCGGGCAAGGACCAATTCCCGTTCCTTGCGATCCAAGATGGCAAAGGCAAACATGCCATTGAAACGGTCGAGAGCCTTCACTCCCCAGACGGCCCAAGCGTGAAGCACGACCTCGGAATCGGTGCGAGAGCGGAATTGGCACCCCTTGGCCTCCAGTTCCACCCGAAGTTCCTGAAAATTGTAGACTTCACCGTTGTAACTGATCACGAACCGTCCGTCCGCGGTCAGCATGGGCTGATGCCCCGCAGGCGACAGGTCGATGATCGACAATCGGCGATGTCCGATTCCCACCGCTCCATCAATGAAGACCCCCTCCCCGTCAGGGCCGCGATGGGCAATGGAATCGGTCATCCGCTTGAGATGAACGGCTGCTGCAGGTTCGCCATCAAGATTGACCAGGCCGGCAATGCCGCACATGTTCAGTCGGTTCTCTTTCTTGCGATGATGGTAATACCGGCTTCCTCAACCTTCTCGCGCTCTATCGTCAACCCGCCCTTGACACACCATCCGCGAACTTCCTCAATAGTATGACGGCGAGCATTCCGCGGCGCGTACCAATCGAAATTGATATGATTCATTTCATCTATCGTCATGTCGGATCGATAGAACGCCTTGAAGACGTGCCAGTAGAAAAACCGTTGGAGATCGATCCTTCCGGCGGGAATTTCAAGCAGGTCGATAGCTTCAGGAACGTCGATTTCAACCTGTAATTCTCCCAGCATCTTGCCGAGCTTTGTGAGGGGCATGACCACCTTCCACGCATCCTCAGGACTCAAGGCCTGGAGCCGGTCACGAATATAGTCATCCGAAAACTCCCGTAGCGGGCCCTTCTTTCGATACACATAGAACAAAAACCGACCGCCTGGTTTCAGCAGTCCCGCGAGTGAAGAGAAGGCCCCTTCTGTCGAATCGGTATGGTGAAGGACGCCCTCCGAAAAAATGAGATCGAGAGATTTTTGCGCAAAGGGCAATCGGGTCACACTTGCCTGAACAAACCCACCGGACAGCCCCCTCTCGGCAAATCTCGCCGCCGCCACATCAACAGCCGTGGAAATGTCCACTCCAAGGTAACGCGAGCGCTCCAAGGTGCCACCGAACAATTCAATCGCCGACATTCCAGCGCCGCATCCTGCATCCAGGATCAAGGGATGATCTCCATGTTCTCGGATCCAGGGTTCTTTCTCCACCTTGCCATATCGTTCCCAAAGCCACTCTCGCATGCGCGTCAATGAAGTTTCGCTCTCAAAAGTGTGCCGCTGATTCCATTTGAACCCGAACGCTTTTTCTGTTTGCCCCTGCGCGTTCGATGTCGCATCCTCCGAACGCAAAATTCCGCCGCGCATCACGAAGGATTGATCGCGCAACTTCACGCGCTCGCCTTCAGGGGGTGTCGCAATGCCCAGATACTCGGCCAGCCAGAGTGGCGCTTTGAACAGAGGGTTGTTAGAGGCTGCGGAGGGTCTTGACGACATAGGATACGTCATCATGCGTCATCCGATTATGAAGCGGAATCGCCATACTGTGCCGATCACAATCCCGAGCAGCGGGGAAGTCGTCGGGCTTGAAACCAAGCCGCTTTCGATAATAACCGAGCATATGCACCGCGTGCGTGCCTGGACGTGTGGAGATTCCTTGCTGCTGCAAGAGCTCCATGATTTCGTTTCGCGGACGCGGGGATTTTTTCGGATCCACATAGGTCACGAACGCTTGCCAGGCGTGACGGCCCTGTTCGGGCTCCTGCGGAAAGCGAAGCCACTTCACATCGGCCAATTCCGATCGATACTGTGCAGCCATTCGGGCGCGCTCGTCGATGAATCGGTCCAGCTTCCTCAACTGGACAAGGCCGACCGCGCCCTGCAGGTCGGTCATTCTGTAATTGAATCCCAGCAGATCAAACTCCGGCAGAAGGTATGGTCGTGGTCCTCTGTGTCGCTCTTCCTCTGAGACAGAAGCGCCGTGATTTCTCAGCATTTTGACGCGCTCGGCAAGCCTGTCGTCATTGGTCGTGACCATGCCGCCCTCACCGGTCGTGATGGACTTGCGCGGATGAAAGGAAAACACGCCCAGATCGCCCAGGGACCCGGCGGACCGCTCCTGCCAGGCTGCTCCAGCCGCACAGGCGGCATCCTCGATGATCTTGATATCGGGCCGAAGTACATTGCGAATCGCGTCCATGTCGGCGCAAAGACCGAAAAGATGAACCGGGATAACGGCCTTCGTTCTGGGAGTCACGCGTCGGGCGAGATCCTGTGGATCAATGTTGAACGTGATCCGATCAACATCTGCGAGCACCGGCGTCGCCCCGCAATACACCACGACGTTGGCCGTGGCCACCCAGGTAAATGCCGGGACGATCACCTCATCCCCCGGACCGATCTCCAGGGCGGCGAGGGCCAGATGCAGACCGGTCGTCGCGGAAGTAACGGCGATAGCGTGCTTGACGCCGTGCCGGCCGGCAAAGGCCTTCTCGAACGCTGCGACTTTCGGTCCCTGGGTCAGCCATCCGCTCTCAATCGGTTCCCGCAGTGCCTGCCATTCTTCCTCTCCCAGACTGGGCGTCGCGATTTGAATCTGCCGGTGATCCGCCATTGGCGCTCCTTAGGCTCCCACTGCCGCACGTCGTGCCGCGACTTCTTCTTTATGTGCTGCTCTCCAGGCGATCAAACGGGCTAACCCTTCCTTCAACTCTACCTTCGCCGTGAACCCGATCTCCTCGCTTGCCCGCTTGGCAGAACCGATCCGATTGCGGACCAAGGTGGCCTGGCTTCGCGGAGCATATTTGATGGGCTGCTTGCATCCGGTAAGCTCAATGACCATTTCTGCCAACTGCTTTAGGGATGTCCGCTTGCCGGTCCCGACGTTATAGAACCGATCCGTAGTCTCAGCCTTCATGGCGCAGACGTTGGCCCGACCGCAGTCGGCGACCGCGACGAAATCGAACGCCTCGCTGCCGTCCCCGAGAATCGTCGGCCCTTCGCCCCGGTCGATCGCGTCGAGCATCTTCATGATGACGGCAATGTAGGCCCCGCGATAATCCTGGCGCGGGCCGTACACGTTCATGTATCGCAAGCCCACAACATCGAGACCGTATCGGTAGTGGAACGCACGGGCCATCGCTTCGCCGCAAATTTTCGTCGCGCCGTAGAAGTTTTTGTTGTTGAAGGGATGGTCTTCTGTCATTGGCTCTTCGACGGCGTCCCCATAGACGGACGCAGACGAGGAGTAGACGAGGCGCTTGATCTTGTTTGCCACGCAGCCCTCGAGCACGTTAAACATCCCTCGTACGTTCACGTCGAACGCGGAACGCGGATACTCATGGCATTGGAGGAGCCAGAGCGCAGCGAAATGGAAGACCCCGTCCATGCCTTTCATTGCGGCGTCGAGAATATCGGTTTGGCAGATGTCGCCGCCTACCTCGTAGATCTTGACGCGGGAATCCTTGAGCGCTTCGCTCAGATTCTCCTGCCTCCCCCGGACAAAGTTGTCGTAGATTCGAATTTCAGCCACGTCCTCTTTCACCAGTTCATCAACGGCATGTGACCCGATGAGTCCCGCCCCGCCGATCACGAGCAATCTTTTCCCTTTGATGTCCACCTAGCGACTCCTCTCTTCTTTCGTCCGAACCCTATGCATAAAAGGGAACCGCGCCGAACTATAACTCCGTTTGCAGATAGCGTCCGACCGCACCGAGATACATTTCAAAATCCCGCAGGTTTTCGCGGATGACTCTGAACACTTCCTTGTCATCGACTTTCCAGTAAAGATGAACAAGCAGGTTACGGAACCTGGCCATTTTGCCCATTCGAACCTTCAGGTCCTCCTCCAGCACGCCGAGTTCACCGAGGATCGCCATGCAATCGGCGTAATCTTCGGGACTCCGGGCTCCTCGCTTCGCCGCCAGGTGATTGCAGATATCGAGCGCGGCTTCCGCAGCGACGATGAAGAGATATTTGGCGCTGTTGACCGTCCTGGTATCAGTGAGGAAGGCTTGAGCGTCTTGCCTCCCGAATTCTTGAAGCTGGCGGCAGGTGTTACGGAGGTGGCCGGCGAGTTCACGCACGCGATCCAGATTGACCTCACCCACCGATCACCTCGCGCAAATACTTCTTGGCAAAAGGCGCAAAATCACAGTAGTCATCCCAGGTCCTGGCGCGCAGCTCGTCAAGAAACTCCGTGTCCCGCGCGAGCAACACAGTTCCCTTCAAGGCATGGTACCGAAACGCGAGGGGCGCGTCGTTGAGCAGGCGAACATCAACCGGCAGGCCGCAGTCCGTGCTCCATCGAACCCCCTGTTCCAACTCATAGTCACGAAATGCTTCTTTCTCGATCTTCTCAGGATCGAGGTATAGAGCCAGGTCCACATCGCGAAACGAGCTACCCGTTGGAAACGATCCATGCAGAAGGGCCAAGCGAATTTCCGGCTTGCCCTGTAGAAGATCTTTAAGCTGCCGGACCAGCCGGTCTCGCTGTTCACCGGATATTTCTCGTGGTCGCGGATGCACCTCGTCTCCTTACCCTCTGCCTGCTGTGCTGACGTCAATTCAGATAAATGGGAGCAGATGATGGCAGCAGCAGCAATGGGCTAGAGCAGTTGGAAATCTCCTAGCTTGCCTGCGGCTTGATCGGCGGCTTTCCGCGATTGTCCTGGGTCGTCCTGAATTAAGTATCTGACCAGGACATTCGTGTCGAGACCGATCATCGCCGGCCTCCTCGTTTGCGAATCGCGCGGTTCATGTCCCCGACACTGACCGGCCGAGTCGGGGGCTTGAGCATCCCTGCCAACTCTGACACGTCGACGCTTGCCGACAACATCAGCACGCGACCCTCCTCTTCGATCACAAATTCCAGCCGGTCTCCAGGACGAAGTTTGAGTCGGTTCCGAACATCCTTGGGAATGGTTGTTTGACCCTTGCTGGTCAGAGTTGAGGTGGACATCCCGTCTCCTTACTGCAGATGGACTTCCATGGTCAACTCGCGGCCTCCCCCTGCACGTTCACGTCGAATACGGACCTCCGTCACACCCCGGCGATGACGCGCCTGGCCGCCTGCACCACTCGCTGCGCATCCTGCTGAGCCTTGCGTGCATCCTCAAGCGAGTATTCTTCCGTCGGAATAAAATCAAGGTCGCCGTAGACCGCCAGCTCCCGTTCTTTGCGGAGTCGATTGGAAATGCCGGCGAGATCCGTCAGTTGATTGCGCACATCCTCCGGAAACCGCTCGCGGTGATCGACCAGCAACCCGCCGACATCGTGGAGCTTCGGAGGCTCGATGCCGATCGACCTGAGCATGCCTTTCAACGCCAACTCCACAAGTTCTTGAGCCTTCCGCACGACATCCGAGTAGGCTTCTTTCGTGAGAAGCAACTCCAGCACGTCAAGACGGTCTGACGCTTTTCGGAGATAGCTTTGAGCCAACGATGCATTCGTCACAACTCAAACACCTCGCCCGGCTTATAGTCCGGCTTGAGATCCCAGTACCAGGCGTTCCCTTTCCAGATGCGTTTTGCGCCGAGATCAAAAAGCCGGTCCTTCAGGCGCGCGAGCTGTTGCGCGAAAAAGCCGTTCCGGTCGTAGAGCAATCGGGCATCTTCGACCATGTCGAGGAAGAGCGGGCTTCCGGCCTGCACCTCATCCGGAGTCTTGAGGACCGGCGACAGCATCGCGTCGATCCCCCTGCCGGCCGCACGACGAATCTCCTCCGCCACCGCTTCCTCAACGGACTCGAATTCCTCGACTCGCTTCAAGCGTCCACGCGGAAGGTCCTGCGCGACGATCAACAGATCCACATCTGAATCATGCCGCATCATTCCTCTTGCCACCGACCCGTAGAGGACGATTGACACCAGCCGATCCCCATACAGAGCTTGGGTAGCGGAAACGATCTTCGCCAGCAAGTCGTCGTAAGCTTCTTTCAAGAGCATGGGAAGGCGTTTGGGGTTCAGGCGTAAAACGTCCGGACGGCGTCCACCACCTCTGTCTGCTGCTCGGGCGTCAATTCAGGATAAATGGGAATGGCGATGGTTTCCTTGGCGGCCCGTTCGGACTCAGGAAAATCTCCTTCCTTGTAGCCCAGGTAACGGAAACATTCCTGGACGTGAAACGGGACCGGGTAGTAGATTTCCGCGCCGATGTCTTTTTTCTTCAGATGGGCGATGAGCTCGTCCCGTTTCTCAACCCTCAGCACAAACTGATTGTAGATGTGGTAATGCTGATGGCCCGATGCCCGATACACGGCCTCCGGCAGACGGACGATGCCCTTCTTGACCGCTCCGCTCTCGGTCAACAGCTGCTCATAGCGCGCCGCATTCTCCTGACGCCGCTTGGTCCAGCCATCAAGATAATTGAGCTTCACGTTCAGCACGGCGGCCTGCAGGCTGTCCAGCCGGAAATTTCCCCCGATAAGCTTGTGATAATACTTCGGCTTGCTGCCGTGCACGCGCAGCACCTTAATTCTTTCCGCCAACTCGACGTCATTCGTCACAACCATGCCGCCGTCGCCCAGTGCGCCGAGATTCTTGCTGGGGAAAAATGACAGGCAGCCAACCGTCCCGATACTCCCCACCCTTCTTCCGTCTTTGTATTCCGTCCCGATGGCTTGCGCAGCGTCTTCGATGACTGCCAGCCGACGGCGCGAGGCGATGTCCATGATGGGCGCCATGTCGGCGGATTGTCCGTACAGATGCACCGGGATGAGCGCCTTCGTCTTCGACGTGACGGCCTTTTCAATTCTTGCGGGATCGATGTTGAACGAGCGCGGATCAATGTCGACCAAGACCGGCTTGGCGCCCAATCGCACGACGGCGCCGGCTGTGGCAAAAAACGAGTAGGGCGTCGTGATGACCTCATCACCGGGCCCGACATTCAACGCCATCAACGCGACCAGCAGCGCATCGGTTCCTGAAGTCACGCCGATCGCCGCCCGAGTCTGGCAATAGGCCGCGACCCGCTCCTCGAGCTTTGTGACTTCCGGGCCAAGGATGAAGGCCTGGCTCTTAAATACCTGTTCGATGGCGGCCATGATCTCTTTGTGCAGCGGCTCATGATGGGCTTTGAGATCGAGTAGCGGAACGGCCATAGATCTTCCTTTCTTTGTCAGCGGGACGAACCCTCAACTTGCAATCCGTTCTTACCTTTGATGAATCTACTTCCACAGGCCGAACAACAACATTTCGCGCCTTTGAGCCGAACCTTTACGCCGCAGGAACAGATCCAGCCCGTGATCCTGGCCGGGTTGCCCACCATCAACGCATGGTCCGGAACATCCTTCGTGACCACTGCGCCGGCGCCGATCAGGGCATACCGACCGATCGTGATTCCGCAGAGAATGGTTGAATTCGCGCCGATCGTGGCGCCCCGCTTGACCAGGGTTTTCCTGAGTTCGTCCATCCGCGGAATTTCGCTGCGCGGGTTGAACACGTTGGTGAAGACCATCGAAGGGCCGCAGAAGACAAAATCTTCAAGCGTCACGCCTTCATAGACGGACACATTGTTCTGAATCTTCACGCCGTTTCCGATCGTGACGTTCGGTCCCACCACCACATTCTGACCGATCTTGCTGTTCTTCCCGATGCGGGAGCCTTTCAAGATGTGAGAGAAGTGCCAGATGCTCGTCCCCTCTCCGATCTCAACACCCTCGTCGACGCAGGCCGAGTCGTGCGCAAAAAACACCCGTTTGGGCGGCGTTGCGTCCGCTGCGGCTCCTCGATGGGATTCCTTTTCGAGCGCCTCCTGGCATCGCTGCAGCACCGACAACACCCGCAATCCTTCCTCCCCGTCGGTCCGCGGACGATTTCTTGTCGCCACGCAATCGAGGAAGTGCTGACATTCCGTTCGGAGCGGTTCCTGCTGCTCCAGCTCGACCGGGCAGGCATCGGCCTTATTGGCAACAGGGACCTGATTCTTCCAATCGATCGAATGGGGATACAGCACCAACTTGTCCTTCTTCTCCATATCGTCGAAGACCGCCATCTTGCGGTCTCCCACGATGACCAGCTTCTGCTCTTTGAACGGGTGGAGCCACGACACGAAAATATGGGCTTTGACGCCGCTAGGAAATGACAGCATGCTGATCGTGACATCCGCGATGCTCTGGTGCAGGTAGTTTCCTCCCTGAGCCCGCACGCCCTCCGGCATTTCGCCCAGCAATCCTAGAATCACGGAGAGGTCGTGCGGCGCGAAGGACCAGAGAATGTTCTCTTCCCGCCTGATCTTCCCGAGGTTCAATCGATTCGAGTAGACGTATTGGATGCGTCCGAGTTCGCCCTTCTCGATCAGCTCCTTGAGCTTCAGCACCGCAGGGTGGTACCAGAGGAGGTGCCCCACCATGAGAATGCGCCCCTTCTCCTTCGCCAGATTCACCAACTCCTGACCCGTGCGGACGGAGAGGCACAGCGGCTTCTCGACAAAGACGTCTTTGCCCGCCAGAAGCGCTTCGCGGACCAGATCACCATGCGTTTCGGCCGGAGTGGCAATCGCGACTGCCCTAATGCTTCGATCACCGAGAATGTCCGAGAACGCCGTCACAACTTTCAGAGGCGCATAGTCGCGCGCAACGTTCTCAAGAAGTCCTCGATCGCTGTCGCAAACTGCGTCCAGCGCTCCGATGGCGTGGAAATTCCTGACAAGGTTCTTTCCCCAGTAACCCGCTCCGACGACGGCAATTGACGGCGAAGCATCGGATCTCTGTGCTATTTGAGTCATCTCAAGACTCCTGACTCAGCGAAGACGCACGGTTTGTCATCGAAGTCATTCTCCCGGCAATGACTCTATGAACTGATTGACGTGATTTAGATAAGCCGGAATCTGCTGGACCGCCACCTTCATCGCCTCATAGACCTTTGAGGCATCGATCTCATCGTATTCATGAACAATGCGATTGCGGAGGCCGGCGGAGAACGCAATGTCGCGGGAAAAGTCCCCAGGCAGGATTCCTATTGTTCCAAGCATCTGAAAGGATTCATGATAGTCCTTGGGCGGGTGCTGGCCACTGTCCATGACGAGATGGTAATTGATGTCGATCATCCGGCCTATCATCCGTTCCAGATAACGTTCGGCAAGCACTTCGTTGATGGGATTGGCCAGATAGCTCTCGATCGATTGCCTGGAGAGGTCCGTCAACGGGTGTAAATCTTTTAGGATCAACGAGATTTTTCGTGTAATCAATTCGCGATCGATCATCGCGGGTTTCGCAAGCCGGCGCAGAGCGCCGCCAGACGATCTCCGACAAATTGCCGCTCCAACGCCAGGAATCGGCGGTAATCTTGGTACCGCTTGAACGCGTACAAGTAAAGTCGAGCCAGCTCCCGAGGTGTTCCGAAGAGCAGGCGGCACCTATCCGTGATCTGTTTGAGAAACAATGGATCAGCTCGATTGAGGACGGCTAGATCGATTTCCCGATCGGGAAACAGCTCCCCCAGTTCCTCACTGACCTCGGACAGTGTGCGCAATGGGACATCTCCCCTCTCAAACATGACCGCGATGTCCATGTCGCTACACGCATGCGACTTCTCGGTTATGGTCGATCCGAATTGGAGAATCAGTCGGATCCCTTTCCGCCTGGCCAGACGCTCGAGTCCGGCCGCCGTTTCTGCTGTTCGATCACCGTCCATTGCTCGCAGCTTTCTCTTGCACAGCTTCCAGCACCATCGATATCACACCGGCACAACGTCGTTCACATCGATCTCCACGGCCGCAGCCTGCTGGATCAGACGAACGCCCAGGATCAGCCGATGACGCTTCTCCTTACGCAGAAGGATCCCGCGCACACCTTGCAGCGGGCCGCGAATCACTTCGACGGACATCCCCTCGTGAAGATACGGATGAGGATCGTAAGGAAGCACGCTGGCCATCAACGTTTGCAACGCGTTGATCTCGTCGTCGGGGATCGGCTCCGGTTGGTGCCCGCCGCCGACGATGTCAACCACCCCCACGGTCTTGAGGATCGGCAGTTTTTGCTCCGAAGCAAAGCGGACGAAGCAATAGCCCGAGAACAGCGGCACCTCGATTTCCTTTTTCCGATCCTTCCACTGGCTCAGTCTCCTGACCGTCGGCAGCAGCGGTTCGATTCCCTGGCCCGTCAGCTGATCACGAACCAGCTTTTCATGACGCGACCGAGTACGTAAGGCGTACCAATGAAGACTGTTCGTTTGGTTCATTTGGTTTGTTTGGTTTGTTTTGTTCGCAAATATGTGATGAGGCCCGAAATGATGCGGCCTGTCTTATTTGCTTGCTCGTATATTGACTCAAATGTTTCCTTCGACAAATAGCCTTGATCGACTGCAATATAGAGGTGACTTCGGACTTCGGCAGATGAAGACATAGCGACAAACAGAAACTGCACAAATTCCTTATTGGAACGCCGCACAAAGCCTTCCGCAATATTGGCCATCACTGAACCTGCCGCGCTCTGAATCTGGCTGCAGAGGCGCACATCCCTCTGCCAGGCAGAATTTTGGTGGACCGCTTCATAAACCTGTCTCGTCAGCTGTCGCGCTTCCTTCCAACAATCCAACTCCTCAAAACGAATTAATTTCATAGAATCTGTTTGTCTGGTTTGTTTGGTTTGTCTAGTTCATTTTGTTTCACTAGTACCCAGCTGGTTTGCCGAACAACAAAAGCAACTAAACAAACCAGGTGAACAACCTTCGCACTGTGCCTGCCCGACGTGCGAAGGCACGTCGGGCAGGCACAGCTCCGCCCTCTCACTTACAGTCCTGCATTCCACCCACCCTCTTCGACCGCTAGGCCCGCGCGACTTTCCGCAATGTCTTCGTGTGAGAAGTCAGGCCGAGCTTCAAGACCTTCTCAGGCGGGACCCCGCACTGAATCAGCTGCTCTTCGTAATCGATCGGATGTTCCAGATCGGTGATCAGTACCTTGTCGAACTCCCACCGGCCCACTTCCTCCGGCAACGCAACTGGATAGGAAAGAAACGACTCGCGCGGCTTTTCATCGACAAACCCGACGAAAGAGACGTCCATTTCTCGCAGCGAGAGATAGGCGAGTTCCGCCAGCTCGGTCGTGCCAAAAATGACAAACCGCTGGCCTCGAACTCCGTCCGATGTCGTCAACATTTCCTTCAGCCGCGTCCGGATATCGCGGTAATAGGACAAGGAAAAATCCATGTACTGATAGGTGAGGCGCGTTTTCTCGGCGAGCCCTTGTGGCGTCAGGAGATACCGGATCCGGTTGCGGGGGATCGTCGTGATCTTGATGTATCCCTTTCGCGCAAGCCGCTTGAGGTAGAGATTGGTCAGACCAAGCGCCACGCCGAGCCTGAGCGACAGCGAGCGCTGAGTGAGATTGGAATTGCGCTCGACTTCCGAGAGAAGGAGAAGATCTCGCTGGCCCTGGACGTCCATTTCGCCCCTCGTGTTCACGATATGAACGCAAAGAGGCGCGAAAGTCAAGGGTTTTTCATAGGGCCTGCTGCCTTGGAAGAGCAGAGAGCAGTGCCGGCCAGACTCCATCGGCGACGAGCCTGTGCCCGGCAGCTGTCATGTGCAAATCCGTATTGTAGTAGAGCGGTTCATGCCGTGCCGCCTCCCGGAATGCGGGGAGCATATCGACTGTCGGCACGCCGTTTCTCTCAGCCCAGAGCTTCAACAGCCGCTGCGGTTTGTCGATGTCGAACCGGCCAGGATTCTCTCCTCGCGCAGCAAAGAAGTCCTGCCGGAGCTGCTGATCGACCTGGATATGATCCGGCAGCAGAACGAGCAGCATGCGAATCCCCCGCGCGTCCAGCACTTGCTTGAATTCGCCAAGCGTCTGTGTCGTCTTGTCCCAGGCCAAGCTGATTTCCTTTGGCTCATTCAAGAGGTAGATGTCCGTCCGTTCATCCACTTCTTGTAAATACCCGCTCCTCGAGCGAAGAGTAATTCCCAGATCCGCTCCACCAGCAGACGCCTGCCGCCGCCAGCTGTTCCAATGCACTGTTCCCACCTGGAATAAGTAGTTCAGGTGATGATAGAGGAACCACCGGTCCGGGCTCACGGTATCATGGACGGCATTTCCGGTTGCATGGACATAGTAGCTTTGCCCCGCAACGACGATCGGCTGCTCCCAATAGGCTCCCCGGCGTCTGAGGATATCGTTCCCCACGAAAAAGTTCACAAGGACGACGTCCGGTTTGAATCGCAGTCCATACACCTTAAGAAGATGAAGCTCCTCCGGTGGTTCCCATCCGGGCACACCAAAATTTAGTACTTCGCTCTCCCTCTCGACCTGCTGCAGACGCGATTCCAACAAAGTTGGAAACGCCTCGTCATAGGTCACCCCTGCTCCATAGGTTTGAGAATCTCCTATCGCCAGCACCCGGATGGTGGTACGCCCCCGATCAACCGTCCGTTCACGGTCACGAAACCCCTGGCTGTTTGAACGTCCGATCGAACCGAGCACGGGGCTATGCGGTTTCAGGTGGGCCGGCGTCTGCTTCCCCCCGAAGAATCCCTGACTGGCGATCACAGGATCCGCCAATCGCAGAATCACTTCACCCGCGATGATAAAGACGAGAACATTGATCAGGACGATCTTCAGTGAGATGAGCAGCGGGATCGTCTTTGGAAGGTGTAGAACCGCAGGACGCGTCATCGCGAGCAGGCCCCAGAGTAGAAGGACCGCCGAGATGAGCAAGGCCTTCTCGGTATGATGTGCATGGGGAGGAAGCGGATAGTAGACCAGAAGCGCATAGGCGGCGAGCAGCCCCCAGAGAAGTTGGGTCGACAAGCTCGATCCGGAAAACAGGCGTTCATGAGGCGATCCGACTTTCGAAGCGCGAAACCCGACCATACCAAAGCTAACACTGGTCGAGATCAGCACGACTGCCAACCAGATCAGCTTCTGAACTCGAGGCGGATCGGCAAGGTTCGTCGCCGGCCTGGCATACAGGACGAACTGCAGAAGATCGATCGCCGTAGCCGCACAGAACAAGCAGCCGAGGACGACAAGCGCAATTCCCAGCCGGAGAGTAACCCGGGATTCATGCCTCGCTTCATTCATCGTGAAGCACATTCACAGCGATAGTCCGGAACACCAACAGAATGTCACTCACTTCCCGGCCTTTGTCGCATAGACCGTCAGTTCGGTTCCGTACCCTGCGTGGCCGACCGCCAGGCACAATGGCCGGATAAGAAGGCGATCGAGAAGCTTTTTCAGCGGAAGATCGGACCCGCGGTGCGCGCTCCACCACCTTTCTAAGCTCGCCAAAAAAAAGGTGGAGCCGGTACCCGTTCTGAACTGCACCGGCTGAAGTCCTGCCAGTTGTATGGCGCGCGCGAGTGTGTCTCTGTCGAAATGGTAGAAGTGCCTCGGCGGATCCCAATGAAACCACCATTGTCCGAAGAGCCCCGCTTCCAGGCTTTTCGCATTGGGCACGGTGACCACGAGCAATCCATCGTCCTTCAGCAGCCGATTAACCCTCTGGAGCGCATCAACCGGGCTCGGTAGATGTTCAAGCGAATGACTCATGAGAACCAGGTCGAAGGTCCCGGCATCAAACGGGGCCGATTCGAGCGTCCCGGCATGAATGTGGCCGTCGACTACTTCCCGCGCATGGGCTGCGGCCACCTCGCTAATCTCGATGCCGGACACGGTCCACCCCTGCCCCTGCAATCCTTTGAGATTGCCGCCGGCTCCGCAGCCGACATCCAACAGCTTTCCTTCCCCCCGCCATGGCAAAGGATGACGCCCTTTCAACTCGCGCATGGTTTTCTCGGGCCAGAGCAGCAAGCGGCGGAGCGCTCGATTCAAGCCTCCAGGACTCGGAGAGGGATAGCCGTAGTAATCCTCCAGCACCCACCGCTTGATTCGGGCGGAGAATCGCATGGCCTGTTGCTGCACATGCGGGCGCGCCTTCACCGGGACGGGCGGATAGTACACCGTCGGATAATAGGCGCCGATCGCCTGTTGCGACGGGCGTGGATTGAGATAGGTCAATCCGCATCGGCGACACCGCACGATGGTGAACTCTTCGTCCGTGACCTTGAGCAACAAATCCCGTTGCCGAAGGACCACTTGCGCGTCGTCCGATCGGCAGAGGTCACAGGGCACTGATTCCATGCCAGGCGTCATGCGTCAGAAGGGCACAGGATTCGGACGGACCATCAAGCGGCCGACTGCCGACATCACATCATCGATCGAAATCAACTTCATGCAATTCTGTTCACCCCGCTCACAGGTCGGATGAAAGCAGGCGCGGCAATCCAGGCCCTTGTAGATCACTTCCATGCGCTTCCCTCGTGGTCCCCATTCGGCAGGGGTCGAAGGACCGAAGAGGGCAACCAACGGTGTGCCCATCGCTGCGGCAACATGCATGGCGCCGCTGTCATTTCCGACAAACAGCGCTGATCGCTTCAGCACTGCCGCGAAGGTCCTCATGTCCGAGAGCCCGGCCATGCTGATCGGATGGCTCTTCGCAACTCGTCTGATACGTAGCGCAAGATCGTCCTCTTGAAGGCTCCCGCCGATCAGAACCTGGCAACCATGTTCGGCCGAGATCCGGTCGGCCAGCTCGGCGAATCGTTCGGCAGGCCAAGCCTTGAACCAGTAGCGCGCACCTGGTTGGAGCACCGCGATCGGCCTGTTCTCCTGAATGCCGAGCCGTCTCAGGAGTTGTTCGGCGCGTTGTTCATCATGCGGTGTCAGCCACAGCCGTGGCATCCTGTCTCCTTCAAGGATTCCCAATGGTTTCAACGCCGCGAGATCCCGCTCGACGCGATGATCTGATGATTCACTGCGGACGACGGCGGTATAGCAGCGCCCCCTCCAACGTTGTTCGGCATTGAATCCGATGCGAAGCGGGGCCCGCGTCACCCAGGTCAGGAATGCCGAGCGGTCCGCATCTGTCAAATCGATCACCACATCGAACCGCCTTCGTCGAAGATCAGAGAGAAAATGCCACTGGGCGACAAGCGATCTCCTGTCCAGCAGAAGAATTTCATCCACATTCGGATTGCCCGCGACCATGGCCTCCGTCCCGCGATTGACGACGACCGACAGCCGAGCGGCGGGATACGCAACCTTCAGGGCCTGCAGGGTCGGCGTGGCGAGAAGCACGTCTCCGAGATACCGCAATTTGATGACAAGGATGCTCTTCATTTCAGCCTGCTTCACAGAGCTCTCGATAGAGTTCCAGCGTCTGGGACGCAGCCTCTCGCCAGGTAAACAGCTTCGCCCGGGCCAGCCCTTTCGCCTTCAGCGACGTTCGTAGCGACTCGTTCTCCATGACCCTGACCATCGCCTCCCCCAGCGCGCGGGCGTCGCTTGGATCGACCAGCACTGCCGCGTCGCCGGCGACTTCAACCAACGCGGTCGTCTGCGACGTGATGACCGGAGCCCCGCAAGCCATGGCTTCGAGAACCGGCATGCCGAATCCCTCGTAGAGCGACGGGAAGACGAACAGATCGGCATAGGTGTACAAGAGCTGAAGGTCTGCTTTGGATAGACGTCCCGGACAGATCACTAAATCGCTCACACCGCAAGATTTCGCCGTGTCTTGGTATGACCCGAACGGGTGGATCGTCGACCCCACCAGGAGCAAGACTCTCCCTGCGAGCTGTCGACGAACCAGCGCAGCGCCTTCAAGAAACCGCCGATGGTTCTTGCGGGGATCCGCTCCGCCGACGAACAGAATAAAGGGCTTGGCGGGAAGTCCGATCCGCTTCCGCAACAGGTCCATCGCGGAGTCATCCTGTCGCGCAAGAAAATTATCGGCCACACCGTTTGAAATGACCGCAATCCGCTCCGGCGATAATGCGTACAGGTCGACGAGTTCCCTGGCGGAGAAATTGGATACGGTGATGACTTTTCGGGCGCGGCGCGCCGTCCGCCTGGTCTTGATCGACGACAACTTCTGCCCGAGCATTTTCGTCGAATACTCCGGGAATCGTTCAAGCCACAGGTCATGGATCGTCACGATTCCGCCCTGCCGTCCGGTCGTGTGCATTTTGAAGTTAGTCCCATGGTAGAGATCCAACCGATCGGTTCTCCCGCGCCATCGCATCGCCCACTTGGGCGCTTCGATCCAACTCATCCGCCCGTCCGCCTTCCACGAGCGGACATCCTCAGGGAGCGCTGATCCGGGACGGAGGTACCCGATGATCTCGACCTTGTGCGGAAGCTCCAGCATGGCCTGCAGCAAGTAGTAGGTATGCCAGCCCACGCCTCCCCTGTCGCCGATGATCGGACTGGCATCAATGCCGATTCGCATTTTATCGAGGCCGCCTCCTGACGAGAACGTCGCGGTAGACCCGTTCGATTCCCGCCACCGTGTTCTTCAAATCGAACCGTTCACGCGCACGAGTCACTCCCATTGATCCCATCCGCTCGCGACGCGACCGGTCGTGGAGAAGTGAAAGAACGGCCCGGCTCAGCCCGGTTGCATCTCCGGAAGAGACCAGCAGACCTGTCTCACCGTCAGCCACCACTTCGGGAAGCCCGCCCACGCCGGTCGCCACAACGGCCTTTCCCATGGCCATGGCCTCCACCGCGGCGAGTCCGAATCCCTCATTAAACGAGGGCTGAACATAAAGATCCATCGCCGCCAGATAGGGCCACACTGGATCCTGAAAGCCGACCAGATGGACTCGTGCCGCCAGGCCTCGGTCCGCGCAGAGTTGCCGCAGCCGCTCTCTGTAGACATCCGATCCACCGCCGACAATCATGTAGTGGGCCGAAGGGACCTGTTCGACCACCGCCGGCAGCGCCTCGATCATGACTTCGTACCCCTTGATCGCCAGGAGATTCGCAACGGTTCCGATTAAGAGCGCATTCGAAGGTATGTCGTGCTTGTTTCGGATATGTTCTCCGTCGTGCGGACCGGAGCAGGCAGTGAGATCGACGCCGCTGTACAGCGTTTCAACCCGTTCCGGCGGCACCCCACCCTGCTCAAGCGCGCCCTGTACCTGACGGGATACCGCCAAGACATAGTCCACTCGATCAAGCGCGTAGGCTTGCGCTTTCTCCGGCTTCATCGCTTGCCTGACGTGCGCGATGACCGGTGGCGCCCTGTGCTTCATGCTCTTCGCAGCGCAGACCGTGTGAGGCACCCACCAGAGATCGTTCACATGAACCAGCGCCGGCTCGGCTTCCTCCAGCAGGGTGCTGAGTCGCCTGCAGGCGGCATAGCGAGAAAACAGAGACGAGAGTTTTCTCCAGGGCGGCAGGGTGACGGGAGAGACGGGAATGTTCAGCGCGGCGACGGATGCCCGGAAGGGGCCTCGTTCGAGACAGGCCATCCTCGGATTCCACGCCTCTCGATCGAGCTCGCGCAGGAGCAGCAACAGATCGTGCTCTGCCCCTCCGATTGTTCCCATCCCATGGACGTAGAGGATCGACCGTGCCACTACCGCGCATCCGGGTGAGAGTTCGTCCGTTCGGTCATAGTCCACAACTTCGCATACTTCACAAACGTGTACATGCTGGCGAATGTAGAGACGATGAGCCCGCGCACTCCGTCACGCAATCCTTGCTTGAGCACATAGGTTTTCACGAACACGACCGGAGGACGAATGAGCAGATCTGCGACGTTGACGCGCTGGACGGACTTGGCCTTTTCCTCCGCGGCTAGAGTCGTGTACAGGCCGAATTTTCTGAAATGATCTCGGATCGAGCGCTCGGTGTGGTGATCGAGCGGACTGTCCAACGTGCCGATCTCTCCCTCGACCATCAGATTCTCATGCACCGCAGCCTCGTTATACTTGGCGCTGCCCCTCCGGAACAACCGGATCTGATAGTCCGGGTAGACTCCGCCATGTCGCACCCAGGCGCCGTAGAAGAAATTCCTTCGCGGAATCCGGTAGGCGACCGGCGATCCGGAATTCCACCGGTCAAGGCAAGCCCGGATCTCACGACGGAGGTCGTCGGTGACCCGCTCATCTGCGTCGAGTATCAGTATCCATTCCGATTGGGCCTGCGCCATGCCGAAATTTTTCTGCTGCCCGAATCCGGGCCAGGGCCTGACAAGGACTTTCGCTCCCTCGGATTGTGCCAGCTCTACCGTGCGATCCCGGCTTTCCGCATCGACAACCAGCCGTTCTGTCGCCCATTGCACGGACCGCAGACAGTCCTGAATATTCGCTTCCTCGTTCTTGGTGATGATCAGACAGGTCAAGGCGGACACGACCGTTTCCTTTACAATTGAGTCAGGCGGGACCTCAACTGCGAGGGGCCGAGCAGAGCGAACTTTTTTCGATACTGTTCGACCACGCGCCGAGGCTGAACCCATGACCTTCTCCAGGCGCTGGCGCGATCAAGCTCCTGAATCAGTTTCTTTAACGGCTTGATCACGCGCCGGCTGAAAGATCCGCCGAAAGAAGCCTGCGAGAATTCTTCCGGTTTGCACCACAGTCGCGTCTGCTCGGCCTTGTCCCATTTCTGATCGATCGACCAGCGCTCATGGGTACAGGCAAAGGGTTCCCGCTTGCTCTTGATCGTGGCGCGGATGAAGTGATGCACGAACGTCGCCCCCACGACCATGCAACGATGCACGTCTCCCGTCGTGAGTTCCCGTTTTCGCAATGTATAGTAGAGATCCCAGTCCGCGGCCTGCACCCGTTGATCGAGTCCGCCTATCCTTTCAAAGGTTGATCGTCGAATCATCACACAGGACCCGACAATGCCTTCGAACAGCTGGTCCGCAAAGGCTCGATGGACTTCGCCGCAATAGAGGTCCCAGTCCCCATACATGGCCTGCACCATCGTGCGCAGCTGGTCGACCGGCTTTCCGCTGGACAGCCGTCCCTGCCCGATCGCGGCCCAGCGGCCCTGCATCCAATCGGTCAGGGCCGCGGTCGGCATCATTTCCAGTCCCAACGGCGAGGCGGCATCTAATCGATGCCGCTCCATCACGTCGATCAGCCGGCCGTTCCAGCCCGGCGCCACATAGAGATCGTTGTTGATATGGCACAGAAAGTCGCCCTGCGCGACGCGAGAACCGAGGTTCATGGACTCCGGGTAGCAGAGGTTTATCCCGTTGCGAAGGACGCGACAGCCGTTCGACTCAAAAAACTCGGCGGAGCCGTCCGTGGAATGGTTGTCGATGACGATTACTTCGTAGGGTCCCGTCGTATACCTCTTCACGCCCTCAAGGAAGAGCTGGTTATGACCGAGCTGGTTGTGAACGGCAACGACGATGCTCAGCATGCGCGCAAATTGATCCGTACGATTCTAGCCTCGAAATCCCCGTCTCAAGATCTCCCGATAGAACCGTGCGTTCAGCCACCGATTCCTGCGATCGGCCCAGCGATGTGACGCCTCGACTCGAGCCTTCATCACGGCCGGATGACGACCGGAAAAGCCCTTCAAAACGGCATAGTCGTCAAACCGAAACGCGTCTTGCCGGTAGAGACCTGCCTGATCGGCGGGAGGGCTGTCGCCGTGATGGCGGCTGATCTGATCCCTGACCTTCTCCAACATGATCTTGGGATCTTTGACCCATCCATAATGAAAGATCCTCGCTCCGGACGAGGCCAGCCACTCCTTCGGCCCGCTTTGCAGATACTGTTGAGTCGGCTTGAAGTGAAACCCGACTGCGTCTCCACAGGATTCCACTTCCCCGTTGTTTCGAATGACACGGACGGCCTTGTGGTAGAACCAGGGGTTCGTCGACCAATAGTCTGCCACGAAATGGAGATACCGGAAGAGCAATCCTTTAACCACCGTATTGTCGAGCTGGCGCCGCATGGCATCGCGAAGAACGGGCAGGTCATCTTCATGCATGACTTCGTCTGCTTGCATGTACAACGCCCAATCACCGGTGCACCGGGCCAGCGCAATGTTGGTCTGTTGAGAATAGATCAAGCCGTCCTTCCGTAGGGTTTCATCCCATACGGATTCCACGATCTTGATTTTTAGATCGCCGATCCCTCGAATCAATTCCAGCGTCCCGTCGTCGCAGCGGCCGACATTGACGATAAACTCGTCGCACAGCGGCAGTACCGATCGAATCGACTCCACGATCGGATAATCGTACTTCACGGCGTTGCGGCAAAACGTGAATCCGCTGATCTTCATAAACAAATGTTCGTTTGGTTGATTTGGTTTGTTTGGTTCATTTGGTTCGTCTAATTGTTCCTTTCGTCAACGAAATAAACCAAACAAACAAAATGAACCAGATAAACATGGTTCACGTTTTCGTCAGTTCCCAGAATTTGGCGTACTTCATAAAGGTGTAGTAGCCATAAAGCCCCGAGAGAATCAACCCCGGCATTCCATCGAGAAACCCTCTCCGCTGGACATACATTTTCGCAAACGAAGCGATGGGGTGCGTCATGAGTTGATGCGGGAAGAATCGCCGGCCCTGTTCGACCATCCGCTTGGCCATCAGATCCGAATAGCGATCCTGCTTGGCGATGTAGTGGTCGATGTCCCGAAAAGGATATTGGAGCGCCGGTCTGGAGAGGTAGCCGACCGGGCCGTCGCAATCATAGCTTTCGTGGACCAGTTCTTCGCGATAGCGAAACCGGCTCTTCCGAAAGAGCTGCGGCTGGCGGTAATCGGGATACCAGCCGCAATGTTTGATCCATCGACCGAGAAAATAGTTCTTTCGCGGCACGAAGTAGGCGTCCGCCTTGGGACCGCGATCAAGCAGTTCCCGAATTTCTTCCCGCAGCTCCGTGGTCATCCGCTCATCGCTGTCGAGGCTGAAGACCCACTCGTGCGAGCAGTAGGCCAGCGCTTGATTGCGGAGATGGCCGAACCCGTTGAAATCGACTTGATGAACCTTGTCCGTGAACTCGCGCGCGATCGCAGCAGTCTCGTCGGTGCTGCGCGAGTCGACGACGACGAGTTCATCGGCCCATCGGATCGATTCGAGACAGGCCCGCATGTTGGGTTCGTCGTTGTACGCGATCACATAGGCTGAAAGCTTAGACATGAACGACCCTCAGCGGCGACCGAGACCCGATCACCTGCGTGACATGCCGCGCAACTGATTCTACTGTCAGCCGGTCCAGGCAGTCCCAGTAGGGGCAGGCCTCATAGATGCATTTTTCGCAAGTGGGCACGTCGGGACGCAGTACGACTCCTGTCCCGAGCGGCTGCCAGCGCGTCGGGAGATTGTTCCGGCGGGGATCGAAGAGGCTCACGTTGGGCACCCCGCAGGCTGCGGCGATATGCGCGGGGCCCGTCGCGCCGGACACGACGGCATGACTCTCCGCGATCACCGCGACCAGTTCACGCACAGACAGGTTCCCCATGAGGTTCAGCACGTTTTCCGGGAGGGGCAATTTGGACAAGACCTGTTGAGCAAACTGCTCGGCCTCCGACGGACTGCCGGTCAGCACGACGCTCAGACCGCTCCGCTGCAGGCTCTCGGCCAACTCACGATAATGTTCGATGCGCCATCGCCGCGCGGCAAATCCTCCGGGGTGGAGCACGACTCTCGGAGATGGTGACTTGAGCAGGCGCGTCCCCGCCGTTCCACGTTCTTCCTCGGTGATCACAAGCTTCGGCTGGACTGCTTGACCGGGCTGCAATCCCAGCCCCTTGAGCATTCCAAGGTTGTACTCCGTTTCATGCCTGGAGAAGTCTTTCCGATGCTCATAGATCCGGCGATTCGCCAGCAGACTGTACCACCGGTAGCCCGTCGCGACGCGAATCGGCACCCGGGCGAGAAAGGCGGCCCACATCAAACGCCGGAACGGCTTGAGAAAGACTGCCGCATCGACGCCGCGCCTGAACAATGAGGTGAGCTCATGCAGCGATTCGCGGCCGGTCACGGTCCAGATATCGTCGAGATCCGGATGATACTGAAGCACCGGAGCGGCATATTCGCTTGAAAGGAAGGTCACCCGAGTCTTCGGCATGAGCCGGCGCAGCGCCGTCGCGACCGGCAGACAGAGGATTTCGTCTCCGATCCCGTCCGGACGGACCAATAAGACATTCATCGGGACGCCACACGTGAAATCAGTTGTGCGCGGACAGCAGCCATCACCTGCTCGGGCGATACTTTATGCAAACATTCCAGCGTCACAGGATTCCGGCAGGACCGGCTGAAACAGGGGCTGCATGGGACCTGTCCCGTTAAGACACGATGCCCCGCGCCGTAGGGACCGGTTCTTGTCGCGCTGGTCGGACCGAAGAGCGCCACGACCGGGGTTCCGACCGCCGCGGCAATATGCATGGGGCCGGAGTCGTTGGTGATAAACAGCCTGGCCTTGTGGAGGAGGGCGGGCAACAAGCCGACGGTCGTGGCGCCGGTCATGTCGATGGCCGAAGTCTTCATCAGCGCTTTCACCGCCGCCACATCGCCTTGCTCATCCGGACCTCCGATGAACACAACCGCGCCAAGACCGGCATCTTGTATGAGATCCGCGGCGGCGGCAAACGAGGCGGCGGGCCATCGCTTGGTTGGCCATCGGGCCGACACATTGATCGCCACCCAGTTCGCTCCAGGCGTAAGGCCAGCCTGATTGAGCAGACGATCGACTTCCTCGCGATCGGATTGGCGGATACGGAACCGGAACTCCGGTTTTTCACCTATGCCTGCCCCCAGGGCCTGAGCCACTGACAGGTAGCGATCCACCGCATGGATTTCGACCGTCGGAACTGAGACGCGACGCGTATAAAACCAGGGACTGCCTTCACGCGCATTGGCGAAACCGACTCGATGAGGCGCGCCGCATATCCATCCCATCGCCGCACTCCGAAACAGCCCCTGCAAATCGATCGCGACGTCGAAGCGCTGCTCTCGCAGCCCCGGCACTTCTGAGAGCCATCCTCCCAGACCCGGTGCGAGGGGCCACACCCGGTCGACACCCTCGATCCGCTCGACCAGATCAGACCACTGCCGCTTGACCAACCATGTGATCGTCGCGGATGGATGAGCCAGGCGGATCGCCAGGAGGGCAGGCATCGCGTGAACGATATCCCCGAGCGAACTGGGTTTGATGAAGAGTATCCGACGGTAGTCCGGCATGATGCATGCTGCGAGCTAGTTGCGCGCGCGACTGGCGAGACAAGCGAGATCCGTAAACCTCATACGTGTTGCCCGTCTCGCTTTTCCCGCTCGTCGCGCCCTTTCTCGCCCTTCACTGCGTCCTTCAGGATCCACTCAACCGCTTCGGTCATCGACTTCGCAATCAGATCCGGGATCGCCTGCTCTCCACGAAGCGTTTCCCCGGCCTGTCCATCGACCGGCCTGGCCGTGATCAGTATCGCCTTCGCCCCCACGGTCCTTGCCAGCTGAATGTCGCGGAGATGATCACCAATGAGGTACGACCGGCCCAGGTCGAGCTGCAGCTCAACCACGGCTCGATCCACCATCCCCCTGTCGGGCTTGCGGCAATGGCAGCCGTCGTCCGGATGGTGCGGGCAAAAGTAGATCGCGTCGAGAGCCGCATCAGCTTGCTCCAACAGGCCTTGTAACCGGGCATGCACCGCTTCGAGATCCTTGAGCGTAAAGAATCCCCGCCCGATCCCCGATTGATTCGTAACGACAACCAGCCGCGCACCCGACGTTTTCAACCGGGCCAGACCTGTCGCCACGCCCGGCAAGAGCTTGAGGTCTGCCGCCGATTTGAGATAGCCGAGATCTTCGTTCAATGTTCCGTCGCGGTCCAAGAAGATGGTGTAGCCGTTCAACACAGTTGGAATGTTGGAATGTTCAGAAGTTTTCAGTGGGACTCGGGCAGTTTCCTGACTTTCCAACTTTTCCACTTTCAAAACATTGAGAACGCTTTCATAGACCTGATCGACGGAGACACCGGTCATGCAGCGATGGTCGATCGGACATTCGCGCAAGAGACAGGGGGTGCAATCGACCGGATGCCGGACGATCGAATGGCCGGTCCCGTATGGCGAGGTGGTTCGCCAATCTGTCGGCCCGAAGATTGCTACGACCGGCACCCGAAACGCCGAGGCGATATGCATGGGGCCTGTGTCATTCGTGATCAGAACGGCGCAGCGCTTGACGGCAGCCATCAGTTCGCGGATCGTCGTTGCGCCGGACAGGACCGCCGACCGAGCCGTCAGGCCGGTGGCAATGTCCCGGCCCAACCGCTCTTCTCCTCTGGCTCCGAGAACGACGACCTTGGTCGAGCGACCATGAGAATCCTGCATCGTCCGACAGAGACGATCAGCTGTTTGGGCAAACCGGTCAGGCAACCAGCGTTTCGCCGCTCCGTAGGTTGAGCCGGGGTTAATGCCGATCACGAGATCGGATTCTTCGATGCCGGATTGGGCCAGCCGCTTTGCCATCGACTGTTCTTCCTCGAGTGAGAGAGAGAGTTCCGGCTGAGACGGATCGCCGGTCAGCCCGAGCGGCTTGAGAAGGTTCCAATAATAGTGAACCTGGTGAACCAGCGTATCACGACCAGGCGGAGCGACCGGCTCCGACAGGAACAGACTCCGGCCGTCCGTGGCGTACCCGTACCGCCGGGGAATCCCGGCAAGGTAGGCGAGCAAGGCGGCCTCAAACGCATTCTGAAAGAGCAGGGCCATGTCGAACTGTTCCCGCCGTAGCTCACCGGCCAAGCTCCATTTCCCTGTCAGCCCTGCGTGACGCCCCCGATCATCGTAGATCATGAGGCGATCGACCGTTGGGTGAGTCTTGAACAGTTCTGCGACAGCCGGCTTAACCAGCAGAGAGAGGTTCGCGTGAGGCCAGAGCCGTTTCAGCCCCCGCAACGCCGGCTCACACATGACGGCATCGCCGAGCCAATTCGGTCCCCGTACCAGGAGACTGTTGATGGTTCCGCTAGGCACAGACCTCCATCGGAGTTCTGCCCGCAGGTTGCAAGATCTCTTGCCGCAACTGTTGCTCCCCTGCGATGATTTCCGTCGCCAGACGCACGGCCCACCACTCGCCATCGGCAGGAGTCAGCAGTGGAGCCAGTTTGCCCGCGTCCTTTTCGGTGGTGACAATCAGCTCCGCCTTTGCCGCCGCCGCTCTGATGCGAAGCTCCTCCACATCCTCCTTTGTATAGCGGTGGTGATCCGGGTACATCATCTCATCGAGGATTCTCAATCCCAGAGATTCCGCCGTCGCCCGGAACGACGCCGTATGGGCGATTCCACTGCACAACAGAACCGTTTTCCCCGGGCACCATTGAGGAGGATGTCGAACCGTCGTGGTGACGGAGACCAATCCCTCAGCTTGAAACACCGCTTGCGCCACGGCAGGCGATTTCAAGCCCGCCTCTCGAAGCCGGCTCACCACCTGATCAACCTGGCGTGGGACGCCGGCTCTGGTCACGACGACCATAGAGGCCCGCGCCGCCGCGCCGATCGGCTCGCGCAGCCGGCCGGCGGGAAATACGGCATTCAGCCCGTTCAGATCCGTCGCATCCACCAACAAGAGATCGGCGTCACGGCATAGCGCGAGGTGTTGAAAGCCGTCATCGAGAAGGATGCAATCGACCTGGAACCGGTTCAGCAGCCAACAACCGAGTTCATAGCGGTTCGCCCCGACGGCCACAATCGCTTGCGGACAACGACAGGCGATTAAGTAGGGTTCATCGCCTGCTTCCGCCGCCCCCGCAAGCAGCCTAGTGCCGTCCGAAACCAAGAACATCGACTCTCGACCGACTCGCCGGTACCCCCGGCTCAAAATCGCAACACGCTTTCCCTCCGCCAACAACCACTCGGCAAGCTTGATGACGACCGGCGTCTTTCCTGTGCCACCGACCGTCAGATTGCCGATACTGATCACCGGAACGGGAAGTTTGCGTTGAGCCAACCAACCCCATCGATAGAATGAGGCGCGCAGGCGGCCGGCCGCGCCATACAGAAGGCCCGCCCAGAGCAGCCACCATCGAACCTCTGACCCTGGTGTGAACACGGCCTTGTTATCGTCCAGCCATGAGGGGAATCGGATTGCGCGACAGCGATGATGTCTTGCGCGAATCGCTTGAAGCAAGCAGGCTGTCGACTGCCTCAACGGTGGCGCGCAACGCGCCCTGATTTTGTTCGACGACTGAGCGAGCGGCCCCGCCGATGAGAGCGCATTCTTCCGGATGATCGAAGAGGTGAACGATCTGTCTCGTGAGGCCCTCCTGGGTGACTTGAAGACCTCCGCCTGCTTGGAGCAACAAGTCGGCAATCTCCGCGCAATGGTCCGTGTAAGGGCCGAACAAGACTGGTTTCCCCCACAGCGCCGGCTCAAGTAAATTGTGCCCTCCAACCGGGACCAGCGTGCCTCCGACGAATGCGACCACTGCCTCCCGATAGAGAGTAGCCAGTTCACCGCGCGAATCGAGGAGGAGGACGCGAGGACCCAACTCGCTGGAACCCTGGCCCTGGCCGATCAGGCTCCGCCGCCGGACCGGCAAACCCCGGGCGCGGACCATGGCTTCCACTTGATCCGCCCGTTCAATGTGTCGCGGGGCCAGAATCAACCGCGCCGCCGGATGGCGCTGGACGAGCATCCGATAACAATCCACCAGAACTTCTTCTTCGCCCTGATGAGTGCTTCCGGCGACGATGAGTCGATCACCCTCCTGCAATCCCAAGCCGGCTTTGATCGAACGACTATCCGTCGAGTCAGGAACCGGCTGGTCGAACTTGATGTTGCCGGTCCGCCGCACCAGCCGGGCATCGGCTCCAAGCGCGACGATTCGTTCGACATCCCGGTCCGACTGCATCAAGCACAGGCTGAGCGACTGTACCATCGTCCGGTAGAACGATCGGACGATTCCCCATTGTTGGCGGGCGAACGAACGGGTCGAGAGCCGTCCGTTGACCAGCACGGTCGGCACGCCGGACCGACGGAGTTGACGCAAGAGGTTGGGCCAGAGTTCCGTTTCCACGAATACATAGAGCACCGGATTGAGCCGCGCGATCATGCGCGAGACGACCATGGGAAAATCGAGCGGAGCATAGCAATGCTCGGCGACGCCGGCCAGCCGCTGTTCCACCGCCTCCCGGCCGGTTTCCGTGACGGTCGACACCACGAACCGATGGCCCGGATGCCGTCGATGTAGCTCTTTGACCAAAGGGGCAACGGCGACGACTTCGCCAAGCGACACTGCATGGACCCAGATAACTGGTTTGTTTGGTTCATCTGGTTGGTTTGGTTTGTTTGGTTGATTTGGTTCGTTTGGTTTGTCTGGTGCTTTCGAACGAAACAAACTAAACAAACCAAATGAACCCTCACTCAACCCTAGTCGTTGCGGCAGCCCGCGCCGGCAGCGCTGTTTGGCCAATAGGATCAGGATGACGACGGGCGAGGCGATCAGCAGCAGAGCGTTATAGACGAGATACCACATGTCGTTCACGATTACGCGGGACAAGCGAGAGATGCGCTAGTCGCGCCCTTCGCGCACTGCACCCATCGCTTCGTCGGCCTGCGCCGTGAGCCGGTTCAACGCGGTTTCCAGCTCCACTCGCTTGGCTTCGAGCTGTTGCTCATTCGATTCCCGGGGAACCCAGAGCGGCGGACCCCAGAGGAAGAGGCCTCGCGACCAGGGATACGGGACCATGAACCGATCCCAACTCGCGAAAAGTTTTTTTTTGAGCAGCCGAAAGTCAGGGGAACAATCGGAAGGCCGGAGGCGCGCGCAAGTTGAATGACGCCGATCTTGGCCACCTGGGATGGGCCTTTCGGTCCGTCCGGCGTCACGACGAGATCCACCCCGGAGCGACCCAATCGAATCAGTTCGCGCAAAGCCTCGACTCCGCCTCTGGTGCTCGATCCTCTGACCGCATGAAAACCGAATCGCTCGATGATGCGCGCGATGATCTCTCCGTCCTGATGTTGACTGATCAGGATATGCGCCTCAGCGCCCCGATACGCAAACGGCATCATGAGCTGACGGGCATGCCAAAATGCAAAGATGAACCTGGTGCCTTCACGATGCAGCCGATCGACCTCCTCTTGACCTTTGGTTTCAATGCGCATGGATCGCCCAAGGCCTCTGATCGCTGAGGCTCCGATCGGAGGGAAGACCGATAACTTGAGCCACCGTTCGAGACGTTTGGACAGCGTTGTCCGGCTTGCTCCTATTTCACTCACCGTTCATCACCCATCACAAAGGCAGGATGTTCAAAATGGCCGTTCAGCAAGGCCGCAGCAAGCGAACGGTCGAGGCGTACTGTTCTCGAGTACGTCGAGACCTTGAGCGATGCGAGAACGCAGCCTGGTGAAAAGCGCGCCTCGGCGCGCTCGGGCTGGGCGGGTGAGAAAAGTGACATTTTCAACATCCTGCTACACGTCCTGGAACTGCATCGCATGCAGCCGCTTGTAGTGGCCTCCATTGCGGAGCAACTCTTCGTGCGTCCCGACCTCGACGATCCTCCCCCGATCGAGCACGATGATGCGGTCCGCCCGCTGAATGGTGGACAGTCGATGGGCGATCACGACCGTCGTGCGATTCTGCATCAGGTTCCCGAGCGCAAGCTGCACGACACGCTCCGATTCCGTATCGAGCGCCGACGTCGCCTCGTCCAGAATGAGGAGAGGCGGATCGCGGAGAATAGCTCTGGCGATGGCCAATCGCTGCCGCTCCCCGCCCGACAGCTTCACGCCCCTTTCTCCGACCACCGTCCTGTAGCCCTGTGGGAGGCGGTCGATGAAGTCGTGCGCGTAGGCTTGCTTGGCTGCCTGTATGATCTGCTCATCGCCGGCATCCTGCCGGCCGAAGGCGATGTTGTTCCGGATGGAATCGTCGAATAAGACAACCTCTTGGGACACGATGCCGATCTGCGCGCGAAGCGAGGCCAGCGTATACGATTGAATGTCGATGCCGTCGATGAGAAGGCGGCCGGCCGTCGGCTCGTAAAAACGCGGCAGCAGATTCACGAGCGTTGTTTTCCCGCTTCCGCTGCTGCCGACGACGGCGACCATTTCGCCGGCCCGGATCGATAAATCGATGTCCGTCAACGCCGGCAGGCTCTGTCCCTCGTAATGAAACGTCACGTCCTGAAACGCGACCGATCGCGCGATCGGAGGCAACACCAAATGTCCCCGTTCTTCCTCCTGCTCGGTCTTGAGGTCGATGACGCTGAAGACCCGTTCGGCCGCGGCAAGCGCCTGCTGAACCGTATTGTTGGAACCGGACAATTTTCGAATCGGCGTGTAGGCCATGAACATCGCCGTCAGGAACGAGAAAAAGGCTCCCGGGGTCATGGTCCCGTTAATGACGAGATAGCCTCCGTACCAGATAATCGCCGCCACCCCGACCACGCCGATCACTTCCATGTGCGAGGAGCCGAGGGACGACACCTGGATGGCCTTCATGGTGGTATTGAGGAAGGCTTTATTGCTTTCCTTGAATCGCTGAGCCTCCGCCTCCTCTCGCCCATAGGCCTTCACCATGCGGATACCGGACAGCGTCTCCTGCAGGGTCGAAGCCATATCGCCCATGCGCTCCTGTCCGCTCGCCGCCAGCGAGCGCAGTCGCTTTCCCATCCGCACCATCGTCACGACGGCGAGCGGAATGATGACGATCGACAATCCCGCCAGCTGCCAGTTCTGATAGAAAATCACGCCCAGCATCGCAAGGAAGGTGAGCCCCTGCTGGAAAATATCCTTCAGAACCCCGGCCACGGCGTTTGCCATCAACGTCACATCGTTGACGACTCTGGAAACCAGCCGACCTGAGGTATTCGCATCGTGATAGCCGACCGGCAAGCGGATCATCTTTCCGAACAGCTCCTGCCGGATATCGGTGATCACCTGGTTCCCGACGTAGTTCATGAGATAGTTCTGGCCGTAGTTGAAGGCGCTCTTCAGCACGGAAACGACGAACAGGGCGAGGGGAAGCACGAGCAGGAGCGATTCGTTCCTGTTGATGAAAATTTCATCGAGAACCGGTTTGACCAGCCAGGCGTAGGCCCCTGAAAAAACCGCCACCAGCGCGGAGCAGACGAAGGCCGCGGTCAGCCGGAGCTTATACGGCCTGAGATACCGGACCAACCGCATGAATCGATCTACGCCCGACATTCTTCCAACACCACTGTGGCTGCGCGCCGGGATGCTCCTGGCTCGCCCAATGCTCGTCGCACCTGCCGCAGATTGTCTTTCATTTCTCTGTATGCGTTTTGATCGCTCAGTAGACGGGAGACTTCCCGGCTCAACCGCTCGGCCGTCGCCTCGTCCTGAATAATTTCCGGAACGACCGAGCGCCCCGCTACGAGATTGACCAGTCCGATCCACTTCACCCTGATCAGCCACCGGGCCAACCGATAGGTCACCGGAGTCGTCTTGTACAGCAGGACCATCGGAGTACCCACGACCGCCGCCTGTAACGTCGCGGTACCGGAAGCGATCAGCAGGACATCCGAGGCCGCCATGACCTCGCTGGCTTGCTCCCGGACGACCTTGACCGGGACCGGGCTCCCGCGCAACAGGGTCTGGATCAGATTATCGTCAATCGACGAGGCCTGTGCCAGAATAAATTGCGTCTTCTGGTTGCCGGCCGCCAAGACCGCTGCCGTCTCCAGCAGGATGGGGAGCAAGAGGTTGAGCTCGGCGACCCGGCTTCCCGGCAACAATCCGACGACAGGCGCCGCCTCGTCCAGGCCGAACCGGCGGCGCAAGGCCGCGCGATCGTATTCAGGCGCCACGACGTCGAGTAAGGGGTGACCGACATAGGTGCACCGGACTCCTGCCCGGCGGTACAGATCCGGCTCGAAGGGGAGGATGACCACGACGTGATCGACCCGTCGTTGCATCCACTTCATGCGACCGGGCCGCCATGCCCATACCTGAGGAGCAATATAATAGAGCACGCGTCGCCCGGAGGACTTCGCCACGCGCGCAAAGTGAAAGTTGAGGCCGGGATTGTCGATCAGCACCACGAGGTCCCAGGCTTCCGCTTTAAGCACCCGCCTGATCGCGCGAATCCGCTGAATCACCGCCCGGACGGCGGACAGTCCGATCAACCCCATCACGTCCAATTGGGGAACACCCGGAATGAGCGCCACCCCCGCGGCCCTCATTCCGGGGCCTCCGATGCCGACCAGTTGGGCCGACGGATCCAACGAGAGAATTTCTCTGGCCAAATTGGCTCCGTGCAGATCACCGGATGCTTCGCCTGTCACGATGAGGATGCGCGGCATCTTCTTTAAATGGGGTAAGGGGATAATAGGGGAGATATAAAGGGGTACGTCGATTCGGGACTTCCCTTCTCCCCCTTTACCCGACTCCCCCTTCTCATACCCCCTATTCTTCTACCCCTTGTCTGTTACCCCTGCTCCGCGTGGCGTTGCACAAAATTTTCAATCGCTTTCAAGATCTGATGGGCCAGTTCCAGCGCGAGCGCGCCGTCTTCTCCGGACACAACCGGCCTCGCCCCTGTTCTGGCAGACTGTAGAAAGGATGCCAGCTGAAGCTTCAACGGCTCTTCGTCTCCGCCCTGCAGATGCTCGACCACGATGCTCGGCCGCTCTCCGGTCTTGTATTCCCGCCGGCAGACCATGCCCTGGCGAGTCTGAAAATCGATCGAGAGATAGTTGTCGCGTTGAAACAGGCGGAGCCGGCGCATCTTGTTGGTCGAAACCCGGCTGACGGTGAGATTGGCCACGCATCCGCTCTTGAACTGAATCCTTGCGTTGGCAATATCGATGGTCGACGACAGCACCGGCACGCCCGCTGCCTGCACGTCTTCCACAGGACCGGGACTGAAGGAGAGCACCATATCCAGATCATGAATCATCAAGTCGAGCACCACATCCACGTCGGTTCCTCGCTCGCTGAAGCTGCTGAGGCGGTGGGATTCAATGAAGACCGGCCGGCCGATGTGAGGACGCATGACCTGCATGACCGGATTGAACCGTTCGCTATGACCCACTTGAAAGCAGCAGCCATGCTGTCTGGCGAGAGACACGAGTTCCTGAGCTTCCGTCAATGAAACGGCAATCGGCTTTTCAACGAGGACATGTTTTCCGGCCAGCAAGCAGGCTTTGGCCACCTGGTAATGGGCGGACGTCGGCACGGCAACGCTGACGACGTCGACCTGAGAAAGGAGGTCATGAACTTCGGAGAATACCCTGGTGCCCAATTTGTCGGCGATGGCCCTGGCACGGTCAGCCGACTGATCCATGACTCCGACCAACCGGGACTCCGGTAGAGAGCCATAGAGACGCGCGTGATGCTGGCCGAGGTGGCCCACACCGATCACGCCTGCCCGCAAGGGTGTCACGTCCGCCGCTCGCCTCCGCTCGAATCCGGCCCCATCAACCCCACCACGGCAATACGGGATGCCTGGGCCCGCTCCAACGTCAACTCGCGGTCCAGCAGGATCGTGCGTCCCGCTTCCACCGCCAGCACCGACGCCTTCACCGATGCCATCATCTCAATCGTCTTCGGACCGATCGCGGGGAGATCGAACCGCAAATCCTGCTGAGGTTTGCAGCGTTTCACCACGACGGCACCTTCCTTCGCCAATTGCCCGCCCCGCTTGATCGCCTCGTCCGTTCCTTCGACCGCTTCCACCGCGACGACCACACGATCCTTGATGACGACGCATTGTCCGATATCCAGACGGCCGATATCATGAGCCACCTCCCAACCATACCGGATATCTTCCCACTCCTTCTGGCTGGGTTCCCGGGACGTCAGGGTTCCCTCTTCGGCCAGAATCCCCTCAAGCCCGAAGGTCGATTCGCAAATCGTAATACCCTCCTGCTCCAGTTCCTTGGCAAACTCGCGCAGGATGTCGTCGTCTTTCCACAGCGCGAGCCTGGTCGCCAAGGCCAACGTCCGAAAGTCGGGACGGACCGTCGTAAAGACGTGGGTTTTCTTGATACCGCCCAGCATCACGGCCTGATGCACTTCGTCTTCCTTGAAGGCCTTGATCAATTTATTGAGCTGTCCGATCTTGATCCAATGGATGCGATCGACGTGATCGGCCAGTTCGGGATCGGTTTCACCTTCATGGGCGACAGCTGAGACATGGTACCCGAGCTTTCGCGCGTTGTCGGCGAAGATGATAGGGAAGCGACCATTTCCGGCAATGAGACCGAGACGTTCGCTGCCCGTGATGCTCGGCGCCTGCGTCACAAATCCTCCTCCTCCTGACCGTGCGCCACCGACCGGCAGATGCCCCGTTTCGTGCCTTCCAGAAAGGCGAGCACTGCCATCACGTCGGGCTGATCGCTGAATTCCGCTTTCGCCAGCTTCGCCGCTTCAACAATTCGGCGCCCTGATCGGAACAAGACGTCGTAGGCTCGCTTCAGCACCGCGATGCGATCGGTCGAGAACCCGTGCCGGCGCAAGCCGACGGAATTGAGCCCGTAAATCCGAGCGCGATAGCCGCCCGCCGCCCGCATGAAGGGCGGGAGGTCCTGACCCAAGGCGCAGCAGCCGCCGACCATCGAATAGGCCCCGATGCGCACGAACTGATGGATTCCGGTCAGCCCTCCGATGATCGCATGGTCTCCGATCGTGATGTGGCCGGCCAGGCTGGCGGCGTTGGCGAGAATGAGGTGGCTTCCCAAGTGGCAATCGTGCGCCACATGCACGTAGGCCATCAGAAAATTCCTGGACCCGATCGTCGTCGAGCCGCCTCCCTGCTCGGTCGCGCGGTTGACCGTCACATACTCGCGAAGAATGTTGTCGTCACCGATGACGACCTTGGTGGGTTCGCCCTTGTATTGCAGATGCTGCGGCGGCCCTCCGACCGACACGAACGGATGGAGTTCGCATCGTTCACCGATCTGTGTCCACCCTTCGACCGTGACATGGGATACCAGTTTGGTTCCCTTTCCGATGGTCACATGCTCTCCGACGACGCAAAACGGACCGACCACCACGTCGTCGGCCAGCTTCGCCTGAGGATGAACAATGGCTTGTGGATGAATCTGCACGCGTTACCTCCCTCGCCTCATTTTTCCTCGGTCACCATCGCCGTCACTTCGGCTTCACAGACCAGTTCGGCCTCCACAAAAGCCTTTCCCTGCATTTTCCAGAAGGGCGCCCGTTTCTTCACGACGTCGATCTCAAACCTCAGTCGATCACCCGGAACGACCGGCTTTCGAAACTTCGCCCCATCGACGCCGGTCAGATACACCACGGGTTTCTTCGCCACTCCCATTGACTTGAAGGCCAGCAATCCCCCGACCTGCGCCATCGCCTCGAGGATGAGCACGCCCGGCATCACCGGTCGCCCGGGAAAGTGCCCTTGGAAAAACGGCTCGTTGATCGTGACGTTCTTGATCCCGACGATCCGCCGGTCGGGGTCCAGCTCCAACACTCGATCGACCAGCAGAAAGGGATACCGGTGGGGCAAGAGCGCTTGAATGTCGGTTTGTTCCATGACGGACATCGTCGAGTCCTCCTCCATCCCCTCACTTATTTTGCTTGTCGAATTCCTTGACCACCTGATCCGTCAAATCCAGAGCCGGTTGATGGTAAATGACGATCTTGATCGCGGCCTCGTTCCCCTTGTCGATAATGGCAATGTACCCCTCCCGTTGCGCGACGACCCGAGCGGCGTCTTCGACCTTTTTCGAGTACTCTGCGACGGTTTCCCGCTGCTTCTGCTGGATTTCCCGGTTGAAGTCGGCTAACCGCCGCTGGTAGGCCTCGAGTTTCGACTGGAACTGGTTTTGTTTCTCCTGCTTGGCCGCGTCGCTCAGATTGGGATCCTGAATCGATTGTTCCAGCTCCTTGAGTTCCTGATCATCGGAATTGATGATTTTCTGCCTGGTCAGGGAATAGGCCTTCAGCTCTTCCAGCGCGCGGTTTCCGGCCTTGGACTTTTCGATCACCACCTGCTGGTCCATCACCGCCACCCGCAACGGATCCGCCCCCCAAACCGGTGAGGTCGCCGCCAGCCAGACGACCGCCGTAAGTAGAACCCTGCCCAGCCCGATGTCATTCATGACTCGCTCCTCCTCTTTTTCGCCTTCGCATCGCGCATCCCTATGGATACTCACGATTGAACTCTTCGATCACCTCGTTGGTGATATCCAGGCTCGCCTCTCCGTAAATGGCCGGCCCGCCTTTTCCCTTGTCGATGACCACTTGAAGACCGTGCCGTTTCGCCACCTTGCCGACCACGATCTCCAGCTTGTCACGGAACCCGTCGAGCACATCCTTCTGCTTTTCCTGCACCTCTCGATTCAGCTCTCCCGCCTTCTGCTGATACTCCGCCATCCGCCGCCTGAAAATCTGCTCCCGCTCGTTCTTGGCGGCCGGGCTCAGGACACTGGCCTGCTTCACGAAATCCTCTTCCATCCGCCGGAGTTCCTTTTCTTCGATTTCGATCAGAGCCTGCCGGCTCTTCGAGAAGGTGCTCAAGGAATCTTTGGCCTTTTTCCCCGCATTCGAATCGTTCAGCAGACGGGCCGGATCGACCAGGCCGATCTTGCCTTCGATCTTCGCGCCGGCGCAGCCGGCCATCAGGCCGCTGATGACAAGCAAACAGGCATACGACAGCGTCTTCGGGATCAGCCTGGCTGTTCTACATTGGTTCAACATAGTGTTTTGCTCTTTCAATGTGCGTTGTTCTTTCAATGTCCTGCAGGATGTTCAAAAAGGCTGTCCAGCAAGGCCGCAGCAAGCGAAGAAGCGAGGCGTACTTTATCACGTACGTTGAGCATCTGAGCGATGCGAGAACGCCGCTGGCAGCCTTTTTCAACATTCTGCTAGAAGAGAGAACCGATCGTAAACTCGAACACGCCCTTGCGTTCGCCTTCTCGCGCGGAAAGATTGATCCCGTAGGCCGCGCGCAAGGGTCCGAACGGCGAAATCCACCGCCCTTCGAGACCGGCCGCAGGGCGAAGATTGAACGACACCGGCTCACCATCGTCGAACCCTTTCCCATAATCGAAGAAGATGACGCCGTTCAATTTCGCATCCTGAGAAATCGTAAAAATGAAGTCATTATTGAAGATCAGTTCTTTGGCGGCTCCGAGCAAAGATCCGCTCGGGGTGACTGGTCCTGCCCGGCCGAACACGAATCCTCGCATCGTGTTGATGCCGCCGACGAAGAACCGTTCCGTGAGCGGAATCGGTTTCCCGTTGAGACCCTCCGCCGCCCCGTACCGGACATGGACGGAGAAGCGCGTGTCCAATGGCAACGGAGTGTATTTAATCAGATCGAGATAGTACTTGTAGAAATTGTTGGTTCCCCCAAGGTACGGAGTTCCCAGGTCGAATCCCACACTTGTTCGCCACCCGGTTCGCGGATCCATGAAATAGTCCCTGGTATCGCGAGCCAACGAGGTACGAAATCCGGTCGTCGACTGAGTACCGATCTGCTGCAAAATAATCTCCGGGGCGTCGGGCGTGGGATCGCTGAAATTCAGCTGTTCCGCCACCAGGCTGAAACTGCCGGTGACATATTCGGACAGCCATCGTCCGAACGTCACGCTGGCGCCGGCCTTCTTCTCGAAGTATGTAATGTAGTTCGTCATGCTCCGGAACACGTCCAACTGGAGGGAAGTCAATGAATCGTTCAAGTAGGGATTCCGGAACGTGATCAATCCGAGGGTCCGCTGTTGACCCAGTTGGCCGCGAATGCGGCCCATCCATCCGTTGCCGCCCAGGTTTCCTTCGGTGATATCGGCGATGGCCACGAGTTGGTCCAGGGTGCTGAAACCTCCGCCGACGCTGAACTGGCCGGTCGCCTTCTCTTTAACACGAACGTTTAAATCGACTTTGTCGACATCGACCTGCTGGGGGAGGATTTCCACCGTCTCAAAAAAATTCAGGTTGTTCAACCGCTGAAAACTCCGCTTGAGCGACGGCGTGTCGATGACGTCCTGCTCATCGACACGCAGCTCGCGGCGGATGACGTTGTCCTTCGTCTTGTCGTTCCCGTTCACGTTGATCTGCCGGATCCGCATCATTTCCCCTTCCCTGATGCTCAGGGTGATGACCGCGGTCCGCTCTTCAGGATTGGGGGTGACGTTCGGTACGACGTCGGCAAACGCATAGCCTTTGCTGCCGTAGAGGTCGGTCAATCTGGTAATTTCATCGCGGATCTTCTGACGTTGAAAGATCTCCCCGTCCTTGATCCTCAGCTTCTCGCGCAGCTCCGGCTCTTCGAACACCGTGTTCCCGCGAAAGGCCACCTCGGCCACCGTGAACGGCTCCCCTTCGACGATGGGATAGGTGACGGTGAACCATTTCTTGTCCTCGCTGAGGTCCGCAGCCGGTAGTCCGACCTGCGCATTCAGATAGCCCTTGTTGAGCAGCACCTCCTTGATCCGCTCGACGTCGTTGTTCATCTCTTCGCGCTTCAAGACACCGGCGTCCGACAGAAAAGACGGCAGCTTGAGCTGCGTGACCAATCCATACCAAGGCACCCACTCCCGGGTGGCCATGACCTTGAACACCTCATCCTTGGTCGCGGCTCGCATGCCCTCGAAGTTCACTTTCTTGACTTTGGCCTTATCCCCTTCTTTCACGAAGAAGGTCAGCCGCTTACGATCCTCGTCCAGCGTCTGCACGACCGGGATGACTTGGCAATCGAAATACCCGTCTTCTTGATACGCCAGACGGATCTTTTCGGCGCTCTCCTTGGCCTGCTGCTGGTCGAGGAAGGCCTGACTCTTGATCGTGATCTTTTCCTTCAGCTTGTCGTCGCTCAGTTCTTCGTTTCCGTCGAACACAATTTCCGTGATAAACGGCTTCTCGGTTACCAGAAAGACCAGCGCCATACCCTGCGCCGTCGATTCCGTCTCAGCCTGAACATCCTCGAAATAGCCGGTGTCGTACAGAATCTTGATCTGTCCCCTGACATTCTCAGGGGTATAGGGATCCCCGACCTTCAGTGTGAGCCGCCCGGCAATCGCCTGCAATTCGATCTTCTTGTTGCCACGGATCTCGATCGAGGCGACTTTGACTCCGTTGGCTTGCGCGAGCGCCTCGACGATCAGCATCACTCCGCAGAGCAGGGCGACGAACGCGACCAAGGACCAGTATGAGTCGCCTGAGAGCCCCCCCCTCACTGATGCTGTGCTCCATCCATAGAAGGCCGTCGCGACAAGCGCATACTTCACCGGACCCGAACGTGATACGACGTCTTGTTCCGGGGCTTCCGTCGCAGACAACGCAGATCCAGGACCATTTCTGACGGCGGCCATGAAGGTATGTGACGTGAGATGCCGATGCACTCGACGCAGACGCACCGTCACCAACACTGCGCGTAAAACTGTTGGATTATATGGGGCAAGTATTTCAATGTAAAGCGGTTTTGGCCCGATCATGTCCCTGCGACACCGCCTTCACGCGTCTGACGCATTTCTTGACTTCACCTACCCCATCACATACTATCAATTCATGTCGCGATCGGAAGTTCGCAAGGCCATCATTCCCGCCGCCGGATTGGGCACGCGCTTTCTTCCCGCCACCAAAGCTTCCCCGAAGGAAATGCTGCCGCTCGTCGATAAGCCGCTGATTCAGTACGCGGTCGAGGAGGCCGTCGCATCCGGCATCGAGGATATCATCGTCGTGACGGGCCGAGGCAAGCGGGCCATCGAAGATCATTTCGACCGTTCCGTCGAGCTGGAAGAAAACCTCAAGGGCAACGGCAAGGCGCAGTTGCTCAGCCAGATGCGGCACATTTCGAATCTCGCCAATTTCTGCTACGTCCGGCAATCCGAAGCGCTCGGGCTGGGCCATGCCGTCCTCTGCGCGCAACGATTGATCGGAGACGAACCGTTCGCCGTCATACTCGGCGATGAAATCATCGATGCCCAGGTGCCGGGACTGGCGCAATTGATCCACATCTATAAGAAACGAAACGGCGCGGTGCTCGGGGTGCAGGAGGTTCCTGACCAGGAAGTCAATCGTTACGGTATCGTGGCTCCGACAAGGATTACAGACGGGCTTCACAAGATTGCAGATCTGATCGAAAAACCGGCGCCGTCAGATGCGCCGTCGAATCTGGCGGTCATCGGCCGTTACGTGCTGCCGCCGGAGATCTTCCCGATTCTCCGAAAAACCAGACCGGGAAAGAACGGTGAAATTCAGTTGACGGACGCCCTGAAGGAACTGGCCCGGGTTTCTCCCATGTACGCGCTGGAAGTGCAGGGACAACGATACGATGCCGGCGACAAACTGGGCTTCCTCATCGCAACCGTCGAGTTCGCGTTGAAGAATCCTTCTCTCGGCTCGGAGTTCGGCGACTACCTCCAAGCGCGCATGGCGCCTCCAAGGGGACAGCGCCGGGCCCGCGCGCACTGAACCTGACCGTCACTCCCTGTTATCCCATTACGCGAAGGACCATGCGCCGCACCGGATCATGAGACGACATCCATGAGCGATTCCATCGAGCAGGAACTGACGCCGCCGCAGAACGTCGAGATCCCCGACCAGCTTCCTTTGCTCCCCGTCCGGGACATCGTCGTTTTCCCCTATATGGTGCTGCCGTTGTTCGTCGGACGGGAAATGTCGATCAAGGCGATCGAGGCGTCGCTGGCCGGCAATCGCATGATCTTCCTCGCCACTCAGAAAGCGCTGGACGTTGAAAACCCGACTCCGGACGATATTCACACGATCGGAACCGTCGGCATCATCATGCGGATGCTCAAGCTTCCCGACGAGCGCATCAAGATTCTCGTGCAGGGACTGTCGAAAGCGAAGATCTCCGGATACATTCAGACCGAGCCCTATTACTCCGTCCGGATCGACAAACTTGTCGAGGTGAAATCCAGCGGCTCGAATCTCGAGACCGAAGCGGTCATGCGCACGGTCAAGGAACAAATCGAGCGGATCGTCAGTCTGGGAAAGGTCCTCATCCCGGACGTCATGGTGGTGATCGAGAACCTCGAAGATCCGGCTCGCCTCGCCGATATGGTCGCGTCGAATCTCGGACTCAAGGTCGAGGTGACGCAGGCCGTCCTGGAGATTACCGATCCGGTCAAGCGACTGCGCAACGTCAGCGAGATCCTCGCGAAGGAGATCGACGTCCTTTCCATGCAGCAGAAGATTCAGGCCCAAGCCAAGGGCGAGATGGACAAGACCCAGCGCGAATATTTCCTGCGCGAGCAGCTCAAGGCGATTCAGAAAGAACTGGGCGAGCTCGACGAGCGCACGGAAGAAATCGCCGAGTTCCGCAAGCGCGTCAAAGACGCCAAGATGCCGGAGAAGGTCCTGAAAGAGACGGAAAAGCAGCTGAAACGGTTGGAGAAGATGCATCCCGATACAGCCGAATCCGCGACCGTCCGCACCTATCTCGAATGGATGGTCGAACTGCCCTGGTCGAAAAAATCGAAAGACAATCTCGATCTGAAAGCCGCCGCGAAGGTGTTGAACGACGACCATTACGACCTGGAGAAGGTCAAGGAGCGGATTCTGGAGTACCTGGCCGTCCGGAAACTGAAAGAGAAAATGAAGGGGCCGATCCTCTGCTTCGTCGGCCCGCCTGGTGTAGGCAAGACTTCGCTCGGGAAATCCATCGCCCGCGCCCTCGGACGCGAATTCGTCCGCATCAGCCTGGGCGGCGTGCGGGATGAAGCCGAAATCCGTGGCCACCGTCGCACCTACGTCGGCGCGCTTCCGGGCCGCATGATCCAGGGCATGAAACAGGCCGGCACGAGCAATCCGGTCTTCATGCTCGACGAGATCGACAAGGTGGGAATGGACTTCCGTGGCGACCCCTCCGCGGCGCTGCTCGAGGTGCTGGACCCGGAGCAGAACAACACCTTTACCGACCACTATCTGGGCGTGCCGTTCGATCTGACGGAGGTGATGTTCATCACGACCGCCAATCTGATCGATCCGATCCTGCCCGCGCTTCGGGACCGAATGGAGGTCATCGAGATCCCCGGCTACACGGAGGAGGAAAAACTCGGGATCGCGCAGAAGTACCTCATTCCTCGTCAACTCGGAGAACACGGCATTACGGAAAAGCACGTGAAGATTTCCGAACCGGCGATCCGGCAGATCATCATGCACTACACGAGGGAAGCCGGTGTCAGAAACCTGGAACGCGAAATCGCCAACGTGATGCGCAAGGTGGCCAAGAAGGTCGCGGAAGGCAAGGGGCTCGGATTTCCGGTCAATCCCGCGAATCTGCACAAATACCTCGGGGTGCCGAAGTTCGTGCCGGAATCCGAGCTGGAAAAAGACGAAATCGGCGTGGCGACCGGTTTGGCCTGGACGGAATCGGGCGGGGACGTGTTGTACATCGAGGCCACCGTGATGAAGGGCAAAGGGGCGCTGACCCTGACCGGACACCTCGGCGACGTCATGAAGGAATCCGCCCAGGCAGCCTTGAGTTATGTCCGCTCCAGGGAAAAAACGCTCGGCATCAATCCGGATATGTTCACAAAGCAGGACCTGCATATCCACGTGCCGGCCGGCGCCATTCCCAAAGACGGTCCTTCAGCCGGCATCACCATGGCCACGGCGATTGCGTCCGCGATGGCCCAGATACCGACCAGGCGGGACCTGGCCATGACCGGCGAGATCACGCTCCGCGGCCGAGTTCTTGCGATCGGGGGCTTGAAGGAGAAAATTCTGGCCGCAAAGCGGGCGAAGCTCGCGACGGTGATTCTCCCCAAGCGGAACAAGAAGGATTTGGATGAGATTCCGAAACATATTCTGAAAGGCATCCAACTCGTTTTTGCGGATACCATGGACGATGTCATGAAGGTGGCTCTGCGTCGGCCCGCGAAGTCCTCCCGTCCCTCGAACAAACCGCAGTCTCCGCAAGCACAGGCGCGAAAGCAGGCCAATCGTTCGATCAAGCCGGGACGAGCCGCTCGGTCCATTTCCGTACAAGCCACCGTCACAGCCAAACCGCATTTCCTGCCGCGTTAGCATGGCGCTGCCGCCCAGCCTCAAGGCTCACTCTTCTCCCCGGGAGTTCGATCTGATCCGCACAATCCGACGACGCTTTGCCGGACAGGACTCTTCTGTTCTCCAAGGCATCGGGGACGATGCCGCCGTGATTTCCCCCTCTTCAAAGCAGGACAGCCTCCTGGCAACCGACCTGTTGGCTGAAGGTGTTCACTTCGACATGCGAACGGCGACGCCCGCCGACGTCGGTTTTCGAGCGGCTGCCGCCAACTTGAGCGACATCGCCGCGATGGGAGGGCGACCGAGATACCTGCTGGTCGCATTGGCCATCCCCCGAACAGCCACGGGCCTCCAGATTCGCCGGCTGTATCAGGGTCTGATGGCGGCATGTCGGCCGCACGGAGTGCGGCTCATCGGCGGAGATACTTCCGCCTCGATGAGCGGATGGTTCATCGCCGTCACCCTGGTCGGATCCGTGCCACCGAATCGCGCGCTTCTGCGGAGCGGCGCCCGAGCGGGCGATAGCATCTACGTGACCGGTACCCTGGGCGACTCACTGGCCGGTCTGGTGCTTGCGAAGGAATCGAAGCTCCGATCAGCGCGCGGAATACCGGCCCGAGCGCTGTCGTCCCGCCATCGCCGTTTCCTGATTCAGCGACATCTTCGGCCAACGGCGCGCATCGCGATCGGCCGATGGCTGTCGGCCCAACGACTGGCCACCTCCGCCATCGACCTCTCCGATGGCCTCTCGGGAGACCTCTCTCATATTTGCGAAGAGAGCCGCGTCGGCGCGGAAATCGAGGTGGCGAAGCTCCCATTGTCTACGGCCTGTCGTGCCTTTGCCGAAACGAGGAAAACCGATTCTTCCAATCTAGCCCTCACCGGAGGTGAAGACTACGAGCTGCTGTTCACCACCCCCGCTCGCCTCCGCGCGAAGCTTGAACGGACGGCCCGAGAGCTCGGCTATCGCATCACCCGCATCGGGACTATTCGCCCGGCCCGTTTCGGTCTGCAGACTCTGTCGGAAGATGGTCGGCGGCGTCCGTTGTCCGTCACGAGCTACGAACATTTCCGATCACACCCTTAACGGCCATGGCGTCATTTCGCTCACTCTTGCGACAGATGCTTCATCTGCAGGAATCGCCTGAACGGACCGCGCTGGCCTTCGCGATCGGGGCTTGGATCGCTTTCTGCCCGTTCTACGGCTTCCACATGATCCTGGTCGTCTTCTGCACCTGGGCCTTCGGGCTGAATTTCGTCGCATTGATGGCGGGCGCGTTGATCAACAACCCCTGGACGATCGTGCCGATTCTCGGCGCCACCTACTGGACCGGCGCGCTCATGCTGGGGCGGGTCGACGTTCCTTCCTTCGATTGGCACGACCTCAGTTTCATGGCGATCTATCACCAAGTGATGCCCTATGCCCTGCCCTTCGCGCTCGGTGGCGCCGTCCTGAGTCTCGCCGGGGCCGCCCTCTCCTACCCGCTCGCGTACTATCTGATCAGCAAGTATCGCCGTCCTACGCCGGCTTCCTTACCGGAGCCATTGCCGCCCCGCGATCCGCTGGGCTAAGATGACGGCGTCACATGACGCCGACGGATTCCTCTCGTCAGACCAACGCCCCATATGACGGATCGGCTCTGATTGCCGATCCCATCCACAAGTACGTCTCATTCACCGTTCCCTACGCCAACGCCGATCCTCACGAGCGGACCGAAAAAGACCTGATCGATTCTCCCTGGGTGCAGCGCCTCCGCTACATCTACCAGCTGCAGAGCGCCCGGTGGGTCTATCCCTCCGCAGAACATACCCGTTTCGTCCATTCGCTCGGGACGATGCATGTGGCGGGGCAATTCGCCAAACACCTCTATCCCTTCCTGAAGAAAGCCGCACCCGACGTCCCGTCGGCTCACTACGTGGAGGCCTTTCTACGCGTCACGGCTCTGGCCCACGATATCGGCCATGGCCCCTTCTGCCATTTCTTCGACGACAATTACCTCCACAGCTTTAACGCGAGTCACGAAAAGTTGGGCCAGATCATCATCCGGGACTATCTGGGACCGGCCATCAGGAAGATTCGCCGCAGCCCTTCCGGCCCGTTCATGAAGGGAGAAGAGCTGAATCCGGATCAGATTGCGCACGTGATCTTGAAGGAAAAGGGCAAGGACAACTCCCGTCTTCCTCGCTGGCTCAACATGCTGCAGCCTGTGATTTCCGGCAGCTACACGGCCGACAACCTCGACTATGTGCTCCGGGACTCGTATATGTGCGGCGTGGCGGTGGGGCCGGTCGACCTGACCAGGTTGATCCATTACACGATCATCACGGAGAAAGGCTTCACGATCCACAAAACGGGGTTGCCGGCTCTCCAAATGTTCCTGAATACCAGGATGTACCTCTATTCCAACGTGTACTTTCACCGGACGACCAGAGCCATCGACATCCACTTGCGCGATATTTTCGGCGAGACCATGCAGCTGATCTTCCCCCACGACCCGCGAAAGAAGATGGACGAATACCTTTCGCTGACGGACTGGTCCTTGCTCGAACAAGTCCGCGGATGGAAGAAGTCCCGGCAGAGCGATGAGCGCCGACTCAGCGAGGAATGGGCAAGAATCCTCGACCGCAACGTAAAATGGAAAATGGCCTACAGCACGGTCTTGAAGGAGAAGGGGCAGGAACGAGGTATGGATTTCCCCAGCGATGAACACTTCGCCAAACAAATCAAGAAGGAGTTGCCGCCGCCGCTCCAGAAGATCGAATTCCGCGTCGACATGGCCCCGCTCGACCCCCGCCCGGACCCGAAAGACCGGCGCGGCAATCCGCTCTATGTCTATGATCCCGGCACCAAGCAGGTCTCGATCGAACCGCTGGAGGAATTTTTGGATCTCTTACCGACCCGTCTGATCCAATTCCGGATCTACTCCCCCGATCATGAGCACGACGCGGCTCTCTCACGCGCCGCTGCGACGGTCCTGAACAAGACTCCCTCCAGCATCGAATCCAACTACTAGGCGGTAACCTTCAGTGATTGGCGCTTCCAGAGGAGGGACTTTGCTTCCTCCAGCATCTTTCGCTGGTCGGCGGAGGGAGCATGTGGTTCGTTTTGAGGCACAGGGAATCGACCTTCAAATCGCTCGATCAATTCCGACGCTTCCTCATCGCGGTTGGCTCTTGTGAGCACGGAGAGGAGACGAAGATAGGCCGGAACGATGAAAGAAAGATGCCGAGGGTCATTGGCGCGCTCGATCACATGTCGATAGCCTGCGATGGCACGATCGACGTCGGTCGTCTCAAGACACAGCCCCTCAAGCATGTGCATGCTGACTCGATCCGTATTGGCGCTGACGCTCTTCCCCCAGTCTCCCTTCACCAGTGCGCACAACTCTTCGAATGAGAGCCGCACCACGACTTTCTTCGGACTCCGTTGGAGCCTGGCAACGACCTCTCTCGCTTCCGACCATCCGCCATACAATCCGATCAAGCTGCCCTGGCAACGGCCTACCCCCTCGCACTGCCCTGCCAGTGGAGAAAAGCCATTCTTTCCAACTCCCGTCGAGAGAAATACTCTCCCCTGTGCCTGGTCACAAACCTTGCAAAGTTTCGTGCCATGAGGCGTGGCATAGACATACATGCGGACTAACGACCGATCGAATAAATCGACGGCTTGAATGCGCCCGGCACGGACCTGGGCCTGGTGGAACAACCACAATCCCAGCAGTGCAGCGATCGCCAGGACATAGACCGTGACCTCCGTCGTAAGGAATCCTTCTCCCACATACCCTCCCGCTAATACTGCGAATCCAGAATACCATTCCCGGAAGAAAACCCAAGAACTTCATGACTTTCTGATCGCATCACCAAAGCCTTCAAAGCAGAAATAGGGGTTTCGCTGTCCTGCACAGCAAACCCTTGCGATACTGTCCTGGACAGGAAATCAGGAGGAACACATGGCACACCTGACGATCTCAATTCTCATAGCCTTGAGCCTATTGGCGACCTCCCAGGTCTCAGCACAGACGCCTGGGGGCCATCCACCGGCCAACGCCGCCGGCATCCTCAACTCACTTCCGCCGGATCTGTACAAGAAGCTGGAGCGGCTGGCTCATTTGCTTGACCAGAGTATCAAGGCAGGCAAAGTGACCGACGCGCAGCTCCAGCAGGAACTGATGTCCGGTCATCTTGAACAGAGAATCCGCTCGTTAGGCCCGGAAGCCAATCAACTCTTTGACGAGATCAACGCGGATGTGAAAAACGGGAAGGGCTTGGGCGAAGGTGCGCTCCTGCCGTTGCTCGGCGGACTCAGCGGACTGGGACAATAAAACGTCCATACCGTGCGCAGGTCCTGTCGCCGTTCTCTTTCCCAAGTCTGTGGGAATGCATCGTCTCTCATGGTCTATTTCATGAAGCTTGAAGATAACCTTTTTCAGTCGTGTCACGGTTTCGGATTAATGTATGCTCCACTTGCGAGAGGGGGAACAGAGGACGGGGTGATCGACCGGCCGGAGGAGAATCCTAGCGTCAACTACCAGGAATGCGCATCAAGGTTTCTTCGCCACAACTTTGCCCTTCCGCCATACATAAATCGGTGTGTGGTGAGCCCGAGCGGTTTCACGAGCCACTCTGGCTGCTCGTCGTAGCGCTCGCCCTACGCCTTTGATAAATTCCTGTGTTTCTGCTTTGTGTTTTGCCGATTTCATAGGCTTCCCTCCAGGAATCTTGGAGCATCTCCAGAATTATCATAGACCGCCCATCGATCGGCAATGGGGCGATAGAGCGTCTTAAAGTTACGCCAACTTCGGTCAAAGCGTCGGATCACATCGCCTCGTGGAACGTCATGACCTCCTTGCCGCACGCGAGCTCCGATACGCTGGAGGGCAATACCAACCGATGGCAACAAGAGGAATACGATTTCGATCCGATACCCTTGCTGTTTCCACCGGCGTAGTAATTTGAGATAGGTTCGCCCACTCAACGTACTCTCAAACGCGAAATCCTTCCGAGTTTTTGCCAAGCGAGACAATTCCAACAGGACTAGCCGTCCAGCCCGCCGCGCAGCCAAATCGGGGCGAAGAGGGGAAAGGCCAGAGGCAATCAAGTCGGCATTGACGAAGTGCACCACTCCCCCTTCACGAGGGAGATATTGCCGATCAAAGTTCCTCATTGCCTCGTGGATCGATCGCTTGACGGCAATCCGTCTAGATCCGCCATTCTTTCACCCTTTTAATGGTTCGTACTATAACGCATCGCGCAGGATATGCGAAAGACATCGCTCTAATCCTCGCCCGACCTTCCCGCCTGCCTGGCGTCGGGCAGGTCGAGCGGGTGCTACAGCGCAGACACGACTGTCGGTTGCATACAGGCATTTCCCATCAACAACGCAAACGGCAGTCGCACTATCTCGCGCAGACCGGTTCATCCCCACTCGCGCGGGGAACATAATTATTGCTAGGATACCATGAAGTAAGATATCCTTACTTCATTGTGAGGTGACCATGCTGGCAAAGAAAACATCCAAGAATCAGGTCACGTTGCCGAAGAAAGCGTTGGCGGATATTCCAGAAACAGACTATTTTGACGTGACGACCAAGGGCGGAGTACTCATCCTGAGACCGGTCACCGTGTCGGAACCCGGCTCTCGACTGACGACCATCCGGCAGAAGATCAAGGATCTCGGAATCGAGCCGAAAGATATCGATCGTGCCATCGCCTGGGCAAGAGGACGCCGAGGCCGTCGTCGGTGATTCGCGCCGTTCTCGACACCAACGTCGTGGTATCGGCGCTCTTGTTTTCCGGACCACCTTCGAAACTCGTTCCGGCCTGGCAGTCCGGCCGACTGCAACCTGTCGTATCGGCTTCCATCCTTGATGAATACCTTCGAGTACTCGCATACCCGAAATTCTGCCTCACGTCCGCAGATATCCGCGATTTGATCGAAGAAGAGCTGCTTCCGTATTTCGAATCGGTTCGCGTCACTCCATCGGTCGTTCCGAGTCTACGCGATCCTGACGACGCCAAGCTTGTCGCCTGCGGGATCACCGCCGGTGTCCGCTGGCTCGTCAGCGGAGATGACGATCTCCTCAGTCTGCACCGAGTCAAAACCGTGGAGATCGTTTCAGTCTCCACATTCCTTCAGTACCTCAAAATCAAACCATAAGTCGACCCTACCAAGCCCAAAGGACCGGGAATGCCAATCAACAGGCTGGGCTCAGCTACGCTCGCTACAGGCTGGTAAGACCAAACCTTGCCTTCTCCCAAGACGATTCAATATGTCCCCGTAATCTTCGCCCTGCACCGTTTTCTTGCCCACAACCTTCCATTTCTAAGAAAGATGGGCTAAACTAATTTCATGTCTCCCTCCACCCAGCAGCTCCTCAAAGATGCACTCCAGTTACCCGATCAGCAACGGGCAGAATTAGTCGTCGAGCTACTCGACAGCCTACCACCGGCGGAACCTGGACAAGCACGTAGTGATGCGCAGTGGCTCGCAGAAATTGAACGCCGCGCACGGGCTGCGCAGGCTGGTGCCGCAGGCGTCTCCTGGGATGACACACGCAAACAGGTCGTGGATCGCCTCCCTAAACGGTGAAACCGCTCGGCTTTTCACGCGAAGCCGTTCAGGAACTCGCTGAAGCTGCTGTCTGGTACGACACCCGCCAATCAGGGCTCGCCACCAGATTCCTGCAAGAAATCGATCAGACACAGCAAGCAATACAATCGCGCCCTCTCTCATTCCTACGGCTGGCACATCTTCCGGCTCATCTCGAGATTCGGCGTGCATTGCTCCCTCGGTTTCCCTACGCACTGGTCTTTCTTGAACTGCCCACAGAACTCCGCGTGCTCGCAGTCGCCCACACGAAACGCCACCCCGACTATTGGCTCAACCGTGTTCAAGGTACGTACCACAACGACTGGCGGGATCAGGAACGGAAGCTCGCATCCAGCTGGGCCGAGAAACGACTCCCGACCCCTTTGATTCCCTCGCATCCCCACGCACGTGGGGAACACGGAGGGGAAGATCGAGGCGGGGCACGCGATTCTCGGTTCATCCCCACGCACGTGGGGAACACGCGAGTTGCGGCGAGTTGCCGCGAGTTGCCGCCGGTTCATCCCCACGCACGTGGGGAACACACCGTCTGCGCGTGCCCGATTGCGGTCTCGCCCGGTTCATCCCCACGCACGTGGGGAACACTTTGCTGTTGGGATTCTGGCTGCTCGCCTCAGCGGTTCATCCCCACGCACGTGGGGAACACGCCAACAATCGTTCGTCTCGGTGGATTGAATACGGTTCATCCCCACGCACGTGGGGAACACCAGATCATTCGCCGTGGTTCCATCCGCAAACACGGTTCATCCCCACGCACGTGGGGAACACAAGGGGAAGATCGAGGCGGGGCACGCGATTCTCGGTTCATCCCCACGCACGTGGGGAACACTGGCTCTCCGCGCAATAGGCGTCGAGCATCGCCGGTTCATCCCCACGCACGTGGGGAACACATGCCCCCGAAAATTCCGCTCAGATCAAGTGCCAGGTTCATCCCCACGCACGTGGGGAACACCAGATCATCATCCTCTGAATTCTGCCGTCTGACGGTTCATCCCCACGCACGTGGGGAACACGTCAAAGGGCGCGAGTATGGGGCCCTGTCGACCGGTTCATCCCCACGCACGTGGGGAACACTGTGCTCTTCGGCTCGATGATTGGGAGACAGGCGGTTCATCCCCACGCACGTGGGGAACACTACGAGTTTATCCCTCCCGGAGCGAACGTGACCGGTTCATCCCCACGCACGTGGGGAACACCCAGCACTGCCGATCCTGCAAGGTGGGATTACCGGTTCATCCCCACGCACGTGGGGAACACGCAAGAGGTCGGAGTGGCGGTCCTGACCGATGTGGTTCATCCCCACGCACGTGGGGAACACGTAATTCTTCTCACCTACTACCACTATCCACAGCGGTTCATCCCCACGCACGTGGGGAACACCAGCACGTTGCCGCCCGTTCGCACCCGCAGCACGGTTCATCCCCACGCACGTGGGGAACACCAGGAAAGAAAGCCATGGCGGAATGCGCTCTGCGGTTCATCCCCACGCACGTGGGGAACACGCACTCCCGGATTGGGACAATGATCGGGATGGCGGTTCATCCCCACGCACGTGGGGAACACAACCCTCCCAACTGGTCGATGATGAGCATGAGCGGTTCATCCCCACGCACGTGGGGAACACACCGTTGATGATAATGTAATCGGATCTGCCATCGGTTCATCCCCACGCACGTGGGGAACACACGTGGGCCCGTGACATGAAGACCTGGTCGGACGGTTCATCCCCACGCACGTGGGGAACACGACGGCGCGCAGCTCGTTGGACTCCAGAATGTCGGTTCATCCCCACGCACGTGGGGAACACCGGCGCGGCGGCGATCCGCAGTCCGAATGGCCCCGGTTCATCCCCACGCACGTGGGGAACACGCACCCCTCAGTGACCGAGGCGCTCGGCGAGGGCGGTTCATCCCCACGCACGTGGGGAACACTATAGTAGGATAGTGCTGAGAGTTCCTCCCACCGGTTCATCCCCACGCACGTGGGGAACACGCACTCCCGGATTGGGACAATGATCGGGAAGACGGTTCATCCCCACGCACGTGGGGAACACTATAGTAGGATAGTGCTGAGAGTTCCTCCCACCGGTTCATCCCCACGCACGTGGGGAACACGCACTCCCGGATTGGGACAATGATCGGGAAGACGGTTCATCCCCACGCACGTGGGGAACACTATAGTAGGATAGTGCTGAGAGTTCCTCCCACCGGTTCATCCCCACGCACGTGGGGAACACGCACTCCCGGATTGGGACAATGATCGGGAAGACGGTTCATCCCCACGCACGTGGGGAACACCAGAGTGTCTCCAGATCAATCGCCCCCTGAGACGGTTCATCCCCACGCACGTGGGGAACACGCCGCCAGTTGGTTGAACGCGCCGGCGACCCACGGTTCATCCCCACGCACGTGGGGAACACTTGAGCAGACTGACGGCGCCACGGATGATCGCCGGTTCATCCCCACGCACGTGGGGAACACCTGACAGGTGCACGTCGGACAGTGGCTCATGGCGGTTCATCCCCACGCACGTGGGGAACACTGTCAGTAATCATGCCAAATTGACCCCTGTCATCATGTGAAATTGACCCCTCTCCCACAACCAGGAGAGGACACACATGGAGCTAGCAGAAACGCTGACGACCCCAGTACCTTCTTCGCGCGAGACG
>WIAH01000014.1 GCA_014055525.1 Nitrospira sp. CR1.3
CTCTTACCCCGCTACCCCCACTATCCCGTTACCCCGAGTCCAAGCGCGGCGAATCGCTCTTCGATCGACGTCAGGATGGTGCCCTTCAGCTCCGATCGATAGGGCGCCAGTTGCGCTCCCTCCAGATAGCGGTCAACCGTCGGCGGCAAGCGACGCCACCAGGCGCGGGCCGATCGCCTCGCCCCTTCGGCCGCTGGTCCGCCCTGAGTCAACAGGTTTCTAACCTCATGTTCGAAGAACCCGACATGCGCTTCTTCATCCTTCAGGATCGACCGTAAATCCGGCTGAACCTGAACGAGGAGCCTCGCAAACTCCAATCCCAACGTTTCGTAACCGAAGAGGTGAATGACCAGGGCCCACCACTGACTCGGCACGCGGGGAAGCTTCTCCCGCCGATGAGAGACGACTCCCAGCCTCGCCTCGAATTCCCGCAGATGACCCGCTTCTTCCTCCTCATGCCGTCGCAAAAATTCCAACACATTAGACGGCACATCCTTCGCCTGCGCCGCCCGTACCGACCAGAGGGCCATCGCTTCGGCTTTCAAAAACCGCTCCAGGAGAGCCGGCTCGCAGGAAGAAGGAAGTAGTGCCGACATGTCAGTTATAACTGTCTGTCAGGAAGGATATGAAACCCCTCTCGTCGTGCTGCGTCCCGCAGGCGTTGGTCCAGACAGACAAAGGCCTGCTGGATCGGATCTCCCTGGCACCACACCAACGCCGCTGCCAATTGCAGGGAATCGGCAGCTCGCAATGGATGAAGACGTAATACCCGAGCCGCATGTTCGCGAACCGCCTCGCTCGGCTCGACTTCGGTCCAACCGACTGCCATGGCTCGCAAGATGGCTTGCGCCTCCCCTTCTTCGTCAGAATTCAGAGCGTCCTCTCTTCTCAGTCTGGCAAGAGCGGACAAACATTCAATGGGCGAAGCCCACCACGCCACAATGCCTTCATCCGTCCGAACGAGTTTTGTGAGCGGTGCGGTTTCGCGCTCATGAAGACACAACGGAATCAGAGCGGAGGCATCCCAAAACCTCATCGCCCCTCGGCTCGATCAGCCAAGAGCGCTTTGAGCCCGCGCCGCTTCGGGTCTTTAGGCCGTGGCAATTTCCAGAACCCGGACGGCAATTTGCCGGTTCCCAAGCGGACCAACCCGGCACGAGCAAGATCGCGCAAGTGACCGACGCTTTTCTGATCGTCTTTCGGTAAAGGTACGAGCTTAGCAATAGGTCTCCCTCTCTCCATGACAAGAACTTCGTCACCCGCTTTCACTTTAGCCAGACAGGCACTGAGAGTGGCCTTGAGTGTGGACACTGCGGCGCGCTTCATACTTGACCTCCTAGTCCGGTCATACATGACCATTATAGTCCATTAGTACCTGACCGGCAAGACCTCAAATGGAAGTTTTAAACCTCTTTCGTGAATTGTGAGACTGTCGCCTTTACCGACCAGAGCGCCATCGATTAGGCTTTCAAAAAGCGATTCAGCAGAGCCAGTTGGCAGGAAGATGGAAGGATGAGGGTCATGCTTTGATCTGATAAACGAGAGTTCACTGGTTAATGCAACAGGGGATTCGTTGGAGCAAGTTGATTTACTACTGATGTAGCCCACCTCCCCTGAGTTCTCTAACCTTTTCCAGATCGCGCTTCGCGCCATGGAGACTAGGAGCAATTTCCAGGGCCCTCCTTGAATAATTCTCGGCGCGACTCAGATCACCACGGAGGATCGCAACGCCACCTAGCCCACTCAATGCACTTGGGTCTTTCGGCTCAATCTTGAGTGCTGCCTCATACATTCGCTCGGAGCTGATCAGTTCGGCATTAACTTCGCTGGTTCTATTCGACATACCATAGACCTTTGCCCAGTTCTTGTGTAGATCGCCCTTGAAGTTCAGCAGCATCGAATCGTCCGGAGACTTCTCCAACTCGCTCTTGAGCAGATCTTCTTGTCGGCGGAGCAACCCTTCTGCATGAGCGCGGTCGGGTCCTCGCATAGCATTTGAGATATCGATGTCGAACTTGTTGAGTCTTCTGAGCACACGTTCCCTTCTTTCAACGTCTGCTTCCATCTGCTCTACCGTTGCATTCTTGTTTTTCTCGATCCATTGTTTGGCTCCTATAAACCCGCGAGTCAGGTTTTCCTCGGACATTCCCTGGTTTTCTCTGTCGGGATCGTTCCATCGCGGCCCAGCCAATAAAATTCCCGCATACATGGTTTTTGCCAACACCTCGTTCGTACAGCCTGCGAGAATTCCTTCGTAGAACATTCTGTGAACCTCTTTCCAAGTTCTTTTTCGATACTGATCGGGAGTCCGTGTCTTATTCTCCTCTTGGCAATAGGCGTCGTGTACGACCGCAGCTTTCAGGTACTCGCTGCTAAATCGGTCGCCTGTTATCGGCACCAGAAGTCCTGGGATGCTAGCCCCATCAGTCAATGTGCCCTTCGGAGCGACCCATTTTACTTGGCGAGAATCAAGAAACGTTAACTTCTGATCTTGCAATTCCATAAAGTCGCCGCTCCCATTCACCGTAATCTTGTCCTGATTGAATTTCCCATGGATCTTTGCCTGTCCATCACAACGTGGCCCACAACTCCAGGTCAAAGTTAGAAGACAGATCAGCGTAAAGCATTTGCGGACTCGTCCCTGAACTTTGGCGCCAGCATTGCGGACATCTTGCAACTTAAAATTCTTGCTTTCATCGACCTCTGTTGCCGTGAGCATAGTCGGCACATCAACCTCCTTTTACGTCCAATGCAACAGCACAATACCATGAACCTGCTGTAGCGACTAACCACGATAAATCATTTCACTCGGGATAGCGACCTTCACAATGAGACCAATCATTCCTAGTTTGAACGTCCGGTTTTTTTCACAAGAGATATAGCCGCCTTTCCGGACTCTCTTTGGTGAGCCAACTTCCATGTGCTGCACGGACCATGCTGACCCGGCGCAAAATGGATGGGCTGGTAGCATTTTCCTCCTCATCCTCCATAAGAACACAACGTCAGTAAGAAAGGTTCGCAGGAAATTACACCGAAGAGAATGGAACCAAGGTGTACAACGAAATCGAAGGAAAGAGCCGATATTGAGAGAAGCTGGGAGACTTGAAGATAAAATAGCATCTTTTTTGATTCTGACTGTACCCAAACAGATCCAGGCCCGGCAACTTGCTTAGTCACCTCACGCTTTCACCGCTCCCATACAAACTCTGCAAATGAAAGTGTTTACGATGGCCGCAGGCTAGTTGGCGGACCTGGCCCATGGATTGCTCAGATCTACAGGCTCACGTGCGACTCCTGCACTCCAGCATGGTTTCCACGCCCCACCGCGTGACGAGTAGGCATTCATGATTCCTCACCAGGTCGTTTTCATCCATGGCATTGGGAATGATCCCGGCCGGTTCAGTCGATACCTTGAAATCAAGATACGGAGTGAATTTCACCAGACTGTGAAGCGTCTGGCACCTCAACAATCGCCCGAAAACGGGGTCCGATTCAGCAGCGCCGTCTGGTATGAGGTGACGCAATCAGATCAGGATACCCTGTGGAATCTAATATTCAACTGGATGAAGCCGAGAGGATCTTTTCTCGAATGGAACATGATTAGGAAAGATCCGATGAACTTCATTTATCGCCTGATGTATTGGTCATGGTTGAGAAGATTGGTCGTAGATTACCAGGGAGACCTAATTGCCTACATCGAGTCTCCAGGTGCCAATAAGTACAGGCTGATTCACGACAAGGTCTATGGCGCCTTTGAGACCTGCACAAGAGTCGCCATGGATTCCGAAGCCACATGGCAGAACCCCAGTCTTGTAACCGTCATCGGGCATAGCCTGGGAGCCGTGATTGCTTCCGACCTCCTCTACGACACGTTGAAGAACAGGGGGCGATGGTGGCCATCGCAAATTTGTCTCGCCAATTTTTTCACTTTGGGATCGCCGCAGGCTGTCTACGCCCTTAGATATGGCTTTGGACCAACGGCGTTTCGAGAAGCCCTGAGGATGCAGGATGAGAAGGGGGTTTGGATCAATATCTACGATCGGCAGGACGTGATCGCGTATCCACTCAAACGCCTTAACGAGGCTTACGAAGATGCCGTATTCTTCGACAAGGAAATAAACGTGGGGCAGTGGTGGAATCTCTGGCACCTGATTAGACGATACACGCCACTCAATCATGACCTCTATTTAGAGGACAATTGCGTGGCAGCCATCGTCGGTAGGAAAGCCTCTCTGGATTGGCTGCGAAGCAATAGGATCGTTAGCGAGGTGACTCTCCGCGAGGAGTATCGGACCTACGCCGATTGGATTCAGCAAGAGAAGTGGTGGAAATTCTGGAAATGAGCGCAACGGACTTGCTACCAGACTGAGCCTACAACTACACCTGGAGGTGACTGATGCCGGACCAGCCCAGGGGCCTTCAACTATGCAATAACGTCACGGAATTGACTGCCATCGCCCCCCTCGAACCAGGAGGGGCGGACGCACTGCGCGCCATTTTTCAAGATAGGAAGAACAAAGAATTGGGGGGCGAGCGAAGCCCTATCGAGCAGATCGAATCCATCCACTATGCCAGATGGGTGCTGATTGATGGAGGCACTCGCCTCTTGTTTACGAGTAATTTTGACGGCAATCTGGATGACTATCTCGCCGAGTTTGCCGAGCGCGACGAAGGCCCTCTTAACATGATTTTCAGATATTGCGTGGGGTGGCCTGGCGCAAGACCTGTTGGTCCGTTCATTCAATACGTCAGGGACCGTATGGTGCCTGCAGAGTATTACTACTCCGCCTATCCAAAGTACACAGTCAACGAAGTCAAGCGGGCGATCTATTGGAAGAGGGAAACTGAGGAATTCATAAATGGCCTGGTGCCTCGATTTGGAGACGTCGGTCTCGATGATGTCACCAATCAAATCCAAGCCTTCCTTCGGAGACTCGCCATGCCTACTCCAGACATTTAGACATCACCTTCATATGGAGACAAGCCGATGCCTCTTAACCTACAAGACATTCAGGGAAATATTCTTACCAGGTACAACGCAAGCTGCGCCACGTACCTCCTCTACCGGGTTGACCTGATCGAACCGGCCAGAGAATGGCTGCGCGCTCTGTGCGCACGCATAACAACAGAAGGGCAAGTTGCGAACGGGATGCCTCAATCAATGGTGAACGTGGCAGTCACCTATCAGGGACTCAAGGCGCTAGGCCTATCGCCGTCGTTTCTCAGCACCTTCCCGTCCGAATTCCAAAAGGGAATGAAGCAGCGAGCAACGACCCTCTGCGACTTCGGAGCCAGTGCCCCTCAAAACTGGACAGGCGTGCTTGGAACGCGGCAGGTGCATGTGCTGGTGGTCGTCCACGGCGCGAATCGAAACGACTGCAATCGCAAAGTCGCTGAAGTTAGGAGAGAGGAACCACAATCGAATGGGAGAACCTTTGGCATTTACCTGCTTGGCGAAGAGACGGCCGACGGCCTCCCAGGTGAGAGCGAGCACTTCGGATTCAGAGACGGAATCAGCCAACCTTGGATCGAAGGGAGCAATCCTGGCCCTCCGACGGAACCTCATGGAGGAAAACGAACTGGGCGGGATACCTTCCGACCACTCAAACTTGGTGAATTTTTGCTCGGCCACAAGGACGAAATCGATCGCCTGCCTCCTGCCCCCCAGCCAGAACCTCTGGGAAACAATGGAACGTACTTGGTCCTGCGCAAACTACAACAAGATGTTGCCAGATTCCGGAGAGAGATGGCAGCACAAGCTTCTCGCGTCTTCGGAGAGCCGGCACAAGCCAACCGCTTGGCGGCCATGATGATTGGACGTTGGCCAAGCGGTTGCCCCGTCCATCTCTCACCGGACAGAGATAATCCGGAGATCGCGAACGATAGTGGGCAAGTCAACGCGTTCACATATCTCGGAGACGATGTCGGCAATAGATGTCCTGTCGGAGCCCACATCCGTCGGACAAATCCACGTGATTGGCCCACCGACGGTCAGGGCAATCTCGTCGTAGAACCGACGAGCACCAGACATCGGATGATCAGGCGTAGTCTACCTTATGGGACCGCTCTTGAAGGGAACAACGATGACGAGAGGGACCGCGGTCTCATGTTTGCCGCGTTCGTCGCAGACATTGGAAGGCAGTTTGAATTCGTTCAACTCAACTGGATCAATAGTGGAGATCCCTTTCGAATGGATCGGACCGATCGTGACCCCCTCATTGGAAACAACCGAGACACAGGGGACCTTCCTGCAGAGGGACAACCACATCGGGAAACACCTCGTAAGTTTACTGCTCCATCGGCCACAAGACTCCCATGGGCCTTAAACTTGCCCGAATTCGTTACGACCAAAGGCGGCGAATACTTTTTTGTGCCGAGCTTGACCGCGCTGCTAGGAATCGCAACACAAGGATTCTCCTCCTTCTTACGAGAATTCTCCGAGTTAGGAATGAGAGTGCAAGATCCGGCCAAGCGGTCCATTGCACAGACAAAATTGATCAACGACTGGCTGGTCAATCGCCCAAAAGAAATATTGGAAGAGCTCATGAAATTTGCTTCGGGACCTGAGGGAAGGATTTTTCAGATGCCTGGCTATTTGGTATTTGGTGATCCGCGTTTCAGCATCCCTCCTATCGCCATCGTGACAAAATACGATGACGTGATCGAGATACTAGATCACGAGAGACATCCTGAAATGTCCGTCGCGCTGTACCGTGAAAGAATGGAGATCCCACCTCCACGTCCCCCGAGAGGACCGTTCATCCTTGGACGCGAGATCCACGAGCCATTCTACGGGCGGGAGATGCCTCTGCTAAGAGACGCCGTGCAAAATAGTCCTGTCTCCACTAGGGAGTTCATTCGCGAAACCCTCAATGACATTCTCGGGCCCATACTCAACCGGCTCCGGCCCACAGGAAGGCTGGATGTGATTCAGGATCTTGCATGGCCGGTGCCGCTCGAAATAAACACCAAGTATTTCGGAGTACCCGGGCCAGATAGAGAAACGTTCAAGCGCTGGTTGCGCGACATTTATCGGGATTTGTTCCTCAACTTGAGGAGAATTCCCGAATGGACTAGGGCAGCGGACCTTGCTGTGGCAGAAATGAATCCCTATCTCGACGGGCTCATTCAGCAGATATCGGAAAATTATGACGAGTTTCGCCCCTCCGTTCTCAAAGAACTGATCCGGATTAGCAGGAATCTCCCTCAAGGAACTCCGCCCTACTTCGTCCGGAGGAACATCATGGGGCTTACGGTCGGAGTCGTGGAAACCATGCTGAAAGCCATTGCCAGAACGATCGATCAACTGATTCGACGCCCACAACAGCTGAGGGAAGCTCAAGAAGCGGCACGAGAGGCTCAGGAATCGGACCAAGACGAAGCTAGAGAAAGGGGCAGGAATCGGGTACTGCAGTATGCCTTTGAGGCAATGCGATTCAATCCACAAAACCACGTGCTGTTTCGTGTCTGCGGAGCCGATACCACAATCGCGCGTGACACACCTCGACAAACAGACATCCGAAAGGGAACTCTTGTCTTTGCAGCCACTCTCCCAGCCATGTTCGATGGAGAGGGCCGATTCGCGCGGCCGACCGAGTTCAATCCCGATCGCAATCTCAATGACTATCTTTTCTTCGGGCACGACGGACACGAATGTATGGGACGTTTATTAGTGCCCGAGGTATTTAAAGAATTGTTTGTGCGTTTGCTGAGCCTCGATGGTCTCCGTAGAGCCAATGACGATCCATTCGATCCGATAGAACTCTTCCCCGAGCACTTTTTGCTGGAGTTCAACCCATGAGGTGACAGCATGCGAATAACGACGGCCTTGAGCGCGGCGACACGTTGGTCATCTTTCGCAGTTCTCCTTGTACTCGGTGTGCCAGCCGTGAGCCACGGGGAAGCTTTTCGAGTTCTGGATCAAGGAGCGGCGGCATCGGGGCAGGGAACCGCTTTTGCCGCTCAGGCCGATGACCCATCAGCCCTGCATTACAATCCAGCCGGAATGACGCAACTCCAAGGGGTACAGTTTTACGGTGGGCTCCTGTTGGTCGGAGGTTCCTATAATTACACCAGCCCAGCCGGAGCCAACTACAAAGGCGATCTAGACGGATCGATCGCCTGGCCTCCTCCGATCCATTTTTATCTTACGGCGAGTCTTGACAAATACGACATAGGATTTCTAAAGAATCTCACATTAGGAATCGGTGTGAACTCACCGTACGGTCTCATGATCAATTGGCCACAAAACGTACCGTTTTCTGCGTTGGATACCAGAGCGACTCTGCCAATGCTCGATATCAAACCGACGATGGCCTACCGCTTCAACGACTACCTTTCAATCGGGGGAGGGCTCGACATCTACACATTTGCAAGTATTGCAGGAGAAGGGGCCGGACAGGTGAATTCATTTATTCCTCCAAGCACGAACGTCGAGCTACGGGTAAAGGATACCGCGGTCGGCTACAACGTTGGTGTTATGCTCACTCCGTGGCGGACCGATGGAAAACCTCGGCTGAATCTTGCCTTCGTCTATAGAAGCCAGACAACACTCAATCTTAATGGCAACTTCCTCGTGAACGGAGGATTGCTTGCGGATGCCAGAGTGGATTTCACGCTTCCGAATATATACACAGGCGCGGTGGCATACTGGCCCATTCGCGACGAAGAGCGGGAATGGAAACTGGAGGTCGATATCGACTATGCCGACTGGCACAGCTTTAAGCAATTGAACATCCAGCTCAGCAACGGCGTCACGCTGCCGGAGCCCCGGAATTGGAATGGAGTATTCATCGCCCACGTCGGTACGGAGTATAAGTGGCTTCGTCCGGCGGTGCTGCCTGACTGGGAAGTCGCGGCGCGCTTCGGCTACATCCGCTCACAGACCCCTGTCCCGGAACAAACATTCGAACCGGCCGTCCCTGACGCCAACTATAATTCTTTCTCAGTGGGCCTGGGCTTCTTGTGCAAAGATCAGGGACGATTCCTCGGGTTTATCAAATGCACCACCCCGATTATCGGGCCTGTCGGCATCAAGGGAATCGGATTCGATGTGGCTTACAAGAACCAGATTTATGAGTCGCGAACCATTACAAACAATATCCGGCCAATTGTTAATGGCACTTATGATACGATCCTTCACGCGGGAGTCATGAGCCTAAGGATCAATTTTTGATTGAGTCTCACCGGAGGACGCGATTGGAATCCGAAGAGGATCTCCATTCAAGGCTGCAGAGCGGGACCCGAACGCAGCCGGAGCAGACCCTCCTCTCTCCTGAGCGGGAGAACTGGTCCGCCGCCACCGGCCCTGAACTACTACCAAAGCACCATCGGATTCTTGAACAGCGATTCATGAAGTTCCGGCCGTTCGGGACCGATGTTGACGGAACGGCCATCCGCGACATGACCGGCGTTTCGATCCGATCCAATGTCGAATTTTTAGAAGAATTTGTTTCGAAGCATTATGGCTCCGAAGCCGGTAAGCACGCCGTCGACGATCTGGTGAGCCGTTTGAATGAGCGCATCCAGGACCGGGCGTATCATGTCACGGCCAAATTCCTCAAGAATCCCTGGACCAGCTATTCAAACGAATTTACTGCCTACTTGGTGGAATTTTGCATCGACATTTCAGGAGACCAGGATTTTCAGTTCAAGATGGGACGAGAGAAACTTATTCCTCCGCTCATGCAAACGCTTATGCGTCCGTTTTCCGTCAAGAGCATTTACCGCGGCGCGACCAGGTGGATCCAGCACTACGCCAAGAATTCCTATGACCTTCAAGGGATGGAGGTCAATGAGGGTCGTGCGATTATGCGTATGACTCTGATGGGACGAGCCTTGGATCAGTTCGGCCCTTACCGGCGGTCGTGCGGCAGGATCTGGTGCAATGCCCTCAAAGTTGGTGTTTCCATCGTCCCTGAGAAGGTGCACCACTTGCGTCAGGCGACGATGATCGATCGGCGATGCATCGTTGATGGTGACGACTATTGTGAATGGGAGGTTCAGTGGAACGAACCGGCTCGCTGGTATCCCGGAAAGCGCTTTGTTACTGACGTGGCGCGTAAAATGCTGAAAGACGAAATTGGCGGACGAGACCGAGTCATCGAAGAACAGACCTATTCCCTAAAGACGCGGCATGAAGAACTGGAAAAGGCCTATGTTGAGCTCCAGCAGACGGCGGTCGAACTGCAGCGACGAGTCGACCACCTGACCACGCTCTATGATGCCGGTCTTGCTTTCACCTCAACTCGCGATCAGGAAGCTCTCCTTCGGCAGGCAATGGAGACATTGATTCATAAACTGTCATTTGACCGAGTCATGATCGTTTCCTACGACCCCCTTCGGCAAATAGCTCACAGCGCCCGCCTGGTAGGCGTGTCATCTGAGATCGCTCATTTCGCCGCCAGTCTTGAGATCCCGGTAACGGATTCTTCTACCTTTGAAGGCATTGTCCTCCAGCAAGGGAAGCCTGTTTTGGTGCATGAAATTTCCCAGGTGCTCGATCAACTTCACCCAATGTACCGGGAGTTGGCTGCGAGAACAGGAACGAGGTCCTTTGTCACCGTTCCTCTCAAGGCAAAAGGTTTGATTCTCGGATCTCTCACTGTTGACCGGAGCCAGGCCCATAGCTTGACTCAGGATGATCTGGAGGTGATGGTCACATTTGCTAACCAGCTTGCCATCGCGCTGGATAACGTCGCTGCTTATCGGGAGATCGAAGAATTGAATACGGGCCTTGAGCAGAAAGTGCGCGAGCGAACAGTCCAGCTGGAAGCGGCGAACGAACAGCTCCAGGAACTGAATCAACTCAAGTCGTCGTTCGTCTCCATGGTGTCGCATGAACTGCGCACGCCAATGACGTCGATCCGGACCTATGTAGAAAACATGCTCGACGGCGTGATCGGCGCCGTGAACGAAAAGCAATCGCAGTATCTCCGGCGCATCCAATTCAACATCGATCGGCTCACGCGGATGATCGTTGATCTGCTCGATCTTTCGCGCATCGAAGCAGGGCGGGTTGAACTCAGGTCAGAACCGATCGCCATCGCCGACTGGATGAACGAACTGGTCGAAGGCCTGCGGGGGTTGGCTGGCGGCAAATCCGTGACGCTGGAGTCGCACTCCCTCCCCTCTCTTCCGACCATCCTGGCCGACCGGGACAAACTGACGCAAGTGTTGACCAACCTGATCGGTAACGCGATCAAGTTCACGCCTGCTGGCGGACGAATCATGGTCGGAGCTGTGATCGAGGACAAAACCGGCATGGTGCAATTCTGCGTGTCAGACACGGGCTGCGGAATCCCGCCGGACGAACTGCCGAAAGTGTTCGAGAAATTCTTCCGTGGCGTCACCACCGCCGCCGAGACGCGAGGCGCAGGGTTGGGCTTGGCGATCGTCAAGAGTCTGGTCGAACTGCACGGCGGGCGTATCTGGGTCGAAAGCGCCTCAGGCAAGGGCAGTTCCTTCTACTTCACACTCCCGCTCACCTCGACGCAGGAAACGATACGATGAGTCGGCACAAGACGGGCGGGACGAGCGAGAAAGGCGAGACTGGTCAGAACTTCTGCTTCGCGTGTCTGCCTTGTCTCGCTATTCTCGCTTCTCTCGCGCGTTTCACCTGTCTCGCCCAGATCCAATTCCTCATTCAAGATTTTCTCAAGTGAATCCAATTCGATGCCGCGCTGACGGCAATCTGATTCAGTTCCGTCTCCGCCGGAACATTCGAATCGTGACGGACGCGCAGCAATCGGCACTGTTCTAGTGCCTTTTCATGTGATTGCTGTAGGAACGGTCGATCGACGACGTCATGGCATACGTATTGCTTTGGATCACCAGCAAGGGTCACTCGAAACCATTCATCGTTCGGGGCATCGGACGAGAAGGAGAACCATCATGGACTTCGCAGTGATCCTAGTCATCAGCAATACTCTCTTGGCGCTGTTCATCTACATCGTGGTGACAAAAATCTGGCAGGACTGATTGAGGCAGTTCGGGGTTCGATGTTCAAGGTTCGATGTTCTGAGCTCGATGTTCGAAGTTCGAGGTTCTGAGTTGTCGGAGGGAGTTGCCTCAAGTAGTCCATCAAGACGGTTCTTGCTGCTCGGGACCCTAACTCAGAACCTAGAACATTGAACTCAGAACATTAACAGAGATGGCGAGGAGCCGACCACCGGTCATCATCTGCCCCAGTGACAGCCGATGGCCGAGCAGGTTCTGGTCCTGACCCTTCCAGAGCTCAGCCGGTTGCCTCCGCGCCAACCAGGCCGCGCTTCCATCATCACTGGCAGCGCGGCCTTCCTTGTCCTCTCCTTCAGTTGCCCGCTGTGGTGTACTCGCCGCAGGGTAAATGCGGATGCGCCGAAGGCAGTTCTCAGCAGTAGACTTCCCGCCGGTGGCCAACCTTCATGAGCGTATCAACGCGCGCGTCATCGGCAACGGCATAGACTATGCGATAATCTCTTTGGCGGATGCGATAGTGATCGTGCCCGGATAGCTTTTCGCAGCCCGGAGGTCGAGGATTACTCCTTAGACCACGCATACGTTGAGATCCAAGCAGGATCCAGGCTCTGTGCCGTCGTTTCTTTTGCCGCTGAAACACGGTAAGATCCCAACCTGTCTGACCGTATGGAGCGAACTCTCCAAATCCTGAACGAATTGGAGCGCGACGGCGTGCTAGGCCGTTACGCCATTGGCGGTGCGATGGGAGCGACCTTTTACATCGAACCGCTGTTGACATTCGATCTCGACATCTTCGTCCTGCTACCGGAGTCGACAGGAACAGTATTGACCCTATCTCGGCTTTATGAGGCGCTGCGCGCAAGGGGTTATGCCGAAGAAGGCGAATGTGTGGTGATCGAGGGGGTACCCGTCCAATTCTTGCCGGCGTATAATTCGCTCTTAGAGGAGGCATTACGAGAGGCGGGCGAGATGTCGTATCAGACTACTTCCACACGGGTGCTCCGGGTCGAACACCTGCTGGCCATTTGTCTTCAAACGGGTCGGACAAAAGATCGAGAGCGGGTTCGAATTCTTCGAGAGCAAGCGACCCTGGATGATAAGTATCTCGCCTTGGTGCTCCGGCGGCATCAACTGGAGGAGAGATGGAAGGAATGGACCGCTTGAAACCCGAGATTGAAAAGCTCTTTCGCGCAAAGGAACAACGTCGAGTCCGGTTGGCGGCTCTGCCTTACCATGAAAAGGTGCGGGCGGTGATCCAAATGCAACGCATGGCGGCTCCATTGTTGCGAACGCGAGGTAGACGAGTGCGGATCTGGGACCTGGAGCCGATCGGAAACGGGCATACATCAGAACGGTCTCATCGCTAATTCCTGGTTCCATTTCGGCAACATACGAAACGAGGCTGAAGTCTCATCGTGCGGGACGCCGTCAAGCTCAGTTCCCGGTTTCTCTCAATAATCAGAGGCATCAATAACCATTCCTGACGGAGTAGGCAGCCACTTCCTCGCCGGGTTCGACCGCTCACGACATATGTAGTGGCGGCCGAGAACGCGACAGATCAAGAAACCATCATCATTACCGTTTACCAGCCAGAATCAACCCAATGGGAACCTGGGTTTAAGAGGAGAAAACGGCGATGACATGTCTCATCTGCAAGAATGGAGAGACCCAACCAGGTACAGCCACGGTGACCCTGGAACGTGAAGTGGACGTGAGAACCTATGCGGCAGCCTAGTGAAAACTCTCAGGCCTCGTCCCTGTTGGGACTTGACTCTACCTTGTTTCCTCCTTGCTGCCTTGCCTCTGCACTCAGTATCAACGATTCCCGCTACCCCACTATCCCATTACCCCCGCTACCCATCTTCTGAATCGTTTCTGATTCAGCGAGAATGCTTTTGGCCTCTCGGCTCGTTAATTAGCTCACCGCCGATTATAGAATGCCAATCAATAGAAATGTGAGAAACCTGGCGCCAGCATTGCAAATGCGTGCGATCGAGGCAGTATTTCTTCGCGGCATCTCGCGTGGCCTGCTCGTTGCAAATTGCTCAATACATCAAGCCGAACCGGAGGAGGACGCGATGGACCTAGGATTGACGCTCTTCATGGCCAACTCGCTCATGGCCGGATTCATATATGTCGTCTTCGGAATGATCTGGCAGGACTAGATGAACGTCGTGCGAGACGCGCGAGACAAGCGAGAGAGGCGAGAAACGCGTGATCGTTAGGATTCAGCAATGAAGCGAAGACTTGAGTCTTGGCCCGTCTCGCCTTTCTCGCTCATCTCGCCCCTCTCGCGTTGGAACATCCACAAGATGGTGCGAAGCCGACCTCCGGTTCGGGTCCTGACCCTTCCAGAGCTCAGCCGGTCGCCTCCACGTCTACCAGGCCGCGCTTCCATCATCACCGGCAGCGCGGCCCACCTTTTCGGTGATTGCCACCCTTCCGGCCGGTGGCTGTCCCCGCTCGAAACTCCATTTCTCGCTGCCCAGCCGCTATGATACACTCGCGCCATGGGAAAGATGGCTCGATCAAGGCCGGCCGAACAGCCTCTGCGGCTGCTACCAGCCTATCTGAACACCCATTCCATCGATGAGGCGGTGAAAACTGCGCGAGGCAGGAGGATCCTCTGGCTCGAGATTCTCGTCAACGACAAGTTTGATGTTTCACCCTGGAAATCAGACCCGGCCGTTGAAGCAGCCTATCAGAATGCCTGCCGTTGGTACACGCACTATAGACGACTTATCACCTCACTACTCAACCGAACACCTCTTCCCGTTGATGTGGGTCCGATCGATTTCCGGGATTACCGAGCCTTTGCCGAGGCGCTCGCCTTTGTCTGCACTCAACACTGAAGAAATCATTGCTCTCCTACAGGACTACGCCAGGCAAACCGGCGCTTCTCTGGATGTCCTATTAGTAGGAGCACTGGCGCTCCAAGCCTACGGCTTTCGAGACCGTTTGACACGAGATGTCGATGCGGAGGTTGCCGGTTCGGTCGAAGCGCTGTCGAAATTCCTGAGACAGCACCAGATTCCGGCAGACCTCACCACGAACTTCTCCGGCTGGTCCATCGTGGCCATGCCCCCGGGGTATCGCGATCGAGCGACCGATCTGGTGAATCAATCGAACCTGCGTGTGCGAATTCTGGCGCCCATCGACTTTGTCATTGCGAAATTGCGCCGCGGTACCGATCTGGATTGTGAGGATGCCGCCTTCGTGGTCAAGCGCTTTCGACTCACCGCCGAGCAGATTCGCGCGGCAGCGGCAGCAGCACTCTCCGCCTCCTCGCCTGATACGGCGCTGTTCCTCTTCCAGAAAACCATAGACCTATTTTGTCAGAGTTTTCCTTCCGAGCCGTCATCGTAAGGGTCCAGAATCCCCTCGGTCAGACCTGCGTCCTTCAGGCCGCGCTTCCATCATCACTGGCAGCGCGGCCTTGTATCCAGATGACTTCGCGGTGCCAAAGAAGATCCCTGGAAAGGGTTTGTCAATAAGCTTTCTGGAAATCCGGCTTGCTAAGGATGCGCACGATATCAATCCGAGCCCCGGACCGTTTAAACACAATACGATAGTCGCCGGCTCGCAAACGATACAGCGGCTCCCGAAACCCCTGCAGCTTCTTGATTCGCTTTCCATCAGGGATAGGATCTTCAGCCAGGCGGGCGCAATCGGCGAGAATCTGATTGGTTATTTTATCACTGAAGCCGTCGAGATCGCCCTGGGCCTTCGCCGACAGAAAGACCTGGCAGGTCATGTCCGGCGGACATTCCCTCTGCTGCGCGTGACCTTGTACTCAAACAGCGCCCTTGTTCGACCTGCACGGATGTCTTTGAGTCCCTCTTCGATCTTCTTGCGCAGCTTCGGACTGTAGGCCAGCAAAGCATCCTCGATGTCGTCCTCGGTCACGGGAACTATCATCGCAGTCGGCCGTCCATGCGTGGTGACAAGCACGGTATTTCCACGTTCGACCGTCCGAAGCATCTCAGAGGTCTTGCTCTTGAGTTCTCGTACATTGGCAAATCTCATGCGCTCTCCAGACGTGGTTGCAAGTGTGGCCACACAATATGATCTCTACCTGAGAAAGTCAAGAATCCATGAGGATATGCAGTGGATTTCTTCGCGCCTGGTTGCCTCCGCGCCCATCAGGCCGCGTGGCCGCCATCACCGGCAGCGCGAACTTTTATTGGGGACTGCCACCCTTCCGATCGGTGACTATCCCCTTTTTAACTCACCGTCACCTTGCAAAACCTGCTTCCAAATGACTTCCGATCTTCCGGACTATGGCGCAAATCCCGTGATGTTGTCCATCCAGTGGGAACGAAGACATGGCATCAGGAGCGGTACACTTCTTTACGATCTGCGATCTTGAGAACAAGAACAATCAACTCGCGGTCTCGGATTGTATAAATGATGCGGTAGTCTCCTTCCCGGAATCGATAAAGATCATCTTCTCCGGTGAGCTTTTTCACACCGTGGGGGCGAGGATTGCCCTGTAACGTCTTCAGGCGTTTGACGATACGCTTCTGAGTCGCAGGGATGAAAGTTTTCAGCTGACGTTCTGCGGGCGGGGCGAGCAAGACCGTATAAGGCATCGCCGGCTAGAGGCCGATATCCTTCAGAATGGCGTCGAGGGGTTTTGCCCTCTTGGTCTTCAATTCAGCCAATGCAGTTCTGGCGTCCACAAGGTCAATGCGATCTTCCAGCTCTTCTAAGAGCCGCAAATCGTCGATAGGAACCACCGCGGCCACTTCCTTACCTCGACGGCGCAACACCACTCGTTCTTTTCCGTACGCCACTCGGTTGATCGTATCTGCAAATCCTTCCCTGGCTTTACTTGCAGGCAGATGAGCCATCCATCACCTCCAAATTCATGGCAATAACTCACTGTACGAAATGTACCGATTGTACATTTCGCATGCTCAAGCGTCAAGCATGGGGAGGAGTCGACTTCATTATTGTTGAGAGAACCTCGGCCTCCTCTGTCAAATCCCTCTAGGCATGCGAGTCCACATGAGTTCTAGAGTCCGTCGGTCGCCTCCGCGCCCATCAGGCCGCCTTGCCGCCATCACCGGCAGCGCGGCCTACCTTTTCGGTGATTGCCACCCTTCCGGTCGGTGGCTGTCCCTCTTCCCGTCCGTGTGGGCACTAGGCTCTTCCTGCTCGATTGAACCTGCACTAGCCAGACCACAAGAACTTTGCACATCACTCCGAGTGGAGTATACTGTGGCAGTTGCAGTGTGAGGAATGGAGATGCCGCTCGTCATTGATCAACAAGATCTAGATCGCCTACCTATCACGATTGACCCAGAGAGCGTCAGCGGAACTCCGGTCTTCATCGGAACTCGAGCGCCCGTCGAGGCCCTAATCAGCAACCTTGAGGCCGACCTCACCCTTGATGAATTCCTAGGCAATTTTCCAACAGTGACGCGCGCGCAAGCGTTAGAAGTGCTCGTATATATCAAGACCGATTAGGAGGAGTCCCTGTGGCAAAAGCCAAAGCCGAAGCCCTGGAATTGATTAAGAAACTGCCTGACGATGTCACGACCTCAGCCATTATGGAAGAGTTGTTCTTCAAGCAGCAGGTGGAGAAGGGGCTACAGGACGTAACGGAAGGACGAGTCCTGACCCATGATGAGCTAAAGGAAAGAATCGCGCGATGGCGCAAGTCCGCTGGTCGGTGACTTCCGAGACCGATCTTCAGGACATCGAAGACTTTATTGCGCGAGACTCCGTTCTCCATGCGGTTACCTTCGTCGGCCGTATCGTTGAACTCGCCGAACGCCTTCTCAAGTCACCTCAGATCGGGCGCATCGTTCCCGAATTCAACCGCCCTGATCTTAGAGAAGTCATCTTGAGAGGGTATCGAATCGTGTATCTTCTGCAAAACGGCGAGATCCTCATTCTTCGCGTCGTCCATGGCGCGCGAGACTTGAGCACACTCGTCCACCGTGAGCCCTGGGACCTCGGCAATTAGGGGTCATACGCCTGCAAGGCAGTATCAGAAACCATTCCCCGCGGTGAGAATTGGGGACATTCTGAATTTCCAATGGAATGTTTTCCAGCGTTTCGCGCCATCGACGCTGGCGCGTCTGAGGGGGACAGGCACCCCGGAGAACGGTGCCAGTCCCCTCGACCGGCTGGTAGGCTGCGAGTCATATAATAATAGTGGAAGTACCGGGAGAGCTAACGGAGGTAGGACACCCCAGGAAGATCTTTGAGATCGGCGTCGCAGGTGATCACCTCGGCCTGCTGATCTCTGGCCGTGGCATAGACAATCGCATCAGCCATGGCCAAACCATGACGCAGGCTCAAGTCTGCGGCCAGAAAAGCAATGGAGTCGGTCAAGGGGATAACCTCAGTTGCATTGAGCCGCCCGGCCAGCAATAAGGCGGATTCCTCTCCCCGTTCTCTCTTGATCTTCTTGTACACTTCATGCAGAACGACGGTCGGTGTGATGAGCTGATAGCGAGAGTTGAGATAGGCCGCGTATCGCTCGGCCAGCGGCCCTCCGGCAAAGAATTCGATCCACCCGCTGGAATCCAGCAGGACCTTCACGGACGATCCTTCTTTTCCCGAATCTCTGTCTTGGTCATACCCTTGAGCACCACCTTTCTCCACGACCTGTAAGCGTTGAGTTGGACTGGGTGACCGGCTGCGGGTCATTGGGGACAGGCTCGGCGAGAAGCTGGGGAACGGGGACAGTCGCGACCGGAAAGGCGACAGTCCCCGCACAGGAGGGGTTGCAGACACTGTCGCCTGATCCAAGTGCCTTCTCTGTTGTGCGACTAGAATTCTTGAGATATAGTCGCGCCACCCAATTCGATGAAAAGCCTGAATGAGATCCGTCAACAACTATCCACCGGTGCGTTTGAGTTCAGCAGACATGCCTTCAAACGCGCCATCGAACGTGACATCAGCGATGCGGAAATCCGGCAAGCAGGGGCACAGGCGAGAATCATCGAGGATTATCCCGATGACAAGTACGCGGCCAGCAGTCTTTTGCTTGGTTTCACTGTAAGTGGACGTCCGATACACATTCAGGTCTCTCACCTTGATCCCGGCTTGGTGAAGATCATAACACTCTATGAGCCGGACCCTGCAGAGTGGTATGATTACGCCAGACGGAGGTAGTCATGTTTCGCTGTCATGTGTGCGGGAAAACCGAAAGTCGTCAGGAACTCGTCAGCGAGGTTTTTGAAATCGATGGGAAACCTGTACGGGTCGAAGGAATTCCCGCGACAATCTGTGTCAATTGCGGCGAACCAGTATTCAATCGGGAAACCACAGAACGGGTTCGGCGCCTGGTACATGGCGAAGCGAAGCCCATGAAATCAATTCAGATGGACGTATTCGCCTACTGATAATTGATACGGTCCCGTCACACCGCGAGACACCCCGTTCCCATTAATAGAGTGTCGGGAGACCTCCCCAACACCGCGACGGGGACAGTCGCTGACCGGAAAGGCGACAGTCCCCGCACAGGATCTTTGGAGACTGGCTCCAGCACAGGCAGCGCCTCCTCCCATTCCGAGTGCAGGGCTTCAGGATCCTTGATTGGTTGCTGACAGCCTTGTTCGATCTATTCCTTTGAACGCCGTATGCGAATGGCCTGTGGCGAGATTACCGTAAATGCGTGAGGAAGTTCTGCAGAGTGAGAATCGAAGCACGAGGAGACGATCTCGGCTTTGCTCTCGGATGAAAGCCCTGCCAGGCGGATCAGGACCACCCCAACGTTCGCACGCTGCTGTCGAAAGACAAGTTCGCCAAATCCCTTGTCCGCAGTGAGCAAGACAGCCTGTTCTCGGTTGGCATACTTCAGAACTGTCTCATCACTGATTCCAGGTTCCATTTCGGCAACGTACGAAACCTGATGGCCATCGGTTCGAAGACGGCGAACGATGGATTCGTCGACACTCTCATCGGCAAGTAGGTTCACTCCGAGCTCTACGCCAAGGGATACACGACGTCAGCTCGCAGCACTTCGGCAGCGAATGCCAGGGCAGCTTGGATGGTTTGGCGGGTCAACCGAGGATGTGCCTCTAGGATCTGCTCCACCGTTTCGCCGGCCGCCAGTTTCTCGATGATGAGTTCCACTGTGATACGGGTCCCTGCAACCACTGGCTTCCCCATCATCACAGCCGGGTCCGACACAATTAGTTTTTCAGCCATTTTCGCCCCCTAAACAGCAAGCTAAGCCTATCAAAGGCGACACATCTCAGCAAGAGAAAGGAACTGGAGGAGGATCTTGCCCTCAACCCTTTATTCCTCCCTTTACCCCGCTACCTCTTATCCCAACCGTTGAATCACTTTTGATTCACCGAGAATTCTTTTCGGCTCCCGGCTCGTCAATTGCCCCCCCCACCGACTAGAGAAATCCAAACAATGAAGATGGGAGAAACGTATTGCCAGCATTGAGGATTCGCGCGATCAATGCGTGGTTTTCTCAGCGTCATTTCGCGTCGCCCGCTCGTTGCCATCTGCTCATGGCATCACGCTGAACGCAGGAGGACCCCATGGATGTAGGATTCACGCTCTTCTTGGCCAACTCGCTGATGGCAGTCTTTATCTATGTGGTCATCGGAATGATCCGGCAGGAATGAACATGGTTCATCTGGTCTGTCTGGTTCATTTCGTTGCATGAAAGGAGAACCAAACTACCAGGCGAGCGTATTGAACGTCTGGCGGGCCAAAGGCGTAGGTCTAAGTGTGAGCCGCACACTGTCGGCAACTTAGCAGATGCGGAATGAGGAAAATAGAATCTCGACGAGGTGGCTAATGGAGAATCCATCCCCAAGTTGCAGATTGGCTAGGCTGCGCCTTTGCGTGGTACGCGATGCAGAGCCTCAGCCACCGCACGGGGATTGCGTGCCGCAACTCGTAACAGGGCCAAGGCCGGACCATCGGGGGTTCGCCGCCCTTGCTCCCAATTGCGAAGAGTCGCCACACTGACACCGATCATCAGAGCAAACTCTGCTTGGGACGCTTTGAGCTTTTCGCGAACACTTTTCACATCAGCCGGCCGAAAGGACGTTACCCGACCAGGCTTCAGAATGCCACGTCGAATGCGTCCCGCTTGCCGAATGCTGGTCAATAACTCTTGGAACGCTGCGTCCTTCATTTGAATTCCTCCCGAACGAGCTTCCCCAGTACCTTGAGCTGTGCCGACGTCAAGTCGCCTTGCTCGTTCTTCGCATAGAGATATAGCATGTAAAACGTTTGAGTTTCCGGTTCCCAGTAGTAGATCAGACGGACCCCGCCTCGTTTTCCTCGACCCGGGGCCGCCCAACGGAGTTTTCGCAACCCCCCGCCACCCTGGATGATAGGTCCTTGTGCAGGGCGGAGCAGAAGCGCTAACTGAAGTGCACGATACGTATCATCGTCCAGATGCCGCCGAAGTGCAGCGGTAAATACCGCTGTCTCGATAAACCGCATGAAGAATACTACGCCATTGGCGTATGGCGCGCAATATCATCCTTTGAACCAGATTTTGGTATCAACACAAACTTTCTGGCCGTACGCTTGCGACCCCTGGCTGCCCAGGAACCAAGTCTCTCATGTCCTCCGGCTGGTGCTGGTCGTTGCGACAAGGGTGAGGAAGATTCACCCCCCTCCCCCCTGCGCGCTGTCGCCCATGTGCCTTGTACCTTGATGATCCAACATGACGCTGCATCATTTATGATTCACTGAGAATTCTTTTCGGCTCCCGGCTCGTCAATTGACCCCCCACCGACTAGAGAAATCCAAACAATGAAGATGGGAGAAACGTATTGCCAGCATTGCAAATGCGTGCGATCGAGGCAGTATTTCTTCGCGGCATCTCGCGTGGCCCGTTCGTTGCCATCTGTCCATAGCATCACGCTGAACGCAGGAGGACCCCATGGATGTAGGATTCACGCTCTTCTTGGCCAACTCGCTGATGGCAGTCTTTATCTATGTGGTCATCGGAATGATCTGGCAGGAATGAACATGGTTCATCTGGTCTGTCTGGTTCATTTCGTTGCATGAATGGAAAGCCAAGCTACCCTGCGATCGGTTTGAACGTCTGGCGGGATTGACGAAGCGGGTCTGAGTTTTGAATTCTCAGTTGAGAGATCCCAGATCGGAATGTGGTATGTGAAATGAGGAATCTGCTCCACTAGGGAACGCGAAACCGGAAAACACTGTAGGATCACCACCCATTCCCAGGCCGGAGAGGACGCCGGTTGCGCCGCGCACTCGACCCTTCCTTCCTGATAATGTTTTCCACTCCGGAACTGTGAGTCTGTTTAGGCAGGGACGTCAACGTAGTCGACTTGGCTGCTCGGAGGAGGAATGGGAAGGCCGTCTGCCCTGAGCCCTTGGAGATGAAATTCAATGACTTCGCGGATAAGGGATTCGGTTTCCATCACGGTGGAATCCGTGGCGACACAGCCAGGTAAGTCCGGCACATATGCCGCATAGTTCGCAGGAGCCTTCTCGATGACGATGGCATAGCGCATGTCAGTTCGCTCCCTTTTTCCAACCGGCTTGCTTAAAGATACTATTCACGGTCCCAGGAGGCAAGTCATCGCTGGGTTTGCCTGCTAGGGTCACTCGCCCTGGTTTGGTGGCATGTTTGAACTGGCGGTGACTGCCCTTCGTCGCCACAAGAAACCAGCCGTCCTCTCGGAGCCTCTCCAGCACATCGCCAACTTTCACGACGCAAGCATAACCAACTCAACCGGAGATTCCAAATGCTCCTGCCTGTAGGAAATCACCATTGTCCCCCATCCCTATCTCTCGCCTCAACCCCCTGCCCCATAGGCCCATTCCGTTGAATCACTTTTGATTCACCCGAGACCATTTATGATTCACCATTCGTCCTAGCCTCCGACTCCCCTGCTCCATTTTCCTGCCAAGCTCATGGCTCCAAATTGATGAAACCTGCCTGACTTGCTTTTAAGCAATCCATCAAATTGCAGCATATTTCGGATTCTACAAGATGCATCGACGCTTGATTCACAAGCGGTCTGCTTCACGAGCACAGCTCTTGCTCTGCTGCACCATGTCGTGAGGGCTGAAGAGAGACAATCGAAGCGAGAAATATGAGAGGGAAACTGAAGCGGAATTTTGGAATGGTGCCACATTCGAATCAACAATGCAATGTTGAAGTAACCCATTCGACTAGGGCCGTTCAGACGTGTTGCAAAAAGTAAGAAATACCCTTAACTAGGTCCCCCTTGACCTAATTGACTATCCGTCCTCTTGTTGCTGACATCGCGCAGAGAGGAGCCAGTAGGAGTCGCTGCGAATGAGCACTCAGGCTCCGAGAACAACAGAACCTCCCCCGAGACAAATTAGGACAGGTTCCGTCGCCTCAGCCGTGAGGAGCTTGTTGTTTTCGGTGCTCAGCAGTTTCTTGACCATCCATGCGTTCCATTCAAGCATCTTGGCACAGCCGCTCTCGCCTGAATCATCTGAGAAGACTTCAAAGGAACCACCTGAATCGGCGCCCCTAGACCTTCCTCCCACAGATGCAAAGGCCCAGGATGGCAAGATCGAAGAAATGGAGCTTGCCAAAGAAGAAGAAAGCGTGGCGCGCGAGAAAACAAGTCACGCGTCTATCGGTCGCGGCATGTTTCCGTCAGAAGAGACACCGATCTCTGAATCCCCTTCCAACGTGTACATCATCACGGATGATGATATCAGGCAGTCCGGGGCCATTGATATCCCAACGATTCTTCGCAGCGTACCCGGCATTGAGGTGATGCAGGTCACTGGGGCAGATTTCAACGTCAGCGCCCGTGGCAACAACCAACTCCGTGCCAACAAGATGTTGGTCCTCGTTGACGGCCGCTCGATCTATTTAGACGTCCAAGGCGAAGTGCTCTGGAAAAATATTCCGGTTACCTTGCCCGAGATCAAACGAATTGAGGTCCTAAAGGGCCCGGCTGGAGCGATCTACGGCTTCAACGCCTTCGATGGGGTGATCAATATCATCACGAAATCTGCGAAAGAGATCAAGGGATCGTCCCCTGCGGGTGGCATACTACAATTCGGTGGCGGGGAATTCGGCACGATATCGAGCGCAGCTATTGTCGGAGTGACAGACAAAGCGGAAAAGTGGGGGCTGCGTCTCTCTGCCGGTCACAATCAGACGAATCAGTGGAACAATCGCGACTCACTGGCCTTTCGCAATAACCTCTTCAACGGCCAAGTAGAACACCATTTTTCCGATGACTCCAAAGTTACGCTACAAGGTGGAATTGTGGATTCCAACCGCTACATGGGACCATGGGTAGATGCTTTGCAGACCAATCAACAACCGATGCAGCGCTATACGAACGTCGTCTACGAACGGCCCGACTTCTTCATTCGAGCCTTTTGGACCGGGAATCAACAGCCAGGAACGTTGACGGCCAATCCTCTCGTTGCCCAGTTTTTTAGGGTCACGGACAATAACGGAAACACAAATTTGTTTATTAATTCGAATAGCTACAACGTCGAAGTGCAGAAGGTGTTGAGTTTATGGGCGAACAACCGTCTGACTGTAGGCGCCAACTATCGCTACAACACAGCGAGCAGTAACTTCATAGGGGGAGACGGAAATGCGTATGAACATCGTGTAGGGCTGTACCTGCAGGATGAGTGGCGTCTGACATCCAATCTGACCGCCGTCGCGGGGCTTCGCTATGACATTGATTCCTTCATCAATCCGACGATTAGTCCCCGAGCAGCAATCATCTATTCTCCATGGACTGATCACACGTTTCGTGCCGAGATATCGGTCGGTTATCGGCCTCCGACGATCTTCGAGACAAGAACTTCGAACAGGGGATTCGTCAGCTTTACCTTGCCTGTCCCACCGATAACGATAACTACGCCGACACAGTTGAATGGAAACCCAAACCTCGCGCCCGAGCAAATTATTTCATACAACCTAGGATACCAAGGGTGGTATTGGAAGCATCGGGTGAGGGCCAGAGTAGACGGGTTTTACAATCATATCTCGGACTTGATCAGCATTGCGTCATTTTCCCAAACGAATATTTCATTTGCAAACGGCGGCAACCAGGGTCAAGGAGCACTCGCCGGTACTGCCGGTGGAGGTTCGGCCGACATCTACGGCGGTGAGGCGGGATTCGAGGTCTGGCCGAGACCATGGCTTTCGGCTTTTGCGAATACGTCACTCGTCAAAATTCACCAGACCTACTCGTTGAATAACCGTGTCGCTCGTGGCGCTCCGGAGTGGAAAGCCAACGCCGGCATTCGGGCAGAGCATGAGAGTGGACTCAACGGACAGTTGCTCCTTCATTATGTCGCAGCAGCAACATACCCAGTTGATCCATTTTTCCAGACTGCGGCCGCTCCTCCATTCAACGGGTCTCCAGCTCCACTCAACACAGTTGGCAGCTACATCCTGTTTAACCCTCGTGTGGCATGGAAGTTCTGGCGGGAAAAAGGCAAAGGACGAGAGGCTGAAATCGCAGTGGCCGGATTCAACGCGATCAATGACAAGCACAAGGAATCTCCCATAGGTGAAACCATCGGCAGCCGTTGGATGGGATGGCTGACAGTACGGTACTAATTACGATGCCGGACGTTTACTCAGTGCGCTACCTGTCAACTGCATGTATCACAAAACATAACAGAGGAGGTGTGCGATGGGAGTAGGTATTCCGCCGCCCGTTATATCCGATACGTTGAAGGATATTCTTCCTGATAATCTCAGGAATGCGGCTCATCATTGGGATCCCAAGTTCGATAGTATCACACGCGGCGATCTTATGCGATTGGGCGGGTGGATGCCTCCAAAACCTGGTGCCAATCCACCGTACGAGGTGCCACCGAGTCCAGTTTTCCAAAGCCTAAGTCTGGTAGAAATGAGAAATCTCGCCAAAATCTTGGAAGAATACAACCAGCTGACTTATGGACATTCCGTATATTTCTGCTGCTCTTGCGCTTAGCAGGTCAAAGGGCTTGAGGGCAAGGAAAACAAAGGAGATGCCAACACGCGAGTCATACTTAGAGTAAGAAATCACACTAGGAGGAACAAGATGGCTGCGCCAGACCAAGCACAAACCCTTGATCAGATTTTACCAGACACTTTAAAGACAAACGTTCATGGCTGGAAGACAAAATATGCAGGCATCACACGGGGCGATTTGATGAGATTGGCCGGGTTTTCTCCAGTAAGAGACATCCGTGAGAGACAAGAGGACTGGAAACCTGTTCCGAACCTAGGGCCCTATAATGGCCCTGGAGGCCCATACCCTAATGGTGGTCCTGGCAATTTGAGTGGAGTACTACTTCAGTTGAACGCCCAAGATATGATCACTCTATCTCGGATTTTGGAAAAGTACAATGGGATGTCCTACGGGACATCCCTCTATTTCTGCTGTTCATGCGTGTAACGTTCTAAAGTCGAAACACCTAGATATTGGCTGGCAGAACACTTGTCAGCCAATATCTGCACACATTCTAAGAGGGAATTGATGCATCCTCTCGCCAACGGGACACGATTGAAGGCCCTCCCAATCCAATTGTTACACGTTAAGAATGGTATTGTGCTGAAACGGGGTTGCTGTGAGTTCATGGTCAGTGGAAACGGGTCTGCAGAAGCGGTTCACCGCATCCTTCTCGCGACTTCAAACGATAATCTAAACTCAACTGAAATCTGTGCCATTTTTGCTGCTCCAGACCGGCCCGCCATCGAACGCCTGATTGGTCAATTAGCAGATCGGCGGTTTCTCGTACCGAGTGACTTACAAGACCCGCTTATGGATGACGGAATTGAAAGAAGTCTTGAGGTTTTTTACTGGCACTTTGGCGCGCAAGAGATAGTAGCCGAGGAACGATTGAACAAGTCCTCACTGGCGATACTTGGCGTCAACACAATTTCACGTCAACTGGCCATGACTCTTGCATCGTCCAATGTGGTCAATTTTGACGTCATCGACTATCCGTTGCTCCGAAATCTACGCCTGTTTGACAGCAATACCGACTCACAGCTACGTGATTGGCCTACCCATCTTAAGGCACCTATGGGTTTCGCAAGATGGCTAGAGGAGACACGAGTGAGACAGTTGGGATGTCTTATCGTCACATCTGATTTTGGATGGTCCCCGTCCGTGCGCGAATGGAATAAATTTTGCGTCGACCAAAAAATTGTGTTCTTTTCAGCTATCCTTCAGAATTTCATCGGTCAAGTCGGTCCAATAGTCATTCCGGGAGAGTCCGCATGCCTCGAATGCGTTAGAGCCCGACAAAATTCGAACATGGATGATGTCGAGATCATGTGTACTCCAGAAGATGCAGCGTTTGAAGGACAGCGTGTGACCGGCTTTCACCCTTCTATGTCATCTATTGTCGGCGATATTGCAGCTTTTGAACTGACACGATTTTTCAGCGGCGTCATTCCCATGAGGAAGATTGGGACGTTGATCGAAGTAAATCTATTGACGATGAAGATGATACCGAGGAAAATTCTCAAAGTTCCTCGGTGTCCTGTTTGCAGTCCTTTGAACACACGCTCCTCAACTACGCACAAGAAGACACAATTTGCCGGGGCAACTCGAGTAGACCCATGATTACGTGTGCGCCAGCTTTGCAACGTCTCTTTGGTGTGCTGGATTACTTGGTTGATGAACGGGTTGGAGTCGTTCGTCATTTGACCGAGCTTGAGCGCGAACCTGGCGCACCTGAGTTTTTTCATTTCTTTGCCAAGACATGCGATACGCGCGCATTTAACCAGCAGCGGAATCACGGGAATGCCGGCGGAGCTTCAACGGAACGTGGCTTGGCTATGGCGAAGGCGATTGGGGAAGCAGTTGAACGGTATTGTTCGGCATTTTACGAGCGTGATGATTTAACTTTTACTTCCTTCGCGGAAGCCTCAGTTCCGTGCACGGATCCCTCTAGATTCGCTCTCTATCTAGACAGGCAATACAGGCAACCCTATTTTCCTTATGTTCCCTTTGGAAGAAATACACCAGTGTATTGGACGCACGCATGCGACGCGGTTACCGGAGATAAAGTGTATGTGCCTGCTGCGATGGTCTTTATGCCATATTATTTTCATGATCAACGAGGAGAACAGCCCATTACGCAACGAATCTCGACGGGTCTGGCTTGTCACTGCAGTTGGCCCGAGGCTGCGATATCAGCTATTTGCGAAGTCATTGAGCGGGACGCATTTACGATTACTTGGCAAAGCATGCTTGGTCCTCCCCATATCCTGAACGACACCTTGAGTGACGAAAACACCGATCTGATCAAAAGAATTGAGCACACAGGTGCGCGTGTCACCCTATTAAATATCACGCTAGAGCATGGTGTCCCGACGGTTCTAGCGGTTGCCCACCAACGAGGCCTTTCCGCGCCAGCATTGATCTTTGCCGCTTCCGCAAGCCTTGACCCTGAAATGGCTGCCCGTAAGAGCCTTGAAGAGCTTGCCCACACCTGGAGGCTAGCGCACCAGCTCAAGACAAGATTTCCTCCTCTTGTCCCAGGGCCATATTTCGAAAAGGTAAAAAACCAAGATGATCATGTTCACCTTTATTGTGACCATGCCAACACTTCACTGGCGGAATTCCTGTTTAATTCCTCTCGTCGGATCAATTTCCAGCAAATCGCCAAAATTTCAACAGGGGATGCTGAACAGGATTTGCAAAACATTGTTGAAAGACTTTTTCTTACGGGACACAAGGTACTGCTGGCAGACCTCACTACCACCGACATACGAGATCTTGGTCTTTGGGTTGTCCGAGCCATTATTCCTGGGTTCCATCCACTCTTTATCGGACACCATCTTCGAGCCCAAGGAGGTAGTCGACTCTGGGAGGTGCCACAACGACTCGGCTATAGAGGTATATTCAGGGAAACCGGAGACAATCCTGCTCCTCACCCCTATCCTTAAAGTTAAGCGGTAGTTCGATGACCGATGAGCTGTGGCAAAGGATCTTGCTTCCGCCTGGTAACGACGACGAGGTTTGGGAACTCTTCCACGAGAATTCGAAAATTGGCAGGCACAGTTACGCTTTTCCCATTGAAGAAGTGCGCGAAAAGGCACGCGAGTTTCATGAATCTCTTCCCTACGAAACATATCCGTCGATCTCTCTTCCTTCACCACTGAGTGCCTTCCAGATGCCTCTTGAAAAAGCTATTCTCGGACGAGTATCCGTGCGTCATTTTGAACCACATACGCTCAACCTAGAAAGTCTCGCCACGCTTCTCCATTACGCCTATGGCGTGAACCGAGTAAGCGAGGATTCGACTCTTGCTCGTCCCTGTCGCGTAGTTCCATCAGGCGGAGCCCTTTATCCACTGGAGATCTATTTACACAGCACTCGAATCGAAGGACAGGCAGAGGGCCTGTATCACTACAACCCGTCGACGAATAGTCTTCAACTGCTACATCAGGAAGACGGGACAGATCTTATCGCACAGACCGTTGTGCAGCCCCAGATTGTGTTAGGTGCGACGATTGTGCTGTTTATTACTGGTGTCTTTAATCGGGCCATTTTCAAATACGGCGATCGAGGCTACCGATTTACCCTATTGGAAGCTGGGCACGTGGCGCAAAATCTGAACCTGGTTTCTCAGTGCCTTGACCTTGGGTGTTTAAACATCGGAGGGTTTTTTGATCGTGAAGTTGACGATTACTTAGGCATCGATGGACTAACACATTCCACTATATACATGATGGCGATTGGAAAAGTACGGGAATTCAAGGGCCCAGAGGAAGGCAATCCACGATTTTTACCTTGAAGGAGCACAGACATGCCAATTAGCCTTGATGATTCTAAAATTAATTACGATTCCCCTGAATACGAGGAAATGCTCAACGATTTACAGGGAAACATCTTAAAGGGGCATGGTCGAGACTACAATGTCTCGATTGTGCTCCGATTCAAGACAAATCAAAAGACAAAGGCTGCTGAATTCATTCGCACTCTTGCTGAGAACACCATTACCTCCACAAAGCGACAACTCCAACAGATAGCGGATTATCGTTCTCGGCGAATTCGAGGCCAATTATTTGCTAACTTGTGTCTTTCATATAAAGGTTATCAGTTTTTTGGGTATTCCCAGGACCAAATACCTGCTGATCCTCGCTTCCGCGCTGGCATGAAGCAAGTGGGGCAGATTCTAAATGATCCAGATCCCAGCCAGTGGGAAGCGCCCTATCAAAATGACAGTCATGCCATTGTCTTACTCGCGAATGACAGTGAGCTAACTCTTCAAGGTCAGGCTCGACAAATTCTTCAAAGGGTAAAGGAAAACGACATCGCCGATATTTTGACTGTTGAGTACGGTGTCGCACTAAAGAATGAGGCAGACGAGCCTATCGAACATTTTGGATATGTTGACGGAATCAGCCAGCCACTCTTCTTTAAACAGGATATAGATAGAACCAAGAGAGATAGCGGACTAAATGAATACGATGACTTTAGCCGGTTCGATTCCACCGCCTCGCTAGGGCTCGTTTTAGTGCGAGATCCTAACGGAAGATCTGCGGATAGCTTCGGAAGTTATATGGTATTCCGAAAGCTCGAGCAAAATGTCAGAGGATTTAAGGAAGAATTGGAGCGACTAGCAGACGCACTGGGATTGAAGGGAGAGACAGCGCGCGATAGAGCAGGTGCAATGGTCATAGGTAGATTTGAGGATGGGACCCCCCTTATCACACAAGAATTGGATGGAGGGACCTATTCGAACGATTTCAACTACGCCGGAGAAAATGGAGCCAAGTGCCCATTCCATGCCCATATCCGAAAAACAAATCCGCGCGGGGAAACGGTCGTACAGGATTTTAGGTATGACGAAGCGGCCTTATACCAAGAGGAACGGGCTCATCGCATAGTTAGAAGAGGTATCACCTACGGCAAGAGAAATGTAGAGCCCTATGAGAATCCGCTTCCTGAAGAATGCCCCACAGCCGGGGTAGGGGTATTATTCATGTGTTTTCAAAGTGACATCGCCAAGCAGTTTGAATTTATCCAGATTCAGATGTCGAACAACTCCGAATTTCCGCGCCCAAGCACTGGCATTGACCCGCTTATTGGCCAAGGACAGGCTTCATCGTCGCAATCGTGGCCGCAGGAGTGGGGAAAACCGGAGAGTATTCAGTTCGATTTTACTAGATGCGTGACCCTGAAGGGGGGCGAGTATTTCTTCATGCCCAGTATAAGCTTTCTGAAAACCATCTCCACTGCGACTCCCCAGGAGCCAGTGTATTGACCCTTGTAAGGACTGGTATCGTGTCGGGGGTCGTAATTACCTCGACAGTTTGGCCGCCGCCACAACTCAGAGCGGGACCAACGTCATGTGCCAAGAAGTTCTCCGCTTGACTATCTCAATTTACGGGGAGCTTACAGGGTAAATTATTTTGGCCTGCAAAGCAGATTGGAAACCCAGGGTTCAACATTATCAAATCCGATCCACCCTAGAATCTAATCCGATTCAGACCAATCTCAACTGATCTCCCCCTGCTCGTCGAATTCCAGGCAATCCGGCGTGGATTCCATGCCAACAGCGCACAGGAGCCAATGGCACAAGGCTTGCTGACTTCATGGGTGGGATCCTCACTAGAGCACAAGTTCACTGATGGCCAAAAGGGAAAGGATCTTCTCATGCCACAGGACCTGGTGATTGGAGTCCTCCTCGCAGGATTGGTCGGGCTTATTTGGGCCATGACGATCTCGCTGCTCTGGACTGATCCATCGGGGCCTGGTGCGCCGGATGCACAGGCTTCCACTGACCAGCCGGAGCAGGGAGAGGCCGGACACAAGCACACCGTTGCCGCATGATTCACAACGGCCATGCCCGCACTCGGATTCGGTCTGGTCCTCCACCGACGGAGACTCTTTCTCCCGTTGTCCACAATGAAGCGGCATGTGCGAAGCCGAATTTCTTAGGCCGGAAGCAGCGCGTCACGATTACCTTACCGGTTGCGCTGCTTGAGCGACTGCGTAATGCGGTCTATTGGACTGGCCACAGCACCCTAGCCCACCTCATTGCCGGTTCATTAGACGAGGCCGTGACTCAGATGGAGCATGTGAACGGCGGGCCGTTCCCTGCTCGGCTCGCCCCTCTCAAACGTGGACGCCCCAGACTACTCACACCCCGCATGCTTCCTCCATCTTCAGAGTAAGCCCGCTCATCAATCTCCCGCGGCATAATCGGCACAGTTCCAGTCTCACTGTGATCGCTGCTCACGGTTCAACCACCCTGCCATCCCCCTTTTTTCCCTAAGCATAGGACTTGCTTTTCCATCATCTTAAGGACTGTTGCGCCCGAAGGCGAAAAGAGTTCTGAGTGAAGAAACTCAGAGCTCATAACTCAAAATTCACAACTTGTAGATAGCGGTAACATAGAACGCAGAACTCACAACTCAGAACCTCGTGAGTGAGGTGATACATGGTCGCTGCGGGCGGGCCCTATTCGATTCTCATCGTAGAAGACAATCCGGATATCGTCATCGGGTTGCAAGACCTGCTGCAGCATGACGGCTATCTGGTGAGCGTCGCCGGAACCTGCGCCGCTGCCATCGCGCAAATTCATGACCGTCGCTTCAGCGTCATCATTCTTGATTTGGCGCTGCCTGACGGCGACGGCCTGGATGTCCTGAAGGAGATGCAGCGGCTGGACCCCTCCGTCCCGGTGGTGATTCTGACCGCCCACATTGCACCGGAAAAAACGGTGGGGTCGCTGGTCAAGGGAGCCTTTTCTTACCTGACGAAACCGTACAACCGCGAGGAACTCAGGCAGACGCTGCAACGCGCGGTCGGCGTCAAGGAATTGGCCGTTAAGGCGGAACGAGCAGAGCATTTGCTCACCGAGAGCGAAGACCGGTTCCGCTCGTTGGTCGAGTCCGCGACCGACGCCATCATCCTGGCCGACGGACGGGGTATGGTCGTGTCCTGGAACAAGACCGCCTCTCGATTGTTCGGCTATGACGCCGACGAAATCCTGGGAAGCCCGCTCACCAAACTGATGCCGGTTCGATACCGTCATGCCCATGAACAGGGAATCGCCAGGATCGAAGCCACGGGCAAGAGCCGCGTCATCGGCACCGTCATCGAGCTGCATGGCCTGAAAAAAGATGGCTCCGAATTTCCGATCGAGCTGTCCCTGGGAACCTGGAAAACGGCGACGGGAAATTTCTACAGCGGCATCATTCGAGACATCTCCTGGCGAAAAGCCGCCGAACACACGTTGCGGGCCAGCGAGGAACGTCTCGAACTGGTGATTCAGGGATCGAGCGACGGGTTCTGGGACGGCCACGTGCTTCCGGGAGAGCATTGGAGTTCTCCCCGCACGCCCATTTGGTGGTCCTCCCGTGTCAGAGAGATGCTCGGCTATAGCGACGCGGAATTTCCAGACGTGCTCGAAAGCTGGATCTCGCGCCTGCACCCCGACGATCGTGACCGTGTCTTTGCCGCGCTCACAGCGCATATCGAACGGCGGGTGCCCTACGATGAGGAATACCGGCTGTTGACGAAGCTGGGCGAGTACCACTGGTTTCGAGCGCGAGGCCAGGCCATCTGGGACGCGGAGGGTCGGGTCACCCGCATGGCCGGATCGCTGCAATCGGTCATGGATCGCCGGCGGGCGGATGAAGCTGTCCGCCGAAGCGAACAATTGCTGCGAAGCGTGGCCGACCATACGACCGCCGTGATTTATGTCAAGGACGCCGGCGGGCGGTATCTCCTGATCAATCGGCGGTTCGAGCAGATTTTCAGCCTCACCGCGGAGCGCATCATCGGTCGCACCGATCATGAGATCTTTCCCCGCGACATCGCCGATGCGTTCCGAGCCAACGACGTCGAAGTCCTCAGCCGCAACACGACCATCGAATACGAGGAAACCGCCCCTCATACCGACGGGCTCCATACCTATATTTCCATCAAACTGCCGCTCCACGACCAGGCTGGGGTTCCCTACGCCATGTGCGGGGTCTCCACCGACATTACCGAGCGGAAACGCATGGAGCAGGTTTTGAAACACCACGACTCGCAGCTGGAACTGGCGCTCAAAGCCGTCGACGTCGGAACCTGGAACTGGGACTTCGTGACCGGCCGCATGTGCTGGTCATCGCGCGTGGAGCGCTTCTTTGGCGGCGCGGACGAAGCGCGCGCGCTCACGGTGAACGACTGGCTCTCTCGGGTGCATCCGGATGATCGAGATCGCTTCGCCGACAGTCTTCGTCGCGTCAGCGAGCAGCAGGGCGACGATCTGTTGCTCCAACACCGCGTTCTGAAACGCGGGGGCGGATCGCAGAGGGCCGTCTGGACCGGCCAACTGATTCGAGATCGAGAGGGGCGGTTGATACAGGCGCTCGGAACCCTTGGAGCGATCGAAGATGAGAGTGATCCTCACTCACGCGACATCGCGTAGAGGCCGGACGATCCGAGAAGTTCAATCGGATCGGCAATCATAATGCGACACAGGACACATTGCTCCACGCGAACCAGTCCTCGACTGCGAGCCATGTTGTGGCTGGCCCTCACCCTGTTCGGCTTGCCGGCTCTTCAGATCACGTGGGCAACCGACGCCGTGGCCGTCGAGATTGCCATCCTCAAATCCTCAAGTCTTGCCGCCTACGATCAAGCGATCGAAGGATTCAAGATGGGAGCCCCCCGCGGCGCCGTCTATGCGGAATACGATCTGCAGGGAGATCTGGAGCAGGGCAAGAAACTCGCGAGGAAAGTGCGCGCCTCGGACGCCTCCCTCGTCGTCGCGGTCGGTCTGAAAGCGGCTCTGGCAGCCAGGCTGGAGATCATCGATGTCCCGATCCTGTACATGATGGTGTTGGACCCGTCCAGGCATAACCTTGCCGGACCGAACATGACTGGCACGCTGCTGGAAATCCCCGTCGAGCGCCAATTGAAACTCATCCGATCGTTCTTGCCGAACGCGAAACACCTCGGAACACTCTACGATCCAAAGAAGAACGCCGCCAGGGTGAAGGAGGGAGAGCAGCAGGGAGGCCTACAGTCGTTCAACACAAGGGGGTTCCCGGTCGAGAGTGAGAAGGACGTTCCGCAGCAATTGCGCAATCTTTTGGCTTCCAACGACGCCTTGTGGCTGATGCCGGATTCCACTGTGCTCACGAACGAATCGATCGGCTTCATTTTGGAAGAGGCGTTAGCCCGGAGAATCCCCGTCATCGGTTTCTCTCCAGAACTCACCAGGCTCGGCGCTCTTCTGAGCTTTTCTGTGACGTACGGTGAAGTGGGGGTTGAGACAGGCAGGTTCGCGAAGCGCCTCCTGGACGGAGAACGCCAGCTTCCCCTAAAACCGATCCCCATCGAACGAGTCAAGATTACCGTCAACATGAAAACGGCCCGTTTCCTCGGGATTGAATTTCCGAACGATGTCAGTCACCTTATTGACGAGCTGTACTGAGGAATCATGACACAGGCTCAATTGCCGCAACGTATCGCCGGCTCGGGCTCAGCCGCCACGGACAGGTTCGTCAGCCTGCGCACCAAGTTCGTGGTATTTTTCAGCCTCATCCTGACCCTGACCTGCTCCACCCTGACCTGGTATTTCATCGAGGCCAGGCGGACTGCGGTGATGTCGGACATCAAGCAGCTCGGCGCCATCCTCTTGACCAGTATCGTGAACAACGGGCAGTTCCGATATGGAGGGCTGATCGCGGAAGATCGCGCCACGCTCGAACAATTTACCAAAAGTCTCATGGCGGTCGAGGACGTGGTCTACGTGGTGATCCGAGGCGCGGACCGCATGATTCTCGCCCAGCAGAACAAACTCGTGAAGGAGTCCCTCGGCAGCGTGACGTTTTTACAGGAACGCCGATTCTATCCCGACGAGCGGATTGCCCTCGACATATCCAGTCGACCGATCTCAACTCTTCAGATGACCCGCGTGGTGCTGTCGGACGAGAAGGTTCTCACTCCAGCAGCCGCTGCGCCGGATTGGTTTAGGATTGAATCGCCTCTCACAGAGAACCTCTATGACTTCGCGCTACCGGTTCTTGGAAAGTCGGCGACTGATCCGGCCCAGTCCACCTTGCCGCACCAGCTCGATGAGATACCTCAAGCCGGCCAACCACCTCAACCTCCCGCCTATCTTGGAACTGTCCAGATCGGAATCACCGATGCGCGAGTCAGACGCACCTTGATCGGCCTGATTCAGAATGCATCGATCCTGACCCTGCTGTTGATCGGCGCCGGCATCCTGGGGGCTCACTTTCTCGCATTGCGCATCACCACCCCTCTGCGCAGTCTTGCCGGCGTGGCGCGCAAATTGGCCGAAGGTGGATCACCCGCCCCATTGACGCCGTCGACTCTAGACGAAGTCGGGCAACTCACGCAAACGTTCAATCTCATGACCCACGCGCTCTATGAACGGAATCTCGCCATTACCGCAAATATGGATACGATCAGGCGGCAGATCAGTCAATTGACGACCGTCCATCAAACCAGCTCGGCGATCTCCAGCACCTTGAATCTGCACGAGCTGCTCGACACCGTGCTGCAGCTTCTCATGACCAACCTCAAGTTCTCCCGCATGCTGCTGATGCTACGCCATGAGGGCCGTGACACGGCCTATGTCGCCCAGGTCGCCGGGGTCTCGGACGAGATCCGTGATGCCTCGCGCTACATCACCGTGCCTATTCAGGACGACGGGACGCTGATGGCCGAGTTGATGCTTCATGCGAAACCGATATTGGTCTACGACATCGCCGCTGTGGGAGCACGCATGCACCCGGCTATCCTGGAGCTGGCTCGTCGCGTGGGAGTGACATCCTTCGTCTGCGTGCCGCTCCAGAGCCACAATCAGACACTCGGCTTCCTCGGAGGGGACCGCGGCCTGCAGCCATGCTCCGAGGAGGATCTTGAGATCCTCTCGACCATCGCGGGCCACGTCGCCTCCGCCATCGACAACGCGAGGACCTATGCCAACCTGTCGCAGCTGACGCAACATCTGGAGCAACGGATCGAAGCGCGCACGCATGAGCTGTCGACCGCGAATGAGCTTTTGCAGGAGCATGATCATCGCCGTTCTGTGTTTTTCTCGGTGGCCTCACATGAATTGCGGACTCCCATGACGGCGATCCGCAGCTTTGCCGACAATATGCTGGACGGAATCGCCGGTCCGCTGACGGAGCGGCAAAAGACCTACCTGACCCGCATCGAACACAATCTCAACCGGCTGACCAGGATCATCAATCAATTACTGGATTGGTCGCGCCTGGATCTGAAGAAGGAAACGCTGAACCTCGAACCGCTCTGTGTTCGGCAGATCGCGGAACTCGTGGTCGACAGTCTCAGAACTGTGGCCGCAGAAAAACAGATCGCGCTGGATATCACGTTTCCGGGGCAGCTCCCCCAGATCCAAGCCGACCGAGACAAGGTGGAACAGATTTTCTGGAACCTCGTCGGCAACGCCATCAAGTTCACGCCCTTCCAAGGACGTGTAAGCGTGGAGATTACGGAAACCGCTACGGGAGATGTGCAGGCCTGCGTGGCCGACACCGGGTGCGGGATCGCCCCCGAGTATCTCGACAAGGTGTTCAACGAATTTTCCAAGATCCCGTCATCTTTCCCGGCCTCACAAGGGGCGCAACTCGGCCTGTTCATCACGAAAAGCCTCATGCGCATGCACGGCGGGACCATACGGGTCGACAGCAGGCTTCAGGCCGGCACGCGCTTCTATATTGTATTTCCGTCGATGTCGCCATCCGCCGAAAGCGGGGAACAGTGCGAGAAACGCGAGAGAGGCGGGACTGGCGAAGAGCGGACCACGTGATTCGTCTGTTTGGTTTATTTGGTTTGTTTTGTTCATTTGGTTATGTGGGACTCGGATCGGTTTGCTTCGTTGAACAAACCAAAACAATAAGATAGACCAACTCAACAAGAGCAACCAAACAAACCAAATAAACCAAACAAACGAAGAGGCTGAGCAATGCGCGCAAGAATTCTCGTTGTTGATGACGATCAGGACATTCTCCTCGGACTGGAAAACCGCATCTCCTGGATGGGGCACGAACCCCTGACCGCCGACAATGGCAAAGACGGATTGCGCCTGATTCAACAGGAGGATCCGGACCTGGTGCTGTTGGACATCCAGCTGCCCGGCCTGTCGGGGTTCGACGTGCTCCAGCAGATACGGGAGAAAACAGACAAGGAGCGGGCGGGAAGCGACCCCTCCACCGTGGGAATGGGACCGACGAGTCCTCCCATCATCATGCTGACTGCGTTCGGCACCATCGAGCGGGCCGTGCAAGCCATGCAGCTCGGCGCGCTCGATTTCCTGACGAAGCCCTTCGCCGGCGATCACCTCACCGTCGTCATTAATAAGGCCCTGTCGGCCATTTCGCTACGGCAACAGCTTCGCCTGCTCAAACAGGAGGTGGACGATCGGTACGGCGCGATCGTCGGAGAGAATGCCAAACTGACGGCGCAATTGAAAGTCGCAAAGCAGGCGGCAGCCTCCAACGTCACCGTACTCATCTTGGGCGAGACCGGAACAGGCAAGGAAGTCGTCGCCAGAGCGATTCATGGGTGGAGCCCCCGCAAGGATAAGCCGTTCGTTGCCGTCAATTGCGCCGCCATTCCCAAAGATCTGCTGGAGAACGAGTTGTTCGGGCACGAAAAGGGGGCGTTCACCGGAGCGGTTAAACGGGAAGCCGGCAAGATCGAAATCGCGGAAGGAGGCACCGTGTTTCTCGACGAGATCGGCGATATGTCGATGTCGATGCAGAGCCACTTGTTGAGGGTGCTTCAAGATCAGACGTTCTACCGGGTCGGCGGGACCCAGTCGGTGCGGACCGACGTGCGCTTTCTGGCGGCGACGAACAAGGATCTGAAGCAGGCCATTCGCCAGGGTACGTTCCGGGAAGATCTCTTTTACCGACTGGAGGTCATCAGCGTCACCCTGCCTCCGCTCCGCGAGCGGATGGACGATGTGCCGGCGCTGGCCAAGTATTTTCTCGGTCGAGCGGCGGGCAAACTCGGCATCCAGAAGCGCGCGGCGCTCAGCGATGCAGCCCTCCGCCTGCTCACCGGATATGTCTGGCCGGGAAATATTCGCGAGCTCGAGAATGTGCTGATGCGCGCCTATATTCTGTCGCCGGACGAATTGATCGGGCCGGAACATCTGCACCTGTCGGTTTCAGCCTCCACTGCTGCGCCGGACGGCGCTCCCCTTCCCACGTCGCGCCATTACCACGAAATGATGGAAGCCTACAGCCGATGGGTGATCGAGGAAGCCTTGAAGCGAAACGATTGGAATCAGACGAGAGCGTCGGAAGAACTCGGGTTGCAACGAACCTACTTCACGAAGCTGTTGCGGCAAAAACAGATTCACGGCCGGCCTCCGAAGAACCAGCCGGCGGACGGGGGATGAATTGGTTCATTTGGTTTGTTTGGTTTATTTAGTTCAACGAAGCGGACCACTCCGAAGCACCAAATAATCCAAACAAACCAAATAAACCAAACAAACCAAATAAACCAAACAAACCAAACAAACCAAATGAACCTCACTTCACCTGCGTCATTTCGGCGTTGTACTCCATCCCGTCGGATGCCTTCCCCTCCGCCTTGAGCATGCGCTGTCCCTCCGCTTCGAACAGGGTCGCTTCAATCGTTCCTCGTTCCGAGCTCGCCGTGAGCTTGCCGTTCGTCAAGGCGAAGCTGCCTTCTCCACTCATGACGCCGATCGTCCTGACGCTGACAAAGCGGAATTTGCCGTCGGGCGAGATGATCATCGAGACCATATCGTGCCGCTTGGCAGGCGGCACGCGCCGCATGATGCCCTCCCACTTTCCAGCCACATTGGACAGATCCATAATCTGTACCGGCACCCATGGAATCTGCCTGGGGGGAGCGGGGGATTCACAGCCGAGGCTCACCGAGAGCCCTGCGAAAGCGAGGAACGTAAGCGATCTTCGGAGAGATGTCTGCATGAAGAACTCCTTGATTGGTTTATTTGGTTTGTTTGGTTTGTTTAGTTTGTTTGGTTTGTTTAGTTCAACGAAGCGGACCACTCCGAAGCACCAAATAACCAAACAAACAAAACAAACTAAATGAACCAAACAAACTTGGTTCTTCCTACTCCGGCACCGGTTGCTCGACCAGGCTGTTCAGCAATCCATTGACCGGCGTGTACATCGAACCAGTGTTTCCTGTGACAAAATCCTGCACCATGCCTCCGAGGGTGACCCGGACGACATCCTGAAAATACACGGGATCCTGCGTCATGGCTTCGCTTTGCATGGTGCCTTCCGCCACGGAAAACCACAGCAGGGCGCCGGTCTCCGCATCCCACAGTTGCAGCGCCAGTCGCAAGATCGTGGCGCGAGTCTGTGAGACCCTGACCCCGAAGACCGGAAAGACCCAGCGATCGGTCAAAAACTGCCTGAACAGCATCAGTCGAGGTTGGAAGATATAGCGCGCGCCCACGGCGGTCCCCAGTTCCCGCAACGGTTCCCGCGCCAGAATATTACTGGAAAGCGCGGCATCGTGCATCTTCGCATAGGCATCCGCGAACCCGCTCCTATTGATGCGGGTGACCGATTGCACCGGGTCGATGACTTGAATGCGCGGAGCGACCTTCGTCAGGATTTCAGCGAGAAAGTTCTCCACTCCGACTTCGTTTCCTTCGATCGGGATCATCCCCAGCGCGCCGAATATTGCGACCGGCTCCTGTTCGAGCACCCGATAAGTAAATGAGGACGGAGGCCGGGTGGAATCTGTCCGCACATGCCAGCCCAACACCGAACTCGAGCAACCGGCCGCGCTCATGAGCAGCAAGACCATTCCTGAAGACAGCAGGGCTCTTGACGGCGAGAACCGGGTCATCAGGATGCCGCAGCCTACTTCTTGATCGTGGGAAGCTCTTTGGCAAGTTGCGCATCGATATAGAGCTGAAGCCGGCGCTCAAGTTGCAGCCAACGCACCACCGTTTTGGCCGGCAACTTCTTTTCAAGGGCGCCAAAACACTTCGCGCGCAGATCGAGTGTCCGCTGATCCACATGGAACACGTCCTCGGCCAATTGTTTGGCCTGCTGATCCGTCATCGTCTCATGCTGGCTCACATAGTTCTTCAACAACGCGATTTTCTTGTCGGCGATCTCTGCCAGCTCGACCTCATACTGACGATACACCGGCCAGAAGACCTCGGCTTCCTTATCGGTGAAGTGCATGCGATCCGCGATCAGCGCGGCTTTCTTGGTTCGCAGGTCCGATCTGAGGAGCTCGGCATCGGACGGTGAGAGCGCCTGTTCTTCACTGCGCCCTGCTGTCGGAACGACCAGCGGCGCAAGCGCCGCCATCCACATGATGACCGAGGCACCGGCAACGTAACTCCTTAATCTCATGTGTTCCTCCGTGATGGGTTTGTCGACGGATCCTTCACCAGGCGGAATCCCAGGTGCGAGGTTCCCGTATCCGGAGCGCCCTTGCCTCGCCCGCCCGGTCGATAGCGCGCACAGTACTGATCGGTGCAGAGGTACGAGCCGCCCTTATGCACTTTCTTCTGCACGCCCGGTTCGCTGGGATCGAAGCTGTCGCGAGGTCCCTGCGGATTGCGCGGAACGCCCCCTGCCGCTGTGAGAGTCTGGAAATAATCGTGCCGATACCAGTCGGCCGTCCACTCCCAAACGTTGCCGGCCATGTCGTAGAGGCCGTAGCCGTTCGGTGGAAATGACCCGACCGGCGCCGTTGTGGTGAAACCGTCATGCGCCGTATTGTGGTCCGGGAAATGTCCCTGAAAGGAATTGGCCATCGCCCGCCCGTTCGGCTCGAAGTCGTCTCCCCACGTGTAGGCTTTCTTGATCAGGCCGCCTCGCGCCGCAAGCTCCCATTCGGCTTCCGTCGGCAGACGCTTCCCCGCCCAGGCGGCGTACGCGATCACGTCTTCGTAGGCGACGTGCACGACCGGGTGGTTGAGCTTGTCGGCAATGGTACTGGACGCCCCTTGCGGATGCCGCCAGCTCGCCCCGGTCACATAACCCCACCATTGAAAATGATTATCCAACGGAACGGGCCCGGCCGGCGCGGTAAAGACGACGGAGCCGGCCACGAGATTTTCCGGCGGCGCGCCGGGATAATCCTCAGCTCGGGGAACCCGCTCGGCCACCGTTACATAGCCGGTTGCCTTGACGAACTGCTCGAACATCTCATTGGTGACTTCAGTCCGATCCATGAAGAATCCATCGACTTCCACTTGATGCACGGGCTGGGCATCTCGAAACATGGGCTCGTCGCTCCCCATCCAGAAGACGCCTCCGGGAATCCACACCATGCCGTCGGGAACGGGTCCGGTCGGGCTGGCTTCCTGCCTGACGTACCAGGCCGCGGTGCCGATAGTGGCCAGCACGACAACGACCGCCCATGCAATCGAAAGCCGGCTTTGCCCCGTACTCATGAACATGTTCCCACCTGCCCCATGATCCAGGCTCTTGAATTGCGAAGCCTATCATGTCGCCCGGTCGAAGAGCTATCGCTGTTCTGGAGAATGGCATCCGCTCTGACGTATTCGTGTTTGGGGACAGGCTCCCGCCGTAGCGTGGCGAAGGCGGGTGCCTTGTCCCGGTTCGGTATCGAGAGGGGGACAGGCCCCGCGCGAAGACGCGCTGGAAGGGGGCCAGTCCCCAGCGCGGGGAAGGGTGTCAGTCCCCGCTAGAAGACCGCGGCGATACCGACCGCCACATTGGTGTTCTTGATCGACTCCGGTTCGAAACTCTGTTGACGGCTCGACCGCTGGAAGCCGATGAGGCCACGCAGGGAATCGGTGAACTGATGAATCAGCAGAATCTCCCCTTGAACAATATCCTCATGGGCGCCGTTACGCTCATCCCCCACAATCCCGCTGGTCCAATTATTCCGCTCATAGTGGACCGCCGCGGACAGGGTTAGCCGCTTCATCAGCTCGAAATCGATGTCGGCGCTGACGTAGTGGTTCACATAGGACACATCATCCTGCAATTGCGGCTGACTTCTGCCCTCGGCCAGACCTCGTTCATAGTGATAACTGAGCCCGAGCTTGACCCGTTCGGAAATTCGCCATTCGAGGTGCGGCCCGATCGTCCAGAAGTTCGTGTCACGCTGCGCGAACGCGTCGTTGTAGCGGCGAGTCCCGAATCTCGTCAGTACGCGCACCTCGACCTTTTCCGTGAGGCGCTGTTCCACCCGTACGCTCCAGATATTGCTCGTGACCGTTTCCTCCACCAGTCCCTCTGAGCCAGGCCGGCGATCCTCGTTCTCGCCGAGAAACAGATTCGGCGCATAGTAGTAGCGCAATAACACGCGAGTGTCCGGCGTGAACGCCTGGACGGCGTCAATCTTCAGAGTGCCGTGATTGAAGCGCGGGTTGTCCGCGTAAATGAACCCTTGGCCTCGGATGCTCAGCGACGTGGTTCCAAATCGATTGTCAAAGGAGGTCCTGGCGATCGCGTCCGGCTCGAAGACGACATCGGACCCCTTGTTGGTCAGACTGGAATCAAGCGCAGGCTGTGTCGGATCTTCATCTCTGGTCAGTCGTCGTGTGGCGGAGAAAATACCGATGTCATCGGTATAAAACAGCAATGCCCGTCCCTCGAAGGTGGTCTCGGCAAACGCCGGAGATGTCGTTATTCCGATCAATACCACGGCGATGAGCCTGGAATGCATCAGGTGTCTCATTGACGGCTAGCCATATCACATGGTATGGTCAGCCATATGAAGACAACCATACAAATAGCCGATAGCCTGTTTGAAGAGGCCCGCAAGTTGGCCCATCGAGAGCGGACGACATTGAAAGCTCTTGTGGAACAAGGACTTCGATTGATTGTGTCAGAACGCAAGCGGCGTAATGGATTCCGCCTCCGCAAGGCCACGTTCAAAGGTCAGGGATTGCAACCGCGTCTTTCCGGGGCCTCCTGGGAGCAGATTCGCGAACTGAGCTATGAAGGTCGCGGCGGATGATCGCCATCGACAGCAACCTCTTGGTCTACGCTCATCGCGAAGACTCCCCCTGGCATGAACCTGCATACGATCACCTTCTTCGATTGGCTGAGGGACGAGCGCCATGGGCCATACCCTGGCCCTGCATTCACGAATTTCTCGCGATCGTGACCCATTCGCGCATCTATGCTCCCCCAACGCCATTGGAGACGGCGATCAATCAGGTGGAGGCGTGGATGGAATCGCCGAGTCTCGTCCTCCTGTCGGAGTCTGAAAATTACTGGACACAACTCGGAACCGTCCTCCGGGCCGCCAGGGCATCCGGTCCACAAGTTCATGACGCGCGAGTCGCCGCCCTCTGCCTGCAACATGGGGTCATGGAGTTATGGACAGCGGATCGGGATTTTAGCCGTTTCGCCGGGCTCACGGTTCGGAATCCCTTGGTCGGCTAGCAGTCTACGCAAGCAGTCGGCCTTCCTGCCCAACCATCTTCAGCTCATTTGTCGAACGGAAACAGCCGCTTCCAGTTGCGCTTCATGTCCACGACCGACCAGCCATTGGCGGCAGCTTCGTCGAGCGCCTTGTCCAATTTCCCGACGGGCGACGCGCGGTCATAAGCCCATTCGCGTTCGGCGTCCGTATGGTGGACGAGGCCCATGAATCGCGCGCCGGAACCGGCGGCCGTCCACTGCAGCATCTGGAGGTCGCCGTCGGAATTGCCGAATGCGAGTATGGGATGACGGCCGATGAATTTCTGAATGCCGACCGGTTTGCCTTCCTTGTCATCGATGAAGTCCACAGCCGGCAACTTGACCAGCGCCGGCTTCCCGTTGCGTAGCTCGAACTTCTGTTTGCCGACGCTGCCGACCACCTGTTCAGGCGGAATGCCATAAATCGGTTCGACCCAGGCACGCATGAATTCCACCCCACCGCCTGACACGATGAAGGTCTTGAACCCGTTTGCGCGTAAATAGGCCAGCAGCTCGAGCATCGGCTGGTACACGACCTCGTTGTAGCGTTTCTTGAAGCGCGGATGTGTTGCCGTCGCGATCCAATCTTTGACCGTCTCGTTGAACTCCTCGGTCGTCATCCCGGCATGCGACACAGCGATCACTTCCAGCAGCGCCTTGTCGCCGCCCGCTGCAAAGGCCTTTTTGTCCCCTTCGAGCAAGGCCTTGAAAGGCTGCTGCTGCTTCCATTCCGGATGCTTCGGCGCCTGCGCTTTGACACGGTCCAGGGCAAATTGAACCTGAAAGTAGATCGGCTGCTCGGCCCAGAGCGTGCCGTCGTTGTCGAATACGGCAATGCGCTCGGCAGTCGGCACGAAGTCAGGACTTCCTTCCATTGTCACGCGGGAGACGAAGTCGACCAGCGAATTCTTGACCGGACCGTCGTTCCATGACTCGAGCTGATCCGGTTGGCCCGCCGCAGGCGCCGCGATCGTAATGAAAGCGAGCCCCGCGATCAGCGTCACGGAGGCCATGAGAATTTTTCCGCATACGTTCATCTTGATTGTCTCCCTTGGGTGAGTCGGCTTCTCTCGTCTGCTTAACTGCTCAATGTTCAGCAGCTTCCAAATCTTGTTGCATCAGGTTTCGACCACATCGGATCATTGAATATGCCGGGAAAGCCCTTGCCCGGTGGTTTTCAACAAGTTACAATAATGCCAATGTTGGACTGGACTCAGTGCAGGGCTGTCGAACGCGTTCCCGGAAAAGTCAGTGGAGCATGGCTGTTCAAGGGAACCCGCGTGCCGGTACGTGCGTTGTTCGAGACTCTCGAGGACGGTGCCAGCGTGAATGAATTCCTGAAATGGTTTCCTGGTGTCACGCGCGAACAGGTCGCCGCCGTTTTGGAGCACGCTGAGCACAGTCTGGTCGAGACATGAGCACAACCTGATAGAAAACCGGACGCGTTGCGAATCCTTTTCGATCAAGGTACCCCGGTCCCTTTACGGCTAACTAGACCCCGCTTGGCCCTCTCGCAAGTTCTTCTCAACTCGCTACTCTCGCCCGTCTCGCTCTTCCCGCGAACCTTGCTCAGCCCTATCTGGTTTTCGCTCTGATCGACATGTATCCGGCCTCCGGCAAGACGAGCCAATTCATTACGTTTTTCACACCCTCCACACCAGCGGCGGCACTTTCCGCGTTGCGCCGTTCTTCGTCCCCCGACACTACTCCGAGCAGGACCACATGACCCTCCAACACTTCCACATGAACCCGACTCTTCACCACTCCCGGCGCAAGCGCGAGGGCTGCCTGAATTTGGGCCTTGAGGGAGACATCTGCGGCCTTGTTCGACACCGCGTTATCGTCAGGCGAAGCCTCCTTCACGGGGAGATACCCCTCCACCGATCGGAGACCGGATACATGCCTGGCCGTGTTCAGCACCGCCTCACCCTGTTCCTTGCTGTCGACATGCCCGACGACATAGCCTCGCTCCATAAAGACATAGGGTGAAAGCGTCAGCCCTGAGAATCCCTGCTCCGCCACCAACGCCTCGTGCATATGGAGTTTGTGCACATCATCATGCGCGATCGCCCTGGGACTCAGCTCGCTCTGCGCCGCTTCCACCATCGCCTTGTATTTGGCGCCGCCGCAGCCGGTAGATGCCAGGAGAATCAGTGCCGCACTGGCAATCACAGGGCCCTGAGCCCGTAGAACGGCAGACCACGAACGTACCCCCGCACCACAGGTACCCCAAGTTCCCCGACAGTCCTGCATCCCGGTGTGGAAATCTGATTTCATAGGCAAGACCATGGCAGCGCGGTCACGTTCTCACTCAACTCCAGAGGCGCGGAGCACCGGCAGATCAGATAGCCGTGGCGGGCCTGTTTCGGATGTTCACGCATGAATGTCATCACGTGCTTCGCATCTCCGAGGGTCGGGCGTTCCGTCCATTTGACTTCGATCGGAGTGAACCGACCGTCCCGAGCGATGATGAAATCCACTTCCGCACCGGCCTTGGTACGTAGATAGTGGAGCTTGCCGTCGCCTAGGTATTGCAGGCGCTTCCACAACTCAATCCCCACCCATTGCTCGAACAGTGGACCGGGATTGGCGCGCACCGCAGCGGTCTCTATGGGCATTTCCGCAGCGGCATTGCGCACTCCGAGGTCAAAGAAAAAGAATCGCTCCGTGGACAACAGACTCTTGCGCGGGCTGCCGGAAAACGCCGTGACCCGAAAGCCAAGAAACATGTCTTCCAACAATTGATAGTAGGTCTTGACGGTGGGCAGGCTGATGCCTGCCTCACGAGAGATTCCGGCATAATTGATCATCATGCCGGCCTCCGCTGCGCTCAGTTGAAGGAACCGCGCGAACGCGGGCCAGTTTTTCACCAGCGCTTCGCGCCGCAACTCCTCTTCCAGATACACGATCGTGTAGGTCCGCAAGAGATCGGCACGATGTGAGGGCTGAGCCGTCGCGACTACCGGCAGTTCGCCGAAGAGCAGTCGTTCCATGATATCCACCTTGGGAAACCCCGGTTCGTTGCCGACGCGGCGAACCGGCAAGGGCAACACTGAGACCGCCCCTTCTGACCGCTCCGCTCGGGCCGGCGGCCGTTCCGCCAGAACCAGCGGGTACAAATGGTAGAGGATACCGCGTCCCGGCAGCAGGTTCGCCCCTGTCATGCGCAGTTTCCTGGCGGAACTGCCGCACAGTACAAACCGCCAGCGCTTCTTGTCTGAATCGTAGAGATGTTGAACGCCGTTGAAGAGATCCGGAACATTCTGTGCCTCGTCGACGACGACGATGGCCGGCGATTTCGATTTCGGCAAGGCCCGGCACTGTTGGACGAGCAGATCGGGGTTGCGCAAATACTCCGCGCGCTCTCCCGGTCTTGACAAATCGACCCACAAGGCCGTTTGTGGCAGCAGCTTGCGCAGCAGCGTAGATTTTCCCGTTTGGCGCGCACCGAACACGATGTGCACGTACGGGGCGCGGAACTTCTGCTTCCAGAAGGGCTCGATCCATCGACGAAACATGTCGTGATATTTATAAACGTCAGACTTTTATAAAGTCAAGTTATCGATAAGTCTCCTAACCGCTCTTGGCCTCTACCCCGAGCAAGGCCGTCTGTCATGGGGTCGCCGGCCGTTCGATGACCGCTCACCTTGTCTTGTCATCAGCTCTGGCAATTCGACCGCATGGCCATCCCCAGCACAGCGGCGAACGGCGCGACACACAATGCGATGCCGCCGACCAGCACGGCAAGCCGCCTGACCAGATGGTCGATCAATTCCTTCCCGACCGACAGCGCCGAGTCCGTGCTTTCGTGAGCAATCGCCCTGACTTCCTGCATGGTGGCCTTCCATTCGTCCTTGACCTGTTCGATCGTGGCGAGTCGCTGCCGGACGCGGCGACGTAGCGGCTGACTGTGACGAGATTTCCCCATATCGGCATGATCTGTCCCGCTCGCCTATCTGATTGCCGATCTTTCGTCGCCGAGCTTGAAACCGACTTTGGTCTTGTCCCCCACCAAGTGCTCCGTGCGGTAGCCCTGCAGGGCAACGGGAGCGGCGGCAGGAAAAGTCACGAGGGGCTGCCCGGTCAATATGGAAGCATCAAGAGATGAGGGAGAAGCATCATCCCAATTCCGAGACCCGTACCCCACAACCTGAAGGAGTGAGTGCAATGACTCGTCCGTTTGTGACTAGTTGAGGTCGCTGTCTTTCCAGTACTTCGTCCCGTACAACATCGCCTGAGCCATCACGCCGTTCTTGGTGAGTTGATAAACTTCCACTCCCTGAAAGAGTTGCACATCCTCCTGACCGGCCGCCGCAATCTTGGCCTCTTGGCGGGCCGCCATCCCTTGGTCACCAACCTGTCCCTCCGCGCTGGCCTTTCCCGAAAACTCGAGCCCTGTATCAATAAACTTCTTGAATGCTTCCTTGTCATGGAAAATCATCACGGCTCGCAGGTCCGACACACCCAGGCCGACTCCCCCGCCGAGCTCCACCATCTTCATGAAGGTCTCTTTCTTGGTGGTATTGTCCACCGCCACTCCGTAGCCGTTGCCGCTCCCGAGCATCAGGATCTTGACGTTCATGTTGCTGAAGACCGCGTAGCCGGCAGCCTTCTCCAGTCTGTCTCGGACCCCAGGCTTCTCTTTGTACAGGTCCGCGAGCGTCTGCTTTTGCATGTCGCGGATATTCGCCCGTTTTTCTTCCGCGCTATCTCCTTTCGCGCCAAAGAAGCCCATGAGTCCTGCCAAGCTGATGACGGCGCAGGCCGATAGGATCACAGCCCTGGTCCATTGCGGCATCGTCATATTCATATCGTCCCCCTTTCGATCGACCGTCCGCAACGCTGGTCGGACGGAAAGACTTGGTTCCAATCACGTCGCATGTCCACTCCGGTCCAATGCTTCCCCATCACAGCTCCTTGAGAAATTCCTGCCACGGAAGCGCCCGCACGCCGGAAGCGACGGCTTGTGTCGGTGTTCCCGCAAGCGGGGATTGATGGACGAGGAACATCCTCGTGTCTCCGGCCTTTGCACGTCTTCGTTTCATCGCCTCGGCCAACCGTTGCATCGGCACAGCCATGGCCGGCGTCACCGTGCGCCCAGCCTTGCATTCCAAGAGCGACACCGCACCGGCGCGTCCCGGTACGAGAAAGTCCACCTCCAGACCCTGCTCGTCGCGAAAATAGAACAGCTCGCGCCGGCCACCCGCGTTCACCTGGGCCTTGGCTATCTCAGCAGCAATGAAGCCTTCAAACAACGCCCCTCGAAACGGCGACCGGGCGAGTTCCCCCGCTGTATCAATGCCCAGCAAATGACATGCGAGGCCGGCATCGGCGAGATAAATCTTGGGCGACTTGATCAAGCGTTTGCCGAGGTTCTCATAAAACGGCGGCACGATCAGAATTTGGGCCGTCGTCTCCAGCACACTGAGCCACTGGGCGATTGTCGGCACACTCACACCCAGGGGCGCGGCCAGATCGGTTTTGTTCAACACCTGTCCATGTCGGCTGGCCAGCAGGGAGAGGAACCGCCGGAACAACGCAAGATCCTTCACCGACGTTACGGCCCTGACATCCCGTTCCAGATACGTCTGCAAATACGAACTGAACCACAGCCGCGCGTTGGCCGGACGCGCCACCACCTCGGGATACCCCCCACGCCACAGGCTCACCTTGGGCGTCTCACGCCACGACAGCGGGAGCAGTTGCAGCACTGCCGCACGGCCCGCCATGGATTCCGTCACACCCCTCATCAGCGGCGCCTCTTGCGAACCGGTCAGCATCCACCGGCCCGTGCGACGCGGCCGGCGATCAATTCGGGCGCGAACGAATGCAAATACCTCCGGCACATTCTGCACCTCGTCGAGAATCGCGGGTGTCGGTACGGCATCGAGAAAGCCCTGCGGATCGGACCGGAACCGCGCCACCACATCGGGGTCTTCGAGCAGAAAATAACTCGCCGTGGGAAACAGCCGGCGCAGAAGCAGCGTCTTGCCGGCGCGGCGAGGTCCGGTCAGCACCACGGCCGGAAAGCCCTTCACCGCCCGCAACACCTGCTCCTCCAGTCGGCGTCGAATGTAGCGCATGATTGAGAATTGTAAACTTCTGTTTTAGATTTCTCAATCCTGACCAGAGACGGGAGGGACAGCGATCGCGTGCTTCGGCTCTAAATTATTCCACGATGGGAGGGAATCGCAGTCATAGGCCGACGAGGCGATAGCCCATGAAGCGAGACGATCATGAGCGACCGGATAAACCTCAAATTCGCGAAACTTCCCCTCATCTAAAACTTAAACCCAATGTCGAGCTTAAAGGTGGTAAATCCTGGGATTCCAGTATGAGATATGTCGATCCACTGCTGTCTCACTCCGCCACGAATGAGCACATATTGATTGATATCCCATCGCAGCCCTCCTCCGATGCCGTAGGTCATGAACGTGTCGGATTTCGTCGGCTGCGCCGAGCCGCAAATATAACCCCACCAGGGGTCCCAGTAACAACCCACAACCGGTGGACCATCGGCAATATCCGTGTTGATGTAGGTGCCAGCAAGGCTCCCTTCGACGTAGGGGGTCAGGGGAGTTGAGAGAATATTATAGGTGGCCACGAGACCGAAGGTGTTCATTTGAAGACTGCCGCTGATGTTCCGGGCAGGCCCCGTATTCCCCGGAGCCGGTTGCACGACCGCCTGATAATCAGGCTGACTCCAGGAAAACAATCCGGCAAGATTGAAGTGTTCGGTGGAGCCCCACGGCTTGACAGCCGTGGGGCTCCACTCTTGCCCTTGGGGAGAAGATCCTTCCCTGTGAACGTAGGATGCTCGAGATCGAGAGAGTGGCATACGAATGTCAGCTTGCCCTCGTGGACATACAGACCATAGCCGCCGACCAACCCGCCGTCTTGTATCAATGATCCGGCGACTGTATCCAAGCCTCAAACTGGCCATGATGTTGTTCCTCCCGATTCGGACGTCTACTTGACGGACTGCGCCTCCGGAAAGACCCAGGCGCCGCTCAGAATCTCCGGGTGCGGACGATAGAGGCGGACGATGTAGTTCCACCCCCGCATGATCGGCAGGCAATTGGCGATCTTCCCGTTACACCCGCCGAACTGCACGGTCACGGAGCCGTCGATCCGCTTCTTTGCCGTGATGCTGTTCAGCGAGTAGGCGTCATACTTGTTTTGCTCGAAGTATCCCCTGGCGTTGTACACCGTGATGGACCAGAAGCCGTCGACCGGCACCTCGCGAACGGTCAATTTGTGAACCGTATCGCCGTCATTGCGAGTCGGCGTCACGTTGAGATACGTGGCTTCCGTCTCAGGATTTCCACCCCACGCGATCGCCGAGCCGATCAGATGCCGGAGCGGAGTCACCTGCTCCTTGGTGCCGAACATGTGTTTCGAATCCGGTATGGTGCTTCCCAGCACGATCAAGGCGTCGCGAATCCTCTTCTGGCCGCCCACATCCCAATGAGGAACCTCGAACTTCCCGGGGCTGGCTTGCTCGACCTTGATCGCATCTTGAAGGGCATGGACCTCCTCCAGATCTTTCGGATCGGACGGATCCACCAGCGTGCGAACGGCCATGGCGATATAGCGAGTGCCCATCTCGTCCCGCGCGAAGGTATAGCTTCCAGGCTTGTAGACGACGGCGGGGGTGAAATGATCCTCCGTGATGACCTGCATCGACATGAATCGCGCGCCTGCATCTGGGAGAGTAACAGTCGCCGGTCCTGCGTCGAGGTCGAGCACGGCGGCCGAATAGAGCGTATCCCGGTTCATGCGAACCACGCTCTGCTTGTCGATCGGAGTAAGCTGACGATAGTGCATGAACCGGCCGAATCCTTTGTCTCTGACGATATTGCTGAAATAGAGATCGGATTCGGCGCGGATAAAGTTGTCGGTGGTGACCGATACGGACTTCGCCGGCGGCGGATGAGTAGGCTTCGCGTGCACTCCGGCTGCGGACGGTATCAAGAGCGCCGGTGCTAGGCCGAGCGACATCAGCAGGATTGGCGTCTTCATGTTGGCTCCCACGTTTCAGAGTTCGGTGATCTCGCCCCCCTATTACCTATTTGTGCGTCTGTCTAGCCCGCTATTGTTCATCCCTGATGTCGTCGAGCACATTCTCCATGATCGTCGCCGGATGGAAGCTCGGCGGAATCGAACGCGGTGGGAACTCCTTGAATGTCGCCGCGAACTTGAAGACCTCCTCCATCATCCCGCCGGAGATCCCCAATCCGGCTCCTACTTCAATCAAAGCGGTCGCGATGAACGGGGCTTGCGTCATCATGTTTCTTCAGTAGCAGACGTTAGTTGTTGCCGCCTCTCCGAAGCATTTCCATGACCTGGTCGAGACTGAAGCTGCCGACTTTCTGGCTGGGCGGGAATTCCTTGAACGTGGTGAGAAAGTTCCCGATGTATTGCTGAGCCGGCACGAGAAGGAAGACGCGCTCTACCCGCCAGCGCTCGTAATCCATGCCGATATGGTCGGCCTGTTCGAACGGATCAGAGCGGAGGTTGAAAAGCTTCGGTAGCCGCAGAGTGACAAACGGTTCCTGCCAGACATCGAGGCCATGAGCCCGTTGCTCGGCAAACACGAGCTTCCATTGGTTGTAGCGCAGCCCCACCAACGAGCCGTCGTCGTTGAAATAGAAGAATTCATGACGGGGGTTCGGCGCTTTGCCGGCGAGTGCCTCGGTGATGTTGTACCCGTCCAGGTGGACCTTGAAGGTCTTGTCGCTGATCTTCATACCTTTCAAGAGCTGCTCCTTCACGTCCGGCACGCCAGCGGCGGCCAACAACGTGGGCAGCATGTCTTCGTGGGCAAAAAGATCGTTGTTGACGGTGCCGGGCTTGATGACGCCGGGCCAGCGGATGGCAGTCGGCACGCGATAGGCACCCTCCCAATTTGTGGCCTTTTCGCCACGGAACGGCGTCGTGCCGCCATCAGGCCAACTAAACGACTCGGCGCCGTTGTCGGTGGAGTACATGACGATGGTGTTCTCTTCAAGGCCCAGTTCCTTGAGCTTGTCGAGGAGCTGGCCGACCATCGCATCGTGTTCGACCATGCCGTCTGGATAAATGCCGAGGCCGGTCTTGCCTGCGCTCTCCTTCTTCAGGTGGGTAAAGATATGCATCCGGGTCGAGTTCCACCAGAGGAAGAACGGCTTGTTCGCCTTCTTCGCACGTTCGAGATATTCGAGCGAGGCCTTGGTGGTTTCTTCATCAATCGTCTCCATGCGCTTCTTGGTCAAAGGCCCGGTGCTCTCGATCTTCTGCGTGCCGTCCGGATTGGCCCAGGTATGAATCACGCCGCGCGTGTTGTACTTCTTGATCAATTCCGGATCTTTGAAGTAGTCCACATTCTCCGGTTCCTCCTCGGCATTGAGGTGGTAGAGCGAGCCCATGAACTCGTCGAAGCCGTGTGCTGTGGGCAGGTGCTCATCCCGGTCGCCCAGATGGTTCTTGCCGAACTGAGCCGTCATATAGCCCTGCCCTTTCAGCAGCTGGGCGATGGTGACGTCCCGCTCTTGAAGCCCTTCCTTGGCGCCAGGCAGACCGACTTTGAGCAGCCCGGTGCGGAAACCCACCTGGCCGGTGATAAAGGCGGCGCGGCCGGCGGTGCAGCTCTGCTGGCCATACCAGTCGGTAAACAGCGCGCCTTCCTTTGCGATGCGGTCAATGTTCGGCGTCTTGTAGCCCATCATGCCGTGGTTGTAGGCGCTGACGTTCCAGTAGCCGATGTCGTCGCCCCAAAGGATGACGATGTTGGGCTTGCCTCCCGTAGACGCGTCGGAGGCGGGCTTCTTCTGTTGGGCCTGCGCCTGAGCGCAAACCAACATCACGAGCGCGACCGCGAGCGCGAACGCTTTGCCCACTTGATTCTTCATGATGGGTCTCCTTGTCAGAACAACAGCGTGGGGTGATTACTTTGGCACAACCACATTCTCATGATTCAAATCACGGACGCCATGAAGCTGCCAGCCGGAATTGCCAGGAGCGGACAAGGCGTTCGACGCAGGATTCGCTCACTGTGGCTCCCTCGCAAGGCATCCAGAAAGCCATTTCGCCCATCAGTCGTCATGACGATCAGGCCGGCCTTGACCTCGCGCGCCGTTTCAATGATGACATCGATGACCTCACCCTGCTTGGCGACGACATTCGACTTCCAGCCCGGAAGCTCCGGAAGTTGTACGGTCGGCATGCTCTCCTTTTCTCCGACATGGAGAAGGGTGAAGACGCCGCTGGGAATATTCAGACGGCGCGCCATGCGCGCGGCCCCCTGAATCGCCGGTTGTGCCGGCGGAACGGACGCAACGGGGATGAGGATATGGTTCAACGAAATGGAGCCGTCATCGAGAGAGACGAATCCATCCAGGCCTTTCGGGATGAACAAGGTCATCAGCCGCGACTTGCGCGCGATCGGAGCGGCGAGCGACTTGCTCAGCCACTGAGAGCTCTCTTTGCTTTGATCGGTGGCCAGAACAATCAGATCCGTATTGTGATTGTTCAGATAAGCCGTCACCGATTCCACGGGATCGTCATGCCGGGCTTGAATTTTCTTGACGCCGACTCCGAGCTTCGACACGTCGGCTTGCGAGCTGTTCTTCGGCAGTAACCCCCACCGCTCCAGCGTCGCCCGCACGCCGGGGAACTCCGTCCAATCGGAGGTCTCCTTCGTCGACACGTGAAGAATGGTCAGATCGGCCTTGGCAACCAGCGCGGCCTTCAGCGCATGGGCAAAAGCCGTTTCGCTGGCCGGAGTAAAATCGGATGGATGAAAGACCTGTTGCAGGACCGGAACGTCCTTGGAATCCGCTGCAGGCATGCTTGCCTCCTTGTTTCAGGACCACCGCCGGGCCGGTCGCCGATCCGCTTCAGTCCTGCCGGCAGTGCGCCCATGATCTCCCAGGGACAACAGTGCCCCCTTCCCTGCTTCGAGAGAAGGGGGCACTGACGCTCCCATCGTCGGGTCTGGTCTAGTACACCAGCGGAATCTGTTGAGCCATCTCAAACTTGATCAGCGAACGGATCTTGGTCTCCATTTGAATGTAGCGCGCGACCTTCGTGGCCGGAATCACCTTTTCGAGCTTTTCCGCATAGGAGCGCTTCAGCTTCGTCTCCTGCTCCTCCACCGACAGAGCCTCGCCGAGCAGCTTCTTAGCGGTATCATTCGAGATCGATCCCTTATTGAAGGCGTCGGCGTATTCCATAATCGTCTTGCCGAGCTGCTTGTTCACGCCCTCCAGGTCCTTTTGATAGGACTCGTAGACCGGCCAGAAATTCTTGGCTTCCGCGTCCGTCAGTTCCATGTTGCTGGCGATCAGGAGTTTCTTGTCCGCCTTCAGCTTCTGCTTCAAGATCTCCATGTTGGTATCCGACTGCTTGGTGCCCATCGCGTCTTCCGCGAAGGCTGGAACGGTCATCAACAGGGCCCCGGTGAGAAAGAGCGAAATCAGCTTGTACATGGTCAGCGATCCTTTCTGGTTTGGGTTGTGTAGAGATGTCAGAACGAGACAGCACGTGGAATTCCGCACACGACCGTTCTGCGTCATGTCAATCGATTCATATGCTTACCATCATTGACCGGCCACTGTAACTGTCAAAATTGACAGGGGGCTCGGGGACGGACACCCTTCCCCGCGTCTGCCTGCCCACCGCATTGCTTCGGCAGACGGGCGTGTGGTGTCTGTCCCCAACCTCAAAGTTTCGCTACAGAACCTCCCGGCAGCCACTGACCAGGTTCTTCATTTTCCCTGCGAAGGAGCTGATGGTTCCTTTCGCTTGGTCCCAGGGCGATGGATCGACGCGATAGGTCAGGTTTTCCCCCGAACCTTTCACTCGCACGGCGAATGGCAGGGCCACGAAGCCGTCCGGCAGTACGAGGAGAGCGGACATACAGGGGATTTTGACATTCTTGGCCAAGGACGGTCCGACCTTGACAAAGACCAGTCCATCGACCGCGCCGTCCTCTGCCATGGTGCCGCTGCCCTCCAATGACGAGACCGTGGCGGTCGTGGACATGCGATCGAGGCTCAGCACGCCTGAGTCCAGAGTCAGATCGCCACGGAAATCCGTGAATCCCATCTGACTGAATTCCTGAACACGGGTGTACTTCGCAAGAAAATCAAACAATGGGATTCGCACGAATGTTCCGCCTGTGATGTCGAATACACCGGTCCCCTTGAGATGTCTTCTCGTGAGTCCTTCCTTCGCATCCACGTCTCCCCCGCCTGATGTCTGAAACGATCCGATTCCCGTCAAGCGGGCCGGCTCACCCGGTTCTACCGCCTGCAGAATGGATTCCAGGTTCAAACCCTGGCCCTTGCCGGACCATTCCATGCGAGACTGAGCGCCCTCATGTTTGAGCGCGACCGTCCCTTCAACCTGACCCTCTGCGAAGCCGGTTGGCTCCAGCATCACCTCCAGGATCTCCTCGGTTCCCTTGGCCGTCAGCCGCCCCGGCCCAATCGCCAGGCTGCGGTAGGAGACAGTCCCGATCGAGAAGTCCGCATCGAAGTTCGCGAGAAAGGCCTGCGCATCGGATTGCTTCCCTATATTTCGCGGGCTCTGTTTGCTTCCCTGTTGCGTTGTGGAGTCCGGCTTGGAATCTTGTGCCGAGAACAACGCCGCGTACCAGCCTGCGTCTAGAGAGGCCACCCTTCCCTTCAATGCCGCGCGCCGTTTTCTCCCGAAGTTTATAGATCCGCTCGCCGTCGCTTGATCGGCCAGACCATCGGGTCGATCTGCGGAAAGGGTGAATTTGGCGACAGTCAGCTCATCATCATGCCGGTTCAGGTCCTGCTCGATTCGCACCGTCGCCTCTGTGGGGCCTCCGTCTTTTCGTAACACCTGCACCGGTCCGATCATCTCCTGCCCGCTCAAGGTGAATTTCCCGTTCCTGCTGGTGTCCATACTCATGGTCAAGTCGGCGTTCACCGGCAACGGGCCAGGGATCCGCCCAGGCAAAGCTTTATAGAGATCGCTGACCGCCCCGCAGTCCAGCTGTCTGGCGACGATCCTGGCTGTTGCTTCAGCTCCGGATGAGACAAGCGGCCAGCGGCTCCAGAGCATGACCGTGCCGGCTTCTTTCGCTGCATGCTTCAGCGTCAACGTCATCGGATTCAGTTCTACGACCGTCCTGGGCGCGTTGACCTCCGCCTTGCCCTGTAAATCAATGTCATAGGCCAAAGAATGTCCCGGCAGCGGCTTGAGGCGAAGATTGCGGGATCGAATTGTGGCCTGTAGCGAGATGGGGGAACGGCTTCCCTGGCTCAACAGGCGCCCTTCAGCCGTGACGGCGGCTCCCGCAACATATTTGAGTTGCGGCCCGCCGAGCATTCCCATCCTCGCCAGAAACGCCGTCATATTGTCCGTATTAAACTTCAGCGCCAGGTCCGCGCTCCCATCCGTCACATCGGTTGAGCCGCTGACTCGCGCCTCAGCCATGGTAGCCGAGCCCGCAAGCACGCGAATGTTCCAGGCTGTCACGTCGATCAGGGAGGAATCTTTCACTGTGGCATCAATCCGGTTGCGAAACGTGACCGGATTGGTCACATGCACAACGCCTGAGTCGAGCGTCAAATTTCCGACGTCAAGATCTCCTGAGACAGATAACGGCTCCGCCTCCCCCCACCAGCGGATCGTCAGCTGCGAATTGACGAGGCCGGTCTTGATGTGATCCAACGCGGCAATGTTCAGGAATTCGAGACGCGCCTTGAGTTGCTCAATGTCCAATCGATGCACGGCTATCCCGAGCGTGGCGATGGGGGTCTCTTGTCGCACCGTCGCGTGACCCGCCCCTTTTACATTCAACGCCATATGAATCGGACGATCCAGGATGGCCGTGAGTACCGGTCGAGACTGCTGAAACGCTTGAAGGACCGCCTTGTCGATCTGGAGCACCCGGCCCCTTCTGTTCAGATGCCCGGCCTGCCTCAGCGCCAGATTGAGGGGGATCGTCGGGTGAGCCTTCCCGGGAAGGCGGAGACTGACCTGGCGGCCTCGAAGATCGATCTCCCACTTGAGCAGTTCTCCAGTCACCGTCGCCTGCGCAGTCCCGTTGAAACGACCATGGTCGAAGCCGGTCTTCCTCCAAGATGCCAGCAAAGGGTTGAGCGTGGTTGCCTGCAGATCGTTGAGGGTGAGCGATCCCTCGATATTCAGATCCATCGCAGGCGCCTTGAGATTGATCGTTCCCGAAAGGCGTAACGTGCCCCTGGATTGTTCGTTCATCGCGGCCGTGACGACATATGAAGAAATCCGCAGCCTGGTGAAATCAGTCAACGTTCCCTGAGCCACATGGTCGAATGTCACCGGTTGAGGAAGTGAACCCCCTCCGGCGCTTTCCATGAGGAGGTCTGAAAACTTCAGTCGTAGCGACAGGTCCACCACTCTTCCGCTGCTTCGACCGGATGCCGTGATCGCCCCTCCGACCCGTCCTGCCTGTAGACCTTCCAACCCCTTCCACCGGAGAACATCGAACCAAGGATGAAGATCGGCCACGTCGATATCATTGACTGCGAGCGCCCAATCCGCCTGAGAGGGGTTCGACGGTTCGAGATTTTCTCGTTCGGTGTCCCGGTCGCCCAGCTTGAAGAGCAACGTGCGTTTCAGTTCTCCCGCCAACCAGAGCTTATGGCGGTCCGCCACGTGGACATCAAAAATCTCCACCGCCAGGTCGCGAGAGCCGCTGTCGAAAGTTCCCGTCTGCGCGACATCGATGTCCAGCGGAGGAGTCGCAGCCCGTCCGAACAGGCCCTGCAGGCGCTGTCCGGTGAATGCCGAGCGAATGGCATACCGTTCTCCCAAGGCATGGATGTCCACATACCCGCTTACGTGCGCAGAACGAAGCCGAACCTCCTGCTCTTCATCGAGTAGGAGGTTGAGCGCCTGCTCGGTCACCTCATGAACTTTCATCCCGAGATCCATCTCCATCCCGTCCGGCGAGCCGGTCCGCCTCAGTCTGAACGACGCATCGATAAGCCGACTCTCGCCCAGCCGGACATGTAACGTCGACTCGGCCTGAACAGTCTCGCCAACAACGTCATAGTCTCCTGCAATGCTCTGATTGAGCATGATGGCCTGCAAGCCGGCTTCGACCTTTCTCAGAGGCGACTCTCGAACGATCAGCTCATTGACCACATTCCACTCGAACCGTCTTCCGTTCACGTCCTGCTGAATTGAGCCGGTCCCCACAAGCCTGCCTGCCCAACGGCTCATGCTCCGGCGGCGATCGACCGAGACCTCCCCTTGAAGATCGATTGTCCCGGTCCGTCCGGGACCGACGTCATTCACGACCATCTGCAAATCGGTAACTCCCACTTCATCGTCTTCTGTTCGGATGGAAACCGTCATACGGTCGATCTGTCCGCGTCGAACGGCCCAGCGTAGACCAGGAAGGGTCGGGCCAGACAAGCCCACGGCGGTTTTGTCCTTCTCCGAACGCGCTGTTTCTCCCTTCGTATATCGTATTGCTCCGTGCCCGACCATGAGTTCGTCGAAGAGCAGCAGGCGCTCGCGCAGGAAAGGGATTGCGGCGAGCCGGAGTCGAAGCAGATCGATCTGCACTGACAGACCCGCCTCCGGGTGCCGATACGAAAGGCCCGTCAGTTTCAGCGTGGCAGGGAAGCTCAGCGACCCGCTCTCCACCCGCAGCTCACCCGGGATAAAGGAGCCGACCAGCGGGACGATCACATGTTTGAACGAGTGTTGCGACTGCACATACAGCGCGAGGACGACCAGCAGCAGAGCAGAAGCGGTCAGATAGAGCCAGTTGCGAGTCTTCAAGGTGTGCGATTTTTCGGAGGATAGCTCTCAAAGGCCTTGGCGATCCCGCGACTCGCAAGATCAAGATTCTCGTCGGTCGTATTCTCCAGATGGGCGGCAATCGTCGCGCGCCATGCGAGTTCACCCTTGGCCGGCTCGACGAGATCCACGATGAGGCTGCCTTCCTCATACGGATAGGTCGTGCCGCCGCCGCCGTATCTGGCCCCCCATCCATAGCCCGCGCGCCAGGCCTTCCGCTGTTTATCTTGTACGCTGACCCAGTAATACACCATCAGATCCGGCTGACGACCGGATCCGGCAGGTCGAAGTCCCTTTGCCGTGAGCTCTCGCGAAACGGCGCCTTCGATCCGCTCGCGCACGACCGAATTATTCTGGACTCCGCTTTCCTCGACATCCTCCCTCTTGGGAAAAGCGAACGTCTTGAGCCCGGCAAAGTCCGCTGTGGGATCATGCTCCGTCTTGACATCGAACGTGGCGCAGGCGGCCGGGCCCAACAGCAAGAAGAACAGCAGAGCGAGATGGAGGTTCTTGACGATCATTCGACCCTCGAAAATTCACCGTGATACCGGTCTCCGGTCTGGCGGTTCGCCGCTTCGACGAACAAGAGCGCCTTCCCTTTCTTGTCGTGGAGCGTACCGGCAATGGTCCGGAGGTCGGAACCTCCGACCAACCGGCCCTCCCGCACTTCAATGGTACCGGTTCCAAGAACCGTATCGGAAGCGGTCTGACCGACGAACAGATAGGTGCCGTTGTCACGGATCATTAGGGTCACCTCTCCCGCAGGCAGGACTCGGCGTTCCTTCATGACGACGCCTCGCCACTCGCCGACGACCGTGTTGAGATTCTGTATCGGCACCAACGGCCAGCTCGATTCGTAATGAGCCGGTTTGCTGGAGCATGCGGCCACTGCGGCCAGCAGGACGAATCCCGCCAGGATCCGGTACGAACCTGCCGCTCTATCCTGCTGATTCATGCGAATTCTCCTTCACAGGCTCCACTCAGTCCGCAAGCGCCTTACGGTGGGATGCCTCGCGCAGGGCCTGCGGCTCTTCGTGCGCCGCCGCGGTCTTCGTCTCTTTCAGGTCCACGGTCACACGGTGGATTTTTCCCGTGAACTTGTTGTCTCGCTCGTTGTAGTCTTCCGTCACCGGCGTCCCTTCGTCTACTCCCACGTCGGTTCCCTCATCGGCCGAGAACACACAACATTGCGTGTGCTCGATCCGGCCATCTCCTGCCTGTTGGCCGTTCACAAACATCCTGCCACTGCCGCCTTTTCCCGGTCCGCCGCCGTCATACTCAAATTCATACCGTATCGTCGCCTTGCCTGCTGCAAGCGCCTGCGGGGACGAGATCGTAAATCGCTGGAGACCGACGAAGTTGTACGTGTATGTCGGCTTGCCGTCTTTCAGGTACAGGCTCCATCCGCCGAATCGCCCGGCCTGGGCGAGAATGACGCCGTTGGCGCCGCCTTCGGGAATGTCGACTTCGGCCGTGATGTGGTGCGACCGGTTCTTCGTATTGATGAAGACGTTCTCCGACATCCCGGTCATGCCTTCATAGACGGTCAGCGTCGTGCGTCCTCCCATCAGATCAGGTCGCCCGGCTGTCGCGGCGTTCATGCGTTCAAGAACTCGATCGTCGATCGGTAGGACACGATACTTGACCGCCTCCTTCATGAACAGGTCTTTGAGTTCCTTCAGCTTCGCCTGGTTCTTCGCGGCCAGATCATTCACCAGGCTGAAATCGTTGCCCGTGTCGTAGAGCTCCCACTTGTCGCTGAGAAGAGTTTGGCGCGGCTCATACTCCCAAGGAGCCCGGTGGATGGTTCCGGCAAACCACCCATCTGCGTAAATGCCCCGGTTGCCCATGATCTCAAAGTACTGCACCCTATGCCTGCTGTTCGCCTTGGGACTGCCGAAGGTATAGACCATGCTGACTCCTTCGATCGGGGATTGTTTCGTCCCATTGACTATTTTCGGCTCCGGCAGTCCCGCCGCTTCCAGAACCGTCGGCGCGATATCAATCACATGATGGAACTGGCTCCGCACCTCGCCTTTCGCCTTGATTCTTTTAGGCCAGTGAATCACCATCCCATTGCGAGTCCCGCCGAAATTTGACGGAACTTGCTTGGTCCAGGTGAAGGGCGTATCGCCCGCGACCGCCCAGCCGGCAGCCATGTGGTTGTAGGACATCGGACCGCCGAGCTCATCATAATGTTGCAGGATGCTCTCGACGGTTTCCGGCACATGGTTGAAGTAGGTGTACTCGTTGAATAGGCCGCTCATCCCTCCTTCAGCGCTTGTGCCGTTGTCCCCCACGATATAGAAGATCAACGTATTGTCCATCTGACCGGTTTGTTCGAGTGCCTGGATCAGACGGCCGATTTCGCTGTCCGTATACTCGCCGAAGGCCGCGAAAATTTCCATCTGACGCGTGAACAGTTTCTTCTCGTCTGCCGAAAGTGTATCCCAATCCTTGATCGCTTCCGGTTTGGGGGCAAGCTTGGTTCCTTCCGGCACCACTCCCAACTTGATTTGTCGAGCCAACGTCTCTTCGCGGAACCGGTCCCAGCCACCCTCGAACTTCCCTTTATATTTTGCAATCCATTCCTTCGGGACATGGTGCGGTGCGTGCGTGGCGCCAGGGGCGAAATACATGAAGAACGGCTTGTCCGGCGTCAGGGATTTCTGATAACGCATCCAATGGATCGCCTGATTCGTCATGTCGCGCATAAAGTGGTAGTTCGGATCACGCGGCAATTCGACCTGAGTCAGCCCGTCGTAGAGCATCGGCGCCCATTGGTTGGTTTCGCCGCCGATGAAGCCGTAGAACTTATCGAAGCCCGATCGCGTCGGCCAGCGGTCCGTCGGACCGGATGGACTGACTTCCCACACGGCCGTCTCGTGGTTCTTCCCGAAGAATCCCGTGCTGTAGCCGTTCAACCGCAACATTTCTGCGAGGGGCGCCACGTTGTTCGGACGCTGGCCGGTGTTGCCGGGAAATGCCGTGGCAATTTCAGTAATCCCGCCCATGTTGTTCATGTGATGGTTCCGACCGCTCAGCAGGGCCGTCCTGGTCGGCGAACAGAGCGCGGTCGTATGGAAACGGTTATAGCGAAGGCCGTTATTCCCCAATCGTTCCACCGTCGGCATGTGGATCGGTCCGCCGAACGCACTGGACATTCCGAATCCCATGTCGTCGATCAGTAGAATCAGAACGTTCGGGGCTCCGGTAGGCGCCTTGATCTCAAAACGCGGTGGCGCCTTGACGTTTCGCGCATCGAATGCGGTGATCGCCGGCCGTTTCGGTTCCTGGATCGGCAAGACGGTGCGATCGAGCGATTCACTCTGAGCGATCGATGGAACCGCCACTCCCATCAAAAAGAGGGTAGGGACTATCAGACTCAAGGCGATTGATCGTCTGTCTCTCATCATTGGCTCGTTCCTTTCATGTGCGCGCAAGTGACCGTTCAAGTCGCCCCATTCGCAGATCCGGTTCCGCCCGCCCCCTTGCCCCAGATGAAACTCACCTGGAAGAAATTGACGTAGGTGCTGGGGAACTGTCCGACGAGACTGCCGGCCAGGGGACCTCGGTTCTGATTGACCGGAAGATTGCCGCCGTAGGCCAGTTCATAGCTGAAGGCCACATTCAGCTTGGGACTCGCCTGCCATTCAGCGCCGAGGCCGAACCGGAACTGTTCCCCGACCGGCAGGGACACCGAATAGTTCTTATTTGGAATCATCGAACTGTCCCAAGCGAATCCGGAGTTGAGGAGCCAGTCCTGATTCAACCGGTACCGGTTTCCCAATGCCACGTGATAGGTATCCTGGTAGTCGAGGGTGGTGGTCGTGCTCGGCGCCAGCGGGGGACCGGTCAGCCCGATTTCGACCTTGCCGAATTGGCTCCAGTTCTGCCAGCCGAAGTCCAGCATCATGGCCCAGCGGTCCGTAAATTCGTGATAGGAACTTACCATCACCGATTGCGGCACGGTGACGCCAAGATCCAGCTCACTATTCAGACGGCCCTGATTCTGGAGCGCGGTCCCGACAGGGCCGGATAATCCGCTGAAGGTGGGCACGCTCCCAAAGTTGAGCTTCACCTGAGAGTAATAGGCGACACCGATTCTCGTGCCCTTCTTGGGTTCGTACAACAGTCCGACATTCCCGCCGGCGCCGACGGTCGTGTCGGTCACTTTCATTTCGCCATCAGGAACGTTCTGAAACGCACGATTATTGATTGCGGCGCTGTAATTCAAGTGTCCGATCATGACATTGGCGGCAACCCCGATCGACCATTGCTCGTTAATGCGATAGCTCATCGCCGGCATGATGCTGACGCCGAGCAGGGTATTGTCGACCGCATAGTAGCGTCCCACCCATCCGGAGTTGTAGTTCATTGCCAGTCCAAAATTCGAGAACAGGCCGAGGCCGACTTTGACATCGTCGCCAAGACCATGCACGTAGAACATGCTCATGGCCGGCAGGACTCCGATCGGATTGCCGCCGCTGTTGCCATCGACGGTCGTTCCCGCGGCAGGAGAAAAGGCAACGCCAGACTGCAGCAACTGCGCGCCGGCCTGGAACTGATTGCCGTCGAGGCGGCTCATGCCGGCAGGATTCTTCAGCAACGTCGCGGGGTCCTGCGCTCGCGCCGCCCAGCCGGCGCTGGCCAGACCGACATCCGCGGTGGCAATTTCATAGAGCGAAAGGCCGCCGGCTTGAGTTGGCTGGACGTTCAGCGCAATCAGGCCGTAACATATCGTGGCCGACCAGATGAAGAGACGACGACGTATTCTCATCACAGTCCGCCTTTCCACGATTATTGGGCCGGCGCCTCGATGCCCTTCATGAGTCGCTGAAACTCTTTATCGTTGCGCAGGAGCTTCGCCGCAGCTGTGACAAGCCGGTCGATCTGGTCGTCCGTCAAATACAGCGTCGTGGGAATTTTCATCAGGGAAATGCGCTCGTCCGGATCCTCGATCTCATTTAAACTGGCGTTGATGAAATAGATGTCGGCGTCTTCGGCGAAAGGACTGCCTGGAGGGCGCGGTTTGAGCTGGAGTTCCGTCCGCCATTTTTCCACGCCCATCTTGATGAGCGTGGTGGTATCGAACGAATACCGATTGATCGGAATGTCCACCAATGAGCTCATGGCCTTGGAAATGACCGGAACATGATCGCTGCGGAATTCCATCACATCCGGAGACGTCTCCGCATTCACGGTCAGAATGACAAATTTTTTGATATTCTTCACACCCGCCGCAAGCAACAGCTTTTCAAACCCTCCCTGCAAGCCGCTGTTTTCAATGATTCCCCGCAGCGCGAGATTGTCCGATAGACCGCCATCGAGCAAGTGGATGTAGGGACGTTTCTTGACGTCCAGATACGAGAGCAGCTCGTTCGCCCGTTGACCTCCGATTTTGCCTCGCCTCTTAGCCTCCTCCAACCATCCCGGCACCTCATACTTGCAGTCGTTCGCGTAATTCTTCAACGAGATCGGGCTCAGCACGAGGGGAAGCGCGGCCGAGGCGGCAGAAGCATCAGCAATAGGCAGCTGCTTGAGATCGGAACAGATGATATCGAACTGAAATTGCGTGAATTCAAACCGGGCCAGCGTCGCCATATCCGACGCATGGATGATCAACATGGGCCGTTGCCGCAGCGCCGCCAGGTCCGCATAGGTCTTGTGATCGAAAAGCGCTTCGTCCAGAAGTTCCGACATCAGGTGGGCGCGGCCGAAATAGGGCGACCAGAGCCGGAACCAATTGCTGGGTGACTTGAAGACCCGGGCCTTCAGCTCGGATTCCCAGTTGACCCGAAGAAAGCGATATTCAAAGTCGTGAAAGATTCGGTCTCGATAGAGCGCGTAGTAGCCCCCGGTGAACGTCCCGCCGGAGAGGGCATGAATGAGGTCGAGTTCATCAAGCAGCCGCTTCCGCTTGCCTTCCCAGATGATTTCCTGATGGGCCAGCTCGCGCAAGACGCCGAACGCCAACGTGGACGCGCGCGTCCCTCCGCCAGAAAACGCCGCCACGAACAGGAAACTGTCGCTGTTGTCGGACTCCGGCGGCGCCACATTCGTAAAGCGATAACCACCCTTGGGATCCCATTTCTCCAATGGGGCGTTCAGGGTCGGACGGACATACTCGCAGCCGGCTTGGAGCACGAGAAGCGCCGCCACAAGCCATACATACCGTTCAGGAGATTGCCGTTTCATCCTCGGCCTCTTTCACAAAATCTGCGTTCTTTTGCCATGAACCGCCACCTGTCGAAACTGTCAAAACTGACAGGGCCCCGGCCGATAGCATGACCCCTCAGCCCTTTGCCGGCGCATATTGCGGCGACCCCTCCGGCGGATACTCCAACGAGTTTTTGAGAGAAGCGATCTTGTCCGGGGGAAATCCCGGGAGGTAGAGTTCCTTTCTTGATTTCCACTCCTTGACTTTCATGCCAACGGCCTTGACTCGCTCCTCGTCAACAGGTTTTCCGGGGAGTGAGTATTGCACTTCCGACGGGAAAGCAAAATCCGACCCGGCCGCCTCGATGATGTCCATGATCCGCAAGTTCAAATCCTCGGCGATCTCCAAAGACTCAGCGTAGTCCGTGACTCCCATGTAGGCGAACACGTCGATGTCCAGTGAGTAGGCGCCGAAACCCTTAAAGCGGACATGGAGGGGCTCGGCTAGGATTTTCGGATGCGCATAGAGCATCCTCCGCGCCTCCACCAAGATGTACCGGATCTGATCCGGCGTCGTCTCGTAGCGCAATTGAAGGGTTGGATGATACCAGAAGCGGTCTCGCTCCGAATAATTGTCAAGATGCATATTCGCAAACTCCGCATTAGAGACCGTGATGACGGTTCGATCCAACGTCCTGATGCGGGTGGCGCGAAGGCCGATTTCTTCCACGGTTCCGACCTGATTTCCGAATCTGCAGAAGTCCCCGACCTTGACAGGCCTGGACGCGAAGAGTGTGAGCGCGCCGAAGATGTTCTCTAAACTTTTCTGCGACGCGAGCGCGACGGCCACGCCGCTGATGCTAAGGCCGGCCAGCAGCGTGGTCACCTTATATCCGGCGTTATCCAGCCACAACAGCACGGCCCCGGCCAGGGCGATGAACTTTACCAATCTGGCCACCGGCGTGAGCAAGACGCGCGAGCCGCTGAGTCCCTGTCGGTCAAGATTGGCGCCAATATGCTGGGTGACATAGTCAATCAGCCTCGTGAGAAACCATGCCAGGGCAATCACCTGCACGGTGCGGGCCTCTCCCAGTGCGCGAACCGCGACGGATGGGCCGATCATGCCGATGATTTTTCGTCCGAGGACGGTCCAGACGAGGAGCGTAAAAGGACCGCTGAAGTACTGTGTGAATGTGTGCGCTAGATCCGCACGAACGGCCCGCAGCATCGCCACCAGGAACCAGGTCAAGAAGCGGGCAACCGGGACCAGCAAGATTCCGACGATGATCGCCACGGCCCAGACCCAAAGATGAATGCCCAGAATCGACACATCGAACAGCCAGGCAGGGAAGAGGTGTTCCAAAGGACCGTAGCCGAAATGTTGATAGAGCTCTGGAATCTCGGCCACCGTCAGACCGGCGAATTTCCAGATGTACACACCGTCGCCCCGAGGAATCCGTTGCAGGAGCAACTCATAGGTCTTTTCCTCGGTCACAATACGCCCGACATGTTCGCGAACGGCCGGGAGATTGTCCTGGACATCGCCTTCAGGATTGGGGCTCAGTGTTTCGAGGTCGATCCAGAGCGCCCGGTCCATAACGATCTTCAATTGGCGAGCCAGTTCCGGTCCTTGGGTGTGACTCATACCGGGAGGAAGATTCCGGAGGTCCAGGTATTCAGACGCCTGGACATAATTTCGCTCATTGGCCGACAACAGGTAGCCACGGACGCTCGATCGCGGCGTCCCTCGGCCGAACGGATCGTCCGGAATGCCGGCAGCCGCGCCTGCCTGCTCGGCTTGAGCATCGGGTCTCTTTTGCATGATTTCCTTCAAGCTGGGCTGCGGTGAGTCTCGTTCGGCCCACAATGGGATCGGCCAGAGGAGGGCCAATGAGACCATCACGCTTCCGATCAAGGCCGAGCGCACATTGCACTTCATCCATTTCATAACGTCCTCCTTCCCTTGCATCGCTTCACCATGTCGTCACCCTCATGTGAACAACGGGACTTCTGACAAGCCTGTACGCCATGGCCACGGCCCGTAACAGGCATCAGGCTCAGAATGCTGTGGGAAGTTCTTATGGACGGCGAGACGAATCACGCGCAGGCGGAAGGTTCGGATGATAGATCGGTCAATCTCACTGCCGGTCAGAACACATAGAGTGTGGCGTAGAGATAGAGCAGGTTATAGCTGAAGTTGATGTTAAATCCTCGATCTCCGTCTCCTCTTAGACCAGCCTGCAAACGGTCGTAGGCGGCCCCCATTGCGAAATGCTTCAAGAGGCGGTACTCAAGGCCGGCATAGAACTCAAACATCGCTCCTGTATACTTGTCGATGGTCAGATAGAAGAAGTCGTAACGGCTCTCAAACTTCAGCTTCGGGGTAATGTTGTAGTTCGCAATGAGGCCGATCGATGGGAGTGGAAGGGTCACTTGTTCGTTGATGACCGCTGCGTTTCCTGCGGTCCCGTTGATCGTCCCTTGCGCCGCCAAGTTGAAGCTTGTTCTCATCACGTAGAGTCCCGGCGAGAATCCCAGCTCCACTTTGTCGTTATGGTAAAAGGAGTAGTTGTAGAGCAACCGGTAGATATTGAAGTTCAAGCTGGTCTGCGTCGCAGCACCGGCAGAAATGACGTTATCGCCCTCTTGAATGGTCTGATTGAGAACTTTGTCTCCGCTCAATCCAACCCGATACCAGGAGAACCCAAGAGCATGCCGGTCATTGAACCGATAGAGGGTGTCGACGCGGAATGCGTCGGTACTCGTCCTCCCACCGAGGGTGTTCGTGAAGTCAACGCTGGCGCCCAGTCCCAAGATCGGCCCGGAGACTGCCGCATTTGCTGTTGCCCCAAAGACATAGGCCCACCCGCCGCGGATCATGAGCTTCTCCGGCAGCGGGGAGTCTGCCGTTTCTTCAGCTCGAACGAGAGGAGCGAAAATCAGACAGAGGATCCCCACGCTGAGAAGCCAGAGTGCGGCTCGTCGCATCATTGATTGCCTCCCGACGCTATTCTGACTGCGCGTTACTTTTGAGCCGGCGGTTGTGGCTGGGCCTCGGCAGGCTGCATCGGAGCTGCCTGCATCGGAGCTTGCTGCGCCTTGGCTGGTTGCGCTTTCAGAGCAGCTTCGAACTCGTCCGACGAGATCTCCTTAATTTCGGATGACTGCAGAGTCACCATGCTGCCGGTCTTCTCGTCCTTGATCTTGACCGCGCCGCCCCTGCCCGCATCGTTCACCTTCGTCGTGTAATAGGCTTTCCCCGAAGCAGGATCAGTCACACGGTAATAGCTGCTACAACCGGCGACCGTCATCAGCAATCCGCCAATCATCAATCCCGCGATCACATGTCTATGCATGAGAACCCTCCTGTGTGTTTTTTGTCATCAGCCGGGCAAAGCTTACAGGAAACGTCGGCATCTGTCCATGCGAGCCAGGTGAAGATGAGCCAACCTAGACTACTGCGGCGTGGGAACCGCCTGCCGCACCTCGTTGCGGGCTTTTTCCTTCTCGGCCCGCTGTTCTTCAACCAATTTGTACGCGATGTAATACTTGTAGATGTTCGCCACATAGGTGACCGTCTCCTCGCCGATCCGGCGGGCCGCGATGATCTCGACGTTGTTGAACCAGACATTCGGATCGAGTCCGCGTTGCTCGGCCTCCTTCCTGAGCTTCTGCACACGAGTCGGCCCGGCATTGTAGGCGGCAAACGAAAAGAGGATCTTGTTGCGCGTGTCCATCGGCTCGGCTTCGAAAAATTGGTCCCGGAGGTAGCGCATGTACTTGATGCCGGCATGGATGTTCGGTTCTATTTGCGTCACATCCCCGGTGTTCATGTCCTTGCCGGTGGCGGGCATCAGCTGCATGACGCCGATGGCGCCGACTTGGCTTCGCGCATTCTGATCGAGCAGTGACTCCTGGTACCCCTGGGCGACCATCAAGAGGTAGTCCATATCGTACTGGGCTCCATATTTGCGAAAAAACTCGATCGTCTTCTGGAATTTCTTGATTTCGCCGGCCGAAGTGGCCTGTTTGACGATTCGTGGGTTGCCGTCGCCGCCGTACTTCTTAACCAACGCCTTTCCGAAGTCGGATTTCTGTCCATGCTTCTTGGCAAATTCGGCGATTTCCGCCTTCAGTTTCGGGCTGTCCTTGCGGATCATCCAGGCCAGATCCCCGCCCGCATTGACCACGATGCCCTTGTGCGGTTTGAGCTTTTTGAAAACCTTCGACCAGAGGAGGGCCTGATAGCGATCGACTACGATGATGCCGACGAGGCCGGCATTGACCATTTCCAGCAGGTCGTCATCCTGCAAATCCTCAGGCGCAGCCTTGAGCGCCACAGGCAGCTTCTGCTCCTGCGCGAACCGCTCGTTGAGACGCTCCAGATGCGTCCAGTAGCTCGACGACTTGCGGACGAACACTTCTTTGCCTGATAGATCATCGAGGGATTTCAGCTCGGGCGATGCCGGTCCCGTCACAGCGATTTCCTTGACCCCGCGGAAAAAGGGTTCGCCGAAATCGATCTGCTCGAGACGCTCCGGCGTCACAGTCAGGATGCCGGCGGCGATATCGCCTCGCCCTTCCAGAAGCGCCGGGATCAGTTGGTCGCGCGCTGTCGGGATAAAGACCACATGGGTCAGAATGTGCTTGCCCTTCGTCTTGTGATGATTGTTGACCTCTTCCTGAAAAGCCTTGAGGAGCTCATACTCGCCGCCGGTCTGCCTGGCGCCGTTGAGCCAGTACGAGGTGCGGGACGGCGCCACAAGCGCGCGAATCACGCGCCGCTCGAGCATGCCGTCAAGGTCACCGGTCCAGGGCTTCAGGATGAGGGAGGCAGTCAGTTCCTGCCCATCCGGCAGCTGTTGATCGTAGGCGGGTAATGAAAGGGACAGCCACGTGCCGATGCCGGCAGCGAGGACAAGAGGAAGCTTCATTGAGAAAGTCCGCTTGGAATGAAGCGCCATCACGCCACTCATCGGCGCGAGGCTACCATTGCAGATAGATGAGGTCAAGAATGCGCGAGCTAGAAGCTCGCGAACATGTAGCGGACACCGACTTCAACGTTCCAGTCGTACGCTCCAAGTACGCTTTGCCCCCAGATTCCGACTCCGGGACGGACGAAGGCGCCCAATCGTCCGACAATACTTCTGCCGAGCTCGAATTCCATCGTCATGCTGCTCTTGGCATTCTGCTCCCAATTGATCTGCCAGACCGCCTGCACGACGGTCCACCACTTCTGGCCCCAGAACGAATTCACTTGAGCAATACCCCGCATGAGCGAGACGTCTCTGCGGGACGGGTCTCCTCCAACGGATGTCTGATATTGCAAGAGTCCGATCAAGAAGGATTCCCATCGTGGAATAAATCTGGCCGTCGCCAGCGCGGGGCCGACCGTATACTTGCCGAGACCGAGCCCGCTTTCGGCTGCAGTCGGAAACGTGGCCAGCGCGCCGATCAACACGGCATATTCCGGCGTATTGTACGCCCGCCATCCGGCAATGACGGAAAGATCGCTCGTGCCTTGGGCGGAGGTTGCGCCGGAGCGATTCGGATCGCTCCACTTCAAGAAGGGCATCTCCGTTCGGAGGAGCCAGTTGCCACGGAACGGAATATCCACCCGAGCCACCGTGTCGACGGCCCGCGCGCCCTCGGGGAGATCAAGATATTGGCTGGTCAGCTGGACACGCCCGACGATAGCCGTGGGGTCTGTCCCATACTTGGCCGCCAGTCTTCGAAGCTCCTCGGCTTCGGCTTCTTGCTCAGGCGTCAGGCCTTTTGGTCCGATGCGCTTAAGTAAACGCTCCCTGCGAGGCTTGTCGGCGGCGGGGGCAGAATCTGTCGATTCGACTTCCGGACCCGGAGCAGATTCATCCCCCGCCTGCTGCGCCTCGACCTGCTCTGGTTCGCCGGGGATATCGCCTGAGCCGACTTCACCCTTAGCCCGCTCCGGACCGTTCAGTGACAGCACCGCGAAGATGACCACAGCGACGCCGAATCCGGGATGATGGCATCGCCGGTCTCTCATCAGGCTGTTACGCTCTCACACGTTCCATGACGCGGGAAGGGCGAAACGAGTTGGCCGCAAACACCAGCGACTGAATTCTCAACTCCACGCCTGTCTCGCGTGTCCCGCCCCTCTCGCGATTCGCGCCGACCACAAGGCGACGGTCTCTTACTTCATCAGCTTCTCGGCTGCCTCGCGGAGCGGGAGCGACTTGGGATTGCCGACGTCTTTCTTCACGACAATGTCCGTCGGTCGAACCTCTTTTCCGTAATAGGCCTTGTTGGAATCGTTGGAAACGGAGACCAGCGATCCGTCCGCGGCGATTCCGCCGAACGCGCCTTTCTTCTTCGCGTAGGCCACGATATCGGCAGCGATCCCCTTCGCCGAGACCCCGGCGCCGACCGGACCGGCTGCGATGCCTGCGTTCGCTCCAAGTTTGAAGTCGTTCGAATAGAACTCCTCCAGTCCCTTTTGCGTCCTGACGACGAGGACCATTTCTGAAACATCGCCCCCGATCTGCAGGCCGAAGCTGGCCGATCCGATGTTGTAGAAGACCGGGTCGCTCCATTTTCCGGACTTCTCATCGCGAACAATCAGAACGCCGCTGCCGCCCGCGCCGCCGATGATGAACGCTCCTCTCATGAATTGGGGGATGATGAAGAGGCCCTTGGCGTCTTTCCCCATTTCTTTCAAGGCCCCCTTCATGCCTTCATCGGCCGTGAAGGCCTCTAAGGTCATCCTCGCCTTGTCCACCAGCTGCTGTTGCTCCGGCGCATTCACCGAGAAGGCCGGGCCGGCAGACAACAGACTAAGCGATGCCGCCAGTCCGAAACCAATCGCCAATAACATGCCCCGCGAATTTACCCCTGTCGATCCTCTCACCATGTTCCCGATCCTCCTGTGATTGAATGAAAGGCCCCTTCCGGCCCCAATGCTTTCTGCTACTCGTGACAGTACGGACGAAAAGCTAATGGAACGGCTCACAAAAGTAAAGTGGAGAAAAGTCGCCGAGGACGGCGCCTTCGCAAGTGAGCAGCCTATTGCCCTGCCGGAGGTGAAGCAGGGGCTTTGGCAGGTGCTTCCTCTTCCTCAGTATCAGGCCCGACGAGCGAATCAATGAGGTTGTTCGTAGGAGAGTAACGAGACGACGTCCTGTCACGAGCAAAATCTGAAATGATGCTGCCCCAGGTAATTCGTCCCGCCTCTCTCAGGTAAACAGGATCTTCAGACAACGCCTCCTCCTGGAACGATCCCTCCGCCGTTGAAGCCCAGAGGAGATCGCCGGTTTCGGTATCCCAGACTTGCAGCGCCAATCGAATGATGCTCGAGCGAATCCGCACGACATTGATTTCAAGAGCCGGCACCTTCCAACGGTCGTACAACGTTTGCGTGAAGGCCGCGAGTCGAGGCTGGAGGACGTACCGTACGCCCAATGCAGCCCCTATTTTTTGCAGCGAATCCCGCGCCAGAATATTGCTTTGTTCGTAATCCATCCTCATGCGGGTGTACTCGGCCGCCAGTCCCTGCCGATTGATTCGGGAGGCGGCCTCGATGGGAGATACCAGGCGCATGTGGGGAGCCACGCGCTCAATCACCCGCTTGAGCGAAAGGGCAAGACCGACCTCATTGCCGTGAAGACCAGGCGATGTGAGGGCTTCCAGTATCCCGACCGGCTGCTGCTTCAAGACGGCAATGGAGAATTCATCATGCTTCTTGGTCGATTCCGTTCTCACCTCCCACAGATACACCGATCCCGGACAACCGGCGAGACAAATAAGTATGAGCAACAGACTCGTATGCAACAGGTACCGGTTCAGCATCGGAATCGCTCTTCGCCTCCTACAGCACTACCTTCAACAATAATGAAAAGACCTCTCCCATCGGCACCAGAGAAGCCAGCACCGGCACCAACGGAAGCAATGCCGTCACGATGAGTTTCAGCACATCCTCTTTCTGCAGCGGAAAAATCGACATATTGCGCACCGCGTTGACCGAATGTCCGAGATGGGTGACGGAACGGAAATCGAGCATGCTCGATTCAAGGTCCTCCTTAACCGGAGCGTCGCGGAGCCATTTTCCCTCAACCTGCTGAATCTGCCGACAGGCCAACGCTCCGTACTCGAAGACGCCCTTTTCTTTCGCCTCGTACAAGGCCCGCATGAACAACAACAAGGGTCCCACAATCAAGATCAGGATGAAGACTAGAAACGCGATGACATGCCATTCGTATTGGAGCGGTGAGTCTCCTTCGTAGACGACGAAATCAGCCATCGTGCCGGCGATGATGGCTCCCTCTGCGAACACGAACGGCGCGAAGGCTTCTACGGAATTACTCAAGAATGCCAGCCCGCCTGCTCCATCTCGATGGGAAGGCGTGATCTGCAGTTCAAGCTTCGACACCTGCCAGAGAAACCGCCACCATAACGCAATCCGCAACAGCCATCGCCACAGGAGAAACGAGTAGAGCGGGAAGGCGACCAGAAGATGCCAGTATCCCGCCAACGACAGCGCAACATGGCCGTCTCTGATGGGAGCCCGCCAGGTCGGCTCCTGGAGGCCGTAAAGGTATACGATGATGGCGGCACCGCTGTGCAGGTAGGCTAATCCAACCAAAACGGCATCCGTCCGTCCGGAACGGCTCACACGCACAGCGTTCCGCACAATGCTGTCGAACTGTGTCCGGGCCTCTTCCTTCACCAGGCGCGCGTCGAGGAACTGCCGGACCACAGTGCAGAGCTGATTCCCGCAAATGGCTTCCCCGACAAGCAAGACCGGCACGGTGATCAGAAAGCGCACGTTGATGATGAAGTCCATCAGAAACGATTCCAGGCGTGTCGGCCCAACTGCCAGCCCTTGGACGGCGGCGAGCAAGAGCATCGGCAGCCAGGCCACCAGCAGGGCAAAGAGTACGCGACGGCCTGTCCGCTGTTGCCCCCCTCGCAGCAGGCCGAGTTTCTCCTCCACACGATAAGCAGGACCGCCGTCGAAGAGTGTGTACGACGTGAGAGAGGCGGATGCTGATGAATCTTCTTGCGCCATCAGAGACGATATGAGCAAAAGGTTTTTAAAATTTCAGGACGTGATAACGCCATGCCTCAAGATCCACATAGAGCCCGGAATGCTGAAGCAAGGTTCCATCCCGCTCGTAGACCTCCCCGGTCAAAGCGTCAGTCAGCCGCCATGACCGTCCGGCGAGATCGCCCCAGGGGACGCGAACCTGCTCTTGGGCCCTATGATCGGAAAGATTGACCACGATCAGGTGCCGCTCATTGTCTTTCCTCCAGCACCAGGCCACCAGGCTCATGTAGCTGTTGTTGTCCGGCCAGCCGGTTCGTTCGCAGAGTTTCCACTCGCCTTCCTTGAGGTCGGTGCTGCGAAAGAGCCGGAGAAGGTTGCGGTAGAACTCTTGAAGGCTCTGGTCCGGAGTTTCATCGGGACGGCGCCGCAGAAACACCGGAAGCCTCACGCGACGGCCCTCGAATTGCCCTTCATGGAACAGCCTAGCGCCCGGCAAGGTGGCTGCGGTGAGCGCGGCGGCACGGATCTTCTCTAGGTGAAAGGTCGAAGCCGCCCGGGGTTCGTCGTGATTCTCTATAAAACGGACCAGTTTCTCCTGATACCCGAGGTCTGCGCAGAGATGCAGCCGAACGGTCTCGGCATCGTTATGCTCCAGGCGATCGTAGAGCCGCTTGTCGTAGCAGTAATCGAACCCCTGTTGTTGCAGCTCCCACTCCATATCCCAATAGGCTTCGGCCATAAACAGGACTTGGGGGTGCCGTTTCCGGACCGCCTTGATCAGATCAGGCCAGTATTCGGTCGGCGGTTTAGCGCCGGCGCGATCTCTCCAGGTCCGCTCGAAAATGGCATTGATCAGCAGCATGGCCATATCGCAGCGCATCCCGTCGCACTGATCGGCGATCGACGTCACGGTTTCAGCCGTCGCTTTGCGCAAACCGCTGTTGAAGGCGTTCAATTGCAACACATCCGGCCAGGCGGGAAAATAGGGATCCCGGCCGCAGGCCAATACCTTGCCGCCGGCCTGGATAAAATCGTTCGGCTGCCGCGCCAGATCATCGGCGCTGCCCTGAATGAAATAGTCCGGATGCTCCGTGACCCAGGGGTGATCCGGCGCCACGTGATTCGGCACGAAATCCAGAATCAGCTTCATCCCTCTGTCCGCGAGCATCTTTCTCGCCTTCGCGAGCCCTTCAGGACCTCCCAGTTGCTGATCCACGACATACCGCCTGACGCAGTAGGGCGAGCCCACATTGTCCTGCGGCGCAAAATCCGGCAGCGCCCGGCGGAAGTCCTTCAACAGCCCCTCGTTGCGCATGGAGATGGCGATGCCGGCGGGACTGCGTTCCCAGACGCCCATGAACCAAACCGCGTCGAAGCCGTAGGTCGCAATGGCATCCCACTCCTGCGCCGGCACCGTTGCCAGCGTGATGCGCTCTCGCTGCTTCTTGCTCAGCTCGAACAGCCAGACCCAGGTGTTGATTTCATAGATGACCGGATGCTTCCGCCAACCGTTCATGCCTCACCTTTCTTGAACGCAGCCTTCTTGCCCTCTCTTCCAATGCCTTCTCGGCATCCTGGAAGCCGTAGAGCTGGATGATTTTCGCCGCGCACCTGGTCCAGCCGGTCTGATGTTGACCATCAGGCCCTTCTCATTGGAGAGGAGCTTCCAGGAACTTCCTAATCTTCGTCTCGTTCTGGGCGACCACCTTGGCGGCCGCAGCGATCGTGAGATCGCGGTCACACGGGGAGGCCAACCAAAGCCGCGTTGCGATCCCAGCCAAACGCCGGACGACCTCCCTAGGCTGCTTCATTGTGCCGGCATCCGTGCGGCAGGAGTCTGGCAGATCGCTCAGATCCGCCTTCCATTCCGTATCCGTGTGCCGAAGCGTAACCAGCGCGAGCTGGCTTGGATCAGGCAGGAGCCCGTGCCGCTGAGCGAGTCTGAGAAACCAGGCCCGGTACGCCGTGGCCCGCTCCTCCATGATGCTCGGAATCCGAGAGAAGTCGTAACTGAACAGCGTGAAGCCTTCGGCCCGGTGGTTCAATTCTTCCCCGCCCACATCAAAGGGAAAGGAACTGTCGAGCGAAATCATGAGCGCGCGCCTGGTCTTGCCTCCCTGCAGCTTTCTCAACGACACCATGAGCAGTGATTCAATTCCGGTGTTGTCGGCCAAGCCTCCGTCTCCGGCATGCCAATATTGGTCCTGTCCCTCCACGCGAAACGTTATCGGCCCGACCACAGGAGGAAACGACATCGAACCCACAACCGCACCGGCCAGCGTGATCCGACAGGTGTCGAGCTTGAGATCTTCCGGCTTCATGGAAATCAACGATTCCCAACGCGACCGGAGTATCCTTTCTGTCTCTTCATCGAGCTTGCGCACACCGGGGACCCGATTCAAGTCCGGAAATGGATCATAGTGCAATGTGTCTCGGGGAATGGTGCTCAGAACGAATCGGCGCCCGTTATTATAGAGGGTCGCGTTCACGAGGAGATGGGGGCTGTCGCCGCTCTCTTCCCGCTTCGCCAGGTCCTTGAATGTCATGCCCTCCAGAAACGATTCGTTCAGAATTTCCGCCAGCGATCTGGCGGTCCAGGCAGGATTGAACCACCGGTTCCGGAAGAGTTGACGCCTGAGCAACTGCCCCTCGATGTCGGCCTTCATCTGCTCTTTGAATCGGCTGAAAAACTCCCGGTACTCCGGCGTCAGGGCGCCGTCCGGTGTGAGGACCGGCACGGCATGCGACGGCTTGCGCGCGACAAAATAACTGGAAGCCATGCTGCCGCCCGAGACGCTGGAAATGAAGGACACCTGCTCGAGGAGCGACTGCTTCCCCGGTCAGACCCGAATTTTGGCCAACGCCTCCATCGCGCCAGCCGCAAACAGAGCCGCTCGGCTGCCGCCACCAGAAACACCCAAGCCGATCAGCACCTCGCGATCCTCGGCCGGCGTCAGGCAATCCGGGTGTTCGGCGGTCGGCAGGATCAGAACCGGCGTCGGCCTGAACCATGCCGCGGCGATCAAGAGGCCGACCGTTCCCACCATACCGACCACAACGTACAGGAACACCTTCCTAACCTCAAACTTCCGTGCCATCAAGGCTCTCTCCCGTCGTTCCCGGCCTCGAGGCTATCGGCATACGGCCAGGGTACAACCGACGATCTGCTGGCTACGGCGCGAATGGTTTCCACGTGCATCTGACAGGAATGTCGCCGTGGCGTTGTCCGGCGATTGGTTTGTCGGCCCCACCGCCTCAACCGGCGGGTTATGATGTTGCGCCGGGCTTCTTCCGACCCCGCGCCAGTTCGGCGATCTTCTTCGTCGTCGCGAGCCGCCCTCCCTCGAGGTAGACGTCCGCTGTGATGGCCCCGTCGATCTGTAGCAGTCGTCCGATGAGACCGGTCCAGCCGGTCTGATGGCTCGCTCCAAGCCCGGCGCCGTTGTCTCCGTGAAAGAACTCGTAGAAGAGAATGTGGTCTCGCCAATGTGGATCCGATTGGAATTTTTGCGTTCCTCCGAAGACCGGCCTCCGTCCCTGCTGGTCAGGAAGAAACATGCTGCCGAGCCTCTTGACGATCTCTCGGGAAATCTCGAACAGGTTCATCTGCTTGCCGGACCCGGTCGGGCATTCCACGGTAAAGTCATTTCCGTAATATCCGTACAGATTCAGCAGCGCTCTGATAATGAGCGCATTGACGGGCATCCAGATCGGGCCGCGCCAGTTGGAATTGCCGCCGAACATCCCCGTGTTTGACTCAGCAGGCAGATAGTCGACCCGGTACTCCTCGGCATGGACTTGGAAGATGTAGGGATGCTCCAGGTGAAATTTCGAGAGTGACCGGATTCCGAACGGGCTCAGAAATTCGTTCTCGTCGAGCAACTTCGCCAGCACCCGCCGCAGTTTGGATTCATCCAGAATGGAGAGAAGCCGCCGATCCTTATAGCCGGGCTTGTTCGGCGGAGCGATCGTGGCCATGAGCTCGGGATGTTGCCGCAGAAAGGCCCTGGCCCGTTCAAGGAGGTCGGGGAACCTCGCCACCATCTCATTGTCAAACACGGTTGACGCGCAGAGAGGGAGCAGGCCGACCATCGAACGGACCCTCAGACGAGTCGCACTGCCATCGGGAAGCCGGAGCAGGTCATAAAAGAATCCGTCCTCTTCATCCCACATCTCATCGTGATGCTCGCCGATCCGATCCATTGCCGCGGCAATCCACATAAAATGCTGAAGGAACTTTAGGGCCATCTCTTCGTAGACGGAATCGTGTGCGGCCAATTCCAAGGCGATGTCCAACATATTTTGGCAGAAGAGCGCCATCCAGGCCGTGCCGTCCGCCTGCTCAAGATAGCCACCGGTCGGGAGGGGCGCGCTCCGGTCAAACACACCGATATTGTCCAACCCGAGGAAGCCGCCCTCGAACACGTTTCTGCCGCTGGGATCCTTCCGATTGACCCACCAGGTGAAGTTGAGGACCAGTTTCTGGAATCCGACTTTCAGGAATTGGAGGTCGCCTTCTCCGCGCAGTTGCTTGTCGGCCTGATAGACGAACCAGGTCGCCCAGGCATGCACCGGCGGATTCACGTCGCCGAAATTCCATTCGTAAGCCGGTACCTGCCCGTTCGGATGGATGTATAGGTCGTGCAGCATCAAATTGAGCTGCTGCTTGGCAAAATCGGGATCTACCGCGGTGAACGCGACGCAATGGAACGCCAGGTCCCAGGCTGCATACCAGGGGTATTCCCACTTATCCGGCATCGAAATCACATCGTTGTTGACCATGTGAAACCACTGTCTATTGCGCAAATTCGGCATTTTAGCCGGAATCAGCGGATCGGCTCCGTGCTCTTCCAACCACTTATCGAGGTCGAAATAATAATACTGTTTGCTCCACAACATCCCGGCCAACGCTTGCCGCATCATCGCTCTCTGGTCCTTGGTCAGAGACGGGGGAGTAATGGCTCCATAAAACTCATCTGCTTCTCGAAGTCGCTCCTCCATGAGCTTGTCGAAGCCGGTCGCAAACGACTTGCCGGCTCCTGTCTCCTCCGACGGAGCGGCGTGGCTGAGCCGCAATCGGATGACCGTGGTCTTTCCTCCACCGACCTGAAGCTGGTAATGGGCGGCTGCCTTCGTTCCGGTTCTGTAGGGATTGACGGCCTGTTGTTGTCCGTGCACCACGTATTCGTTGATCCCATCTTTGACATAGGCGCTCTGGTTCGACTTATTGAACAGACGCTGCGTGTTCGTTTCGTTTTCTGTGAAGAGGAGCGGAATCTCACCCTCACAACTGAGATAGTATTTTCCGAGCTCCTCATGCTTGGCCAGCAGCGTGGTCAGCCCTTTGGAGCCGGTGATCTGTTCGAGACTGGGTTTCGCCGCCCCCTTGGTCCATGACCAGGTATTGCGGAACCACAGAGTCGGCAGCAGGTGCAACGTGGCTGCTTCGCTCCCCCGATTGCTGACGCTGATTTTGATCAGAACGTCGTCGGCAGACTCCTTTGCGTACTCCACCAGCACATCAAAATACCGGTCTCCGTCAAACACGCCGGTATCGAGCAGTTCGTACTCCAACTCCTGTCGGCTTCGCTCCCGGTTGGTCTGAACCAGCTCATCGTAGGGGTATGCCGCTTGGGGATACTTGTAGAGATACTTCATGTAGGAGTGTGTCGGCGTGCTGTCCAGGTAGAAGTAGTACTCCTTCACGTCCTCGCCATGGTTCCCTTCACTGTTCGTCAGACCGAAGAGCCGCTCTTTGAGAATCGGATCCTTGCCGTTCCACAAGGCCAGGGCAAAGCAGAGCCTCTGCTTGTCGTCGGATAATCCGGCCAACCCGTCCTCGCCCCAGCGATAGGCCCTTGAGCGCGCCTGGTCATGAGTGAAATAGTCCCAGGCATTCCCAGACTCGCTGTAGTCCTCACGGACGGTTCCCCACTGTCTTTCACTCAAATAGGGCCCCCACTTTTTCCAAGGTTTCTTCTGCGATCGAGTCTCATCAAGCCGGAGATGTTCGGCAGTCATGGCATTCCTTTCAGTTGTGGGACCAGCCTTTCGGCGCATTTTTGTAGATTTCTTCGTTTTGTGCAATCCCCATTGTCCGGCAAGCAGCGAGGGTTTGCGGGAGCCGGTTCGGGCCTTCTTCCTTGTCGCAAGGCCAGGTCGTCGTCAGTGAGAAACGAACTGGACCACTACCTTGATGTCGGTCGGACCCTCGGTGAATTCGAAATTGCCGGCCAGTTTCTGCACCACCGAGCCCGGAGCCGTGACGCCTTCCTCCGCACGGGACAACGCGGAACAGGAAATCAGAAACAGTCTCATTGCCGTCCTGTTACGTTCAGATCTTACTGCTATCGAGACCCCTTGCTGGTCCGGTAGCGACGGATCAAATTGTTCGTTGAACTGTCATGGCCGAATTTCGCCTCGGACCCACTCTCGAGCTCTGAGGCAATGCGCTGCGCCAGGACCTTGCCGAGTTCAACACCCCACTGGTCGAAGCTGTTGATCTGCCAGATGACTCCCTGGGTGAAGACCGAGTGCTCGTACAAGGCCACGAGCTTACCCAAAGCTTCCGGGTTCAATCGCCGGAGCAAAATCGTATTGGATGGACGGTTCCCCTCAAACAGGCGGTGAGGGACCAGCCACTCCGCGGCGCCCTCCGCCCTGACCTGTTCCGCCGACCTGCCGAACGCCAAGGCCTCGGTTTGAGCGAAGACGTTGGCCATCAAGAGATCGTGGTGACGACCGAGTGGGTTGAGCGTTTCCGAGAAGGCGATGAAATCACAAGGGACAAGCTTCGTCCCCTGATGGATCAATTGGTAAAACGAGTGTTGCCCGTTGGTTCCCGGCTCACCCCAGTACACCGGACCTGTCTGATAATCAACCGCCGTTCCATCGAGCGTGACGCGCTTGCCGTTGCTTTCCATCGTCAATTGCTGGAGATAGGCGGGAAATCGTTTCAGGTACTGTTCATACGGCAGGACCGCCACGGTCTCCGCGCCAAAGAAATTGCTGTTCCAGACCGCCAGCAGACCCATGAGCACAGGCAGGTTCCGCGCAAAGGGGGCCGTGCGGAAGTGCTCGTCCATTTCGTGAAAGCCGGAGAGCATGGCGCGGAAATGTTCCGGCCCGACAGCCAGCATCGTCGACAGGCCGATGGCCGAGTCCATGGAATAGCGTCCCCCGACCCAGTCCCAGAATTCAAACATGTTGGCCACGTCAATGCCGAACTTGGTCACTTCCGGCGCGTTGGTCGACACCGCCACAAAATGCTTGGCGACGGTCTTGGCATCTCCGCCCAAACCGGCAAGCAGCCATTGGCGCGCACTGTGCGCATTCGTCATGGTTTCCAGGGTGGTGAACGTTTTGGATGAAACGATGAAGAGCGTCTCTGAGGGCTCCAAGTCGCGCACCGCCTCCACGAAATCGGTGCCGTCGATGTTGGAGACAAACCGGAACGTCATGGTACGGTCGCTGTATTGCTTGAGGGCTTCGTACGCCATGACCGGCCCTAGATCGGAACCGCCGATACCGATGTTCACGATGTTCCGTATGCGCTTTCCCGTGTGGCCTTTCCATGTCCCGCTGCGCAGGCGGTTGCAGAAGTCCGCCATCTTGTCGAGAACGGCATGGACCTGAGGCACCACGTCGACGCCGTCGAGCAGAATCGACGCCCCTTTTGGAGCGCGGAGCGCCACATGGAGGACTGATCGATTCTCCGTGACATTGATCTTTTCGCCGCGGAACATGCCGTCGATCCTTGCCCGGAGACCGCACTCCTCCGCGAGTTGGAGCAGGAGCCTCAGGGTATCGCCGGTGATGCGGTTCTTTGAGTAATCCAAAAAGACACCGGCGGCCTCCGCCGTCATGCTGGTGCCCCGTTGGGGGTCGTTTGCAAAGAGGCTCCGAAGTTGGACCTTCTGAAGCTCTTTATAATGGGCTTCGAGCGCCTTCCACGCCGGACGCGTGGTTAAGAACGAAATCGCGGTCGCCATGATGATAGTCCCTTCGCCTTCGCAGACGCTCTCGTGCGTCTGCCGCTCGCTTCGACGAACCCCCAGCCGCGCGTCTAACTGGACAGCGCATCCTTCACGATCTGTTGCGCCTCATCCACGATCGCTTGCAGATGACGGCCGTCCAAAAAACTTTCGGCATACACCTTATAAATGTTCTCTGTTCCGGACGGTCTGGCAGCAAACCAGCCGTTCGCCGCAATGACTTTCAGCCCGCCGATCGGGGCGTTGTTGCCGGGAGCGCGGGTCAGCTTGGCGGTGATCGGCTCGCCGGCGAGCGCCGAAGCCGTCACCGCCTCCGGCATTAGCTTTCCCAGTTTCGACTTCTGATCTGGTGTCGCCGGCGCGTCAATGCGGGTATAGCAGGGCGCGCCGCAGTCCGCCGTCAACTCGCGATACAATTCTCCCGGATCCCTCCCGGTTCTTGCCGTGATCTCGGCGGACAAGAGATTCATGATCAGTCCGTCTTTATCGGTCGTCCATACCGTGCCGTCTTTCCGGAGAAAGCTCGCTCCGGCGCTCTCCTCGCCGCCGAAGCAGCAGGACCCGTCGAACAGTCCCGCAACAAACCACTTGAAGCCGACAGGAACTTCATACAGCCGGCGACCGAGCTTCCTCGTCACCCGGTCGATCATGCTGCTGCTCACCAGTGTCTTGCCGACGGCGGCCTGTTCAGGCCATTGAGGACGATACGTCAGCAAGTAACTGATCGCGACGGCGAGATAGTGATTGGGATTCATCAGCCCTGAGGACGGCGTGACGATTCCGTGACGATCCGAATCCGGGTCGTTGGCAAATGCGATGCGGTATCTATCTTTTAGCCCGACCAGACCGGCCATCGCATAGGGACTGGAGCAGTCCATCCGGATCTTCGCGTCATGATCCACCGTCATGAACGAAAAGGTCGGGTCGATCGTTGGATTGACGACGGAGATATTCAACCCATACAGGGCATTGATCGGTTCCCAATAGGGTCCGCCGGCTCCGCCGAGCGGATCTACTCCAACCGAGAGTCCAGCTTCGCGAATGGCTTCCATATCGAGGACATTCTTCAGGTCTCGGACATAGGGCAGGACAAAGTCTTCCTGATGGGTGGTCGCCGCTTTGACCGCCTTTTCAATCGGCATGCGCCTGACGCCGGCATTATTTTCCCGTAACAGCGCGTTCGCCCGATCCTGGATCTGTTTCGTGGCGTCCGAATCAGCCGGACCCCCGTGCGGCGGGTTGTACTTGAAGCCGCCGTCCTCCGGCGGGTTGTGGGATGGCGTGACAACGATGCCGTCTGCGAGGCGCGCCGCGCGCCCGTGGTTGTAGGCCAGAATCGCCCGCGACACGACCGGCGTCGGTGTCACGCCATCATCTGGTTGGATAAAGACTTCGACATGATTGGCGGCCAGCACTTCGAGCGCGGTGCGTTGAGCCGGGCCGGACATCGCGTGCGTGTCCTTGCCCATGTAGAGCGGACCATCAGTGCCTTGACTGTGCCGGTACTCACAGATGGCCTGTGTGATGGCCAGAATGTGGGCCTCGGTGAATGATCCGTGCAACGGCGACCCCCGATGCCCGCTGGTGCCGAAGCTCACCAGCTGGTTGGGGTCTCCCACGTCGGGCCTGCGCTTTTCATACTCCCGTTCGAGTTCGACCGGATCGACCAGCATCTCTCTTGTTGCCGGCTTGCCGGCCAGTGGAGACAGCGCCATGTATGGCCTTCACTGCTTGGCTTGCGCCGACTCACAGCGGCTAAAGTAGTAGAACGCCCCGACTGTCACAAAGTTGATGCCGATCGCCACGACATTCCAGATAATCACCGGTCGTGAGGCGATCAGGAAGCCGTAGTACACCCAGACGAATTGAAAGATGCCCATGATGGCGGCCATCGTGGGATTCATGCCGACACTGGAGCGTCGCTTGAGCATCATGATCAAATCCGGGAAGGCCGCAAACGTGGTACCGAATCCGGCCACGAATCCGACGATTTCCTTCATGGATATGGAGGAGGATGTCAGCGCCTCCACATCCGCCGGATCCAAGTCCTGTCCGGCCAGACTCGCATGAACATGTAGGACACCAACCATCAGCATCACGATCGTGCACGCTCTTGAATGGCTCACGCGGTCTCCTTTGGCGAGGGGGAACGAGACTATCAAACCCGAAGGGTCGACGACAACGTTCCTGCCTCCTCACTGCAAGCGGAGTTCCATTGTCCCCTCGGCAACAAGCTGAACTTCAATCCCGCCTTGAATGGGGTAGATGCCTCGTGGCTCCAATTTGGCGACGGTTCCGTCAAGCCAAGTTCCGGGCAGAATTTCCCGGCGCATGGCGTTTCCCAGGCCACGCCGTAATGCTCCGATCTGTCCCGACAGATCGATCCTCGTCTGTGGTTCGATCGCCTCAAGTATTCGGTCGCGCAGCATCCAGTTGGCGGCGCGGACGAGTATGTTCTTGGTATCCATCGTGAAATCGAATTGCTCAAATCGAAGAATATGCGTCGCGGGATCAATCACGGGCCTGCCTGTGGCGTAGAGCATCCCGTCCACTCCACCCTCCACTCCCAGCGCAACGATCAGGTTCGACCCGCTCCCGTAGAGCTGGGCGGAGGTGATCGTTACAGGACTTCCGATCGACATCGGAATGGTTTGCCCGACCAATTGCTGATGCAGCCGGCTGTTGATCCATGGATAGTCGGCCATGACAGGCACCGCAAGATGGAATCCGTCGGGCAGGGTCGTCGCAAGCTTCAGCGCAGGTATCTGCCCTTCCTCGGGAGGAGGTTTCGGCCCACTCATGACGATTGGGTCCAGCACGACATTGACCGACGTTCGAATCCGCTGATCTGCGCTTCCCGTAATGGGAGCCGCTTCCACCGCGCCCGGGCGCAGGCTCAGCCACAGATCCGGCGCTAGCTCGGCAGGTTCTTGAAGCTTTCGCCAGGTCCGTTCTATGCCTCGGCGCCGCTCGCTGCGTTCTTGAATCCTGTCATCCATCCTCTTCGCTACCACGGGAAGTCTGGACTGCACGGTCGTCGTGACAATGGCGGTCACATCGGCGCCCGCAGCCGCCGAGTTGCATGGGTCGGGAAATACCGGCTCGTCGAATACTGTGGTTGCCCGAACAGTCCAACTGTCGGTCCATCGCAGTTGCGAGAGGGCTCTAAGGCTGAGATGTCTGGGTTGATCCGGCTTGTATCCGCAGGTGGAATCCTCACTCTCTCCCCCAGGTTTGCTGGCTCGCACTCCGATCCGGTAACGAACGTCAGGGAGGTTTGTCTCAAGCTGGTTGTCGGTCACCTTCACTTCCAGCGTGCCCCGATGCAGCCGGTATTGCCATTGGAACGGCGGCTGCCCTTCTATGGGAGGCCCATCGCGCCATTCTCCCTCATTGGTGACCACTTCGGGAAACGCCTCATCGGCGACCGTGAGCAATTCTTCCAGGGAAACGGTGACCGGAATGTTCAGGATGGATGGACCCACCTCCGGCGCCGCAGGAGGCGCGGCAACCGCGTCAGTCGGTTTTGGAATGTCTATCCGGTTACCGGCAAACGAAACGGTTGGGCCCAATGCCAGAATGACGAAAATGGCAAAACGCATGATCGCATCGGCGCTGTGCCGAATGCCGTCGCCAAGCTTCATCATGAGGTACTTATACAGCGGAGACGAGCGGGGAACAACGCCAAATTTGCCGTAGGCGCAGCGGGGATATCCTAGGCATAAATCCTGCCATGGAAGCGGCTTCGTTGCTCCAGCACCCGAGAAGGGGAGTAGGATCCGGTTCTCTATTGACTGAGAGCGGCGAGTTGGTCATGCTGGCGATCCCCGATCATCAGGAATGCGCGGGAAATTCCGCGCACCGACGATGGTCGTGGCCTTCTGGAGAAGAGCCGACGATGAGGCTGGCGGCTGATCACTCGCACCTAGACAATCCCGCAGCGGCGCGCGAAGAGAGTCTCGATGCTGCCACCGCCGAGCTTCGATTGGACATCGCGCGGCTCGGGCAAATTGACGATGTGCTCAGGCAACAAGTCGATGAGACGAAACGTCGCGTCGAGCGGCAGTATGAGAAGCTGATCGACTCCCTCGAGGCCATCGTATGGCGGGCGGACCCTTCCACACTTCAGTGTACCTTTGTCAGCAGACAGGCGGAATCGGTCCTCGGATACCCTTCCGAACAATGGTTCCTACCCGACTTCTGGGAAAGCCGACTCCATCCCGAAGATCGTTTGGACGTCGTGGCCTCACGCAAGCGGGCCGTTCAAGAGATGCGACATCAGGCGATGGACTATCGCATGATCGCGGCCGATGGCGGGACGGTCTGGCTGCGTGATCTGGTCCACGTGATCGTCGAACAGAATCTCGCCAAGGAACTGATCGGGGTAATGGTCGACATGACCGACCGCAAGCGCGCTGAAACTTCGCTCAGGGAAATGACCGGGCGTCTGATCAACGCCCAGGAAGAAGAACGCCGCAGAATCGCCCGCGAGCTGCATGATGACTTGAACCAGCGACTGGCCTTGCTCGCCATCGGATTCGAACGACTCACCCAGGGTCTCCCGCCCGAGGTCAAGATCTGCGCTCAGATTGAGGATTTGCGCAAGCTGACCCAGGACATTTCGTCGGATGTCCATCGCCTGTCGCATCGGCTTCACCCCGCCAAGCTGGACCACCTCGGCCTCGTCGCGGCCATCAACGGGCTGTGCAGGGAGTTGTCCGAGCAATACGATTTCCATATCGACTTTCTCCACCGCGACGTTCCCCGTCCGATCCCCAAGGATGCGGCCTTGTGCCTGTTTCGAGTCGCTCAAGAAGCCTTGAGCAATATCGTGAAACACAGCGGCGTACGGACAGGACGGCTCGAACTGTTCGGAGACCGAGGCTCGCTGCACCTGTGCCTGTCCGATTCAGGCATCGGATTTGATCTTCCATCCGTTTCGAGCAAAGGACGCCTGGGCCTGATCAGCATGCAGGAACGCGTTCGGGCGGCGGGCGGAGAGATCTCGATAGAGTCGAGTCCGTCGCGCGGCACGCGGATCGTCGTGCAACTTTCAGCCCAGTTGTGCCAGCCATGAACGGAGAATGTCATGCAGCGGCCGAGAGTCTTGCTCGCAGATGACCACCGGCTTCTCGTCGAAGCCTGCGCCAAGCTGCTTGAACCGGAATGTGAGGTCGTCGGCGTCGTCGGAGACGGCCGCGCGCTGATGGTCGCCGCCGAACGCCATCATCCTGACGTGGTCGTGCTCGATATCGGGATGCCGCTACTCAACGGACTCGACGCCGGCCGGCAGCTGAAAGAATTGATGCCCGGCGTCAAACTGATTTTTCTGACCATGAACGAGGACCCGGACCTTGCGGCCGAGGCGTTCCGCATAGGCGCATCGGAATTTCTGCTCAAGAGTTCGGCGGCCTCGGAGCTTTCCCGGGCCATACAGACTGCGGTTCAAGGCACAGTCTCTGTCGGCTCCCGGACCGCGCGCGGCGCCATCGAGCCGTTCATCCGAAATGGAAAGCGATCAAGGCTCGGCCAGCTCACGTTACGCCAGCGGGAGGTGCTTCAGCTTCTGGCCGAAGGCTATTCAATGAAAGAGGCTGCGGATATTCTCACCGTCACGCCACGCACGGTCGCCTTCCACAAATACCGGATCATGGATCAGTTTCACGTCAAGAATAACGCCCAGCTGATTCAATTCGCGATCAAGCAGGGGCTCCTCCCAGCGTCGCAACTGCACCGTTAGCCACTCCGTCCCACTGTTATTTTTGCCAGTATCCGCGAAGCCTCATCGATGCTACATCACAGCGGAGCGGCTTGACCGTTCAGGGAAGGACGGGCTCCGATGGCGCAAGACCAGGAGGGCGATTGTCACAGCGACGGCACCGTGCGTGTCCTGCTGGCCGACGATAACCCGGCCATGCTGGAAGCGACGCTCCGCATTCTGGAACCCGAATTCACTATTGTCGGAACAGTGGGAAATGGACGGGACCTTCTTCAGGTCGCGGCGGACCTTCGGCCGGATATTCTGGTTCTCGATATTTCGATGCCGCTTCTGAACGGGCTGGAAGCGGCTCGTCTGCTCAAACGGGAAGGATCAAGCGCAAGAATCGTGTTTCTGACCATCCATGAGGATCGCGAATTCGTCGAAGAATCCTTTTTCGTAGGCGCGATGGGGTATGTCGTCAAGCCGCGTCTGGCCGTCGATCTGCCCATCGCCGTCCGAGAAGCGCTCCTGGGGCGGACTTTCGTGTCCCCCGGCCTGTCGCTGCCCCCTTGCAGCTCAGCGTGACAGTATGAGCCGGTAGGGTCATCGCCTTTTCCCAATGTAGGGTTCCTCGACGGCAATCTTGATCAATTGCCCCTCTCGCAGCCGCTCCGTGACCGTCAACTCGTTGGCCACGGCCACCTGATTCGGTTTCCAGCTGGATTGGGAACGGGTCGCCAAATCATCAAGCGTCTCGCCCGCATGGGCTTTCACCAAGCGAAGCCGTTTCTCGCGAATGGCGCTTCGCTCCTCCTGCGACAGAGGCCGGAAGCTCTGCACCACAGAATGGAAGATCGGGCGAACCGTGTCATAGCCCTTGGTCTGGGCCACACCGGCAATTTGATAAATCATACCCTCGTGGGCGACCCAGGTGAGATCCGCCGTGACTTTGGAGTCCCCAATCTTCGTGCGCGCCGCCGGAAGTCCGTTGACCGATGTCTTCTCTGCCTTGTCCACAACGGGAGATTTTGCGGCTTTCTCCAAGGCACGGGCGCCGTCCAAGGGATCGGTTCCTTCTCCGATGGCGCGAAGAATCATACCCATGTTCCCATCTTTCGGCGCGGACGCGATCTGAACGGGTGAATTCTCTACCTGCCATCCCTCCGGAAACTCGATCTGGAAATTCAAGTCAGGATGGCGGAAGGTCTGGCCCCGGAGGATACCGTTGGCCGCCCGTTGTCCTACAACAAGCCCTTCGAGTTTCGCCAGGAACGCCTCGTGGGAAGGCGCCACCGGTTCGCGCGACACCTGCTTCAGCTCCTTCGCGTATTTCCTGGTTTTTTCGACTCGATCTGGTGTTGCCGGATGCGAATCGAAGAAGCTTGGCCGGCGGGGCCCGTCGTTGAGCAACTCTTCCTCTTTTCCAAGCGTATTCAAAAACGCAGTCAGACCGCCCGGATCCCAGCCGGCCTTGGCCACCATTTCCTGGCCGACCCTGTCCGCCTCGGTCTCCTGCGACCGGCTGTACGGCGAGAACACGAGACTCTGCGCGAAGTTGCCGATGCCGCCAAGGACGTTGCCCACGAAGGGGACGAAAAACCCCGTCACGCCGGACACGAAATTGGTAATCAGCGCAAAGGGTCCCTGCCGGGAGATTTTCTGGACGCTATGCCGGGCGGCGACGTGCCCGATCTCATGCCCCATCACACCCGCCAACTCGTCCTCCGAATTGACCAAGACCAGCAGGCCCCGAGAAACATAGGTATAGCCGCCGGGAAGCGCAAAGGCGTTCGGTTCGATCATGTCGACGATATGAAAGTGATAATCCACGTTTTGCCTGGGCGATTCCTTCGCGAGACGCTGCCCGAGGACACTCACATAGGCGTTTAATGATTGATCGTCAAGCAAGCCCATCTCCTCTTGAACCTTTTTCGCTTCCTCTGCGCCGATCTGTTGCTCCTGGCTGGTGGTGATGAGTGTGAATTCCGGCCATCCGCTGACCGGGTTTATGGTGCAGGCGCTCATCACGGCCAGCAACGGCACAAGGAGAAGACGGAGGACACTTCCAGTTCTGATACGACTCATCGACTCTCTCTTCATCATCAATGCCCCAAAGCTTAGGTTTGTTCAGCGATCCGGCGCGCGCAGTCTAGCACAGTTGACATGCTTTGTTCACGACGAAGGCTCGATTCCATTCTGTTCCCCGGCCTCGCCAAAAGCTGTCTTGGACGCCAGAGCCCTCTTCAGCCCTTGCGACGGTCACTCCCGTTTGGTACGCTTGGAATTCTCTTCATCGACCCGGAGATTTCCCGTGAAAACTGATCTGAGGACGAAATGCTCGTTCGCCTTCGTTGCGGCAGGAATGACCCTTGTCCTCTCCGGAAGTCTGCTCGCCGGCAGCGCCACTCGATCATCAGCCGAGGAGATCAACCAGCAGCAACAGCTGGTCGAGCAGGCAACACTGACTTTCGAACGGTTCTTAGCTGAACCGGGTCTCGCAGCCGGGTATCGAGTCAAACCCGACAACATGAAAGCCGTATTCATCGTTCCCAAACTGTGGCGCGGCGCCTTTGTGGTCGGCGGATCCGGCGGTCGCGGCCTGTTGCTGGCCCGGGATTTTCTGAAGGGCGGATGGTCTCCGCCGGCCTTCTATACGATGAGCTCGACCAGCTTCGGCCCGCAAATCGGCGTAGATTCATCCGAGCTGATTCTCATCGTTCAGACCTTTTCAGCCCTCGAACGCTTTTCGGGCAAGGGAACAGCGCGGCTGGGGGTCGACGGCGGGTTTACAGTCGGCTCGTACGGCGAAGGCGGCACGACCGGCGTTGACGTGATTTCCTTTGCCTGGTCGAAGGGCGCCTTTATGGGCTTTTCACTCCAGGGTTTCGCTATCTCGGCTTCCCCGAAAGACAATGAATCGTACTATGCCGCCCCCGTCAACCCCGAAGAGATTCTTTCGAACAAGATTGCGGCTCCTCCCGGCGCGGCCCAGCTTCGCGCAGCCCTCAGTGGTTTGATCCCGTAGCGCCCTCGCCAAACCGCCGGCAACACGTGCCTTTACGAAATCCTCACCCCAATGGTATAAAATGGATCGGAGTCTCCCTCATCCCTCAGGCGGTATGGCGGTGTAGCTCAGTTGGCAGAGCAGCGGACTCATAAGCCGCATCTCGCTTCTCCCCTTCACCCGCAAACCTCCACATTCCTCAAGAGAATCGCGGCATCCAGCGCGGTTCCCCGTTTTTCAACAACCGATCCATTCCCGCCACAACCGACCAGTTCCGGTCTTTTGGTGAACATCTGGTGAACACTCAAGCCGCAGTGTTCTGCCATCGACCAGCGTCGCTATTCCGGACAACTGACATCCATCTGGTCGATAATCGTGTCAGGCTCGTGCAGCCTGCATCACATCTTCCCCACACATGACGATGACAGCGACTGCTCCCGAGACTTCCCAGGCCGACCTGTCTCCGCATTCGGCGAGGAAAGCCCTGTCTGCCAAGCTACAGCCAAGCCAACATGCCTATGCGATTCCCCGCTATCGAGTGATGCTGGTGAAGGAGAGTCTGGCACATGCCTCGCCCGTTACGATCAGGGATTCCCAGACCACCAGCAGGTCGCCTTTACCGCCACGCCATTCCAGCGCCCGCCGGCTTCAACCCGCCCGACATCCTGAGCAGTCGCTCGTGCGAACCCGACCAATCCATTCATGCTTCCGACACACCGCCGGACCGTATTATCAAGATGAGGGCCGCTATGCCCATACAATCTGCTCCACATCGACGATCCGCTCGCGGTGGGAAGGGACGCTGGAGGCCGCCCCTCAGCATCCGACGCCCCGATCTGGCCCGCGAGTGGCATCCGACGAAAAACGGTCACTTGACCCTCGACGCCTGCGCGACCACCAGCACACAACCCGTGTGGTGGCAATGTCATCAGAATCCGCAGCATGCCTGGCGAGCCTCGATCAAATCCCGCTATAGCAAGCGCACGGGCTGTCGGCGCTGCACCCTCGCGATGCGAGCGTGGAACAACGAGTCGTTTCAAGCGCGCACGCTGAGCCGGAAATCACCCGAACTTGCCGCGACCTGGCATACCACCAAGAACGGCACGCTGACCCCGAAGGATGTCACCTTTAACTCGCGCCAGCGCGTGTGGTGGCAGTGCCCCTCCAACCCCACGCATGTCTGGGATACGACGGTGAACAACCGCCAGCGAAGCAACTGTCCGTTCTGTGCCGGACGCTTCCATCGCGGGATTGATGCACGCCACCGCTGGCAGGATCCGATTTCGATCACTCATCCGCATCTGCTGGCTGAATGGCATCCGACGAAGAATGGACGCATCCGCCCCCAGCACCTCACCGCCGGATCCAAGCGGCTCGTGTGGTGGCAGTGCGCACGCAAGGCTGCTCATACCTGGCAGACGCCCGTGCATTGCCGCACGCTCGCTCGCGGCACGTGCCCGCTGTGTCGCGCCGAGCGACGCGCGATCCGCAAACTGGAACGCGAGAAACATCCGCAGCCCCGCAAGACTCGATTTCTCCGTCTGCGGCCTCGCCCTCCAGCAAACCCCCTCCTCCCCTGGGAGACATCGCACCCGTAATGCCTATTGGGCGCACCAAGCAGGCCATAACTCAAGATCCTTCGCCGCCACACTCGACGCGACCAATGAATGGTCTTCAACAGAAAAGGAATCCCCATGAGCCACATTGCTGAAGTGAATCTGCTGGTCCAAGACCTCAACGCCCTACAACGGGCCTGTCGACGACTCGGGCTCGAACTCGTGCGCGGTCAACAGACTTACCGCTGGTACGGGAGGTCCGTCGGCGATCATCCCTTGCCGGTTGGATTTGCCAAAGACGAACTTGGCACATGCGAACATGCCATCCAGATTCCCGGCAATGACCACGCCTACGAGATCGGGATCGTCACTCGACGAGATGGCAAACCGGGCTATGTACTGCTCTGGGACTTCTATCAAGGCGGCTATGGTCTGGTGGATCGGGTCGGTGAAAACGCCGAGCGGCTCCAGCAGCTGTATGCGCTGGAAGTGACCCTTGGCACGATCGAAGAGATGAATCACTGCGTGGTCGAACAGAACCAGCTCGCCGACGGATCCATCGAACTCGTCTTGGCACAACAAGGAGTCTAAATGTCACAGGTCAAGGTTAAAATCAGCCGTACCGGTCAGGTGACGATCGACGTGCTCAACGCCCAAGGCATGCACTGCAGCACGCTCACGAAGGTCTTGGAACAGGCGCTCGGCGAGACCGCGCGGGACGAGATGAAGCCTGAATACTTCGAGACAAGCCAGACGATCCATGACACCGTTCAGCATTAAGATCACACCAACAGGAAGGCTACACTTCATTTACCGCGACGCGCTCAAACCTCTACTCCATCTCGGCGACGGCCAGATCCGCCGAGCCTCACACGTCGAGCCAACGTCGGGAGGAGAATGGACTGCCGATCTCACGCCGATCAATGGCCCCATTCTGGGTCCCTATGTGACGAGGGCTGAGGCACTCGCTGCCGAGACAGACTGGCTCACCCAGCACTGGCTGCGTGGGTCACTAGGCCAACACGTCTAACCCTTGAGAACCATGTGGCCCCCGGAGAGTGCCCGGACTCAGCCGTCTCGAGATTTCCCATCCCCCGCGATTCACTCCTCCAGTCGCCAATACACCGCTGGCACGTAATACGTGAGTAGATCCTTTTCGGACGGCCAAGTGCGGCGGAGGCCCTCGGAAGGGAGAACAGGACAAGCTGACCGGCGATGATCCGGGGTCCCGACCACGCACCACTTGAAGGCCCCCTTCTCACCAGAGGTGAGCCATGCCCATCAGACACAGGACATTTCTTTGCGGCCATCGCGGGCGAGGGAAATTCTGTCATCGCTGCCAGCAGGAGGCCGAGATTCGGGCACGGGTCGCGGCACAGCGGGCCGCCGTTCACGCCGAGAAACAGCAGTGGGCTCAGTTATTCGATCACGATCTGATCGATCTCCGCCTGCTGCCACGACCGGAGCTCGTCACTAAAGCCCGCCAGATCGTGCGGGAGATCCATGAGACGAACGACTATCGGCTCTACAAAGGGAAGCGGCTGAACCACGACCGTTCGATCATCTCGGTGCCGCTCAGTCACGACTACCGCATTCTATTTCAGGATCGCGCCGGTGAGCTCGTGCCGCTGAAAGTGCTGAGTCATGAAGCTTACAACACCACCAAGCCCGGCGCGTGACCTGCCCTGCGAGAAAATAGTCGTCATGATGGAGAACCACCCTCACGAGAACTGATACGATGCCGACACTCATTTGTGACTTTTGTTCCGCACCCAACCCCATCATGGAGTACCCTTGTCGCAGCTTTGGCCTGACGGGCGAACAGGCACTCAAGCCGGACACTCCCGTCACCAGGCAAGGCGGATTCCAGTGGGCCAAAGAGAAAGACCTGTGCTTATCATCTGCCACAACCTTTCAATCGCTCGGAAGCTGGGCCGCGTGCGACGCGTGCCATCGCTTAATTGACCAGGGGCAGATCGAGGCGCTGACTCAGCGCGCGTTTGCGATCTTCCGACAGAAAGATCCCCGCCTCAACCAAGCGCTCGATGACCTCCGCTTTACGTTTCTCTTATTCTATGAAGTCCGGACGGGCCCTCCAATTCCGATTCCGTGAGGATCTGTCGCGCACACACGGCTTTCACACCGCACGGGACACTCACCATCATCCCAGAAGGTTCATATCCTGGTCCCCTTTGTCCAAGTGGCCCCAGAGGCTCATCTTGAGATCCAGGCGGGCTGCCAACACGTTGCCCCCCGGCAGCGTGCGTGGCGGCGGCAGCCTCGGGTGACAGTACGAATGAAGATTTGAGGAATTGGGCAATGAAGAATCGAGATGAGATGGCTTCAGAAATGACGGCACCGCAGATTGAGAAAGCGCAGGAAATGGCGCGGCACGGTCAGCAGTCTAAATTCAAGGAGTGCGACTAGGAGCGGGGTGTTCACAAGACTCCGAACTCATTCAACCGCTCAGATCGCCCAAGCGCAGCGGCCCACGCGGGAGTAAAAGCCTATCGTGAACACACAGCCCCCAAGCGAGAAACCTTGACCAGCCCCTCGTAGAGGCACACAGACCCACCCACGCCGCCTGGCTGGTTAGACACTCGCGCCGACAATTCGTCAATTTGATCCCAGACACGAATCGATGCACCGAAGCTAGACTTATAGCTGATCGACCAAGGCTTCGACGGTGATGGGAGCATTGCCTTCGGCGCGGTTGTTCACGAGGACATACGCTCGCCGATTCTCGACCACAGCCTTCTTCACCAATTCCACTGTATCCCGCCGCATCTCCGGTAGCTCCCCGACAATCTTATCGTAAGGCTCCGCTCGTTTTTTCGCGGCTTCGTATGAGATCTTCAAGGGTGTGAGTAGTCGAAGGACTGTGAAGGGAGCCGTGAAGGTCTCCATTCGTGTGTGCTGTTCCGCCAGCGGCGGCATGTAGGACCAGTGGTTGTAGACGTGGGCCACGCCATGCGTCTCAAGAACCTTGTGGTAATCAGCACCAAGTAGTCCCGCGTTCCGAATCTCAACGGCATACCGGAAATCCTTTGGAACCTGGCTGAAGAATCCGTCGAGCCGCGAGCAGAACTCCTCAAGAGACATCCCGTGCCGCTGAAACTCGAAAATGAACGGCCCAGCATGGGGCTCGAACTTCGCCTCCCGGTACGGCGCGAGCACGAGCTCGTTGAACAGCGCCGCATCGAGGAATTTAGGATTAGGCTGGCCTGCCTTGGTTCCGTAGCGCTCCTGTCGCGCATAACTTGGAATCGTGATCTCCTCCCACACCTTGAAACACATCTCGAAGTCTTCAGGAATCTGGTTGAGATAGCGCCGGAGCTGATTGGCCGTCGGGGGGCGGTAGAAGGTCGAATCATTGCCAACAGTGCGAAACAGCGGTTCCCCGTTGTAGAGATATTGGCAATACTCGCCCAGAGACTCTCGTGCGAACGCGCTCTTGGCGTACAGCTTGTGGTAGACCTGGCCTTGCCACCCTTCGTAGGTCCAAGTCGAGGTGCCAAATCGAATGAGTGGTGAGATTGACATGGCCTGAAGTGTACGGCTACACAACGACTTCCTCAATGGGATCGAACTGAGCCGCTTGGCCACAGGTGGATAACAGCCGCAGTTCCTTGACCGTCAAGGTCACCACCGAGAACTGCTCCTCGACCAGTCCCGTCACCACATATGCCTGATTCGTTGCGAGAAGATGACAATACCGGCGATAGGTGTTCGGAAACACTGCGGCATCGTAGAGGCCTGTCTGATCCTCCAAGGTGATGAACTCCATTGGCTCGCCCTTCTTTGTGGAGATGATCTTTTCGGTGATGAGCCAGCCAATCACAGTGACATCTTTTCCAACATGCTGAGCCAAATCCTTTGCCGGTATATGCGGGATATGAGCGATGACCTCCCTAAACAGATCCAACGGATGACAGCCGAGCGGGAAGCCGAATAACGCCAACTCATGGGCGAGGTTCTTCTGGAATGAATACTCAGGCCGTATCGGCAGATAACCGTGCGGCTTGGTGGCGTGGGCGGCGAACAGTCTCCACATGAGCGCTGGCCGAGTCAGCTCCCCTGCAATCGAATCGAAACAGCCTGCTTTGATGAGCAGTTTCGCTTGACCGATCTCAGCCTTCACACGATCCAGAAAGTCATGCAGGGAACGGTATGAGCCGTGTGTTTGTCGCTCGGTGACAATCCGCTTGGCGAGGTCTTCTTGAAGGGACTTGATCTGCATGAGGCCAATACGAACCGTTGTGCCAGATCCCGTGTAGGCCCACTCGCTGGCGTTGATGTCGGGTGGAAGGATTGTGAGTCCCATCCGTCGGCCCTCAGACAAATAGGCAAAGGCCGAGTAGTATCCGCCTTCGTTGCTCACGACAGCGGCAATGAACTCAGCCGGATAATGGGCTCTCAGATAGGCGGATTTGAAACTCACTTGCGCGTAGCTGGCTGAGTGAGGCTTACAGAAGCTATAACCGGCAAAGCTCATGATCATGGCCCAGATCGCATCGATGACAGGGCGCTCGACCCCACGGGCTCCTGCTCCTTCATAGAATTGGCGCTGGTAATCCTGGAGCTGCTTGGCCTTGTGCTTCTTGCTCAGCACCTTCCGAAGCTGATCGCCGTCTTCGACGGAGAATCCGCCGAGCGCCACAGCGACCTTCATCACATCCTCTTGGTACACCATGATGCCGTGTGTTTCGGCGAGCACGTCATCGAGCAGCGGATGAGGCGATCCGTAACGGTGTCCGTGGGCTCGACGCACAAACTCCTCTGTGAATGTATTGGCCGCAGGACGAATAAGCGAGGACACGATGACAAGATACTCGAAGACATCGGCCACGGCTCGTCTGGGAGGCGGCATGTCAGCCCAGAGCTTCTTAAGCAGCAACCGTGTCGCTGGGGATTCGACGTAGAAACATCCCATCGTGTCGCCTCGCCGGATCAGCTCATTCGTCGCGGGATCGCTGATCGGGTCCCATGTCGCATAATCGATAGTGAGGCCGGTGTTTCGTTTGATGGCCGCAAGCGCATCACGGATCACGGCCAGAGACCGATTGCCGAGGAGATCAATCTTCACAAGCCCCGCGTCTTCCGTCTGATCCTTCTCCCACTGAATTACTGGCCAGCCGGAGGCAGAGATCTCCACCGGCACATAGCGTCGGATTTCATCCGGCACCAATACCACCCCTCCAGGATGCAGACCGAGATTGCGGAAGTGGTTTTCGAGGTGGACGGACCAGTACAGAATTTCCGGCCACGGGGTTCTGAGCCCGAGCGCTCTACACACTTCAGTCGCCCAGCTCTTCACGGTCATCCCCGGCATCACCTCCACAAAGTCCGCACGTCGCTGAAAGAGGTTGAGAGCCTTGCCGATCTCGCTGGCGGGAATGCCGTAGACCTTGGCAATCTCTCGCAGCGCGGCACGAGTCGCCAGCGTATTCTGATTGGCAACCATTGCGGCGTGACGCTGACCATAATGGGTAAAGACCCATTCCAGAATTTTCGGTCGCTCATCCCAGGGAAAATCGATGTCGATGTCGGGTGGGTCGTGCCGGCCAGGGTTCAGAAAGCGCTCAAACATGAGATTGTGTCGAATGGGATCAACGTGGGTGATTCCCAGGCAATAGGACACAATGGAGGCTGCCGCCGAGCCTCGACCACAGGTCCGAGGCGCTTGCCTGACTACCTCATCCACCACGAGAAAGTAGTCCGCGTAGCCCTTGTCTCGGATCACCGTCAGCTCCCGTTCGATGCGCTGCTTCACATCCTGCGACACCTTGCCATAGCGCCAACGCGCTCCCTCGTAAGTTTTGCTTCTCAGCGTCTCAAAGGCTGCACCTGCGGAGAGCTGACGGAATGAGGGGAAGATCGTCTCTTTGAAGTCCCAGTCCGTATAGCACTGTTCCGCAATGCGATGTGTGTTGACAAGGGCGTCAGGCAGGTTCGGAACGTAGCGAGCGAGGTTCGCCTCCGGCATGAGCCACTGTGACGACACACCGCATTGATCGGCGCTGAGGCGAGCGAGCGTGGTGTTCTCCGCAATGGCTCGCAGCAGCCGATGCACTTGGTAGTCCGCCGAACGCAGAAATAGCGCTCGTGTGGTCGCTACGGGCGGAAGTCTCCGCGCTCGACTGAACATTATGGCTTCATGCATCGGTGACCCTGGTGACAGTTCCACATACAAGTCTTCTCGTGATTCCTGACTCCAGACCGTTAGGGCTGTAGGATCATCTGAAAGGATCACCAAGCCGGTTCGATGCCGAGCGACTGTGCCGATCAAGTCGAAGGAGTCATCGCAGTGGCGAGCAGAGAGGGTACGGCAGAGATTGGCATACCCCGTTGGTGTCTTGGCCAGAAGCACCGCACGGTGAGACCGGGAGACCAGTTCAGTACCCAGGATGGGCTTGAGTCCCGTCTCCCGTGCTACATCGAGAAACCGAATAGCTCCATACACCCCGTTCGTATCTGTCAGCGCTACCGTATCCTGGCCTTGTGCACGTACCGCTTCACAGAGCTTCTCCAGTGTGGGAACGCCCTGCATCGGGGAATAGGACGAATGGGTGTGCAAGTGCACGAAGGTGGATGAACTCAATGACTCCTCCCGTACCGGATGGCGTGGTCTCCAAACCGTGCATGCAGCGTGTCGAGTGCAACAGCCAGCTTCTTCGCTCGATCCTGCCTGCGTTGTTCGTCGACTGGCCGTTCATCAAACAGCGGAACCTGTTCGACATGGGCCGTCAGCCCGGTCATGGTCAGCGTCATGGCCCGTAGTCGAATCCGACGACGCACACACCGTTGGAAGAGTGATACGACAACTGGCGACAGATCACATTCCCAACAGGTCTCCGGCCTCACACACTCTCGCTTGGCCACTTCGAGCTGGTCGCTGTAGCGGATCGTGAGAGACAGATTCCCGCAAACCCGCCGCTGACTCCGCAGGGTACGGCAGAGCCGTTGGAGCATGTCCAACAGGCGTCCTTTCAGGAGAGGATCATCGATTTCATCAGGCTCTAGGAGCACCGCCTCTTCAAGGCGAGGTTGAATCGCAGGAGGCAGCACAGGCAGATGGTCAATGCCCTGTGCCCATCGAGAGAGTTGACCGGCATAATTACCGAACGCCAGCTCTAGCGCGGCGAGCGGACTTTCGGCGACTTCACCCAAGGTGCAGAGGTTGAGATCATCGAGCCGTTCGAGCACCTTTCGCATGCAGGGCCGATGCAAGCCTGGCAAGGTCCGCACGGAGAGCGGGGACATGAAGACCTGCTCAGAACCAGGTCGGACATCGTAGAGTTCTGAGGGTTCGATCAGTGTCGCTGCTATCTGGGCCACGAGCTTGTTACTGCCGACTCCGGCCACACCATCGAGCTGGTACCGTTCGAGGACTTCCCGCTGCACCTTCGCAGCCACATCACAGGCGGAACCGAACAGTCTTCCCGTGCCCGTGACATCCATCGTGAAGGACCCTGATTGAGCAGGTTCCCAGACTGGTGCATAGCATGTGACGACGCTCAGGAGGGACTGATCTGCCGTGTGGACCCGATACGGATTCGGCGAGAGGACATGCAGGGAAGGACATACCCGCCGAGCGTGTTCGAGAGACATTCCCACCGAGAGTCCTTCGTCCTCGGCTTCAGGTGAGACCTCACGTAGCAGCGCACGAGAAGTGTTCAGCGGGGCGATGGCGAGTGGTCGAGTGCGGAGGGTTGGATCGTTCAGACGGGCGACGGCCACTTCAAACGAGGGGATGGCAAAGCAAACGATTTGACGGTCCATGACGTGGACTCAGCGTGTGTGATGCCACACCTACTTTCGGAGATGACGGATGACTCCGACGACGATCCCTTCAATACGAAAGCTGTCGCGCTCATTCACGATGATGGGCTTCATGGTCTCGTTCGCAGGGTGCAGCTCGACGGTGCCAGCCTTTCGCTGATACGTCTTGATCGTCGCCTCCCCATTCACCAAGGCAATCACGGTCTGCCCATTTCGTGCGGTGCTCTGCTTCTGTACCACCACGACATCGCCGGGGAGAATCCCATCATCCCGCATGGACAAGCCCTTCACGCGGAGCGCAAACGTGTTGCCACGGCCCACCATGCTCTTCGGGACCTCCACCTGTTCCGTTTGAGGGATCGGCTCAATCGGTTCACCAGCCGCCACGACTCCGGCGAGCTGAACCTGCGCCGTCGCCAAAGAATGCAGGGCCACTTCGGCCATGCCAGGGATTCGACGGCTCCCATCTTCATAGCGAATGATCGATCGGCGAGTCGTTCGGAGCTTCTCGGCGAGCGCACTTTGCGTAAGGCGAAGGAGCTGACGAGTCTGACGAAACTCAGCAGGCCGCATAGTGACCAATGGTCACATAACGTCTGGAAGGCTGTCAAGCTTGTGCTAACGAGCGTGAAATACGGTCAATTACGAATGGCTCTCTTGCGCCTTTCCCAACACCCCACCTACAATACGCTGCCCTGCGAGTAACTCATGCCGTTCACCATTCGCCCCTACCGTCGATTTCCTATGTGTTGTCCGGTGACATACCAGACGGGCTGGTTTGAAGGACAAGGTACCGTGTGGAATTTCTCGCTTGGAGGGTGGCGGTTCTCTGGTTGTCAGTAATCATGCCAAATTGACCCCTGTCATCATGTGAAATTGACCCCTCTCCCACAACCAGGAGAGGACACACATGGAGCTAGCAGAAACGCTGACGACCCCAGTACCTTCTTCGCGCGAGACG
>WIAH01000015.1 GCA_014055525.1 Nitrospira sp. CR1.3
CAGAGCAGCGGACTCATAAGCCGCGTCTCGTTTCTCCCCTTCACGCGCAAATCTCCACATTCCTCAAGAGAATCGCAGCTGCCAGTGCGCAATCCCGTTTCGTGACATCCGATCTGTTCCCGCCCAAACCGACCAGTTCCGGCCTCCTGGTGAACATCTGGTGAACACTTCAAAGGAGACAGAAGAGAGTGAAATGGGGCAAGTGCGTCGCAGTAGATCTCGTGTCCGTTTCGGGGCTGATGACTTATTCATGGTCTGATAGCGACCTTCAATACCCCGTCCAGCCGTTCACCGAAAATGCGGTAGCCCTCTTTGATGTCATTGAGCGAGAACCGATGCGTGAGTAATGGTGTGAGATCGACGCGCCCGCGCCTCACCACTTCGATCAGCCGTCTCATCCGTTCCTTGCCGCCGGGGCAGAGAGTGGTGACAATCCGATGGTCCCCCAGCCCCGCGGCAAAGGCTTCGTAGGGCATTTGCAACTTACCGGAATACACGCCAAGGCTCGATAGCGTACCGCCAGGCCGCAAACAGCGCAGTGCATTCTCAAACGTTTGCTGGGTACCCAGCGCCTCGATCGCCACATCAACCCCGCCGCCCGTCAGTCGCTTGATTTCGGACACAAAGTCCACTTCGCGATAATCCAGGACCACATCGGCACCCATTCGTCGCGCCATCGCTAGCCTGGTCTCATCGCCGTCAATCCCGATTACGAGCGCGGCGCCCATGAGCTTTGCTCCCACAGTCGCACACAGGCCGATCGGTCCTTGTGCAAAAACCGCCACAGCATCCCCAATCCGCACCCCGCCCGACTCCGCTCCGCTGAACCCGGTCGAGGCGATGTCAGCCAGCAAGACGACCTGCTCATCGGTCACTTCATCGGGAATCTTCGCGAGATTGGCCTGCGCATAGGGCACCAGCAGGTATTCGGCCTGCCCACCGTTGATGGTGTTGCCGAATCGCCACCCACCGATGGCCTCATAGCCTTGACCGTGGCCGCACTGCGATAGTTGGCCTGACAGGCAGGCGCGGCATTGGCCGCAAGGCGTGATGGCGCCAACCAACACGCGGTCACCAATCTCGTACCCGGTGACCCCCGGGCCGAGCTCTTCGATCACACCCACCGGCTCGTGGCCGATGATGAGACCCGGCTTTACTGAATATTCCCCCCGTACGATATGGAGGTCGGTTCCGCAGATCGTCGTCAACGTGACGCGGATCACCGCCTCGCCGACTGCAGCATGTGGCCGTTCCACCTCTTCCACACGGATGTCGTTGATTCCATGAAACACGGTAGCTCGCATCTTTTCCATTCACACCTCCTTGCGTCCTACAGGACTGGACTACGTCCTAGACAAAGGCGAACGCCGTGACGTCAGTGTCTGTCCAGCTTCTATATGTCAGCTTTCTTTCTTGATGCCTTCCAGAGCTCCATCGCGACCAACGGTAAGATTCCGATTGCGACTGCGAGAAGCCAGTGGTCAGGATCAAAGGGGACCACATTGAATATATCGTGCATGGGCGGCAAGAGCACAATCACGGCCTGCAGGATGATGGAAACAGCGACTGCGCCAAGCAGCGGCTTGTTGGTCATCAGCCCGATTTCGAAAATGGATCGGCGGTCGCTCCGATTATTGAAGGCATGGAAGAGTTGTGCCAACACCAGAACAGTAAAGGTGAGGGTTCGCGCCCGTTCGAGATTCAAGTCCATGCCGTACAGACAGTAGACAAAGGCTCCCAGGGTCATGAGGGCCAGAAACGAGCCTTGACCGAACAACAGCAGGAACCGCTGCGTTGTGAAAAACTGCTCATTCGGCGCCCGTGGGGGGCGTCGCATGAGATCCGGCTCTTTCGGGTCCACGGCCAAGGCCAAGGCCGGTAGCCCGTCCGTCACCAGGTTGATCCATAAGATTTGGACCGGCAACAGAGGAAGGGGCAACGCGAAAAGCGTGGCCAACAGCATCAGCAGGATCTCGCTGACGTTGCAGGAGAGCAGATAGTGAATGGATTTGCGGATATTGTCGTAGATGCCTCGCCCTTCCTCCACCGCGGCGGCGATCGAGGCAAAGTTATCGTCGGTCACGACCATGTCAGAGGCTTCCTTAGTCACGTCTGTCCCGGTGATCCCCATCGCCACGCCGATATCCGCAGCCTTCAATGCCGGGGCATCGTTCACTCCGTCACCGGTCATCGCCACCACTGCGCCTTGCTTCTTCCACGCGCGGACGACTCGCAGCTTATGCTCTGCCGTCACACGCGCATAGACGGCCGTGCTCGCGACGCGCTTCTCCAGTTCTTCATCCGACAACTGGTTCAGCTCTGTTCCAGAAATTGCCTGCGCGCCTGGATTCATGATGCCCAAGTCATGCGCAATGGCGACCGCAGTATCCTTGTGGTCCCCTGTAATCATCACCGTCCGAATCCCGGCCGCCAGACAGGCCGCCACTGCCGCCTTTGCTTCCGGCCTGATCGGATCCTTCATGCCCGCGAGGCCCAGGAACGTTAGCTCGTGCTCCAAGTTGGATGCCACGTAGACATCCGGGAGCTCTTCTAACGGCCGCATCGCGATGCCGAGGACCCGCAACGCTTGCGAGGCGAATTGCTGGTTGGCAGATAGGATTTGCCGGCGGATCTCATCCGTCAGCGGCTCAATCCGCCCCTCGCCTGTCATCCAGAGCGTACAATCGCGCAGCAACACATCTGGCGCGCCTTTGACGAAGGCCACCGGGCCTGTTGTGGTTTGGCGGACCACGCACATCTTTTTTCGCTCCGAATCGAACGGTACTTCGCCCAATACCGGATGTTCGCGTTCGAGATCGCTCTTTGAAAGACCAGCTTTGGCTGCCGCCACCAGAAGTGCCCCTTCGGTCGGATCACCGAGCACCTGCCAGACGAATCCTTCCAGGCGCAATTCAGCCCCGTTACACAGCACTCCCGCCCGCAACAAACTGGCCAGTCCCAGATGCCTACTGGTATTCGTGAGTTCTCCCTTCCGACGAATCTCGCCCGCAGGGGCATACCCTTCGCCCGAGATCGTAAAAACGTCACCACCTTGAAAGAGTATCGTGACGGTCATTTCATTCTTGGTCAGCGTGCCGGTCTTGTCCGAACAGATCACCGTAGTCGAGCCCAGCGTTTCGACGGCCGGAAGACGCCGGATCAAGGCATGGCGTTTCACCATCCGCGTCACGCCTAAGGCGAGCGTGACGGTCACCACGGCAGGCAGGCCTTCAGGGATGGCCGCCACGGCCAGGCTCACGGCGGTGAGAAACATCATCACGAGCGGCACACCACGGAAGGTTCCGAGCAGAAACACCACGAGTACGATACCGAGTGAGAGCCACAGCAACGTGTGGCCGAGGTGCTCCAGGCGACGTTGCAGCGGGGTTTCTTCTTGTTCGGCCCAGGCCTCTCGATGAATCAGTGCGGCAATCTTCCCGAGCTCTGTCTGGACTCCGGTTCCGCTCACCACCGCCCGTCCTTTACCCGAAACAGCTACAGTTCCCATAAAAACCATGTTATGGCGGTCACCCAACGGGACGTCTGCGTGAGGAATCGGATCGATGGATTTGGCAACTGGTGTGGATTCGCCGGTCAGCGAGGCCTCCTGCGTCTGTAGACCCGTGGCATAGACCACGCGGCTGTCTGCCGGGACGCGATCGCCGGCTTCGACCTGAATGAGATCGCCTGGCACGAGGTCACGCGCTGGAATTGACCGGAGCACCCCTTCTCGGATCACGCGCGCCATGGTGATCGAGAGCTTTTTCAACGCCGCGATGGACCGCTCGGCTCGGTACTCCTGCACAAAGCCCAGGAACGCGTTGAGTAGCACGATGGCGAGGATCGCGGCAGCGTCCACCCACTCCTGGAGGAGACCGGATACGATGGCAGCACCGATCAGCACCCAGATGATGACGCTTGTGAACTGTCTGATGAGGAGCGTCAGGGCGGAGACCGGGGGAGCCTCGGGTAGTTCATTCGGGCCGTGCTCAGCCAGACGCTGCTGGGCCTCCCGCTCAGACAATCCTCCGTCCAGATTGGACTGTAAGGTCGTCTCAAGTTCATCCGGCGTGTGGGTATGCCAATCACGCGAGTTCATGTCGCCTCCGGTATGAAGAGCGTCACCAGTCAGCCTCTCCACTGGCAAGCCGTTCTGAGCCGTTCGCCCCGATTATCCCCGTGCAGTTCATCAAAGGACCTCGCGCCGCAGTTTCAGGTGACGCAGCAACTGCGCATTGACTGCCACAATGATCGTGGACGCGCTCATCGCGACGGCCCCCACACTCATCGGGAGATCGAAGCCCCAGCGGACGAACAGTCCCCCGGCGACGGGGATCGCAACAAGGTTGTAGGCGGTCGCCCACACAAGGTTTTGAATCATCTTCCGATAGGTTGCATGAGAGAGCTCAATGGCTCCGACCACGTCACGCGGATCACTATGCACAAGCACGATGCCCGCGGATTCGATGGCCACATCAGTGCCCGCGCCAATCGCAATGCCGACATCGGCCGTGGCCAATGCCGGGGCATCGTTCACTCCGTCTCCCACCATGGCAACTCGCTTGCCACCCGCTTGAAACCGCTTGACGGCTGCAGCCTTGTCGCCTGGGAGCACCTCCGCGGCGACCTCATCGATCCCGAGGCGCCGCGCGACGGAGTCCGCCACGGTTTTCGAATCTCCCGTGATCATCGCGACTCGGATACCCAACCGATGCAGGTCGGTGACGGCTTCACGGGATTCGGGGCGGATCTCGTCTTCTACAGCAAGCGCTCCAAGCAATCGTCCTTCGGTCACGACAGACAGCACGGTCCGTCCTTCCGACTCCCAGCTGCTCATTACTTTTTCAAGCTCCGGAGGCACCGCCGTCTTGCTCTCGGCCAATAAACGCGGTCCGCCGACGGCAATGTTCTTGCCCTCCACGAGGGCGCGCGCCCCTCGTCCTGCGAGGGCCTCAAAATTGGCCGCGTGCACTTGACGCACGCCTTGGCGTGTGGCCTCTCCGACGATGGCCCTTGCCAGCGGATGTTCGGAGTTGGCTTCAACTGCAGCGGCAAGCGCAAGCAATTCTGATTCCGACGTGCCAGGCACAGCCGCAATTCCAGATACTGCGGGCGCACCGCGAGTCAGCGTGCCGGTCTTATCGAAGATCACCATGTCCAACAGGCGGGCCCTTTCCAGGGACAGCCTGTCCTTCACGAGCAGGCCATTCCGCGCGCCGACTGATGTGGAGATGGCAATCACAAGCGGAATCGCCAGCCCTAAGGCGTGGGGGCAGGCAATGATGAGCACGGTAGCCGTTCGGATTAGGGCATGTTGGGTGTCCCCCGCCAGCCACCAGTAGGTGAACGTGATCCCGCCGGCGGCGACTGCCACATAAAACAGAATGGCGGCGGCACGGTCGGCAAGGACTTGCGTGCGAGAGCTCGACGCTTGGGCGGCGGCCACCAGCCGCATGATACCGGAGAGGGCGGTCTGCTCGCCGACTGCGGTCACGCGGACCCGCAGGCTGCCACCACCGGCGACCGTTCCCCCGATCACGGTCGTCCCTGGTTCCTTCGAGACCGTTTTCGACTCGCCCGTGATCATCGACTCATCGACCTCGGCGGCGCCTTCGACGACGGCGCCATCCGCCGGAACGCGCGTTCCGGGCCGGACAAGGACCACGTCATCCACGTGCAGTTCCGATAATGGCACCGTGCGAACGTCCGCGCCGGTAACCCGCTCGGCCGTGTCTGGGAGCAACGCGGCGAGTGCAGTGAGCGCGCCCCGGGCTTGGGAAATGGCGCGCATTTCGAGCCAGTGGCCCAACACCATGATCGTAATCAACGAGGCAAGCTCCCACCAGACTTCGACCTTAAAGAGGCCAAATGTCGCAGCGAGCGACGTCCCAAATGCGACGATGATAGCCAAGCTGATGAGCGTCATCATGCCTGGCTTACGGTCGGCAAGCTCACTCTGCGCCCCCCGCAGGAACACGAGGCCGCCGTATAGGAAGACGGCGGTTCCGAGAATGGCCGGAATCAATGTAGAGCCAGGGAAGGAGGGCGCCGTGTAACCAAGCCAGTGTTGGACTTCGGGCGACAAGAAGACCGTGGGAAGTGTGAGGGCAAAACTCAACCAGAATCTGTCGCGAAACATCGCCACGGAATGGCCCGCGTGGCGATCGTGGCTCCGATGGTCGTGCGACATCTTGTGACCAGCATGTGGGTCAGACATCTGTCCGTGATCTTTATGTGTCATAGGGTCCATGTTGAAATCCGATCGTTCCGAACGGCAGTTCCCTTTACCACGCGCCCAGTTACTGGCCCACGGTAAGACGGAGCGGGAGTTTCACTAAACCTTGAGCAATCATCCAGATGCTACTCTCCTTTGAGGACAGCATGCTTACATTCGCTCCGCAAACGGCGATGGATTGCAGTGTCGTAGTTTCTCCCGATCTGTAGTGCCCGGCCGTTGGCTCGTTAACAAGAAGTCAGCCGGCATCCCTCACAAGAGACAAGGCGCTCCTAAGGCGCCTCCCTCAGGGTTTGCGACCTTCAAATCCCTTCATGTACCGCTCGGGATTCTGGTCGAATTGCTCTTTGCAGGGCTTCGAGCAGAAATAATACGTCTGCCCTTGCCAGGTGCTGCGGAAGGGAGCCGTTTCCTTCTCGATCCACATCCCGCACGCGCGATCCATTTCTTTTTGGTGTGTCATGGCCCTCCTGATCTTCGGTTATTGACGGCGCGCCGCGGACCGGCACAGGGTCGAGCTCTGAAGAACCACTCTACTTTCTCTAGGTCTCTTCCCAGTTCCGATATCGAGCGCCGATCTCTTTGAGCTTGCCTTCCATCTCATGGAGGCAGAAGACTTCGCAGGCATCCACTGGGGCATCCAGTTGGGCTCGATGGAGAATCTTGATCGTGACCGTCCTCCGACCGATTGCGTCGGACGGGGTCATAGAGAATGACATTGTCCGAGACGGACAGGTCGTACCGCGAGGGCCGTCCCGCCTTCGGCAGGATCCACTCTGCGATCTCGCGCAGATGACCCAGAATGGTTCGGCATTGTCCGCAGCCGGGTCGCGGCGGTTCGGTTCCGTGCGCATGGGCGCCGTAGAGCTCCAGATTGAAGCCGATCTGCAGCGGCTGTGTGTCCGAAACCGGAAGTAGTTCCGGTAACACCTCCCAGCACACACGGTGTTCACGCACGAACGCGTTAAGCCCCGCCATGGCGGCCGTCCCGGTTGCCTGCTCTCTTTGCTGCTCATCTTGCGGCACAGGTTGCCTCTCGCTGTTTTTCTCCAAGACCTTACTTACAGGCTATTCCGCAGTCGAGGCAGACTGACGCGCGCGTCCGCTAGATCTTCCCGAGCGCCCCTCTCGGCGCCTGCGCCCCGGTGACCTCGATCCGCCGAAGTTCGAATCGGCAGCACGGATCGGTCCCGCAGCAGGCCGGATGTGCGCATTGGAATCGGAACTCGATCCGGCGCGTCGCCGGAGCAAACGGACCCAGCGTCACCCCGTAACGATGAATCGCGGCCATCACGCCGCCAGCCGGAATCATCTCGAGCGTTCGCCATTGGTCATCAGGCTCGGTTCTCCAGCTCACCCGGCCCGGACAATTGGTCCGGATGGTCAGCCGGTCCTCGGGCCGGATCGAGGCGATTGGTCGTGCAAATGTCCGGATCACTGTATGGGGCACAATGGATCGATTGAGTATCACCGGTGGGTTCCGGCCAACGGCTCGGTAGACCGTCTTCAGATGATCACGAAACAGGTCATCGAACTCCGCATCGGAGTCCGAGGCCTGGTCCTCGCCGAACCACCAGAACCAGTCGCTTCCCTCGGCCGCATACAGTGCCTCAAAGGCTTTGTGACGACGCGATGGGGTGACCTTGACGCGGTCCACGAGATCACGGGTCTCCCGCAACAAGTCCCAGGCCTGATTTTCCTCGGCCTCACCGATCCAGGTGCCAAGATCATTGCCGGGCTTCGAGCCATTCTCGTCAATCCAGCTCGCGTGAGACAGCTCATAGACTTTGGGTAGCTCCGGGAGCGGATGCGCCGGCACTCGCCGAGCAGCATGGCCTTCCAAGTACTCGCGAAACGTGACCGTGCGAATCTCCGGATCAGCGGCGAGCGCTGTATACAAGGCATGCAGAAACGGGCGGGCCTGATGCGGATAGGCGCCCCAGGCGTTTTCGCCATCCAGAATCACCGAGACAATACGATTCGGCGGATCATTGACCTGCCAGGCAAAGCGCACTTTGACTTCCCGCACAAAGTCTTCCGCGGCCTGGCGAGGGTCCGAATAGCCCTGGTAGTGAAACCCGATCTTGTCCGACAGGACGGTGTCCCGGAAGAAGATCGCCGCCGCACGGCCGGCTTCATCTTCCGCCCGGTAGGCCCGACAGAGCACGTTCGGGTCCTGGACGTTGTACCCGTACTGCCCTGATCGTTCCAGCACGCCGCGATCCGTGGCAACCCACTGCAGGCCAGCCTCCGCGAACAGCGAGACCACCGACTGACCGACGGCACCCTCGGCGGACCACATTCCAACTGGAGGATGGCCGAACCGTTCCTCGTAGAAGGTGACGGCCTGCTGCACCTGCGCCTTCGCATCCTCCGGCCTGTGGAAGCGCCTGGGATGCGTGGTACCTTCCCGGTCGATCGTGGCCCGATCGGTGTCCACGAGCAGGGGCAGGATCGGATGATAAAAGGGCGTGGTGGAGATCTCGATTTGGCCGCAACCCTGAAGCCGACGATGAATGGCGACCACGTTGCGCATGATCTTGAACTGTTCGCCGACCATCTGAGCGATCTGGTCCGAGGTGTATCCGCTGCCTTGCGTCACGAAGTTCGCCACGGAGGCGACCTCCCCGTCCGGGAGCGCGCCGGGCCCCTCCTGGAACTCCGGGCCGAACCAGGCCAGGTTGAACCACATCTGAAGATCCGCGAGATCCTGGGCCGCGAACGCGCGACTGTTCTGGCGCTGCTCGAACAAGGCTCGATATCGGGGCCAAGCGAAGATCTGGGTGTGCCAGTCGGCTTCGTAGAACGTGGCGAGGAGTTCCTCGCGCTGAGCCGCAGAGAGACGTGGCGCCGGGGTCAGGGTCAATTCCAGGGCGCGGTCTGTGGCGCCGTGCTCAGCATAGTCCTCCAGTTGCTGGAGGAGGAGGGGCGTGAGATTGATGGTGAGATGCACCCCGGGATGCTGCCCTAGCAGCGCGGCCATGGCATAGTAATCGCGAATGGCGTGCAGGCGCACCCAGGGGAACCGATACGACCCCTGTGGCCGCTTGGCTTGCAGATCCTTGTAGAGAGGCTGGTGCTGATGCCAGAGGATCGCGAGGTAAATCTTCGGGCCTACGACAAACGAGAAGGTTCCCCCGTCGCTGGCCCCGGCCGGAGAGCTTCCCCGCAGCCGGTACTCCACGCGATCCCCGTCCGCAAACGGGCCGAAATTCAGAAACCAGTAGCTGTTGGCCTCGCGGTTGACATTCCAGGTTCCTTCGACGTGCCCCGCATCTTCGGTCCCGTCCGGGTGCTCGACTCGATAGTCTATCCAGATCCGCTGACCGGCCTCAATCGGCCAAGTGCCGACCTGGAGATTGACGTGCTGCCCCGCACTCACGAAGAACGGGAAGCGCGGGGCGTCAGGTGTGAGATGCCAGATGACCATAGTCGTCCTGCTAACCTCTCACGGATGCGCCCCGGTCAAAGACGCCTTGTCAGGATCTTCAGCGGCAATGAAAGGGCTATGGAGGACATTCCCGTCGTTCCTCGGAATGGCATGAACTATTGCCGTGGCGAAAGCCGATACAACTCATGGCAGGCCGTGCATTGACTGGTGATGGTGGAGAGTCGACGGAGAATCTGTGGGGCTGTCTCACCTTGAGCAATTCCGTTAGCCAGTCTATCGAACTCGTGATGCACCGACATACCCATTTGCTTGAATGCGAGCGGGATCTTTGCCACCAGCGCCGGATTGATGTCTTCATCCGAACTCATACCGACTTTTCTGGCCGCAGCTTCTGCAGCCTTGAACTGTTGAGGACTCTCATTCGTGCCAAGATCCGCAAGCACGGCCTGGATGGCCTGCAGGAACTGTCTCATCTGGGTCAATACAAGGTCGCGTTCCGAGGATGATAATAAAATTTCTGTGCGGCCGTCGCTGCCCGTCGTCGTCCACCCTTTTAGAAACAACCATCCGATTGCCGCGGCGCCGCTCAGCCACAGGACTAAGGCTAACGTGCAAAGTATGCCTGATCGCATGACCGTCCTTTAGAGAGTTTGTGTCAAAATAGCCTCTTTACTGCACCAAGCTCACTCGGCAATAGAGAGCCGACGACAGTTATACATATGCATGTGCCGCATACTGCTGCACCATGCGGTGCGTGTTGAAGAAGGAAGCGTTGAAGGCAATGGTCGACCGCATGATCTCGCTCCATCGTTCAGGTCGCTGATAGAACAAGGGCGCGATGACCGAACGCAACTTGTCGTACAGCTCGTGGGCATCCTGGCCATCGCTCCTTTCCTGCGTGGAGGATGCGGAGGGACCTCGGCCGATGGACCACCCCGTGATGCCCTCAATATGCCCTTCTACCCACCACCCGTCGAGCACGCTTAAACTCGGCACGCCGTTTTGTGCGGCCTTCATTCCGGAAGTTCCGGAGGCTTCCAGGGGAGGGAGCGGCGTGTTCAACCACAGATCGACACCCGACGTGAGGAGCTTGGCCAAGTGGAGGTCGTGATTCTCTACATATGCGATCAGGATCTCCGGCTTGAGCTGCTCGGCGAGGTGGATGATCCGCCGAATGATCTCTTTCCCCGGCTCGTCCTTGGGATGGGCCTTCCCCGCAAAAATGAACTGGATCGGGCCCACCTTGCGGGCCATGTCGATCAACTGGCTCGGCTCTGAAAAGACCAGGTCCGCCCGCTTATACTGGGTAGCCCGGCGTGCGAATCCGATGGTCAGCGCGTCGTCCCGGAAGGGCAACGACGTCCGCTTCCGGACCTCCTCAAACAATCGCGTTTTCGCTTGAACATGCGCCACCCAGATTTCTTGAGCTGGGATGCTGATGGCATACCGAAGGGCGAAGGGATCACTCCGCCAGCCAGGGATATGCCGGTCATAGAGCTGCTGGAAGCTGGGAGACGTCCAGGTGGCCGAATGCACGCCGTTTGTAATGGAGTCAATGGCATACCCCGGAAACATTTCCTGCGAGACCTCTCCGTGGCGCTTGGCGACACCGTTCACGTAGGTGCTCATATTCAAGGCCAGGAGCGTCATGTTCAGCCGGTCTCTGCCCCCCAGCATCTGCAGGACATCCAGCGGCGATGTGTCGCCGAGTATCTGCTTCACGAGCTCATACGAGAACCGATCATGGCCCGCCGGCACAGGGGTGTGGGTGGTGAAGATGCAGTCCCGTCTCACTCCATCGAAATCCCACGCCGCCGGCTCTGTCTGTTTGCGCTCACGCAGGAGCTCAATGGCGAGCAAGGCTGCATGGCCTTCATTCATGTGGAACCGTTCGACGTGGGTGTAGCCCAGGGCTCGAAGCATTTTGACCCCGCCGATGCCTAAAACGACTTCCTGAGCCAGACGATACCGTTCATCGCCACCATAGAGATACCTAGTCAGCTCCCGATCGCCAACCGCGTTCTCCTCGAAATTGGTATCTAAGAGCACCAAGGGAATCACATAGCCTGTGAGTCCGGTGATGTCGTACTGCCACGCCCGCACCACGATGGGGCGGCCTTCAATGGACACGTGGATCGTCGGAGGGAGCAGCCGAACGAACTTCGAGGGATCCCACTGCACGGGCCGCTCATGCTGAATCCCCTGTTCATCCAGGTGCTGTTCGAAGTACCCGCGCGTGTAGAGGATGCTGACAGCGACAAGAGGGATTTTGAGATCGGCGCAGGATCGCAACGTGTCACCTGCCAGGACGCCCAAGCCTCCACTATAGGTTGGCATAGCTCCATCGGCCGCGACTTCCATCGAAAAATAGGCGATGCGCCTTTCCACATCGGGGGTGCCATGCGGAACCCCTGCCGATCCGGTCGCGTATCGCTTGGGTGTAGCCAGGAAGGTTCGTTTGCAGAGATCAGAACAGAACCGGAACTCGTGTCCTTGATGGACAACAGAGAGTCCTTCCCCGACCGGAACCATCATTCCGCAGACTGGGTCTTTCACGGTGCTCATCGGTTATGCACCTTCTCTCTTCGCTTACAGGGTTGAGACGATGTTGAACCTGTCGGCTCGGAGAACCTTCGCTCCTACCCTTGGGGTACCGTAAGAATCTCTCGCTCGGCGTCTACCCAGTCCTCCACGGCGCAGCCCTCCCGGCAACCTCGCTCGAGATAGAGCTCATAGGCCCGCTTCGCAATGCGCTGTAGCTCATCAGATACGGCACCCTCTTGGGGGTTATCCCTCTGTGTGGTGACGGCCTTTTCGTTGTGCTTCCCCTTCACAAGATGCTGCTTCATTTCGATCCCCCCTTTCTACTTGTATCCAATCGAGTGGTTCTTCCTCATTCCACCGCGCATGGGCCTGGCATCATCGTTAACTCTTCATCTCCGACTCTCCACCGTTGACATCAATGATCGTATTGTCGCGTTTGAACTCGCGGCCCCCTCACTTTCCAGGGAGCGAACTGAAGAGAAACAGTTATAATCTAACTTTCCCCACACCATTGGCCTCCATGACACTCCTCTCTCATGTCCGCATGCTCTCGCGTGTGGTGCCGTAGACATATCGAGACAACGCCGTGACAAGGCGAAATATCAGCGGTGGAAGCACCAGCATCTGGGTCATAGGGACGAGGCCGATGTTGACTATGGGCACGAGCAGCATGTATTCACCGTACGTCCACCAGCGCAGCACATGAACGGTTGTCCACTCGACGCCGACGCTGATCGCGACACCTGAAATCAGCATCACGAGGTAGCCTTCGATTCCCGGCTGTTCGAACCATGTTCGGCGACCCAGCGTCATCCAGCCGACGCCGAAGATCACCAAGACGAACAGGCCGTCCGCCAGACTCGCAGCCAGACAGAGCCACCACGGAATACTGGCTCCGCCGGGATGAACGTAGAGCTGCGACTGCAGGCGCTCCCAGGGATAATTGACCAGGACCGCCACGACAAAGAGCGTAGTGAGAAAACGGACTAGATCACCAGACCAGCGCTCAGACGACGACATGCTCATGAGAGGTTGCTGACTCAATGCGGTTCCTGCTGCCCACGCAACCTCTCAAGTATCCAATCCTGAAACGCTCGGTGCGCCGCCAGTTCCTGAAATACCGTTCGCTCGAGCGTCGGGTGGTGGTGGAGATGCTCGGCCAGGAGCCGAGCGAGCTTTCGATCCCCGTCAGGTCCCGCACAAAGTGCTCATCCTGTGTGCCCCGTGCTACAAGTTGTTCCCGCAAGGCTTGATCTCCCAGAACCCGATCCACCACCGGCGCATCCGCCGGCATTGTATGGGCACAGGCAGAGAGTCCGAGCGCGAGACCAATCCCCAGCCATCCCGTCAGCCGCCGCATGGTGTCCTCCTTGAGCCAGACCTCAGAAACGGCTTTACAAAACCGCTTACTGAATCATGCCGTGTGGACGCATCGCTCGGTGTTCTTGTGCCAACGCATCGGCTTCCGCCGCCGCCTTCTTGTAGTTTTGCGCGATCGCACGGCAATGTGCGGCATGCTGTGCTGGCTCAGTCTTCCCATGGGGCTCCGAATGTTTGTCATAGTACTCGGCCGTGAACTCCCACTGTTTGGCCTTCTCTCTGAGTTCCTGCGCCTGCTGCATGTAGTAGTTTGCCAGGCCATTATGATCGTTCGCGTTAATCATCCGCTGAGCCGATGTCTCCGCACAGCCGTTAAGAACCACCACCAAGCCGGCCACCACAACGATGAACGCCCATCGACCGTTTAACATGACAACCCTCCCCTTGTTGGCAGTGAACCAGTTCACTGCGCGCGTAAGTACTCGTGACGCTGTACCTCGCCTGCTTCGCGAGCGCATACCCTTCCGGCCTAGTGGCTATGCATATGTCCATCTGACGACATTCCCGGAACTTCCTTCTCCGGCACCGTTACACCCCTCAGCGGTGGCGCATCCCAAATGATTTTGTTCCCCGGCGCGAGATTCGCTGCCTTGATGAAATGCGCGTCGCCCTCTTGCATCGCATTGAGTCGATACAAGACCATCCCTAAGTTGTAGTGGGCTTCGGCGAACTGCGGAGACGCGGCGATCGCCGCGTCGAAATGTTGTTTCGCACTCTCCCACTGTTGCTGTTGATAGGCCTGGATCCCTTCGTCATTGTGACGCGACGCCACGACATTCGTCCCGGCCGGTGCGGACAAGACCGTCCGCTTGGGTGTCGACTGGCACCCAAGTCCCAGAAGCATGAATCCCGCCATCGCCATCACCACGATCTCCCTGGACGTCATCCTGTCCTCCTGTTTTTTTATACGGGGGGGGCAGCGTTCCCCCCTGACTCACTTCTCCGTGGCTTCACCGCTTTCAGGCAACGACAAGGTCCCAAACGCCGTGCTGTAGCGAGCCGTCTCTTCAACCGCTTGAAAGCCTGCCTCGTGGACCAAGTCCAGGAGGAGGCCTCTCATGTTGTCGCCTGCTTCTTCGAGCCACCGCACGATCCAAGACACCACAATCATCCCAGCATGGCGCGGTGGACCGAAATCCGCGTGTGGAGTTCTCCGCCTGGACGCAAAACACGAAACGCTTCGTCCAACGTCCGCCGTTTGTCGTCTCGGTCACATGATGCAGGAGCAGACTGGTCAAGATCTGATCGAAAACCTGATTCGGATACGGCAACTTGAAGGCGTGGCCCTGATCGAGCGGGATTGTCACCTCTGCGTCCGCCAGTTTGGATTTGGCAAGCACCATGGGGTCTCCATCAAGTCCGATGACATGGGACTCGGGATGCCGCTGTTTGATCAGGATCGTGAGGGTCGCCGTGCCACAACCAAGATCCAGCACGTGATGCCCCGGCTGGATGTGCGCTTGCTTCACGCGCGGCCGCTTGAAGACCGCTTCACGCGGGGTCCAGCGGACCACCAGATCATAGAGGGGCGTCAGCCAGCCGCATCGCAAAGCCGGGATATAAATTCTGCGTGTGTCAGTCATGGTCAGTTGCTCGCTGGCTCAACCTGCGGTTGTATCGCCCTAGGTGCCGTGACGTGAGCGGCCTGTCGTTCTTTCCACCACCGCCACACAACATAGACGGGGGGGATGACGAACAGCGTGAGGATCATGGCGGAAAACACACCGCCGACTTGTGGAGCCGCAATTCGTTTCATCACATCGGCGCCAGTGCCGGTGGCCCACATCACTGGGAAGAGCCCAATCACGTCGACGATGCCGATCATGGCCATGGGTCGGATGCGTTCCACCGCCCCACTATGGACAGTTTCGATGAGGTCTTGAAGTGTTCGTAGTCCCCCGGCCGCTTTGCGGCGCGCGCAGGCCTCATCCAAATAGGCCAACATCACGGCACTGGTCTCCGCGGCCGTACCCACGACCGTGATGAGTCCGACCCACACGGCAATGCTCATGTTGTATCCCAGAATAGACAGGTACCAGATGGCCCCCACCAGCGAGAGCGGCACCCCCACCATCACCATGCAGGTTTCTGCGACAGAGCGGAACGTGAAATAGAAGATCACGAAGATGATGATGAGCGTCAACGGCACGACGAACTTCAGCCGTGCTTTTGCCCTCTCCATGAACTCGTATTGACCGGACCAGGCAATCGTGTAGCCTGGCGGCAGCTCAACTTTTGCTGCCACAACCCGTTTAAGATCCTCCACGTATCCGCCGACATCACGTCCCGTCATGTCGAGAAAGACATAGCCGGCCAACATGCCGTTTTCATCCCGGATCATGGGTGGCCCATTGACGAATCGGAGCGTTGCGAGTTGTGCGAGTGGCACCTGCGCGCCGGTCGGGGTATCCACGAGGACCCGCTTGAGCTTTTCAGGATCATCCCGCAACTCACGGAGATAGCGGACGTTGATCGGATAGCGCTCACGTCCCTCGATCGTGGTCGCGATACTTTCACCCCCGATGGCCGTTTCGATGATCTTGCCGACATCCATCAGCTTGAGCCCGTAACGCGCGATCTCGTCACGGTTGATATCGAAGTCGAGAAAGTAGCCGCCAGACACCCGCTCTGCGTAGACGCTCCGCGTGCCGGGGACCTCTTTGAGCACCATTTCCAGATGCTCGCCGATCTGTCCAATCTGCTTCAGATCGGGACCGAAAATCTTGATCCCCACTGGCGTGCGGACGCCGGTCGTCAACATGTCGATCCGCGCCTTAATCGGCATCGTCCAGGCATTCGTCACACCAGGAATGTTGAGCGCGCGATCCATCTCATCGACCAGTCCTTCATAGCTAAGGCCTGGCCGCCACTGGTCCTTCGATTTTAGTTCCACCACGACTTCCATCATGCTGAAGGGCGCCGGGTCGGTGGAGGTCTCCGCCCGCCCCGCTTTGCCAAAGACATGCTCCACCTCGGGGAACGAGCGAAGCTTCCGGTCCATCATCTGGAGCAGTCGACTAGCCTCTGTGACCGAGAGCCCTGGCAGCGTCGTGGGCATATAGAGGATCGTACCTTCGTACAGAGGCGGCATGAACTCGGAGCCCATACGCTGATAGATGGGGACGATGCTCAGCAGGAGTCCGATGGCGAGGGCCACCACGATTCCGCGATGCAGCAACGTCCATTTCAACAGCGGCGCATAGAGGCGTTGAAGGCTCCTGCTCACCGGGTGCTTCTGTTCCGGAAAGATCTTTCCGCGAATGAACGTCGGCAGGCAGGCGGGCACCAGGGTAATGGCTAGCACCGCGCACATGGCGATCGCGAGATTGTTGGTCCAGGCCAGGGGCTTGAACATGCGCCCTTCCTGGGCCTCGAGAGCAAAGATCGGGATGAACGAAATGGCAATGACAAGGACGGAGGCAAAAATCGGCGGACCGACTTCCTTGGCCGAATCAATCAGGACCTGGAGCCGCTCGCCCATGCGTCCGTCTCGCTCCCAATCCTCTAAACGCTTGTGTGCGTTATCCACCATCACAATCGACGCATCCACCATGTCGCCGATCGCGACGATGATGCCGCCCAACGACATGATGTTGATGCCGATCTCCAGCAGATACATGGGAATGAACGCGATCAGCACCGCCAGCGGCAGGGTGAGAATGGGCACGATCGCGGAGCGGACATGTAGCAAGAAGGCGATAATGAACACGCCGGTCACGATGAGTTCTTCCAGCAGGCTTTCGTTGGCCGTGGCGATCGATTCATGGATCAAGTCGCTCCGGTCATAGATCGTGACGACCTTCATGCCTTTCGGCATGGAGGGCTCGATCTCCTTGAGCTTCGCCTTGACTCGTTCAATGACCGTGAGGGCGTTCTCGCCGAACCGCATGACGACGATGCCGCCCGCGACCTCGCCTTGGCCGTTGAGTTCCGCCAGTCCTCGTCGCATGTCGGGGCCCAGTCGCACCGTCGCGACGTCGCGCAACAGAATCGGTGTGCCGCTTTCGTTGACCCCCACAGCGATCTTCTCAATGTCCCCGACCTTCTTGATATAACCTCTCCCACGGACCAAGTATTCAATTCCGGAGAACTCCACGACGCGGCCCCCCACGTCGTTGTTGCTCTGGCGAATCGTTTCGACAATAGCAGGAAGAGAAAGGCGATAGGCCAATACTTTGGTCGGATCGAGATTCACTTGGTACTGCCGGACAAAGCCGCCGATACTGGCCACCTCAGCCACGCCTTCCACCGCCCGTATCCAATAACGCAAATACCAATCCTGGAAACTGCGCAGGGCGGCGAGATCATGCTGGCCGGTCTCATCGACCAAGGCGTACTGAAAGACCCAGCCCACGCCCGTCGCGTCTGGGCCCAGCTGCGGCGTGACCCCTTCCGGCATGCGGCCAGAGAGTTGGCTCAACCGTTCGAGGATACGCGACCTGGCCCAATAAATATCCGTGCCGTCTTTGAATAGAATGTAGACGTAGGAATAGCCGAAGTCGGAGAAGCCCCGGACCACAGTGACTTTGGGCGTGGACAGCAGCGCCGTGACGATCGGATACGTGATTTGGTCTTCCACGAGATCGGGCGAGCGTCCCGGCCAAGTGGTATAGACGATCACCTGCGTGTCGGAAATATCCGGCAATGCATCGATCGGGGTTTGCCACATCGCCCAGAGGCCGACCACTGAGAATGCAGAGACCAGCAGAAAGACAATGAAGCGGTTTCTCGCGCTGAACTCGATGATCTGCTCGACCATGGGTCTTCAATCCTTCATCTTCATGCCCGGCATCCCCGCCATCCCGCCGACAGCCGCTTTCAACTGGCTCTCGGAGTCGATCAAGAAGTTCGCCGATGTGATGATGTGGTCGCCTTCCTTGAGTCCCTCGACCACCTCCACCCAGTCCCCGGCACTCACGCCCAGCTTGACGGATCGCCATTCCAGTTTGCCGCCTCCATGGTGGATAAAGATAAGCTGGCGCTCCCCCGATTCAATGATCGCGTCGCGCGGGACCGCCAGGCGTGTCCCAAGCGGGATCTTCAACGCCACATTCGCGTACATCTCGGGCTTGAGCTTTTCACCAGGATTCTCCAATTCGAATCGAACCTTGGCCGTCCGCGTCTTTGGATCGAGCGTCGGATAGATGAAGCCGACCTGGCCGTGGAGCTTCGTACTGGTATCGTAGGAGAGCGTGACCGTAGCCCCCTGGCCGATGGTGATGAAGGGCAGCTCATACTCATAGATGTCGCCTAAGATCCAGATGTGGGCGAGATCGGCAATCATATACAGCTCTGTTCCGGGACTGACGTAGGTACCTCTTCGGGCTTCCATGCGAATGACCGTCCCCGTAATCGGAGAATGCATCGGCAGGGTTCGGAGCACTTTTCCCGTTTGCTCGAGGTCCCGGATATGATCTGGCGTGATGTCCCACAATTGGAACCGCCGCCGCGTCGCTTCTAGCAAATCTTTCGCCCCACGGGACACTTCAGGGAACTCACTATGACCCAGCTCCCTAATGCTCTCCAGGGCCAACAGATATTCCTCTTGGGTCGCGACGATATCCGGGCTGTAGATGGTAAAGAGGCTCTGCCCCTTCTTCACGTGATCCCCGATAGCGCTCACGAATAGTTCGTCGATCCAGCCGGCGAATTTGAGATTGACGCGTGCGAGGCGGCGCTCATCGATCTCTACCCGGCCGACCGTGCGAATGACCTTTTCAAGCGGGCGCCTTGCGACCTCCTCGAATTTCACGCCGATCGTCTGTAACCGTTCAGGGGCAATCGTCACGGTGCGTGACGTCAGATCCGGTGACGGCGAGGGCAGGTCCTGTCCCGTCTGTGCTTTCGATGCCGGCATGTCCCCTGGATGTTCCATACCGGGCATGGCCTCATGGGTCGGCATCACCTCAGGTTGCGCCTCGGGAGGTACCGGCATGGAATCCCGGGTTGCCCACCACCACGTAATGGCGAGCCCCACAGTCACCAGCAGTGCCAGGCCGATATACAGAGGCCTACGAGTCATTGGCCCTGAGTTTCCTCCCGGACCACCCCAGTCAAAGGCCCACCGGTTATGGCTTCCAACCGCGCAAGAGCTTTCTCATGTGAGACCATCTCTCCATGGAGCTCGAGTTCACTGTCCTGCAACGTCAAAAGACTATTTAAGAGCGTGAGGAAATCCACTTTGCCTACTGCGTAGCTCGATTGCGCAGCTCTCAGAGCAAGGGTGGCCTGTGGAATGATGGCATCACGCAGGATCATCACGAGTCGTTCCGCACGCTGCGCCTGCACAAACGAATCCTTCACCTGGAACAGGACCTCCTGGCGCGTAGCGGTAAACTCCTCGCGCGCACCGCTCAAGCCGGCCGCCGCCTCCCTCACGCCCTGGCGTTGCTTCGTTTGATAAAAGAGAGGGATCTTAATCCCGAGCATCACCTGGTAGCCGTTGTCGTTAATGCGATCGTTCCGCAGGCCTAAAGCATTAACGTCAAAGTCAGGAAAGTACTGTCGACGCGCGAGCGAGACGGCCTGTTCCCCCCGTTCCACGCCCTTCACAGAGGCTCTCAGGATAGGCGAGAAGTCCTCGGCCCGTTGACTCAGGTCCGGCAACGGCACGGTCAGGAGTGTGACATGGATCTCCTCGGGAGTGCCGAGGGGCCCAGCGGGGGGACGATTCAAGAGACGATTGATTTCCGCATGCAGACTTTCTTTTTGTTGCTCAAGCACGGCGAGCCGGTCGAGGACACGGGAAATCTCCACCTGGGCGCGGAAGATGTCCTGCTGGGCTGCTTGCCCCACACTGTAGCGGGCTTTGGCCGTCTTCTCGAACTGCAACAGCAGCTGCTTGTTTCGCTCGACGATCTCAATGCCTTTGTGAATGAAATGCAGATCGAAATAGGCCTGCTTCAGCCGGGCGATCAACCGCAGCCGCACCGCAGCATACTCCTGCTCCAGCCGCTCGGCTTCCCGGGTCGCCACCTCCCCTCGAAGCCGCAACTTCCCAGGGAATGGAATTTCCTGCGCAAGACCATACATGGCCCCTTGAAGTGGCTCCACCATTGGCATCCGTTGGTAGCCGAGCTGAACCCTTGGATCGGGCAGCGTTTGCACCTGGGGGACGACGGCTTTGGCTGCCTCCCATCGCTCTCGCGCTGCCTTAATCTCCGGGTTCTGCCGGGTGAGTTCCTCGATGAGACTGTCCAAAACCAGTCTGGTCTCCTCCGCGCTCGCACCGATCGGGTTCACGAGCCAATTCAGAGAGAGGCAGATCGTGAGAGTTATGGCTATTTGCAAGACATGAAAGCGGTTCATGAAGACCTCCCTTGCCAGTAAGAACATAGGATGTGGCCAATAAAGGCCTTGGTTCAAGGTCGAGGAGGCGAAGATTAACTAAGGGAATTATCAGATGCGGAACGTGGACAGGAGGGCATAGAGCGGAAGGCCAGGATCGTGACGAGGCACCGCCTCATGCTGATACTCCGCGACAGCCGGAACTGGCGCGATTGCTATGGGGATATCAAGTATCCCTGAAGGTACATGCCCGCTGATGGTGTCAGAAGGATCCGGCGAGGACACAAGCGAATCGGGACAGCTTCGTCCATCGTCCATTACATGGCTCGCATGATGCGAATGCTCAGCGTTCACATACGACAAGGTCGTCTGCAACGGCATTGCTGGAATCACCATCGGGCAGACGATACCAATGACCTGACAGAAAAAAAGAGCCACGATCATGGCAATCGAGAATCTTCGGAAAGAAGCTTTCGGAATGCCATTCATCACGGTCAGCACTATATCCTCAACTCACCACAATCGCAAGTAAAGGGTTCACGAGCACTATTAGGCCCCAACGGAATTCGTCATTTCTACTGGTGCCTCATCTTTAGATGGCCCACCCCCTCCTACACTGGTCTAGAGCTTCCACTCTCGTGACAGTCCTGCTTCAAAAGCGCACACGGGCATTTGTGTGACAATGCCACCGAGCAACTATCCAAAACACGAACGGCGGAAGAATCAGCATCTGGGCAATGGGAGTAATACCGACACCCAGCCCCGGGATCAGTGGCATGCTCTCTGTATAGCTCCACCGATGTGCGACGTACACCATCATCAATTCAGTGGCAATGCTGATCGCCAGCCCGCTGATGAGCATGGTCGCATAACCTCTAACACCGGGATGATCAAACCATTCCCAGCAACCACGGACAATCCGGCCGATGAAGAATATCACGAGAATCAGGACGCCGTCCCCGAGACCCATGAACGCGCAATGCCACCAAGGGATGCTTATACCATCCTGTCCAACGTAGAGGCCTGACTGGGCCACCTCCCAAGGAGCATTCAGGAGGGCAGCTACGACGAAGATGCTTGTCAACGTTCGCACTGACAGGCGACCTCAGTCGATGATGGGCCTACTCATCTTCTTCTCGCAACGATTGTTGGCAAGCGGAGCGGACTTCACGAACTGACGACCCGACTATTCCCGGCGATAATTGGCAAGGACTACAACCCCAAGGATGCGCCTCCACGCCTAGCCCACGCATACCCGAGACACTTCACAACCTGGCCACCTCACCTCAGCTTCCCATTCCTGTTCACTGCTCGCTTGCGAATTCATCAGTGAGAGAACACAAGGAAGACCTGGTTCGGAAGGAATGTGAGTTCTTGCTGAAGCGAGTAGCCAGCTTGCTGCAACTCTTGAAGGATGACTTCTCGCGGCGTCCAGTGGCCTATCAGTCTCGTGAACCATCCTTCACCGTTAAAGTCGACGATGGCGAGACGCCCGTGAGGACTCAAGTACTGTGTCAGCCTGAACAAATACGACGTGCGGTCTTCAAGGTGATGGTACGTAATACATGAGAAGATGACATCGACGCCGGATTTTGGCAGCAACGGATCATCGGGCTTCGCGGTAATGACCTCGATATTGTGATACTTGAGTTCCCTCGCCCGCCGCGCAACATATTCAGTCATGTCAGGATCGATGTCGACCGCATACACTTTCCCAGCAGGGCCAACCGCGTCAGCCAGTCTGAACGTGAAGTACCCGCTTCCGGACCCTAAGTCCGCGACGGCGTCTCCTGCTTTCAGATGGAGTGCCAGAATAACCTCCCCTGGATGCTGCCATTCGTCGCGCCCGAATCCTTCGTAGAGCCAGCGTTTGACATCCGTACACCCGGAACAGGCCGTGATGAGTAAGATGAGGACTATGGGGAGCAGCTTGCGGTTTGTCCCATAACCTGGTGACGATGGTGGTAAGAGTAATCCTTGGTCGTCCATCGTTGACCTTCCAGACTGCTTCTTTCTATTCAGACAACGTCAGCGCCTTGCCTTGGCTGTTACTCCTAAAACACAGAACCTTCTATGTTCAGACCATAACATCAGCGAGCAGCGAGCCCCAAATACGCTGTAATTTCTTTGGCCTCTCGGTCTGTGATCTCCCTTCGTCCCATGGCAATCATATTCTGTCGCATCCGCTCCACCACTGAACGCCATTCTGATGCGAGATGTTGTTTCGGATCAGGGAGGGCGTGACATTGCGCACAGGTCTGCTGAAAGAGAGCTATACCCAGTGAATCCGGCGCGGGCACTGGTCCTGAAGCAAGCGGCTGCAAGGCGTGGGATTGAAGATACTGGAGTAGCTCTTCTTCTTCCTGCGACGTAGGGGCCTTCACTTGCATCATCATGCCGCGCATTTGGGCCATCATCCGCTCCCGCATCAACATTCGTCCAGCTACGCGTGGCCAGTCTTCTGCCGTGTGCATGCGCGGACTAGGAAGATGATGACACTGGGCGCGGTAGGTGCTCAGGGCTTTCGCACCTTGGCTTTCTGGGTCCGGAAGATCTTGGGACTTGATGCCCGGCGGCAACATCCCGCCCATCATCTGTTGCATCATCTCTTTCATGTGCCCCTGGTCCATCATGCCCCGATCTTTCTTGTCGTCCATGCCCATCATCCCCATCATGGGCATCATGCAGGACACAACAGCACCCATCGCAAACAAGCCTGCACCTCCGAGGACCAAAAGCATCGCTCTCAAGAGTCGGTTGGGGTTCTGGTCCATGATGCCTCCTGCGAAAGGATCGAGAGGATCCGGACGCCGCACACTTTATCGGTGCCCCTTAATGGAGATGTCTTCCCGTTCTTCCCGTGCCAAGGTGGCCTTCATTGGAAGCGGCCGATTCCCCGACGGAACAGACCGGCCACGCCATAGGGCGTAGATTGCGGGGATCACCAATAGAGTCAGTATGGTGGACGACACCATGCCGCCGATCATCGGAGCCGCGATCCGTTTCATCACATCGGCGCCGGTCCCATGGCTCCACATGATCGGCAGGAGGCCGATGAGGATGGCTGAGGCTGTCATCATCTTGGGCCTGACTCGCTGGACCGCTCCCTCGATGATGGCCTCCCGAAGATCGGCCATCGAGCGAAGACGGCCCTCTCGCTGCCGCCGTTCATAGGCCTCGTCCAGAAAGATGATCATGATGACACCCGTCTCGGCCGCGACACCCGCCAGGGCGATGATGCCCACCCATACGGCGACGCTCAGGTGATAGTTGAGCAGGTAGAGGAATACGACCGCGCCTACGACCCCGAACGGCACCGACAGGAGGACGATCAGGCTTCTCGTCACCGATTTGAAATTCAGATAGAGCAGCACGAAAATCAGAAAGATCGTGACTGGCACCACGACCTTCAGCCGAGCCTTGGCTCGTTCGAGGTACTGGAATTGCCCGCCCCAGGTAAGCGAATATCCGGCGGGCAATGCCACGCGGTCCCGGATCACTTGCTGCACCTCTTCCACATACCTCCCCAAATCCCGTCCCGCCACATCGACGAACACAATGCCGGCCAGGGAGCCGTTTTCATCCCGAACTGCGGGAGGGCCGGTGGTCATGGTGATCCGAGTCAGTTGGGCCAACGGAATTTGCGCGCCATTGCGGCCTTCCACGAGCACGCGCCGCAGCGATTCGGGGTCTTCCCGTAGCTCCCGCAGATAGCGGACGTTCACGGGATACCGCTCGCGTCCTTCCACAGTCTGCGTGATGTTCTTGCCTCCGATGGCCGATTCGATGACATCTTCCACATCCTCGACCGTGAGCCCATAGCGGGCCGCCTCTTCGCGATTGACGTGAAAGTCGAGGTAGTAGCCGCCGGTGACGCGCTCCGCGTAGGCGCTGCGAGTGCCGGGGATTCCTTGAAGCAAGCCCTCAATCTCCAGGCCGATTCGGTCGATCTCAGCGAGGTCCGGCCCAAGGATCTTGATGCCGAGATTGCTGCGGATCCCGGTTGCCAGCATCTCCGTCCTGGTCTGGATCGGCATCCACCAGATGTTGGGCATCCCGGGGAATTTGACGACCTTGTCCATCTCAGCGATCAGCGAGTCCCAGGTCACACCGGGCCGCCACTGCTCTTCCGGTTTCAGGGTGACCAGTGTCTCCGCCATGCTGAGGTGGGCGGGATCGGTCGGGGTCCTCGCCCGGCCGATCTTGCCGAAGACGCGATCCACCTCAGGAAATTGCTTCAGCAACTGGTCTTGCCGCTGCAGCAGCATGCCTGCCTGTGTCACCGAGATGCCGGGCAAGGCAGTCGGCATATATAGGATCGTCCCTTCATTGAGCGGTGGCATGAATTCGGATCCGAGCTTTCCATACAGAGGAACGGAACTGCCCACCGCCACGAGAGCCAACATCACAACCAGCCAGCGCGCACGCAACGCGCCGGACACCAGCGGCCGGTAGAGCCAAATCAGTATTCGGTTGATGGGATTCTTCTCCTCCGGTGCAATCCTTCCTCTGATCAACCACACCATGAAGAGCGGCGCCAGGCTGATCGACACCAGCGCTGCAAACAACATTGCCGCGCTCTTGGTAAAGGCCAGCGGCCGGAACAAACGCCCCTCCTGAGCTTCCAACGTAAAGACCGGCAGGAAGGAGATCGTGATGATGAGCAACGAAAAGAAAAGCGGCTTGCCGACTTCCTGTGCGGCGCGGATGATCACGGTGGTGCGAGAGCCGGGCTGTCCGGCGCGGTCCCACTGTTCCAGGCGCTTGTGGGCGTTCTCGATCATGACAATGACCGCATCCACCATGGCCCCGATGGCGATCGCGATGCCGGCCAGCGACATGATGTTCGAGGTGATGCCCAAATAGTACATCGCGAGAAACGAGAGCAGGATCGCGACCGGCAAAGTCAGGATGGCGACCAGCGCCGAGCGGAGATGGAACAGAAACACCAGGCTGATGGCGCTCACGACGAGGCTGATCTCGATCAGTTTCTCTTTCAGGGTGGCAATGGCCCGGAGGATCAGATCGGAGCGGTCATAGACTGTGACGATCTGAATCCCTTTCGGCAGGGAGGGTGTGATCTCCTGGAGTTTGTCCTTCACACGGTCGATCACCGCGAGCGCGTTCTCGCCGTAGCGCATGACCACGATGCCGCCCACTGTCTCCCCTTGGCCGTCCAACTCGGCGATGCCGCGGCGAATATCGGGGCCCATCGTCACACGGGCCACGTCTTGCACCATGATCGGAGTGCCCTGCCGGTCGGTCCCCAGCGGAACGTGTCGGATGTCGTCCAATGACCGGATATAGCCACGCCCACGCACCATGTATTCCCGCTCGTTTGCTTCGATGACGCGCCCCCCGACGTCGTTGTTGCTGCGGCGGATAGCCTCGATCACCGTCTTGAGCGGAATGTGATACCCCAGCAGCTTGTTGGGATCCACCTGTACCTGGTACTGCTTCACGAATCCGCCGATCGACGCCACCTCGGCCACCCCTGGCACGCTCTGAAGCCAGTAGCGCAGGTACCAGTCCTGAAAACTTCGCAGCTCGGCGAGATCATGCTGGCCGGACTTATCCACCAGCGCGTATTGGAAGACCCAGCCGACACCAGTGGCATCGGGACCCAGCGTGGGCGAGACGCCTTCCGGCAGCTTGCCGGTCACACCCTGCATGTACTCCACGACCCGGCTTCTGGCCCAGTACATATCGGTTCCGTCCTCGAAGATAATGTAGACAAAGGAGAGACCCAGGAAGGACTGCCCGCGGACGGACTTGATGTGCGGCGCCCCCAACATGGATGTCACAATAGGATAGGTGATCTGGTCTTCGACGAGGTCGGGGCTGCGCCCGGGCCACTCGGTGAAGACGATCACCTGCACATCCGAGAGGTCAGGAATCGCATCCAGCGGGGTCTGGTAGACCGCCCAGAGTCCCCACCCAATCAGAAAGAGCGTTGCCAGGAACACCAAAAAGGTATTTCGGGCGCTCCAGGAAATCACGCGTTCGATCATCCCATCTCCCCTTGGCAATCCTCGACAGCTATATAGCTCTGTACAGTCATGGACCTATGCATTCCTCTCAAACTGTCATGATCGAGTCATGTCTCGATGCGATGTGGCTAGCATCTCCGCTTGTTTTGCTGCGTTCGTATACATGACTGCGAGGTTGTTGCACTCCTGCACAAAATCAGCCTTCGGTGGATGAATCATCAGTTTGCGTCCTCGCTCCCGATCCTTTCGGTATTCCTCGATCATGACTTCCATCTCCCGGGCTTTTTGCCGGAGGTTCGCTGCTTCCTTCTCATACCAGACAGCCAGAGCCGCATGATCATTCTTCGCCACCAACTCTTGGGGAAGAGGAGCGATGATCGTACACGCCACCACGCCGAGCATGACCAGCAAAGCCAGTAGTGTTTTCATGATTCACCTTCCTCTGTTCATCAAGAACAGCGTTGAGAGGTTGACGGCTACACTCGATTCTCTCTGAGGTCGCTTTTAGTCTTCTGCCGGTTCCTGTCCTTCTGATGCCGGTCTGGTCTCTCGCAGTCATTACTCTTTGCCCGGCTGTCCGCTCCTGATCTGCGCTTGTTCTGAATGTCGGGCGGACAGCTTCTGCAGCTCCTTCTTGTCTACATACCCGGCATCCCAGACATGCCTGCGCCACCCGCCGTCACCGAAAAGGTTTCCTTGATCTCGGCCTGCCCAGGACGCTGCACTGTGATCGTCAAGTCCCACTGGCCCCCCATGCCCAGGTTCGCCTTGGCCTCGAACACCCCATCTTTCCCAAGTGCCATGGGAATCGTTGCCGGCATCATGCCCGGCATCGGCATGGTATACGTGAGCAGCACCTTCGCAGCGGACATCAGTTTTCCGGTCTCGTCCGTCAGCTTCACGCGAATTTGGTTCTCTCCGATCCGTGGGGATGCGGGCTCGGTCGAGACGACCAGCGTGAGCCCTCCGGTCTTCTTTTCCAGCTTGGCCCCGGTGGCGGACTTGGCCTTTTGTGCCTTCGGCGTCCCCATATCCATGCCGCCCATGTCCATCTCGCCCATCTGGGCCTGCTCCATCCGGATGCCGCCCATGCCCAAGGCACCCATCATGTTTGTGGCGGCCATCAGCTTGCTTTCTGAGTCGATGAGGAAATTACCCGACGTCACCACACGGTCGCCCTCGGTGACGCCCTCGTGGACTTCATAATAGGACCCGATTCTCGGTCCGAGCTTGACCGCCCGCGGCTCAAACAATCCTTCTCCCCGCACGACGAAGACGAGGGTCCGCATGCCGGAATCGAGCACGGCCTGCTCCGGAATCGCCACTTTGTTCCCCCGATCCACGTTGACGAGCACGTCCCCGTACATGTCCGGCTTGATCCGGATGTCGGGGTTCGGCAGGTCCAGACGGACCTTGACGGTCCGGGCGTCCTTGTTCAGGTAGGGATAGATGTACGACACCCGACCATGGAACTGTTCCCCTGGGTAGGAGGCGAAGGTTACCGTAGCCATTTGGCCAACCCCGACGAAGGGGACCTCGTATTCGTAGATCTCGGCGTTGACCCACACCGTCGACAGATCCGCGATGGTATACAGCCTCATGTCCGGCTGGACAAACATGCCTTTGAACACTTGCTTGTCAATCACGTACCCTCGTATCGGCGAATAGATCGTGACATACGTTTTCGCCTTGCCCCGCCGCGCCAGTTCGTTGATCTGCGTATCGGTCAGGGTCCACAGTCGCAGGCGGTCGCGCGTGGCTTCCACCATCTGGTCTGCCTGCTGCAGAACTTCTGGAATCGGGCTGTCTTTGACTTTGTCCCGTGCCCTTAGTGCGAGCAGGTACTCGTCCTGGGTCGCTACCAGATCCGGGCTGTACAACGTGAACAACGGTTGGCCTTTCCGCACTACCTGACCGGTGTAATCCACAAACAGGTCCTCGACCCATCCCGAGATCCGCAAATTGACGTGGGCAATGCGCTGCTCATCATAGTCCACTCTCCCAACAGCCCGAATGGTGGTCTCCATCAGTCGCTTCTCTACCACCATGGTTTTCACACCAATCAACTGCTGTTTCAGAGGCGCCACCATGGCATAGGCCTGCGCAGGACCCGTGTCCTGGCTGGGAGCCTTTGGGCTCGCCTGCACGCTGCGTCTCTCCGGACCCGCCTTACGGTTCATGCTGGATGTGGTCTCGTCCGGCACTGCGGGTTGGTGTCGCTCCCATCCGGTCATGAGCCATGACCAAAGCGTCAGAATCACGATTCCAGCTCCGATCACGATCCACAGGGTTCGTCTTTGACTCCACATTTTCGTAATCATGGCATCCCTCGCTTTTCACAATTCCGTGCCGACGACCTGTTCCAGCTCAGCCACGCGGGATTCCCGATCGACAAGCGCCCGCCAGTACGCTAGTTGAAACTCCCGCAGGGCCCGGTCTGCATCGATGAGGTCCAGAAAGGAGGTCCTTCCGGTGCGATACCCGGCCCGCGCGGCTTCCACGCCCTGCTCGGCCTGCGGCAGCACAGTGGTCCGGTACAGCACTGCCACTTCCCAACTAGCCCGGACTTTTGCCAGCAGATCCCGGATCTGGAAGCGGGTCAGGTTTTCTACTGTGTGGAGGTCTGCGCGTGCCGCGGCGACCGCTGCTGACGCCTCCTGCACCGCCGCGTCGTACTTCGGCTTGGTCCAGAACGCGAACGGCACGTTAACGGACACCACGGCGCCGAACCCGTCGTTCGCATTAAAGTTCTGAAAGCGCTGGAACGCCAGATGGAGATCTGGGTAGTACTGGCGCTGAGCGAGGGCGCGGGCACCTTCGTTCCGCTGGACGGCCAACTCGCCGGCTTTGAGCTCGGGCCTGGCAGTGACGGCTGTCTGATACAGTTCTTCCAGCTCCTTGTCGAACCGCTGGTCGCGCGGCTCCTGTGGAGGCCCCAACGGAAACCGCGGATCCCGATCCACCAACGTGTTCACTTTGGCCTGGGCCGTATCTCGCTGCTGTTCCAGAACGGGTAAACGCTGGTACAAGGTGGACAGCTCCACCTGGGCTTTCAATACATCGACCTGGCTGCCCTTCCCGGTCCGGAACTTCGCAACGGCGATCTCCAGAAACTGTTTCAACAGGTCGATCTGCTCATGGTGGATTTGGATCGCCTTATGTGCGAGGAACAGGTCGTAGTAGGCCTGCTTGACGCGGCCGATCAGGTCCCTTTCCTTGGCACGCAACGCCTGCTCTGTCATGTGAGCCGACCGATTGGCAACCTCTTCCTTCAGAGCGAGTTTTCCGGGAAAAGGGAACTTTTGCGACAGTCCAATGATGGTGTTCTCCGCCCGACCGAGGTTGAAGGATTCGGGGGCATTCCACCATTGAACTGACAGGGTGGGATCCTCCAGCGAGCGCGCCTGCGGCACTCGTTTCGAGGCGGCCTCCCATTGCTGCCGTGCCGCCTGGATCTCTGGATTTCGTGCCAGTGCCTCTGTAATCAGCCCCGATAGATTCAGTGTCTTCAGCGCGAGCTGATCTTCAGCAAAGGTCACACTCGCGAAGACCACGCTCGCAGTCATGGTTGTCACGCACAACAGCCGCGCTGTCCATTTCATCATGGTCTCCTCCACGGGATTCCTCCCTCCCGCCCGCACACCCTAAATTGGGCGCGCAGCCGGCCGCTTCCAACGACTGCCAAGCGACGGGAGCTATGAGAAGAAGGCTCTGAAAGAGAAACGTGAAGGGATCAGATGCGAAGGACCGTAGTTCTGATCAAGGCGTCCTGTGGAGGTCTTTGTGCGGGGTATCCCTGGATGCTGGGTGTCCGGAGAGAAAAGCTGATCAGCGAGGTCAGCGGGGCGGCCTCGGCCGGACTCACCACCTGCACATCAACAGAGAGATGGAAGTCTGAAGCAGCATGGAGGCCCAGCGTGGTGAAGGTATCGCAGAACTGGCGGACTGGCTGGTCCTGTGGGTCTGCGCAGCCGCCACCCATCGCCGCTTGCGGAACACCAAACAGAGGCAGCAGGCAGGCGTAGGCGTTGAAGCTGAAAAGCAGGAACAGCAGAACCAACGCCCCTGCGATGACGATAGACACGCGCCGCATACGTTACTCCTGCAAATCTTCAGTTACGATACGCCCTGATGTGACCGGTGTCAATCTGGAGCAGAAAGCTGGAGCAGAAAGCCTGGTAAAATGGCCGGCTGGTTTCATGGAGACCAGCCGGCCAGTGTCCGTCCCTATCCGAGGAGTCCCTGCACCCATTGCCGGACTTTGGATGCCGTCTCGTAAGGGCAGAAGCCAAGAATCTCGACCCACTGGCACATCGGATTCACCTCCTTCCACCAAGAAAGCACTGCCGACATTTCGGAACCTGCCTTTCAAGGACAGAATGGGCAGGATGGACAGCCAGAGCTCGCGATGCTACTCGTTGTCGGCCAGACTCTCGTCAGCAGAGCGACCAGTGTTCCTGGTAACACGGTGAAGAGGTATTGCATAAGCTTCACCTCCTTTCTTGGGCAAAATGAGCGGGATGGCTTCGATCAGACAGCACACTTCCGAATCGCTCAGCGGTGGACAGGAGCGCCTCTTGTTCTTGTTCCATTCTTTCTGATAGGCCCTCAGCCGGTTTTGCAATTGTGAGAGCAGCCTGATCTGGCGCTCGAGGAGCTGAATCTTTTTTTCGGTCCAGTGCAGCACATCGGGGCAGGCCGTGCCTCGTTTCTTGGCAGTGTCAAAAAGCGTGTGGATTTCGACGAGCGTGAAGCCGAGGCTCTTCGCCTTTTGGATGAAGCCGATACGTTGCACGACATCATGGTGGAAGAGGCGATAGCCGTGATAATTGCGAGTGGCCTTCGGGAGAAGCCCCACGTCCTCCCAGTAGCGCAGAGTCTTTGACGAGACTCCTGTGCGCTTGGCCACCTGCCGGATTGTGAGCGGGTCAGGATCCATGGCCCCCTCCTCTCTGCGGTCATCCTAAACCTTCCTCCAACTGGAAGGTGCAAGGGGCCACGGTGATTATTCATAAGGAGCCAGTCAAGGCGAACAGGAAATTGGTCCAGACATGCCCCCCAAAGAGGAGCGATCGCGTCCTTATTGCCATCGGACAGGTTCAGGTTGACGTGGGACGTGTGAGCTTGGTGAGAGGTTCAGTCAGGGTCGTTTCACGACCGGGCGACTCGGAGACCATTCGCGACGGCGATCAGCTCGCTGACTTCATGGACGAGGACGGCCAAGGCCACGCTCAGGACGCCGCCCACGGCCAGGGGAATGAGAATGGCCAGTAGCAGAAGGGAGAAGACGATATTCTGCACGCTGATCTGCTTCGCTCTCCGCGCAAGCCGGAGCACCTCGGGCACCTTCGCCAGATCATCGGCCATCAGCGCCACATCCGCTGCCTCGATGGCCGCATCGCTTCCCGCCGCCCCCATCGCCACTCCGCAGGTTGCAGCTGCCAAAGCAGGCGCATCATTGATCCCATCGCCGACCATCAGGACCGGTCCGTGGCGACGTTCTAACTTCTTCACGGCCTCGACCTTGTCTTCCGGCTTGAGGTCCGCCAGGCTGTCATCGAGGCTGAGCTCCTCGGCGACGGTCCGTGCCGTGCTTGCGTTATCCCCCGTCAGCATGACCGCGCGCAGTCCCAAGCGGCGGAGCTCGAGGATGATGTCTTTCACTCCTTCACGGATGGGATCCTGTAAGGTGAGCATGCCGCGCAGGTCTTGGTTCGTTCCCACCAGGACGACGGTTTTCCCCTGGGCCTGCTGAGTCTGCACCTCTACGCGAACGGCGTCCAGCGCGACCCCAAGATCTTCGAACAGCGCCGGACTGCCAACATACCATCTCACACCATCAGACACCGCGGTCGCCCCCACGCCAGTCAGGACCTGAAAGTCCTGCATCGGCCTCAGAGCAACACCCTTAGCTCGAGCCTTCTCGAGGATGGCCCGCGCCAGCGGATGTTCAGACCCATACTCGATGCCGGCAGCCACCGCGAGCAACTCAGCAGGTGAGCCATTGAGCGCGATGATGTCCGTGACAACCGGCTTTCCGGAAGTGAGGGTCCCGGTTTTGTCGAAGGCGGCAATACGGATTCCCCCGAGACGCTCCAGATGCACGCCGCCTTTGATCAGGATGCCGTGCTTGCCCGCCCAGCCGATCGCAGCCGCGGTCGCCACCGGAGTGGACATCACGAGCGCGCATGGCGCGGCCGCGACCAGGAGCACCACCGCTCGCTCGGCCCAATCCTCCAGTGGCAAGCCGAGAAGCCACGGCACCACAAGGAATCCGACCGAGGCCAGCAGCACGGTGGGGCTGTAACGGCGACCGAAGCGCTCGATCCACTGCTGAGCTTGCCCCTTGCGCTCCTGCGCCGCTTCCACCAGATGAATAATCTTGGCCAGCGTATTGTCCTGAAACGAAGCGGTCGCCTCGATCTCCAGGAGCCCTTGCCGGTTGAGGGTTCCTGCAAAGACTTTCATGCCGGGGACCTTATCGACCGGAATGGATTCACCGGTGACTGCCGCTTCGTCCAAGCTGGAGCTTCCGATCCGAATCACCCCGTCGGTCGGAATGGTCTCGCCAGGCCGGGCGAGGAACCGGTCTCCCACCCGCAGTTCTTCTGCGGGAATCGTGACTTCCTGGCCGTTGCGGAGGATATGAGCCTCTTTGGGCGCCAGGTCCAGGAGCGCACGGATGGCTGAGCGCGTACGCGCATAGGTATATTCCTCCAAACCCTCGGCGGACCCGTAGAGAAACACCAGGAAGGCGGCTTCATCCCACAGCCCCAGGATGCCGGACCCGACGGTGGCCGCCAGCATGAGGAAGTCGATCCCGAAGACCCGCTCGTGGATCAGCGCCTCCAGGGCTTCCCAGCCCCAGTGGTAGCCGCCCAGCGGAATGGCCACAAAATAGAACAGCGCCTCGGTCCGCTCAGAGATCACACCCAGATGAGCCAGCGCAAATCCCACGCCCGCCAGCACGCCGGCTATCAGCGCATTGCGCAGAACCGGGTATTGCCACCATGGGCCGGCAAAACCTCTGTCGTGGTCACTGTCCATCGCCTTCTTCCCGGTGTTCATTAGTCCTTACCCACTACTATGATTGTGTCGGTGATGGCGGAGAACTTCGCTCCCTGCCCTTCCGGTTCCTTAGAGAAGATGCTTCCGCTTTTCTTCGAATTCCTCTTTGCTGATCTCCCCACGGGCGTAACGTTTCCTCAGGATCTCCAAGGCCGATTCCGGCTCTCCAGATGCCGATCCCCTTCTTTCCTGCCGCAGCAGCGACTTGATCCACAGGACAAGCGCAACGATCAGCAATGTCCAAAAGACGATCATGAAGACAGACCCCATCCAGCCCCCAAGCCCCATCATTGGTTCGTGCATGGCTCTCTCCTTCCGCTTCCCGATAGCTCTTCATCGCCGCCTGTCTCCACAAGGTTTCCCCTGGAGCTAGCGCCCGGCTACTTCATCGAGGGACGGCGACGCCCCAGCTCACGGTTCACAGCGCTCAAAGATCTCTTCGCAATCTTCATGCGTGGCCGTTGATTCCGGCGTCATGTGATACTGCACCTGGGTGATCCGATCGTTCTCCACCGTCACGATGGCCGTACAGGCATGCCGCACGCCTTCCGGGCGGCCGCTCTTGCTTCCAGGAAAGGACCGTTCGAGCAATCCTCCCTCCTTGGAGTAGCTCAAGACTCGCAGGCCATCCTGTGATAAGACCGTCCGCGGTGCCCCTGCGCAGGTCAGAACCTCCGCCTCAGATTTGCCGAGGAGCGTTTGCTTAGCTGTGACGTGGCGAGAGGAAGGCGTTTCGACGCAGCCGCTGATCGCGGCGGGAGAGAGAATCGCCAGCATCACGATCAAGAGCCACCAACGATCGTCACGACAAGTGCGCTTCATGTTGCCACCTCTCTGTCAGGAGCCGGGGTAAGTACGGCTGCCTCCGAGGCGCGCCGTCGTGCGATTCGTTGTTCAACCCAGCGATAGAGCACGGGAAGCACAACCAAGGTAAGGGCCGTGGATGAGAACAACCCCCCGACCACAACCGTGGCGAGCGGCCGTTGTACCTCAGAGCCCGGGCCGGTCGCCAGTAGCAGCGGCATGAGCGCCATCATCGCCACGATCGCGGTCATCAGAACCGGCCGCAACCGGAGGACCATCCCGGTCAGCACCGCCTCGTCCACTGCCATGCCCTGTTCCCTCAGTTGGTTGATGTAGGCGATCTTCACCACTCCGTTGAGCACCGCCACCCCGAACAAGGCAATAAAGCCGACAGAGGCCGGAACCGAGAGATACAGCCCGCCGACCCAGAGCGCCAGGAGACCGCCGACCATCGCAAACGGGATCGCGAGGAGAATGAGCGCCGCCTGCCGCAGGTTGCCGAACGTGACATAGAGCAACAGAAAGATCAGTCCAATGACCAGAGGTACGACCACAGCCAGGCGTGCCATCGCCTGTTGTTGGTTTTCGAATTGGCCGCCCCAGGTGACATAATAGCCCGGCGGCAGTTGCACCGTGCGCGCGACTTCGGTTTGGGCTTCTTCCACCGCCCCGACGAGATCGCGTCCGACCACGTTGGCCTCGATCACAATCCGGCGGCTCGCATGCTCGCGGCTGATCTGCGCCGGGCCCTCCACGATTCGAATGTCAGCCAACTCCCGGAGTGGAATCCGGGTGCCATCCGGTGCCGTGACCCAGAGCGCCGCGATCGTCTCCACATCGGCTCGCCGCTCATCCGGAAATCGGACCACGATCGGAAAGCGCCACTGCCCTTCAAAGACCTCTCCCGCAGCGATCCCACCGCCGACGGCTTCAATCACTTCGGTGACCTCGGCCACATTGATCCCATGACGGGCGATCTTGGCGCGGTCAATGTCGATCTTGAGATAGTACAGACCAGACACTTGCTCGACCCGGAGATCCGACAGGCCGCGCACCTGCCGCAGGACGCGGGCGATCTGATCCGCCTTGGTCCGCAACGTGTCGAGGTCATCGCCGAACAGTTTGACGGCCACCTGGGAACGGACGCCCGACACAAGTTCATCGACACGCATGGCGATGGGTTGGGATAAGCCAAAGGCGATGCCAGGCACCTGCGCCAGCCGCCGACGAATCTCTTCCTCGATGTCGGCTTTCGACGGCGCCTGCCAGTCGGACTCCGGTTTGAGCAAGACGTACATGTCGCTGAGTTCCATTCCCATCGGATCCGTCCCGAGTTCGTTGGCGCCGGTGCGCGAGACCACCGAGCGCACGTCGGCAATGTCCAACAAGAGCCGTTCGACGTCTCCCGCAATCTTCAGCGATTCGCTGAGACTGATGCTGGGCAGCCGCATCAGATTCACAACAATTGTGCCTTCGTCCATGATCGGGACGAATTCCCGACCGACGAACGGCACCAGGGTCACCCCGCCGACGAGGATACTCACAGCGACGAGGACCACGAGAGGAGTCCTGCGCATGGCGCCTTCCAACATGTGCCGATAGAGCCGTCGGCCCTTCTCCAACAGACGTCCACCCTCCTTCGTCACACGCGGCTTCATGAGCACCGCCGCCAGCACCGGAACCACTGTCATCGAGAGGATCAAGGAACTGAGGAGGGCGATGACCACGGTCAGGGCCAGCGGAATGAACATCTTGCCCTCCATGCCGTGGAGCGTCAGGAGGGGAACAAAGGTCAAGGCGATGATCAATTCCCCGAAGAGGCTCGGCCGCCGCACTTCCAGGACCGCGCGCAAGACGACGGGCAGACGGTCGGCGAGTACGAGGGCCCGGCCCGTGGTCTGCTCGCTCAGATGGCGCTCGACATTCTCGACCTGTACGATGGCGGCATCGACGATCATCCCCAGCGAGATGGCCAGGCCGCCCAGCGACATCAGATTGGCCGATAGGCCGACCTGTTGCATGATCAAGAAGGTCGCCAGAGTGGCGAGCGGCAAGGTCAGAGCCACCACGAGCGCGCCGCGGAGATTTCGGAGAAACAGGTACAGGACGAGCATCACGACCGCGGCCCCCTCGAGCAAGGCTCGCTCGACGGTATCCAGGGCGCGCGCCACTAATTCGATGCGATCGTAAAAGGGCTTGATGGTCACGCCGGCTGGCAAGACCTGGTTGATGAGTGACACCTTGTCTTTCACGCCCGAGACAATCGCTCGACTATTGCCGCCGCGCAGCATGACCGCAATGCCTTCGAGCACCTCACCCTTTCCGTCGCGCGTGACGCCCCCCAACCGGATGGCGTTCCCTTGGCGCACGTGGGCGACGTCCCGGAGATAAATGGGTGTGCCCTTGTGCGCCGCCACGACAATCTGTTCCAGGTCGGCTGCCGAGCGGGCGAGTCCGACGCCATAGACGACCAGCTTGTCTCCGCCCTGCTCAATGTAACTGCCGCCCGCATTCTGGTTGTTTCCGGCAACGGCCGCATGCACTTGGCGCAGAGTGAGTCCCAAGCTCGTCAGACGATTGGGATCGACCAGCACTTCATATTGTTTGGCCAAGCCACCTAACGTATCGACGTCCGCCAATCCAGGGACGGCACGCAGCATCGGTCGAATCACCCAATCTTGTAGCGTTCTCAACTCCATGAGGCTTTGCGGGCCTTCGACGAGATACATGAAGACTTCGCTCAGGCCCGTACTGACTGGTCCCAGCACCGGCTCGGCGTTTTGTGGCAGCCGGGATCGCGCCTGGAGCAGCCGTTCCAAGACGAGTTGTCTGGCGAAATAAATATCCATCCGGTCTTCAAACACCACGGTAATGACCGAGAGGCCGAACCGCGACACCGACCGAAGTTCCGTTTTGCCAGGCAGATTGGTCAACTCGATTTCGAGGGGAAAGGTCACCAGGCGTTCGATTTCTGATGGAGCGAGTGCGGGCGCCCTGGTGATCACTTGGACCTGGACAGGCGTGACGTCGGGAAAGGCATCAATGGGTAGGTGGCGGAACGCCGCCACGCCGCTCACGATGAGGCCGAGCACCATCAGCAGCACAATGAGCCGTTGCTCCAAGGCCGCGTGGATCAACCGCTCGATCATAGCGGGCCTCCCGTCGGCATCTGTTCGCGGAGTAACTCCGACTTGAGGGCGTAACTGCCCTGGGTCACGACTTCGTCTTCGGCCGTGAGCCCCGCGATCACTTGAAGGTAGTCGCCCGAGGCCGGAGCCACGGTCACCTCACGGGATTCGAACCGCCGGGGTCCTCGCACGAGGAAGGCCACGGTACGGCTTCCGACTTGCTGCACTGCTGTGCGCGGCACGCTCAAGACAGACTGCTCGTCCGTCATCAACGTGACCTCAGCGAACATCTCCGGGCGCAACCGGCCGTCCGGGTTGGCGACCTCCGCACGAGCCGTCACCGTGCGCGTCGTGGGATCGATCACCGCGCCCACGTAGGTAATGGCGCCTCGAAACACCTGGTCCGGATAGGCCGACACCTGGACTTCGATCGTCAGCCCAGTCTTCAGCCGGCCAGCCTGTTGCTCCGGGAAATCGGCACGCACCCAGACAATCGAGAGGTCCGCGACCGTAAACAGGGTTTTATTGGGATCAATGACCTCGCCAACTGTGGCATTTCGCTCGATCACTTCACCGGCAAAGGGCGCACGGAGCGAGACTTGTGCGACTTCCGCATGCGGCAAGGTCTTGGCGCCCAACCGCTCAATCTCCTTTTCCGTCATGCCGAGTAAATGCAGTTTTTCCTCGGCTTCATGCAGATCAGCTCGAGCATTCTCATAGTCCGCCTCGCGCCGTTGATACTCCCCCGCGCCGATCGCGCCGCGATCGATCAAGGCTTTGGCCCGCGCGAGCGCCTGTTCCGTGACGCCCAGCGTCGTCCTCGCTTTGCGATATTCCAACTGGGCTTCACCAAAGGCGGGGCTATCAAGGAGGAGCAGCCGATCGCCGGCCTTCACTCGGTCGCCCAGGTTGGCATACACGGCCACGATACGGCCGGGGACTCGAGCACTGAGGTGCGCTAAGCGATTCTCATTCGCCAGAATTTTTCCCGCCTGGGCCTTGAGTGCCATCCGAATCGGACGGAGAGCGACTCGCTCTGTCTGAAGCTGGGCAAGGGTTGGACTGCCTTCGGGCAATTCGATGACACCGGATTCTTGCAAAGTCTTGGTTGGCTGAGATGGCGTCTTCGGCGCGTCTTCTTGCTTCGCCTGACACGCCGTCTGCGCGATGGCGACCAACACAACGATGGCGATTCGGAGGGAAACCGGTGAAGAACGCAGCATCATGCCACCGTTCATGGCAACCCTCCCACGGCCCGCTCTAACCGGGCCAGCGCGATGGAATGGTCGGCGAGAGCTTGCGCATATTCGAGGAGCGTCTGGCGGTAGACCCGCTGGGCATCGATGACTTCCAGCAAACTCGCCACGCCGTGACGAAAACTGAACTGGGCGATGTCGTACGCTTCTTTGGCTTGATAGAGGAGTCCGTGCTCGAAGACCTGCATCTGTTCTTGCGCAGTTCGGACCTCCTGAAAATGCTGCGTGACGGTCTGCTCCAGTTCCTGTCGCATCCGGTCCCGCTCAGCCTGCGCCCGCCGATGCGCGCCCATCGCCGCCCCGATTTCTCCCTGTCGGCGATACCACAACGGGAGCGGCACACTCAGCCCCGCCGTGATGGATTCATCGCCGGCTTCCCGATGATATTGCCCGATCACCGCCACGTTCGGGATGCGCGAGGCGCGTTCCTGTTCGATCGTGAATTCGGCTTGTTCGACCGCTTTCTGTTGTCGCCGGATGGCGGGATGTCGGTCGAAAGCCTGCTCGATCAGGACAGGGAGTTTCAAGCCCGGATGCACCGGTTCAAACTCTCCCTGGATCACAAAGGAGTCGCCGAGGGCCTTGCCGGTGACCGTATTGAGCTTGGTCCGGGCGACCAGCAGGGCATTCTCCGCCCGCGACAATTCCTTCCGTGTTTTTTGGAGTTCGACGGTCGCCTTGACCAATTCGAATTTAGGCGCCTCCTTTGTGCTGACTCGCGCCGTCACCAATTGCACGAGTTCTTCGACCGTTGTGAGGTTTTCCCTCGCGAGCTGTGCATCTTGTTGTGCCAGGAGCAACTGGAAAAACGCCCCCTTCACCTCGGCGATGACCATTACCTTGGTGTCCTCCATGCCGGCAAGGGCGCCGGCCACTCCCGCGTCGGCCGCCCGTTGTCGGGCTGCACGTTTGCCCAGCCACTCCAGCGGCTGCTCGACGGTGATCGTGCGTTCTGTGATGCTCACGCCTGTACTCGGATCCCGGATCGCCCCACGACCGGCCGTTCCGCTGACAGAAGGATTAAGATACGCACCCGCAGCGATCTGTTGCCCGCGACTCTGTTCAATCGAGGCTTTCGCACCGGTGATGGTTGGGCTGCGCTCAAGTGTCAGTTCGATAATGGTGTTGAGGCTATAGGGTGTTGGACTCGGTTCAGCCGCACGGGTCTCCTCGCGCACAAGGGGAATGCCGATCAGCATGAGCCAGAGCACCATGATGAGTCGAAAGACCATGAGACTCCTCCTTCTTTTCCTCAGCGGGAACGCGCGTGAGAACCAGATGCGCTCGCGCGCCACGAGGCTGCCCAAGACCGGTTGAGGCCGCGAGTAACCTGTAACGGTCTTCCCGCTTTACGTGATCACACCGTGACGAGAACAGGTGTCAGGAGAGAGGAGCCGGAGGAGCCCGAAGAGGAAGAGCGGTCGCGAGAAACAGAATGGTCCGCGCTACGGCTTTAGGGGAGGCGCTCTCGGAGATGACGATGGAAGCCGGCGAGGGAACGTCTTCACTGAGACTGAATAGGCTGAGGAGAATCTTCGCAATGGTTGAAGCCGCCGAAGAGGCCCCGAGGGCATATTGGATTTCCGGATGGGTCAACGTGTGCCCATAATGGCCAATGGATTGGACATGCTGGTGTGTCCCGCTCGGGCAGGTGTCAACGTGTTGAGCGGGATACTCGCATTCCAGCGGGGCCGAGAAGACCGTGTGCGTGACAGCGTGGTGCACATGGCCAGGATCTCCGTGGTTGTGCTCCACCTCCGGGTGGACATGAACCCACGGCACCATAAGCATCCACAGGGACACCCATGCAAGAAGCGTCAGACGAGACCACGCCCTCTTGTCATGCATCCATCGCATTGTTGTCAAGCCTAGCACAGTCTTCCCATCCCATCAAATAACACAATCCTTATCAACTCCCTCCCTTACTCATTGCCATCTCCCATAGGACAGGGCTTTCCCCCTTTCCATCGCCAGTAGTAGCAGGAGGCCGAGGCCCAACGCCAGATACCAATGGGCCAATTCACTTGCATATGACCGAGACGGAAGCTGTGCGCCACCACACTGACCGAGCTCAACGCCATCGCGACGCTCGCGACAATCCCGCTGATCGTTTGGAGATAAGAGACATGCCCTCGTACACAGCTCCTCGGTACCGCATCATGCTGGTGAAAGAATCAGGTACTCATGCCGCCGACGTCCGGATCAGCGACTCAAACAAAGCGCACCGGTTTCTCGCTCCGCTTTTCGATGGGCTCGATCGCGAGCATTTCATGGTTGCTGGCCTGGACGCGAAACATGCTGTCATTGGCATCAACACCGTGAGCATCGGATCCATCACCCTGAGCATCGTCCACCCCCGCGAAGTCTTCAAGCCACTGATCCTTATGAACGCCAGCGCCGTCATCCTGGCGCACAACCATCCGAGCGGCGATCCGACTCCCAGCCAAGAAGATCGCGTCCTGACTCGGCGCCTCAAAGATGGTGGCGAACTGCTCGGGATCGCCGTGCTTGATCATCTGGTCTTAGGTGAGAGCCGCTACTACAGCTTTGCCGATCACGGGGGGCTATAACTTCAAGGATGCCAGGAGTTTGTTCGGCGCACACAGCGCGCGTGTCTTGACAACACACGTCTAGACGCATCTAGATCGATTAAAGCCAGGGGTAATTGCTCTTAATGCTTTCTATCCTTTGGTGGATTGGGGTCGTTTCCATAGCTATCCTTGTCGCGTATCCTATTCTGCCTGTCGTGAATGACCAACTCGGATCGGTTCTTCTCAGCCAGAGGCCGGCCTGATTCAATTGCGTCGCGCTGCGTGTCATGAAGGCTGGAGGCTCTGGAATTTCCCTCAGTGATGACCGCCCATTTGTCCTCATCCTTGCGACGCGTGATGTGAACGTTCTTTCCCATCTGTTCCTCCTTCATTGAGTTGAGATGTTTCACTAAGCCACAGCGCATCACCAGCGGAAAGTTCGTTCTGGCAGAAAGTACAAAGGGGATTCTTCAGGACCTTCCATCCTTCAAGCGTCCCATCGAACCCGTTATACTTCTTGAATAGCGGCCGATCATCATTCAGCGAGAATCCTGTAACCAGTTGCAGGACCTCACTGGCAGCCTGTCCCGCGAGTAAAGCGTTGAAACTGACCACCTGCGCCTGCGCAGCACCTTTGTCGAAATAGCTCCGAGAACGCCTACCTGTTTCCGCATCCAACTTTTCTTGAGACAGGAAATCCGCACACCACATGCAAAAACCCCCGGGTATGAGCGTTTGGACATTACCCCCGATCGCACGAACACGCGGCTCCTGCTTGTCCTCCGGAACAGGCTCCAGCTGAATCCGAGCACCGATATCAATATAGGGGATCAGGTAGCGCCAGGAGATGGCCTGGAGATCTGAGCGAGCATGCAATGAGTCAACACACCCCACGATAATGTCGGCTCTCTTAGCAGCGTCGAGCGCGTTCTGCTCTGGAATGGCATATGGTACCTCGGTGAAGCGAACTGACCGGTTAATGAGCCACGCGAGCCTTGCCATGACCTTGGTTTTCTTTCGCTTGAGGAAGACATCGATCCACCAAAGGCCTGCCATCCGGCCACGATTGGTTTGATCGGCGACATCGGGATCAATGCCGATGATCTCTCCCACTCCCATGCGGGCCAGGAGCTTTACCACAAGGCTTCCGCCTCCCCCCAATCCGACAACCGCGACCTTGGTTCGTTGCAGCAGAACTTGACCTGGCCCACGAATCGCCAGAATTTGTCGGTCATGGATCCGTGAGGTGGTTGGTTTGGAGGAACTGCGATAGTCCCCTACCCAATCGATCGTGTGCGGTCCGAGCCACCGCACTCGCAGTGCATGCATGAGCGGTTCTTCCTCCGGAAGAGCCAGAAGACAGGCGGCATGGTCTCTACCAATGACAACAGAAGCGTGAGGACGTCCAGGCATTACGACCTGGAACCGTGGCAACAGAGCGCGGGCGCTCTGCTCATCATCAGGAGAAAGAGACACCTTTCCACGATGGTCATGCGCGTGGAAGAGAAGAACGCCTAGACGTTCTCGAAGGGCTACATTGAGCACCTCGATCGTAAAACTACCCTTCCATTTTGCACCGTGACCGGTGCTAGGGAGATACGCGTCAGGCGGGGGAATGATGAGTTTGCGAAGCAGGAGGAGATGTTTGTCCGGAATCCGCGTGTGGCTCACGAGACCGAACACAATCGGTTCGTATCTTCCGGGAACTACAATAGCATTCTTCAACGTCTGGCCGATTCCCCACGGAATCCGAAGCTCAACCTCATTCATTGATTCCAAACCGCTTCAAGGCGGTCCCCACGAATTTTACGATCGAGTCGCGATCTTCGTCCCACGGGAATTGAAACGAGCACTGCATCCAGTTCTCTCCTTCAACGAGAACCTGGCTTGTACTCCTCGGCGTGCGGCCGTCCGCGAGAACGATGCCCGGCTTTACATACCATAGGGGCCGTCCCTGAGTCGGATCGAACACGATGAGAACTTCGGTCATTTCAGGCTTAGGTCCGGGAGGCAGGCGCACGTCCCTAATGCGTGCCAGCGTTCGGCTGCCCGCCTGCAGGACACCAACATCCTTGTAGAGGTTCTTCAAATCCTCGACGGCGGCAGCGATTGTTTCGGCTTTCATGGTCACCTTCCTTAACTAATCGTCCCGGGAGGAAGATCCACGAAATGCTCGCCGTTCTTGATCGTGATGATCTGGTCATTGGTCACGAGAACGAGTTGGCCGTGTTCTCTCCGAGCGAGGTCATTTTCGAAGGGAATCCCGGCCTTCTCCTTGATCTGTCGACCGGTAACCTGATCGGTATCAAACTCGACCCTTTTCTTCTCCGTCTTGCTGATTTCGATAAAAATGTGGATGGTATGCGTTGCAACATGCATTGGAGTACCTCCTGGTTAAGTAAATCGTTAGTGGCCCACCTCGACGCACAAAGAAAAAGGCCGCAACAACCCGTCTCCTTGTGAAACGGGCGTCGCGGCCTCTCGTCAGTACGACGTTGCCTCTGCGACGTCTAAATCAGAATTGTGTCGATCAGAAAACTGTGTCGCTCAAAAAATGCTCTTGGGAACCCACACCCAAGCGCCGCACTTTCTGCATTGCACCCGGCGGTTATCGCCTATCCGATGAATGCGAGTGAAGCGCGTCATCAACTGCTCGTCCCCTTCATTTGCGGTTTCCGCGACAACATTCTTGCAGTTCGGACACTTGAAGCGAATCATATGAAGCCTCGTATGAATTCTCGAATGAATAGACCAAGTATGAATTCTCAGAATAAATCACAGGTCCTTTATACTACGCTGACCAGCTTCGCGCAATCGAAAAATACTCCATATGGACATTTCACCTTGCGTCACCTCCATTAGTGGTGTAGAGTAAGGTTTTTCGCTTTGCTTTTCTATCGTCTCCCCCAGGATGAACCGTATCCTGAATGCAATCGATCTCTCGTTGTGAGCTATGGTAGCGTGCACTCATAGGCAACAGGCCCATAGGTAGAAACTCCGGCGGTTCTGAACCTGTTCCACACATCCTCACGGTGGCGCTCGTCGATTATTTCCCAGTCATCGTGGTCCAGTCCCTGATCAGATTCGTCCAGTCCTCTATCAACAGAAATGCCGCAGAAGTTCGTCAGAATAAATCGGTTATGAAAACGATCTCCTGGATCTTCCCACAAGACAAGTCGGACCTGGCACCCAGAGGGTATGAGAGGTCCGATTCGAGAACGGAGCTCGTTGTGATACCAGGAATAGTCCGCTTTTGTTTTCGAATGAATTTCGAAAACCTTCAGGGAATTAGGCACAAGCCTGTTATATGCCAATTGGACCATTGCCCGGAGAGAGCGAAAGTATCGCGATCTTTCTGGCTGAATATGGGGATCGATCAGCATGAGGCTCTTCGCATTTCGCAGGACAGGACGAAGCACATCTTGAAACGCTGTAGCCCGGCGCTCAACGCGTCTACTGTTTTGACGTCCAGTCCACAGAGATGAGCTACACACAGAGCCGATCCTCAGTGTACAAGGAGGACATTGTCGTCCGTTTGCTGTGCCCTCAGTGGTCACGATGGAATAGAACGCTTCGTTCGAGTGAGAAGTCACGGCTTCCTGGAACCACGTCGCATCATCGTCTGGCCACCCAGGTCCTGCATACGGTCGGTCGATGAATCGTTGGCGCCTGTCAAGCATTTCCAATCCATATCGCAACTCTTCCCGTAGTCTGCCGGATGGGAGAGCAGCAAGTTTGCGACCTATCTCACGACGCAATTCGCCATCGCACAAATTACCTATGAGTCCATTTTGTTGCAGACCATCTAAGAAACGAACAAGATCACGAGCCAGGTAATCGTTGGACGTAATGAGGCTCTTGTCAAAGACTCCTGGTGAAAGACCAAATTCGTACAGCATGCAACAGGGTGATTAGGCAAATCTCTCTCGGAAGCCTTCTTCGAAAAATCCGCCTGGCCATGGGTCCAACAAGGTCCCCTCCTCATCCAAGCGTAACTCCAGAACCTTTGCCCCAGAACGATCAGCTTGGATGTATAGAACAGCGACGTCAGATGGCTTGACAGGTGGGTGACCTGAGTCAAGTTTCTTCTGTGCTGTTTCTCTCATCCGTCGCATGATCCTCAAGATGAGATGTTCGCTATGGGTCTCAAGGATCATCGTGTTCTTCCGTTCACCAAGGGCGGACTCAATGAAGACATCCCCGAGCTCGGCCTGGAGCGCAGGGTGCAGATGGATCTCTGGCTGCTCCATCGCGAGGATTTTGTTCTTCGATGCATACGCTGTGACGAGGACAGGAAGAACCTGGCTGATTCCGATGCCAACATCACGATGGCTCACCGGCGTTCTTGTACGGTTATCCATCAGAATCAACTCGTTAATCTTGTCGATCTCGCCGGAACTGACTTTTTTCACGAAGGCGGTAGCAGCGGATTCGGGATCGTCAAAGATCGGGATAACGCCTTCTTCGTTCACGAGCTCAGCCGCGTGCTGCAACATGTCAGTCAGCGGGGTTTGCAGATCCTCTGCGCCAACAAGTTCTCGAATGGCCAGCAAGTAGGGAGTCTGCAAGCGCTCGGGAGAATTCAGCCATGCATTCACAGCATCCCGAACCTCCCTATTCTTGCGAACGACATCCCACGCGTATCCTCCTCCAGCAAACCAGTTCTGATCGTGGTGTTGGGCAAACGCGATGTGTCTGGGCGGGTATGAGCGAAGAGGACCAAGGTACTGGAGTCTTCCAAGCTCATTTCCGATCACATCCCGCAAGCCACGGATGAGCTCATCGATCGTACGAGGCAAGAAAAACCGGATGGCATTAGCCAGGTCCTCTTCTCGTCGTCCCTGACTGATGGGAAAGAGCATTGGCTCTTCGGAGGCGACTGAGGATTCTGGTGCCGCCATTCCTTCAAACAAACCGCGCTGAAGGAACTTCTTTACCTCCACTTTCCCTTGACCGGCATATTCACGCACTCCAAACCGAAGTAGTCCACGCGGCAGCAGCCCTTCGACTCGCGTGAGAATGTGCGGGACGAGCTCAGAAATGGCTCGGTTCAGGCCCTCCTGATCAGAAGGCCGAACACTTTCAGCTGTTGTGGTCGTTTCTAGGATGGCTTTGATGAGAATGCGCAGAATAGGATGGTCTTGCTCCAACCGATCAAGCTGAAGCGTCCCGTCCGGACGGAGACTCATCTTGAGGAGGCTGGAACCGTCTATCTGAATCTCATACGTTTGAATCTCAGGCAAAGCGTTGGGTTTTGGGAGCCCCTTGTCGTCGAGTTGAATGCCAATGGTCACGGTAACCGCTACCCGTCTCGCCGGAGCGAGTAATTCTGCAAGCCTTCCACTCAGTTGGGCAGTATCGATTTCAATTGAATAGTCGACACGGCGTCCGTAATCCCGGCGATGAATATATTGACGAAATCCACCGAGGTCGACCGACTCTCCTCCGACACGCGTACGGTGTATATCGAGCTCACCCGTTTCTGAGGCATGGCAGGCCATGAGGAGGCTGTGAATGAAACTGGATTTGCCTGCGCTATTGGCGCCGAAGATGAGGGTGAGCGGACGGATGGGAATATACTGCGTATCGGCGAAGGCTTTGAAGTTTCCGACTCGAAGGCCTGTCAACATTATCGCTATCTGGCTCTCATGGGTAAACACTCTGTTGTGTTCTTGAGACCTTCGTGGTCATACCCCTCGTCCGCCACAAATACGAAGAAGATACAGAAGCCAGGAGTCAGTTTTGAGGAACAGAGCGCGGAGTTGCATGTCTGTCAATTCGGGAGTCAGTTCATGCACATGATTCAAAAACTCAATCAACTTCACCAGTGCACGGCTGTCTTCAACCACAAAATCTGCAAGTGCGCTGTGATTAAGATCCCGACAGATATACAAAACCCGGGCTCTTCGGGTTGGCCTCCCGCTCTGCAAAAGGTCTTCTTTCGCGTCACCAATCCACTCCATCACTGACTTATCAGGCGCCAGACGACGGAAGAGATGGGACCAGAGTTCCCGTAATGACGTGAGAATATGCCTTACCCGGTCGGGGTTTTGACTTCGAAGCGCGTCACGAGCTCCCATGTAGGGTTGGGCCAACGCGGGATCAAGTGACCGCAAAAGAGCCACGCAATCGGAGGTTTCTTCTTCAATTTCTGCGACTAATCGAGCATCTGAGGAGTCAGCCCAGCTATCTTCATCGTAGGCGGAGTGGATGGCATTGATAGCGTGACCAAGTGTGAATAGTTCACGAGCAGGTGCTGATACAGTGAGTTCCTGCACGTATGACACATTTGGGATCAGGCTTGTTGAGTCCGTGAGATGCTTATACGCAACACCGATCTTGTCGAGAACGTGCTCAAGCCCGAGGAATGCTTGCTTCGGAAGAGCCAGTCGTAGTCGCCATGCATTGAAGTCAATCCCTGCAAGGATCCGCTCGGTTGCAGTAATCTGATGCACGACACCGTCCAAGGACAGCTTCATGGCTGTATCAAGGCGGATGAGGGATTCCTGCATCGGATTGAATACATTCCGCCATCGTTCTTGTGTCTCTTTGAGGTTGTCGAGGATGCGTTGGGAAACCGTTGTCTCTTCTAATAAGGTTTGCCACTGTTGACTCGCCACAAGCACTTTTGGCAGTTGCAACGTCTCCATTCTTGGGATATCCATCATGTGAGGGATGTCGAGATACGGTTGATGCCACTGCTTCATGGCTCGCTCCAGCTCTGCCCGAACGCCCAAAGAAGATTTCGGCACGTTGTTCCAGCGGTCATAGCCTTCTAAGAATTTGTTGTATTCAGGGTAGAATTGTTGGGGAACGTTTCCCATAAGTCGACCCTCAACTACTTATTTCTTCCGTCGGTTGTATGGAGATTGGTTTGTCGGTTTGAGCGAGATATTTTCCTGGCTCGCCACTGATCGTACCGCATCTTCCGTCCTACCCAGCTTCAGCCCAATCACTCTTGTCGGGGTGTTTTGGTCAGCGAGTTTCCGTAATTGGCTGATCTGTTGATTGTTCCAGGGCTTGCCGTGGTTTGATGGTCTCTTAGCCATGCAGCACCTCCTCAGCTATGATTTACAACGAAGCCCAACTTGCACAGACCGCGAAGGGTCGCTTCGATATTTGCATCTGAGAATTCTTGTCGGTTCAGCTTCGGGACCCAATCGGCATGTGTCCTGATTACGTCTTTGACCGTCTCGACATTGATATGTTGGCCTGCATCAGCTATGACCTGTACGGCTTCTAAGACAGTAGCCCAGCGTTCCAACGTTTGATAACTCCACCTCTTCATTTGATCGAGCATGTCGTCTACCATGGACTTCGTAGAGCCCAACATTTTTGCTGCGTGTTCCGAAGCCTTACCGGCTTCAGGACCTGGTCTCACTGGCTTCAGTTGCCCTTGTTTGGCATCTAGGGTTACCCACCTGTTCTTTTTTGCCAGACTCAGAAATTTGAAAATCTCGTCGTCCAGTGGTCCAGCGGCACGCTTGGCAAATGTTTCTGTCAGTTCAATCTTTGCCTTGCTCTGAGCGAGATAATACAGCTTCGCCAGTTTGACGCGACCCAAGGGCTGACTCTCCTCATGACATCTATGGACAATGTAGGCCGCGAGTGCGGCCTTGTTGTACATATCGTACCCAGCATGGCGATTAGCCTTGACCACTGCTGAAACATTCTCGTTTGATCGTGAGGCTAGAGCCTTTGCCTGCCCCTCCATTTCGGCCAGGAGCTCTTGCATGTGTGACTCGCGCCACTTGGCTGTTAGGTTGCCCGAGTAGGCATGATGAAGCATAGAATCGAAGAAGTTCCTGATTCCACTTCGTGCCCGCTCCCACTTCTGCCGCGACTCTCGAATTGTGGCGACGAATTCTCCAAACTGTTTTTGCAGCGCCAAAGGGGGTAACAATACGGGAATTTGCTTGAGGCCTTCGACGCTGATATTGGATTGCCCGGCTGTGGTTCGAATATAGGGTGCCATCGCTCGCCGTCCCTCAGAAGTCCGCAGGTACTCAGTAACGAAGCAAGGGTCAGCCCTCTTGAGATCTATACGAGCGCGAATAAGATAAGATGCAAAGACGTATCGCTCGGCCAAATCAAAGATGGCGCAGCGGCCTACATAGGCGGGGTTTCCATTAGTGCGCACAAAAAGAATGTCGCCTGGCTCAAGCGAAAGCCGATCTGCTTCATCGTTTGGGAGGTCAGCATACTTCAAGTCGGATAAATCAATTTCCCCACCAATTACATTGGGAATTCTTAAGACCGGAAGGCCAACTCGCTCGATCCCGCACTTTGTCGAAGTGCCATAGCGAAACTCTAAAGAGAACTCACCCAGGGTGGTTTGCTCCCATTGAGTGTTATACTTGGCTGGATCGCTAAACATTTTGTGGAAGAGGGCAGGTAGGATGCGATCAGCCTTCGCGTCGGCCTCGGCGCGCTGTTTTCGAATAGCGTCTGCCTGGTCCAGGATTTCGACAATCCGCCGCTGCTCGGAAAGCGGGGGAAGTGGCACGCGAAATTTTTTTAGTGCTGTCTTGGTAACTTCACGAAACGTTGTTGTCCCCGCTAGGAGAGCAATTTCTGGAGTGTGGTACTGCAGGGCATAAGCTAGATAGCGACTGTTAACACACGACTTAGGAATAAAGTTAGCGAACCCTTGATTGGTGCTGAGAGGAACGTGGGCAATACCCAACTTCCCAATCGTAGCGCGGGATGAGAAAAGGACCGTCCCTGCCGGTAGTATCTGAGCTGAACTCTTAGATAGTCCTTCAACAGTTATGCGTTCAGCTGTGCGATCAATTTCAGCAATACCTTCACCGGGCATAGGGAGGTCGGTAGGAGTAACCCAAGGGATCTCCCCTCCCCAGTATCCAGCGTTATCACGACGCGGCGTACTGCCCCCAGTGATCTCGCTAATTTCTCCCAACGAAACCACCGGCCACTTCATCCTGCAGACTCCATATCCTTTAGCAACTTCTCTAGCCCATCGGTGAGGCTTCGCTCAATGGTGATCACTTGACGAATAAGCTGGGCCGGATCTTCATCCAAAGGCTTTTCAGCCATCTGTGGCTTGTATCGCCCTGCCGCAAGGTTGTAGTCGTTCTCCGCAATAGCCTTGAGAGGTGCCCACCAGCATCGGGCTTCTTCGACGCCTGGGTCAAGGAGAGTTCGTGCTTCAACGCCCGAGGGTTTCCTGAAGCCTGATTTCTTATAGCTTGCCCACTGGCTGAGCAGATCAGGAATGTCGTTGCGATCTGGAGTTTCCGGTCGCCCTCCCCCGGTGATCTTGTCGGGGTCATAGCCATCAGCACGTATGTCATAAAACCACACCTTATCCGTTTTCTTCGCCTTTGCGTCCGTTGGTCGTCGAAATACCAATACGCCAGTCTTCACTCCCGCGTATGGCTTGAACACACCCGCTGGCAACGACACGACGGCAAGCAGTTCATAATCGTCGACTAGCTTTCGGCGAAGTTCGATGTGTGCACTTGTGGAACCAAAGAGCAGTCCCTCGGGAACAACGACAGCACAACGACCACCCGGTGCAAGGGCCTCCATCATCACTCCAAGAAACAGTAGCTCGCTTTTCTTTGAGTTCGTCGGCAAATCTTTGCGGACGGATTCTTGCGGAAGGACACCCGAGAACGGAGGATTTGAGAGAATCACTTTGTATTTCCGACGAAGATCTTCCTCGGTCAACCCTCCCATTTCAGACAGCGCGTTGGCGCGTTTCACGTGAGCTTTTCGAATGCCGTGCAAGACGAGGTTCATCATGGCAATGCGCATCATCTGGCGACTGACGTCGAGCCCATAGATGGACTGTTCCAGCAATTCCCAATCAGGAACCTTCTCTCCTGCGCCCTTTTTGTATTTCTGAAGCGTAGGCAATCGCTTCTGATCGGCCGTAGCTTTCTCTAGCCACTCCTCGCCGTAGATCGGCACTTCCCGGGGTTCCGTCGAATACTTGGCCAATATGTATTCAACCGCGTCGATCAGAAATCCACCTGTGCCGCATGCTGGATCGAAGATGGTATCTCCTAAATCAGGATCGACCATCTCGGTCATCATGGCTCGAATTTGGCGAGGCGTGCGGAACTGCCCATTGAGAGCAGACTGCCCGAGATGGGTTAGGAGATACTCAAATATGTCACCTTTCACATCGGTGCCGAGTTTACGGAAGTCGATGCTATCGAGTTCGTCCATCACCTGCTTCAGCACATTGGGATCAACAATTTCTAGGATGGCGTCGCGGAAGTATTCGGCGATCTGTGGCTCCTCTTTCACGAGCGAAGCCATATACGGGAAGACCTCATCGCGGAGGAAATCGCGAAGATCGGTTCCGCTCTTGAAACGCCACTTTGACCAGCGATAGCGCTCCGATTGCTTGGGGAAAAGCAGCTTCCCGTTCCCGTTTCCTTTGCCGCCCGTCAACCTCGTCCTTAATTCACGGTCGGCCTCTTCTTCATCTAATAGTTTGAGGTAGATGAGATAGGATATCTGTTCGATGTACGTGACCGGATTGGTGACACCTCCGGCCCAGAGGATGTCGGTGATTCGATCGAGTTTTCGGCGAAGATCCTGATTCATAGCTCTCGACTACCCGGCCTTTCTTCGAAACACAGATGTATTGAGATCCTGAAGTATGTTTTTCAACCCCTGCTCCCCAAACAGTTCAACCCCAAGGCCGGCTGCATTCAGAATCGATAATGGTGGTCTGAACAGGTCATCGAGCTCGATTTTCCCGCTCGCGATGCCTCTATTCTTGAGTAACGAGAGATACTGGGCTTGTTGAGGCGTAAGCGATTTCGTGACCAGCCAGGCATGGAAATTTTCAGTTAGCTCTTCGTCGCGACTCTTGATCCTTACACTTCCCAGTGCAGCCCTGATGAAGTCGATTAAACTTCCCCCTGGCTGCCGATATGCCCGTCTAAGATTGTCTTCGTTGAAGTAGTACTTGGGATTGTTCAACTTCGACGCAAGAGCAGATTCTTCCTCACTGCTCAGGGTCTTGCCATCTCGAATCTTCTGCAAAATCGCATCGTCTGGAACGGTAGACCGAATGGTCTTTTCCCAATTTGTGACATAGTCACGTTTATCGACCCGCTCGCCTTCTGGACCTACCTCGACATAGGTGACCGCCTGCAGCCATTCATCCTCTAAGCCCAGTTCGATGAGATCTCGGGATGGCTTCGGCGGCTTTCTTTCGCCTGACGGCGCGTGACCGCCGCCTGTCCCGGTGAAGATGTCGGTATCGCTATCGTTGAAATAATCGTGGTTGCCGAAAAAGTCATAGATCACGAACTTGGTTTTATTGATGTTTGGAGCCGTACGTGTCCCACGTCCTCGCATCTGCTGGTACAGGATCGGGCTTCGCACACGACGACACATGACCAGGTGGAGAACCTCACGACAATCAAATCCTGTGTCCAGCATCCCCACACTGACGGCAATCTGGGGGTAATCTTCGCGTTTAAACTTTCGGATCAGATCATCTGCGTTCGGCACATCACTGGTGATGACTTCGGCATAGCGGCCTTTGCATTCCGGGTGTAATTCGTTGAGATAATAAGCCAATCGCGCCGCATGATGCTTGGTGATGGCAAACACGATCGCCTTCCCAGGGCCACTCTTCTGGCCTGGGGCCAGCTCTTTGTAGCTCTGCCAGGCGAGTCGATCGAACTCCTGCATCATTTTTCGATTGGTATCCTCATTCGTCCACTTGCGTTCGAACTCTGCTGGGTCATAATGCTCATCGTTTAGGTCTGCGCCCTCAGCGAGCAGAACGGTGATTCCCGTCGCGAACCGATAGGGTACAAGGAAGCCTTCCTCAAAGGCTTTTTGAATGGTATAGGCAAAATCTGGCTGATCTTCCTTGCACTGATAGAACTGAAACGTGTTCCGTTCGATGTATGTTGCAGGGGTCGCCGTCAGTCCGATATGCAGCGCATCAAAGTGCGTCAGCGCCGTCTGCCATGCTCCATAGATTGATCGGTGACATTCGTCAGCGACCACAACATCGAAGTACCCACTCGTGAAATCCTCATACCGACCGATCATGGTTTGGAGGAGACAGACCGTAATCTGTTGCTCTTGCCGAGCCATGCCTGGCTTTAGCCAGTAACTTCCGTGCTGGTTAAGGATGTCTTGGAGCGCTTCTAGGGCTTGTTTGGCCAATTGTTCCCGATCTACAAGAAAGAGAATCCGTTCTGCACGGCCAGCCTTGATTAACCGCTGAAGATAAAGACAGATGAGGTCCGTTTTACCAGTTCCCGTCGGAAGCTCTATCAGGAAGCAGCGCTTCCCTAGTTCAACTGCCTGGTCGAAGGCCTGCATCGCTTCCCTCTGATAGGGGCGGACTGTTCTTTGCTCACCCTGCCTGAGGTAGTACTCCGGAATCGCAATAGTGGCCAGGGCCTTCCGCGTCGAACGCATCTCGACCAAACGTTCAAGATCTCTGCGGGAATAAAACGAACTGATGATTCGGGCATCGTCGTTGCGGTAGTCCCAAAAGTAGATTAGCTCGCCGTTGGTCAGGAAAATAAACGGGGCATCCAACCGTTTTGCGTATGGGAGGACTTGCAGCTTGGCAGTGTACGGCTCAGTCGCTCTGCGCTTCGCCTCTATGACTGCCAGTGGACGCCCATTCTGGCCCAACAGCACATAGTCCGCACGGCCGGCTAGATTCTGATCGCTCGCCACTGAAGCACCGCTGAGACCGCTTGTTTCAGCCGCTACGGCCGCGCCCCTCATGGATCCCGCCGCTACTTCCGTCATCACCATCGATTTGTCAGTCGGATCCCACCCTGCTTGTCGCAGCAGATCATCAATGACGATTCTCGCGTCTGTTTCTTTAGAAAAGTCCTTCAAGGATTATCCGCGTTGCTAATACCTGGAGAAATACTCTGAGAGTCTCTTACCGCTGACAAATACATCACACACGAGTCGGCCCCTATCGATCCGATAGCCCGCACCTAGTTCGACCTGCTTCCCTAAAATCAACCTGGTAAGCTGATCCTTCGCCAATGCGCCAAACACACTGCCAAGCTCTGGGGCATCGTAGCCAGTAGGTCGGACTATCGACCCTGTCTGGTTGTTCCATTTCCAGCCGGGATTGACTTCAAACGTGTCGCCGTCGATTACCTTTGTCACTGAGAATGTTGCCATCGCTATGCTCCTCTCGTGGGTCGTTGAAGATGATTTGCCCACAGTATTGGCAAGCGATGTGCCAACGACTAGAATCGAAAAGATGCTCAAAATTACTTTGACTTACGGGATTTCCGCCTCTTTCCTTGTGTACGGCTATCTTTAACCGAAGTTGAAACTCTTTTCAAACCCGGTTGAAGGCCACTGCGTTGGGTCTGGAGAAACTTGTGCACCGCTTGTGGCGTGATTCCTAATAGTCTAGCGGCCTCACTCTGATTGCCGCCTGCTGCGTCGATTGCTTTCAGCATGAGCTGCTTCCGCGCGCTGCCCAGATAGTCTTCAATCGAGAAGCCATCGCTCGGTTCCGGCAGACCAGCCAAGGGGTCCGCATATGTGACTGACTCAGAAATCAGTAAGTCATCGGCGTCCAACACTTCTCGCTTGGCTAGTCGGATGGAACGCTCCAAGACATTTTCGAGATCACGAACATTGCCGGGCCAAGAATGACTTTGCAGACGAGACAACGCGCCGGGTGACAGACGTCTTGGCTTCTTCAGCCCCGCATTCAGCCGATCAAGCATGTGCAGGGCGAGTTTTGGGATATCAGTCCTGCGCTCCCGCAGAGAAGGCAAATGAATCTGCCCTACATTGAGACGATAGTACAGATCGCTTCTAAACTGTCCCTCCTTGATTGCCCTCACCACATCCTTGTTGGTTGCGGCGATCACACGCACGTCTACCTTGTGAGGCTGCTTCGCCCCTATGGGCTCGACCAGGCCATCATGGAGAACGCGGAGCAACTTGGCCTGTGTTCCCAGTGGCAGCTCCCCCAATTCATCCAGAAACAGGGTTCCTCCGTTCGACTGATCAAACTTCCCAATCTGATCGGCTACTGCGCCAGTGAAGGCGCCTTTCTTATGGCCGAACAGGGCGCTCTCGACCAGTTCCTTAGGTAGCGCGGCGGAATTCACCGGGATAAATCGTTCTGCTGGCCGGCCACTTAGCAAATGTACGAATTTTGCGAAGAGTTCTTTCCCGGTACCCGTCTCGCCCAAGATGAGAATAGGCACGGCAGATTCGGCCAAGGCTTCACCAACTTCCAGTGCCTTACGGATTGCTGGATGATCGCCTACAATTCCCAATTGCTGAACTACCGTTGAGAAGTCTCGTTGCTCTTCACTTGTACTGTCCACTTGGGCAAATTTTGCCCTGACGATCGGAAACTCCGGCGAAGAAAAATTGATTTCCGACACCAATGGAGCATTTTTGCTGACGAACTTCTGAGGACGGACCTGTAGGATACGCGCCGGTATTTCGCCGCTTGCTGCCAGCAGAAGCCAGCAGGCATGCATTTGTGGAGTACCGGAGGCAACCGAGATAAAGAAATTCGAGCCAGATGCCTTGTCTGTGATTTCTCGGAGATGCCGGCGCAGTCCCTTGAGTATCAGCAGATAGTCAGTGGGATCCGTCAAGGGCAAGTCTCGAACCTCTAGCTCTATCTCAGTATGCAGTTTCTTGATGGCCTGCAGGGTGGCGGATGTGTTCTTGTCGGTGTTGGGCGTGGAAATCAGGACAACTCGGTCAAACTTCTTGACGGTGATGAGGGAAAGGATTGGCCCCGGGACTTCCTGCTCCCCTACCAATCCTAGTGAATAGGGATCATTAAACCCGGTAAATGTCAGAAGGATGTTCATCGCTCAACCTGTACTTGGATAACCAAAGATCACGCAGCTACTGTGCTGTTTTCGCGCAAGGCTAGGCTAGGGGTGACGGGGTGTCAAGCTGAGAAATGAGGGCGGTCACACAATCCTGCGCAGGAGATCTAGGCGACCCGCGTGCGCGATGTTTCACCTAATCCGATGATCCACAGAACTTCCTTCTTGGCACCTCTTGCCTCGGATATATAGCGCAGTTCTCTGGCTGTGAACACCGCTAAAGCCCTATATCCAGTGCCCCTCGGCACAGAAGGATAGAAGATTCCTCGTTGCTCGCGGCAATCGGTGAGTCTAAACTTATCTGAGTCATGTCGGCCACTACCCTGTACATTGCGCTCTGGCTGCTTTCGCATTCCACGCTAAGTGCGCCATATGGTCGAGAGGTGTGCTTGAACGGGAGGACACCTCCTCTGTGTTCGATCCAGATCTCTCCCGGAAGCCTTCCCTTGTTTGGCTCATTGTACGACGGCGACTACCCTCTTCCTCCCGCGCAGGGTTTCCCCGACTGGTTCTTCTCCTACCAAGACCGGACGACACATGGGACCGTCCCTCCAGTGAGTTGCACTGACTCATCCAAGCCCACGCTGAAAGGCGCGACACCGTCTATACTCACTTTCTCCCCTGATCCATCTCCCGCGCAAGCCGATCGATCCGAAGCCTGCCACGACAAGGCCTTCTAGCTACCCTCGTCTCGAATCACGGCCTGACCTTTCGGATTTCAACAGATCCATCATTCAGCAAAATCATCCATAGAAGACCACGCGTAGGCGTGGCCTTACTCGAAGACTTCGAATGCCGATCACATTGGTGACGTGCCTGCGGCAGGCAGGGATCCGCTGGAATCGGTCTATTTGAGGAGGTGAATCGCTATGCAGGAAATCATTGGCGACCTGTGGGACTTGCACGATCAAGGCTTCTGCATCGGCGTGCCTACGAATGGGAACTGTCGCCGGGATGGTCGCGCGGTCATGGGTGCGGGAGTGGCTTTGGCTGCTGCTCGCAGATTCCCGAATCTGCCCATTCTTCTCGGAGCAAAGCTCCGCGCTTCTGGAAACCATGCCTACTACTGGCATGAGTGCCGGCTCCTGACACTTCCCACGAAGGATGCATGGACACGACCCTCGACGATCGGACTCATCGAGCGGACCGCCCGAGAAGCCGTCCACCTCGCCGATCACTATGGGCTCACTGCGATCTACTGCCCTCGACTGGGCTGCGGGCTCGGCGGCCTCGCATGGAAAGATGTCGCTGCTGTCCTGGCCAGCTTGTGGGATGACCGCTTCATCATTGTCCACCTGGCTGCATAACGCTATCCCCAGCATCACCGAAAACTCACCACATCGCGATCTAACGGTCAGTAGTACCCAGAATGAGCACCGACAATTCGCCAAGCGGCACACCGTGCACGAGCCATTACCATCAGATGAAGAGGACGATCAGCAAGCCATGAACCGACTGAAAGTCATCGAGCAGCGCTGTCCCGATCGCCCGCTCTGGGACCCTCTTCTCAAGGTCTTGCCCGAGAAGGCCGTCACGCAATTCATGTTCATGGGAGAGGTGCTCTGCGAGAGGGGAACCCGCATCTTTCTGTACAAGCACATCTGGAGCCGGCGCTATATCAATCTGGATCAGTACGGACAGGCCTACCAGTTCCACGCTTCTGAGGAGGGCTCCCACTATGTACCCGTCACGCTTTCGGGCGCCATCCGTCGCGCCTCATCCTTTTAGATCAGCCGCCAGCGAGGCGCGATGCAGATGATGGGACTTCATTCCTCGCGTAGACCACCCGACAAGCCACAGTCCTCCTTGACGCGTGAACGCCGCACGCAGGATACTTCACCCGTGAGTCCCATCCTTCCGGATCAGACGGACCTCGAATCGCAGCTCGGAATCCTCCTCCGCTCCGGCCGCGCGGCGGGATTCTCGAGCGAACGCTTCGACCAGTGTCTCCGGCTGATCGCCCAGATTCCGTCCCCCGATTCCCAGAAGGCGTGGTTGGATCTGTTCTACGAACAATGGACGGAGTTTGCCCGGACGCCGGACTGCTTGCAGGGCCCGTTGAAAGAGTCCTTCGAGTCACGGCTGGCTCGCCTTCGTGCCCAGATCGAGCAGCAGCGCCGAGATTAACCTTTCCTTCTTCCCCACCAGCAGGAGTCATCATGAACAACGCCCGCCCTTGGATCGCCGTTGTCAGTGTCTTTGATTGGACCCGCATCCACGAGTTTTGCCGCGAGCACGATATCGCCAAGGGCAACAGCTCCTGGCATCTGTTCGATGCGCCGACAGGCGGGGCGATCAACTGCTGGACGATCCGATCGATGAATCGCACTGGCAACGGATGGGGGAACTGTGCGGAACCTTCTACCCTGAACAATCCGACGGCCAGCATCCGGGTATCATCATCGAGGACATCATGGCAGGCAAGGTCGCGCCGGAAGCTTTGCTCCAAGGCGGCTTCATGGCGGGGGCCGAGGCTGTGATTGTCCGATTCGCCCCTGCCAATCCCAACCCCAAGATCGAGGCCGAAGTAGACGCCGCCTGGTCGGTCGATCAAGCCCGTGCGTTCTTCAACAAGCTGCACCTGCGTGTATTGCAACGGCCCTTGCCTGCTTCCTCTCCTCCAGCACCTCAGCCACTCCAACAGTAGGCACCTTTTTGCACGGCCTGCCACTGTCACTCAATCCTTTCCATGCACCAGCGACGTCAGCCGCCTGTTTGCGGGACACAACAGTAGTTGCTTCCTGCGGATTGACGTCGTTCCCGTACCTTGCTAGTCTTACACAAGAGGAAAGCCATGATTAAGACGATCAAAGCGAAATTCTCCCACGGCGCGTTTAACCCGCTGGAACCGCCGCCGACTGATCTGGTTCACGAAGGCGATGAAGTCCTTTTGGCCGTTTCCCCGATCACACCGGCTGCCGGCTCCATCATCCGCGAGACTGCCGGAGCGTGGAAAGATCTGGTTGATGCTGAGGAAATGAAGCGGAATATCTACGCCGACCGCCTCGTCTCGACCCGTCCACCGGTCTCCTTCTGACGTGCCCCGCCTTTCCTATCTCGTTGATACCGACTGGATCATCGACCACCTCTGTGGCATTGGCCCTGTCACTGAAAAGCTTCGCGAGCTGGAACCCGAAGGGCTTGCGATCAGTGTCATCTCATTGGCCGAACTGTATGAGGGTGCTCACTATTCGCGGGACCCGACCCAAAGCAAGGCCTCACTGACGAAGTTTGTGGCAGGCGTCGTCGTGGTCCCCATCGACGAGGAGATCTGTAATCTGTTCGGGAAGGAGCGGGGACGGCTCAGGAAATTGGGCCGAACAATCGGCGATTGCGACTTGTTCATCGCCTGCACTGCGATCTGCAACGACCTGACCCTCTGCAGCAATAACCGTCGTCATTTTGAGATGGTTGAGGGAATCAAGCTGTTGTCGATTGAGAGCTGAGTCCTCCCGATCCGGCACTACGCGTACCGCTGATCCTTACACTCTCTTATTGATTCCCTGACGTCCCGGCCTGCTTTGTGCCTATCTGGTCTTGTCCCATTCTCATTTGTTCCAGGAACCTATAGCGCTCGTAAGCGCCCGCTCCACGTTTCAATCCCTTCACATACTGTCACTGGTCCCGCACTGGGCATTAGCCCGTGCGCGGTTCATCCACCCACGCAATAGATGCATTCCGCGGGCCACCCCGGACTTTTCTCAGAAGGCCCGCAAGCGGGCAGTGCTCCAGCCTGCCTGACATGTGTGTGCGTCCATGATCTTTATCTTTGTTGAAGGAGGTTGCCATGGCTGAGCAGGACATCAAGATCTTGACGCTTTCCGGTCGCATCACCCACAAGCCCGAACTGTTCCAGCACCAGGACGGTGCCTCGCTGGAGTTCTCGATCGCGGTGCACTCCAACGGGTTCTATGCGAAGGCCGATGACCCGGAATACTGGGACATCAAGGTCCTCGGTGCATCGGAGAAGCTGGCCAACACGCTGGAGAAAGGGCAACACGTGAAACTGACCGGCAATCCCCAGATCCGGACCTATATAAAGGAGGGAATCCGGCATAAGGCGGTCACCGTGATCGTCATCGATCCGCGATTGCTGATCCTCGGACCCAAAGCCAAGCAACCGAAACCGGCTGAGCCTGTCGAGTCGGCTGCGGCTTGACGCGTCAAGCGTGACTGATCTGCCTGACCGTATCGTGCGACCTGACCAGTTGTGTTGGAGGAGGATCATCCTATGGAATGTGCAACGTGCCTCGCAGACTTGTACCCGCCAGAGCTCATTGCCGAGCCAGCCTTCGATTCGGAAGACACCCTTCCCCCTCTCTACGACCGCTATGCGTTGCTCCCGAGCGACAACGAGGAAGTCGTGGTCACCTTCCTCGTCGCATTGCATGCCGCCCATCTGGAGCAATGGGCCAGACGAGATCAGGAACGCCGGTTGTCGGGGGAGACCCGGTTCGCGGACGAGGATCCCAGACCGGAGTTCCCGCTGATCATCAAACGCTCACAGAGGGCCAGCGCGCCCCGATTCGCTGTGCTCCCCAACGGCCGGCGAGTGCTTCTCCTCGATGCCCATCGTGTCTACTTCCTCTGCGGCATCGCGGGCGTCCTCTCCCTCGAAGAAGCGAAGGCCCGGAACCACAGGAGACTCGGCTACAGGCTGTGCCCTGGATGTCAGGGGAAACATCTGCCTCCATCCGTGGCTACAACCTCCGAGGCTCACGCAGTCGAAGTCAACCAGCCCCCCGGAGAGACCTGCACCAAATGCCAGGCGCCCAAAGCCTCCTCCTATATTCCTGACGGGTCGGACCACAGCCGGTGCCTGCTCTGCGGCCGGTACGACTACTATGCTGCGCCCGACCAGCTCACCGATGAGGAAAGGGACCAGAACGAGGATGCGATCGCCAGCATGCTCTTCGCCCAGGGAGACCTGGAAGTCACATTCCCTTCATCCGAAGACGACCTCAGCGAGGAGAGTGTCGAGGGCGATCCCGACCGCCATCTAATGGACGCCCTGGACAACGAAGACTGCGTCAAAGGGCTCGACCTCCGCGAAGAGGAGCTTGCCGACCTCCTCGTCAACACGTCGCAAGACCTCGCCGATCTCGGCGACCGCATGCACAAGCCCGCGTTCGAACTCTTCCTGACCAGCCATCCCCTCCGGAAGAAGCTGATCGACCTCGCCCTCCGGGGGGCCGACCATACCGAGTCGCGTATGGCCTTGTGGGCAGCGGCCGGCCGGATCCTTGGAGTGTCTACGCGTTCCCTGAGCGAGGAAGACTCCGAGGCCATCACCCACTGGCTCCTCACATTGTCCGATGAGGACTTGTCCCTGCTCGCCGGCGATCCGGACGCGCACCATCCGATGCTGCAGCACCCCAGCCCAGGCGCATTTCAACCTACGGATCCCCTACTGCTCCCGCTCGTCAAGCATTTCAAGGAGCAGCTCCGGCGTTTTCGCTCGAAGGAAGCCGGCTGTCGTCTGCTTGCAAAGGACCATGGATTGAGCGAAGAAGCCCTGCGTTCCGTTGCCATGCAATGTGGCATGCTGCCTGGGACCACTCCCGCCTCCATGCGTTCCTCTCCTCAGGTCTACGCTGCCTGACCTCACCAAGCGGCACGGAAGTTCACTTCAACGCTGGTTTCCCAGACCCTGTATGCCAGGCGCATCGATACTCCGGTGCGCACAACGGGTAACCGGGTCAGCCAGGTGACTGGCGTGACGCATTGAGCGTCATGTCATGTTGTTCACTCACCACTCACAAGTTGGAGGTATGTTCACATGCGTACGTTTGCCAAAGGCACGATCAACGGCCGTCTCACCACCGACCCCGTCATCCGCACGGTCGGCGACAAGTCGGTCTGCAACCTGCGCCTCGCGGTGGACGGGCTCCCGTCCAGGAAGACCGGCGAGAAGCGGCCCTCGAGTTATTTCTCGGTCGTGGTCTGGGGCAGACTCGCCGAGAGCTGCCGCAAGCTGGTCAAAGGCCAGGAAGTCTATGTCGAAGGCCATCTTCAATCCCGGACACGAGAGACCGACGGCCAGGGTTCGGTGACCTACATCGAGCTCAACGCCAGAACGATCAACTTCGGCAATCTGCCGAGGTCCGCGATGCAACAGGCCGCGTGAGCGGACAAAAAAAAGGGAGTGCAGTCCCCCCCGATCGTATCAATCGAGACGGATGCACTCCCTCACCTGTAGGGAGACCGGAAGGAACTCCGCACCGCCCTGAGGGCAGAATTCCTTCAGTCTCGTCCCCTGTCACCTGCCGCAAGCTCTCTGGAACACAGCCTGGGACACTCCAAACTTCGGACCCAGAATCCGGATTCCCGCCTGCGGATACCTGAAGCGTGCGAGTTTGACGCGGCAGGCATACTTCCACCGCTCGATTTTCACCGAAATCGGCGGCAGGACCCGCTGCATCCCCTCGGTCGTGATCTCGGTCCAGAGATCCGCTTCCGGCAAGAGCTTCCAGAGGACATCCTCCGGAGCCGCCACCAGCCATTGCGCGACCTCACGCTGTTCCCTCTCTTTCATCCTGATACAGGATTCGGCCGTGGCCGATGCGGCTGCCCACACCAGATCCACGCGGTTCCCTGACAGATGACCGAGGACCGTGGCTTCAAGGAGCCCGTACCGCAAGGCCTTGACCGAGAGGCTCTGCCAGAACCGGTTCTGGAGCGCGATGAGCGCCTCGTCGGCATCCTCCTGCTCCGATCCCGCCTCACCTTCTTCTGTGGTGCCTTCATCGGAGACTTTCTCGGCTGGGTCATCCTCCGACAGCTCGTCGCTCGCCGGGGATGCCGTGCCTGTATGATCTGACTCGGCTTCATCCCGCAGATCCGCTTCCGGCACTTCGCCGAAGAGCAAATCCTCCTCTTCAATCGATCCCAGCGCCGCCACTTCCGCAAATTCCTGGGCGATGTCGGCACAGATGGGATCAGGCTCCTGGTCGTCATCCCGCACCACCGCGCGAGACAACGCCAGTTCGTTCTGAAGCTGGTCTTCCGCCGACAGCAGTGTTGTCGTCTCACTCCAGCCGCACAGACAACTCCGCTCCTGGATTCCAGCTTCAGATGTCCCGAAAATCAGCCGTTCCAGGACAACCGAAGCCTTGCATCGGGGGCAGGCCTGCTGAGGCAGTTCCACAGAGTGAGCTGGCTGGACGTTCGTGATTGCCTGTGGCCTTGGCAGGTGATGGCCGAAACAGATCAGGCATTGCCGGGGACCAGTGATCCATGTCCCTCCACATCGTTCGTCCTCCGACAACACCACCGGCACCTGAAGACCGCACAGCGGCATTGCCCGGGATAAGTCCAACCGACGAGCTCGCCGTCCGTCACGCAGCGTGACATACACACTGCGGTATCGGCGGCGGAGCACTGCGATTCTGGGTTCAATCGGGGCATGTTCCTCGTCATAGCGATTCTCCCACGGCGTGCGAGCCGTCTGCATCAGCCGATTCGACCAGTCCACTCCCTCCATATCCGCCAGCCGCCGTTCAAGACGGTACAGGTTGACCGGATGGATCCTGTGGTTCCCGGTCCGGCATTCCTCCAGCAGTGCCTGCACATCCTCCTGTTCGAGACGCGCCACCCGAGTGACATGCGCTCGCAGGGTGGACGGAGCCTTGCTGAGAATGCTTCGAATCGCCGTGAGCTTCGATCTGGTTGTTGTTGGCATGTTCATATCTCCTTCAATCGGATGTGTGATGGTGAATGAATGGGTCAACGTTGATGGATCGGGTCCGCATAGAGGGCCCGCCAGGTATCCGCAACCGCTTCATGAGCTTCCTGCGACAACCTTGGCAGATCCCTTGGGCTGTAACGGGCAAACGTCATCAAGGCCTCGCGCTCGAAACGCCCAAGGCTTGCCGCCCGCGCGACAACTCTCCGGGCGAAGTCGAACTCCCAGGTTTCCGGAATGGTCGCCTGTCCCCGTGTTTGCCGTTCAATCTCGTCCACGAGCGTGCGGACCTTCACTAGCTTCCCATCGACTTCGCAGAGTACGTTCCCCGCTGCCGTGTGAACCCGATCCGGTTCGAACAGGGTCGCGAGGATGAATTCGCGATGGGACCTGAAGTAGTCGTTCCATTTGCTCCGGCACTCCATGATGGCCTCCTGATGAGTGACAAGGATTGACAATCCGCCTGCGCCGCAGTACATCCTGAATTGATGAGAGCCTACCGAGTCGAAATCCCGCTCAGCGGGCCTCTCCACGATGAAGCTGAGGTCCTGCTGCAGGAGTCACAGAGCGGTGACACCGGACGCGAGGACCTCAAGCGACGCCTGCGCGACTGGTTCGAGCGAGTGCTGCGCTATTGGAATTTCCAGCCGAAGCCGGTCTTGTGTCCCACATGTCAGACTCGACTCGACACGCTGTATCCGAAAGGTTCGCGAGAAGATTGTGCTCTGTGGGAGCTCGAGATGAACGGGAAGGGACCGACGATCATCTACACCTGTCTCTCATGTCGAGAGCGGGTGCCGATGCCGATTGGCGTCCTGACCTGAGACGACCTGTCGCAGTTTTCCCAACAGGCCATCTCCCAGAATCACCTCTTCATCGAGCGTGCTGAGATACAACCGCACTTTTTCCGGTTCGGTCTGCGCACGTTCCATCAAGTGCCGATAGGTCCGTCGCGCATGCCGGATGTCCCCGAGAAGCATTTCCCACGCCTGTTTTTCGTTCTTGCTCATACCTGCCATTGGCGTACCTCCACAATAATGATGCGCTGAACTCAGCACGGGGCCGGAGCCCAGGTTGAGTCATGCGATGTCTGGGATTGCTATGAGGTGACTGGATCTGATGCAGGAGAGAACAGATGGGAGGGTGGTTTTGAGGAGCTGGAAGCTGAACGGTACCGTCCTATCGGCGATCTGACTATGGCACTGTCATGATGTTCTCCTTTCCTGTGGGCTGATGCCGCTACTGGTGCGATGCGATGAAGGGAACCGCGTCCGTCTGGAGACAGACGACGGGCGTCTCACTCACATGAGACGGCGGTCAGATGAATGTTGGTGATGGAGTTCAACTGTGTGAAGCGTGAAACTGCTCCTGCGCAGGGCGCGCAATCACTGTTGAAGGGACCGTGCGCTGCCACGATGATCAGTCGTGAAACGACAGCGTCACGATGATGAGAAGAAATGAGAAGGGTTCTGCCGCGTGAAGTTCACCGGCAGAGAGATGATTCGGCGCGTGCCTACTAAAAGAAGTAAAGTGGCTTTATCCTACGGTTCGGCGCGACGAGTTGCAAGAGTTTGGCGCCTGCATCTAAAATTTTTTTCGCTCGGGCATCATGCATAACTGAGACCAACCCCGCCTGACCTGGCCTGAACAGACATCACTCCGTTCACACCGCACGCTCCCGGTGCGAACCCGCCGCGCACAGGCCTCGGCTGGTTTCAGATCGTTCGTGTACTGACATAGAGACTTCACGCGACAACACCACGCGGCTCCACGTTGTATTTGGTCTTTGCCCGTCCTCCCTACGGGGCGCTCGTCCCGAGCGCAGGTTCAATCACCCGATGCTCTGTGCGCTTATCTTCGGCACTCAAGGGAGAGATGTCATGCAGACTCCGGCAGGATGGACCGCTCCCAAAATGGACCATGCGGACCATCACTCCACCCTCGTCCACATGATTGACGCCTTCCGCCGGGCCATTGCGGACGAGATGCAAGCTCGGCAGCCCCTCGGCCATTCGGACAGCTTCACCTTCCCGATCCACAACGGACGCCTCCAACACCGTGCCGGGCGGACCTCCTACTTCCTCTTCGACTGCCAGCCGATCCCTGACCACATTCTGGAGGATACCCATCCTTCTCTCCTCGTGAACGACCAGCGGCATCCCTGCCGGATCATCGGATTCTCGATCGATGGCCTCGCCCTGGCGCTGGATAGTGAACTGCAGCCGGAGCTCCCTCAAGCGCATCTCACCTTTGACTCCATCAAGCTCTTGCAAGCCCTGGACAAGCGTCTGGGCCAGATCCTGCGCCAGCCGGCCGACTTCAACCCCGCACTTGCGCTCAAGGCCTTCCAGCGCGATGCCGTCCCCAGACTCGTGGATTCCTCTGAAATTGCCGCACCCCCCTGCCTGAATACAGAACAAGCCGCAGCCTTCGCACGCGCGCTACAGGACGACCTCCTGTTCGTCCTCGGCCCCCCGGGAACCGGGAAAAGCGAATTGATCAGTGCCCTTGCTCAGGCTTTCCTGCATCTTGAGCAGCGGATCCTGATCTGCTCTCCGACGAACACCGCTATCGATCATATCCTCGACCTTGTGCTGGATAAGGTGCCGGATTGCCTCCCCGGGACGATCATTCGCCTGGGAACTCCAAGCCCTGACAGCTCCGAGCGAAGCCAACAGGTCAACCTCGAGGCTCTGACGGCGGAGCACACGATGGCCATCGAGGAGACACTTGAGCCCCTCCGTGGCCACCTCGCTGGGTTGGAAGCCGACCTGCCCGGGCTTGAAACCCTGCTCCAGAATACTCTGCAGATCAGCCTTTGCCAGCGCGCCGTCACCGAGCTTCAGCAACGGCATGACCTGCTCGTCGCCTACCAGGAGCGGGTCCTCAGCGCGATCGCAAGGGTTCGAAGCGAGTTGGAAGAGGCCCATCACCGCCTGGCGTCCCTGCGGGCCCTGCCGTTCTTGCTCCGACTACTGAAACGACGGCAGATCGCGCAGACGGAACAATTCATTCTGGAAGAAACTCCCGAGCAGGCCAGGCGGTATGCGGCCCTCCGGATGCTCGAACAAGATCTGCGCCAATCACGGCGACTCATCCAGGACGCTCAGGAACGGGAGCGAGCAGCCAGAGAGCGCCTCCCCTTTTCGGCGGATACCTTCACCCTTGACGAACTCGAACTGCTGGTCCGCGTCACGCAGGACACAATCCGCGAGCTCCGGCAAACCGTCACTGATGGAGAGCGGCGCATTGCGGAGCTCGAACGTACGATCATCAACCGAAGCCGGATCATTGCGACCACCTTGACCCGGACCTATGCCTCCAAATTGCTTAGTCCCGAACGGTTCGACGTCGTGATCCTGGATGAGGCGAGTATGGGCTTGCCGCCCGCCGTCTTTGCGGCCTCGTGTCTCGCGACCAAGCAGCTGATCATCGTCGGCGACTATCTCCAACTGCCCCCCATCACAGCGGCCAAGACCGAGCACACCAAAGCGTGGCTCGCAAGGGACATTTATCAGATCGCGCAGATCACATCCGGACAGGATCGGCGGGTCGTGTCGCTCACCACCCAGTACCGGATGCATCCGGATATCGCGCGGGTTGCCGCGCGCCTGTATGCCCGCGCCGGCCTCGCCTATCAGTCGGCCACCCACATGGCGGCAGCTCGTCGGCCCTTGACGGCCTATGCGCCCGCTCCCGGTCACCCCTTGATCGTCTTGGACACGGCCGGCGCCGATCCCGTGACCAAACGGGACCGCAGAGGATCGCCCTATAACCTGTACCACGCCATGCTCGCTGTGCGGCTTGCCATGCAAACCGTCTCGACCCCGAGTGAGGCGCCCTCCGTCAGCATCATCGCGCCCTATCGCGCCCAGGTCCATCTGATCGAACGATTGCTCCGCCTTCAAGGGCTGGCAGACTTGGTTCAGGCCGGAACGGTCCACCGCTTCCAAGGGCGCCAGAGCGATGTCGTCATCTTCGACACGGTCACGACGACCAACATCGCACGGACCATGCTCGGGTGGGGACACGAAGATGCGGCGCCGCACAAGCTCATCAACGTCGCGATCACGCGCGCGAAAGGAAAACTCATCCTCATCGGCCACGCCGGGGCGCTCGAAGAACTCCAACGGAGTCCCGAACCGCTGCTCTGGGACTTTCTACAACTGGCCCGGGAATACGGCGTCATTGTGCCCGCGACATCGCTGCTCGCGGCGGTCCCGGATATCCACCTGGATTCCACTGAGCAAACCGACCAACTGCTGACTGAAGCGTTCGGGCGGTCCCAAACGGGAAGCCAGAATCTCCGTCTGGTCGAGGCCTCGTCTCGGGCCCTTCACGTCTCCTAGCTTCCACCAGGCGGTCGTGAAGCCGAGTGCCCCTCAGGGCCGCAGGGCGGCCAGGCCGGTCTGCTGATCACCTCTACAGTCAGAAACAAGTATCCAGAGAAGGAGGCAATCAGCATGGTCCTCTCCATCATGGTCTCAGGCCACAGACCCGGCAAGTTAGGCGGCTACACCGTCAATCCCATCGCCAGGCACATCCGTAAAGAGCTCCATGACATTATGGCCAAGGCGCGGCACCGATTCGCCTCCTGTGTGGGCATCACGGGTATGGCCCAAGGCGTCGACCAGTGGTTCGCGGAAGTCTGCCGTGGCCTCTCCATCCCCTACATCGCCTACATCCCTTTCCCCGGACAGGAACGGTTGTGGCCTTCGGATGCTCAAGAGCATTACCGCCAGTTGGTCGCCGACGCTTCCGAAGTCCGCGTCGGTCCGCCTGTGAGGACAATGCTCGACATTATCGCCGCGTTTCAGCGGAGGAATTCCGAGATGGTGAGCGGATGTCATGCGGCCATCGCGGTATGGGATGGATCTTCCGGTGGTACCGCCGATGCGGTAAGAACACTCACGGACCTGGGCCGGCCACTCCTTCGGCTGGACCCGCGCCAGCCTTTCGATCCCGCAACCGTTGATCACTGGCTCGATACGTTGTCGGAATTCGCTTCATCTGCCACGAGGCATTTTCCATGACTCTTGATCATCCGCCTCTTACCCACGACGAACGGAAAGCGGCGGAAGCTGCTTTTCAAGGACGACCGATCAATCCCATGTGGTCGCAGAAGGCCCAACGCATCTATGACGGCATCCGTGCGGCCCAAGCCGATCGGCTTCCGCAGTCGCAGGATTCGTCAGTCGGGCTTGTCCATCCGGCCACCAGCACCAGTATCCCGTTCCGTCCGCATTATTCCGAATCGGCTCCCTTCATCCCTCGGATCGCACAGGTGTGGATTCTCGAATACCAGGACACGAAGGAGCGCCGCCTGGAGGTCTGTCCAGGCGGCACCACGATCGAGCAACTCCTGAAAGTCTTTCGGCGAAGAGCTCTCGGCCGACCGTTCACGATCCAGATGGTTGATGTCGCCAGCATGCCACTCGCTGCGGACGGCTTATCGTCCTACAGTCACGACGCCCGATGCATCGACCAGGACGGATTCCTGGCATGAGCACGACCGATGCACCACGTTGTTCACGCTTCTTCAACCGGCGGATCTCGATCTGGCCCGCTGCGCGGGCATTGTTTCAAGCTGGCGGCTTTGGTAGAGGAACAGCGAGGAGGGCACCATGACGCTTCAGGATCTCGCAGATGCCATGACCAGCGGACTGCAAGAGCACGGGATCATCGCCAGTCCCGGCCCTTCGATGAACAACCCGTACGCGACGAAACTCTTTATCCAGATGCAGAACGGACCCGGTCTCGGAGCAATCAAGCTGTATGTCGGCAAACGCGGCTCCACCCTTGTCCCTGATGAACTGCACTCCTGTCCACCGGCCATTCGATCAACCATCACTGAGGTATGGCAGCGCATCTCCGGTCAGAGTTCTGCTGCTCCGAGAGGTCCCGACACGCTGACCATCGATCCGTCCGTGATCCAGGTCTGGGTGGATGGAGCCTGTCTGCAAGCTCCGCTCGGATACCGGTTCGGCTGGGCGTTCGTCATCCAGCAAGGCGATCGAGAATTGCACCGCGAATCCGGCAACCTTCTTTATAGCGGCGCCTTTGAACATCGCAATGTCGGAGCCGAACTTGAGGCCGCCACCCGTGCGCTGACCCGGTGTGTTCTCCACGGGTACAAGCAAGTCACGGTGTACCACGATTACCAAGGCATTGCCGCTTGGCCAACCGGCGCCTGGCGGGCCAATACCGCGTCGACCCGCGAGTATGCCCGGTTCATCAAAGCCCTCCCGCTTGAGATCACCTGGCAGAAGGTGCCCGCTCACGCGGGGATCGCGATGAATGAACTGGTTGATGAACTCGCCAATCGCGCAGCAGCCGAGAGTCCTGCTCTTCCAATTCCCGCAAGCTCGACTCCTGATCCCGTCATCTGAAACGCGCCCGTCCACGCACGTCTTTGTTCACACCGTCCAACCTTCTGAGCGGTCATGCGGCCCGCTGCGCGGGCGGCCCGCCTTTAAGCTGCGGCGTGGGACTGCTTATGCGCCACTGCTCTGCCTACCCTGGAGAGCCATTGTTCACTGATGAGAAGGAGGTTTGCGATGAGCACTGCCAGTGCTGATTCCGGGAACCAGCGGAAACCATTCAGAGATACGAACAAGGTCGAAATGACCGGACGGCTCGCGAGGAGCCCGGAGCTTCGTTATCGCGAGAACAACCAAACGGTGACAACCTTCGACCTGTGCAGCACCGAGGAATATCTCGCGCAAGGCGAAGAGAAAAGGCGGGAATGCTGGATCACGGTCGTCATGTATGGTCCAGACGGTGAGAACTTCGCCGGCGATGCCCGGCAAGGCGATTGGGTTGCCGTTGCCGGCAAGCTCCAGCAACGCCGCTGGGAAACCGAGGACGGCCAGAAGCGCTCCAAGCATGAGATCGTGGCCTTCTCTGCCGAGGTCAAGCGCAAGGCTCGCACGAGCACCGCGGGCTGATCCGGTTCAAAGCAGGCGGCTTCAGACCCTGGAGCTGCCCGTCGCTTCTTCGAGAGCGCTTGTGTCGCTCTCCACCCTGGGCCATGGGGACTAACATGGCCACCCCTTCCCCACCAGAGGCTCACTATGGACATCTTTGATTCCGCGTTCGTCGTCATCCTGCAGTTCATGGCTGCTTCGGTCACGCTCGGCGCAGCCATCGGCTCGATCGCCATCTATGTTATCCAGAACCAGGACAGACGGCCGGCTCGTCGCATGATGTTCATCCACATTCCGCCGCACTATCCCCTCGGCCGTGGCCGGTAGAGACCGGCTGACTCGCTGCGCTCGCAGGTCACACCTCCTCGGTGATGCAAGGAGGTGCGCGATGACTGTGCTGACCCGCGGACAAATCCAGCCGGGCGTGATCGGCATCGATACGACCGTGAAGTCTGCAAGCGGACTATGGAGATCCTTTGCACCGACGTGGCAGATGGTGATGGGCTGGAAGCGAGGAGAACTGTCTTGGGAGCAGTACATCGCGCAGTACGGTGCGATCCTCGCTCGTGTTCCGGATGTTGTCTGGAACACCCTGGCCGCGCAACCTGAAGTCCGATTGCTCTGCTATTGCCGTGACGGCGTACCCTGTCATACACACCTGATCATCGACTACGCGGTCGTAACCCGGCCGGACCGCTTTCGCGACGGACGCATGTGACTCCGTTCCTTCGACCGCCCCTCGATGCTGATGCGTTTGCGACTAAAAAGAAGGCCGCCGCGGACGGCGGCAGGAGGTGACGACGGTGACGATCGTCCAACCAAGGAGGCCACGATGCGGTTCGAGACGCAGATCTCAAAGGAGATTCTGGGCAAGCTCAAGAGGAAGGCTCATGAGGAGATCGACTCGTTCGCCCGACGGCATTTCCGGATCAAGGAGGTGCGCACGAGAAACGAAGCACAAGCCCGAGTCCACACCTTCAATACGATCCGGGCGGCACTGAGTCGCTGACGCTTGTCAGGCGCGTGGGGATGCGTACCGTACCACGGTTCTAAGACAACCGGCTTCCCTAGGGCTGCTGTAGATCGAGCTGAGAAGGCCGATCTGTCCCAGTGTCGCGGCTTCGCGCCCACGATGGGGGCATTCGCCGCTCCGCAGCAGCGCCACATTGAACACTTGGCACCTGAGGGAAAGGCCGGCGCTTCGCGCCGGCAGGCGGTTTCGCTCGTTGGCTCTGACCTTCCCCCTGAAAACTAGACCATTGGCAAGGAAGTGCGCCTGTGCTGAGATGGGCCCCACAGGAGGGGGCCATGACACGAAAACGGCACACGGAAGAACAGATCATCGCGGTGCTCAAGGATGCCCAGGCGGGCACAGGCGTTCAGGAGCTCTGCCGCAAGCACGGCATCTCGGACGCGACCTTTTATAAGTGGCGAGCGAAATATGCCGGGCTCGAGGTCAGTGATGTGAAGAAGCTCCGCCAGCTGGAAGATGAAAACCGGCGGCTGAAGCAGATGGTGGCAGACCAAGCCCTGGACATCCAGGCGCTGAAAGCGATCAACGCAAAAAACTGGTAGGGCCCAAGGCGAAGCGAGCGGCGGCTCAGTGGAGCACCGAGCGCTTTGGGCTCAGTCAACGACGGGTGTGCCGGCTCCTGGCGCTCGATCGCCAGACGCTCCGGTATCGGAGTCGTCGCCACGACGATGAGGCGCTGCGGACCCGGATCCGCGAGATTGCCGAGGCCAAGCGGCGGTACGGCTGTCCCCGGATCTATGTGCGCTTACGGCGCGAGGGGTGGCGCGTGAACCATAAGAAAGTGGAACGGCTGTACTATCGCGACGAAGGGCTGTCGTTACGCCGACGCCGGCGGAAGAAATTCGCCGCGGTGCCGCGCGTCGCGCTCCCCCGGCCGAAGGAGCCAGGGCGCTGCTACGCCCTGGATTTCGTGCATGACCGATTGGTGACCGGGCGACGGTACAAGTGTTTGACGATGACCGATCCGTGTTCCAAAGAGGTCCCCGTGATTGAGGTCGAGGTGTCGATCGGTGGGGCACGGGTGTGCCGGATTCTGGATCGGGTGTTTCTCACGCGCCCGCTGCCCGAGACGCTGATCCTGGATAACGGGCCCGAATTCGCCGGGACGGCGCTGGATGCCTGGGCGGCGCAGCATGGCGTGCATCTGCACTTTATTCAGCCGGGGAAACCGGTGCAGAATGCCTTTATCGAAAGCTTCAACGGCAAGTTTCGGGACGAATGTCTTAACGAACACTGGTTTCTGACGCTACAGGAAGCGCAGGTCGTGATTGAAGCGTGGCGGCGCGAATACAACGAAGATCGGACGCACAGCGCAATTGGGGATCTAACACCCCAGGAGTTTATTACCAACTATCAAAACCGGGCCCTACTGACACAGGAGTTAACTTCCTCGGCTTTGGCGTAATAAAGGGGGGAAGGTCAGCTCCTGGATTTGATTTTCCAGCCAGCGATGGTCTAAATCACAACAAGCCGACTACCTCGTCCCTGGCCTCTTCAATAGGTTTAACCCGACACTCACCCATCGTGCTTCAACGACTCAAGAATGTTACATGGGCGGTGACGCGCGAACTGAGATTTTATCGCGTTGTTCTCAGAGACCCACGCGCCCCGCGAATTTCCAAACTCTGTCTAGCCGCAGCCCTTGGATACCTGGCGCTCCCGTTCGACCTCATTCCTGACTTTGTGCCAGGGATCGGGCATCTCGACGATGTGCTGATCGTGGGAGGCTTGGTCTGGATTGCGTTGACGTTCATACCGAACGATGTGCTGGAAGATTCCCGCCTTGCAACAACCGACAGCTCTGAGTCAGCATGACCCGGTCAGACAGGACAAGCTTCAGATCTCACGGTGTCTTCCTGCTACCACTATGCCATCACAGATCCAGTCTGCTCTCTCGTGTGTCTCCCACCTCAAATAGTTGCTGTTTCCCGTCAACGACACGTACCTGAATCCTGCCCCGATACGTTCTCATTCGATACCTGGCCTTGACCCTTCGTGCAAGGTTGATGAGGAACGGTTTCATTCGCGGATCAATCTTATGGTACGCGATGAGGTAGTCTGCAATCCGGCTGGGCATCGTGCGGTAATTCTTTCGCAGCCACATTTCTATTTGCTTTTCAGTTTTCACCCAGCGCTGGCTCGTCATCCCGTACTTACAGGCACGCTGATACATGAACGGCACTGCCTCGGGGCACTCCGCCTCTGCCCGGACAAACAAGGTATCTACCTCCTCGCAGTACATCCGAATCCTGATTCGTTTGCCTGTGTCGCTTGAGCTTTCAGAGGCAGGTTGGAGCGCGTTCGCCTCCTGACTCACATCAATAGGCCCTACGTGCAACGCGCCGTCAGAAACAGGCAATGCCTTTACTTCACCGGACCCGTTCCCCATCCCGATTTACTTTCCCTCTGTCGCTTCGTGAGTTCAGGACAGTATATTCATATCTGTTATGTACGAACGACTTGAGCACAATCCCGTCAGCAACCTGGTCCAGGCAACGCGAACATCCTCCCTGCCCGTACAGACTTGTAATAAGGAGGTTCACTCTGAAGGGAACCATCGCAGTATCCCTCAGTCTCATGGCAATTGGGATGTAGAGGTATTACTGCCTTTAAGACCGACCCTCCAAACCCCTTGATCTCGTGGAGCCTAGAACTACTCCAGGCAGTCGCACTCAACCGGCTGACCAGGGCATTGAGGCAACCTCGGCAGGGAGGGCTGCCTTATACACCTATATATAAAGGATAGAGCGACCTTCCTTAGACCTTCAGCGTTACATCGCCGTCATACCCTAACCTATTGCCATTATTCACATTTCTCACTTTAGACTTTGTTCGCGATTTTGCTTTTCCCCTTTCCGCTTGGTGACTTGATGGTCTCCTGGAATTCCGGGAGAGTCTCTAGCCTCTGGTCAGTAATACGACAGGCGAGAGGCCACGTTATCTCTTACTGCGAACCAGTCAAACTAAAGGAGCGCTATATGGCAACTCGCACGAGGGCCGCTGCCAAGGCAGGAATGACACCAGGAGTTAGACATTCACCGAACCGATCGAACGGAGAGGTGCCGTTCATCGGTCTCGACGTGGGCTACGGGTACACGAAGATTGTCTTCGAAGATGGGCAGCGCATCATCTATCCCTCGCTGGTGGCACCGGTTGCCGTCACCTCGATCGACCTGGGTCTCTCGCTCTCAAGGAGCGCCGTTCAGGTCGAGGGAGCCGATTATGTCGTTGGCGAGGAAGCAGTCCAGGCCGGCTGGAGGTTCCGCGAACAATATGACGGGTGGTGGACCTCTCCCACGTTTAAGGCGCTCGTGGCATTTGCCGCACGCCATGTGCCCGAAGGCGCCCACGTGTTCACGGGCCTCCCACTCCATGTATATGTGTCTGCAGCGGCCCAGACTCAGGTGGCAGAGGTAGTCCGGAAGGGACTTCGCACGAACCAGGTTACGGTCTTCCCTCAGGGAGTGGGGGCGTTTTTCGCTGCGATCGCTGCGCAGCCCGGTTCTGAGGAAGGCCGGAACGCCTTCGTGGATATCGGCATGCGCACGACCGAATTCGTGGGCATGTCGAATCGCCAATACCTGAGCGATCTCTCATGCGGACAAGTTCTCGGCGTCACAGAGCTCTTTACACGCGTTGCCGAGAGCTTGACCCACCAACATGAACGCACCATCGATCCCTACGAAGTCGATCTCGCGATACAAGATCTTCGCCCGATCAAGGTCAAAGGGGACAATATCCCTCCAAAAGTCATTGACGAGACCATCCAACCACTTCTCAAACCCTTTGCCGAACGCATCCTTGGCGAGATGGCTAGACTCTGGGGACCAGGCGCCCCGTCTTTTGACCGCGTCATCTTCTGCGGCGGAGGCGCATTGATGCTCAAACCCTATCTCTCAGCATTCCGAGGGAACGTAGAATTTCTCAAAGACTCGCAGTACGCCAACGCCTGCGGATATCTGCACTTCGGCCGGTGGGTCTATCAACGAACGGTCACGAACAGTGCAGTCCATCCTTCACAGTCCGAGCAGGATCGCCAGGGGGAATCAATTCAAGATGAAGATATGCTCCGTGCAGGAGGGACCCTATGAGGGATGAGCCGGGCAAGGGGTGTCGTATCTACCGGCTCTATTTCAGCGAAGCAGATCCTTCCGACGTTGCCCTCCGGCGGTGGATCTGGTCTCTGCCAAGTCGCAAACGAGGTCACATCATCAAAAGCATCCTAAGAAAACAGCTCGCTGACTGGGGAAGGATGAAAGGCCGTAGCGGAGCTCGTACACTCGCACACATCAGGCGGCCGCTTTCGCACCAGACCGCCCGACCACACGAAGCGCAGAAACCACGCGAGGCCAGCAGTGACATTCAATCCATGATCAACCGAGCCTTCCCCATGAAGGATCCGGCATCATAATTAGGGGGCGCGTCGACAAATCTTTGCTGTTGTTCTTGCTGATGCTAGACGGTCTGAACAAATTCCGCACACGAGACTCGCCGACCATATTACTTGAGGCCCACAGAAATCCACTGTCCACCAACTCTATTTGTGGCAAATCCGCGAACTGTTCGACAAGATTCAGCTGTGCATCTACACGAACGCCGTCCCGCATATCAGATGATTTGTAAACAATTTATTGGCGCCTTGGATTTGCCTTTCGGTCTTTAATGAGGAGCTGGGCATCCCTTCGAGAGATCGCTTGGCCGTGCCAGGTTCCCTTGAATGATGACGACTCCAACCAAAATAGGAAGCCCTTCTCCTGTCGGCGCGGGAAGTTGGATCAAGCCAATGTCGTTGGCCACTGAACCGGGCGCGGCGGTCTTTGAGGAACAATCAAGGACACAGAGAACTCCGAATCGTCGATCACTGGCAGCCGCATATTGACTTGTCTGTCCCAGAAAGCGTTTCGTATCTTCCAGCGAAATAGTCTGATCTGGTTCCGCCTTGAGCTCGATCCGAATACCGCGAAATGACAAATCAGTGATCCCTCCACCAGCGTGGGGGTGCACTTCAAGTTCTGCCGCTATCTTAGGGTTCTGACGAAGCAGCTTCTGCATTTCCGCCTGAAATTTTGATTCTGACCAGCGCCCCGAAAAAAGTGCATCTTGGAGAGCCTGACCTGCTACAGAGCCGATTGCGGTCAGGATTTGGAGAAAGTCATTGAGTTCCTTGTCACGTACTCCTGGAACCCGTCGTGCCAGGTCTCGTATCTCATTTAGCTTGGAATCGACCTGGATATAACCGCTCTGGGGAGTTCGGACAGGGTCGAAGCTTTGCACGTTCAAATGCCTCTGCCCCTCAACGGTGACAATTGCCATAGGATCTTCTGGCTCAAACTGGGCACGGTAAGCAAACTCTAACGGCCTGGAAAGGAAGGTTTGCGCGACATTCAGTTTGACTCGACCTTTGCCTTGCAGCTTAAACGGTGAAGTTCCGCCTGGACGTGAGAAACTGAATCGAGGAAATTCATAGCTAGAGGCCGGTTCGACAGAGATGACATCCACAACCAATCTGTCTGCATTCTTCGGCCAGTCTGATACGCGTACCTCAATTTCAAGATCATGCAGCAGATCCGGCTCAATTGTCTGTGGGTTGCGGAATGGGGATGCGTTGAGACTGAATGACACAAATGCCACCGAAATCTCCAAGGTGTCGTTTTTCTCACTGAGAACATCTACAGTCGGGCGGCGCCATGCGGGTTCCTCGGCAAATAGGGGTAGTGGGAGTGGTATGCGGAGCAGTGTCTCGGCAATCGGCTCAACTTGGTCAACTGAGACTACCGCTTCAATTTTGGACACTGCCTGTCGAAAGGGTTCTAGCTCTGGATCAGGAGGCAGGTCTTTCAACAGATCCTTTGCAGTCTGTTGAGCAGCCCGCAGGAATCGTTCAGCATCACGCTCAGCCTTTCGGACAGCGGAGGCCCACTGTAGAAGGTAATTGCATGAGTCTAACAGCCGGGCGAAATATTCATACTGGCGTCCGGCAGAGCTCTGACCAATTCCCGCCGCAGATTGGCGCATGACGGCTGTCGCCTGATCAAGCGTCACACCTCCCTTGCGCTCAACGATCGCGGCTAAAGCCTCAATCGCCTGAACTCGGGAGTTGTAAGTCACCCGGAAGACTCCGGGCCTCCTTCGTGCCTTCATCATCCTTCATGATCTCTTGTTGGAGTGTTCGCCATTGCTGAATCCGTGAGAGGATGGCATCAATCGGCTTGGTCATAAGGCTAGACTCTAACTCTACCGCCGTCTGGACGGCTTTCGCCCTTAACTTTCTGCCCCGCTGTTCACGCGTGTCCTCCAGAGCGTTCGCGGCCTGCTGCGCGACAGTAACGGCTTGTCCCCAGGCCCCCGCCTTCGTCAAGAGATCGAGAACCGAATCGGTCCAGCCTCTGCGAGGAACATGTGGTTGAGAAATGGCTTTTTGAATCTCCGGAGCAAGTCGCCGGATTTCTTCAACAGATGCCTTCCTTAGTTCATCAAGCAACTCTTCTATGTGATCCGTATAGTCGGGCTTCTCTCCGAGCAGTTTAACCACAAGGTCATAGAAGCCTGGGACTGTACGGAGCCTCCAGGCTGAAAACCGTATGACCCGAACAGCGTCATGCGTCTTCATGGAACCAATCGCTGATAACAGAGTCTGTAACACCTTCGCAGGGATCGCACGGTCAGACGCGAAAGAAGAAAGAAATTCTTCGATGCAATCGCCAAGAAAGCGATCATCCGAATGACTATTTGCATATGTCAAAATTAGAAGCCAAAGACTGTTGATGACACTCCGGTTGAACTGATCTGGAAGGCGAGCTTCACGTAATGCTTCGACGGCGGCCTTGTGAACGACCACATAGGGGTCAAGGAGCAAGACCAAGAAGCTCTCATGCATGAGAGTCGGCAGGTCATCAGCAGCCTTATTGGATAAGGTTCCATAGGCCGTCGCTGCTTCAGCCCTCACACGCTGTGAGCGATCCATCAGCGCCGTGTATAACTGCGGGACGATCAAAGGAAGTGCCTCCGGATTGTGGCCGATATTGCCGAGGTGCTTTACGAGCATTCCACGCAACTCATCATGTCCCTCTCCCAGCCGCTGTAAAGTTTCCAAATAAAGATCGCTGAAGCGTCGCGGCTGTCGTTTCACAGACGAAGCGACCGCTGCAACAGTAGCCTCTAACGCATTATGAAGAAGCAGTTGTCTCGTTCCCGCTTCAAGGACCTTTAGCTCAGTAGGCCGTGGGTCGGTCAAAGGACTGTACGGGTTCGCGAGATCATCAGCAATAAGCGCGGCGGCACCAAGCAGCGACTCGACGTGTTGATCGACCAATGTAGGAAAGAACGCAACTCTATAATGACCGAGACAATACACGGCCTCTTGCAATCGTTCATCACGTGGCCGTTCCAGTACCACCTCGACAACCCGCCGAAAAGCGAGTGCTTGAACTGCAGTCGGGGATGAAGGTTGTTCATTTGATGAAGGAGGTTTCAACAAATGAGAATAGGTCTTGAATAGTGCAGGTCGAGTATCTTCTGTAACAGTCCTCATGCTTGCCTGAATCACCGCGTCAATTTCAGCTGCATGTTCTAACATCCCGTCGGCCAACGTAGAAGCAACAGCGTGTGCGGCAGGCCCGACATCGTACGGATCATCAGGCAACGAGAGTGAATCAATGAGGTCCTGCGCGATTATCAGCGAAAACCCAGGATCGTTTTCTATAATGGCGCTCACTGCTTCACATGCGTCTATTCGGTCAGTTTTCAACGGTACTTTCAACAAGCGTTGAATCCCGGCCCGAACAATTCCCGGGAAAAGCTTATAGACTGCTAGGAGCGGCGAAGGATCTGGGGAAACCGTTCTTCCATGGGAAAAAGGGAAATAAACCGGAGCTGCAAGATGAACAAGCGCGGGAACGGCGGCAAGCACCAATTCTTTATGTGAAGCATTCAGCCAACTCTGAACGATCGGGCCTGCGGTGCGCGAAGCCTCTCCGCGAGCCAGTGCCTTCAGCGCGGCCTCGTTAAGTCTGGACCGATCGCAATCAATGACCTTGAGCGATTCAAGCGCAGCCTCTGTCCGGGTCCATCCTCCTGCAAGCGCCAATTCAAAGAGAGCTTCTTGGATTCCCATGTTAAATTGATCTGGAGCGGCCCGAGCCGTCTTAATGAGGATTTCTGCGTCCTGTCCGCTGGGATCTTGGTCTAACCGCTCGATAATGTCGAAAATGCCAGCCTGAGGTTCTTGAGACCCCTGCGACAACTGTTGACGCCGCCGACGGCGAGCTTCCAGTTGCTTGGCCTGCTCTTGTTCAGCGCGAAGTTGTGCCTCTTTTACACCTTGTCTTTCGGCCTCACGCTCAGCAACCATTTTTGACAAGTTAGGCAGGCGGACTGGCCTTCTATCATTGCAGTCATGGCAGTTACGGTCATAGAAATCGAGGGTGACGAAAGTGAGATCCATCCCAGCAAAGCCACTTACCTTGGCATATGGGCATCGAATACACCTCGCGCCGATCGGCAGCCCGGTTTGCTGTTCAACGAGACCTACACCGCCCGTAATTTCAAATCTGAGGTGGGCGCACCAATTTTGGGCAAGCTCCATGACTTCTTTGTTTCGCTCACCGATCTCGATCGCCCGTTTGATTTCCCGATTTGTATCCATTCTAAGATGCCCCCAACTCGTATCGCGCACGCAAATCTGCCCACTAAGTAAGAGTGGAGGTAGAACGTGGTACTCCCTTAAACTACACGGTAGCCGACGGGTGAGCTAGGTATACTGAAGGGGACTGGAGGATGCAACAGATAGCCCGAGCTACTTTCCAAAATGCTGTTCGTCAAGTAGGCCGGGAAGCATGAGAAGTTGGTTACGCATTGCGCTAGCAAAAGGGTCATATAGCAGAGCTATTTCTCTCTCATTCCCTCTCACTCAATCCCACTTTCTATCTGGCCACAAGTCGTAGATTAGCATAAAAGCAATGATACCCGCATAAGTATCAACCGTGCAAAATCGGCACAGAATAAATTCCAGGCTTTGGCACCATGTCATAGTTGCTCAGTATCCGTCATAGAGCATATTGCGCCGATGTTCGAGCTCGGCCTGCTTCGAGCCGCGCACGAAGAGAATGCGGGGGATGATGAGAGAGACAGCGGTACTGAAGACCACGAACCAGCTCGACAGGATCAGCACTTCGCGGACGTTGAGAATCCACGTTTGAACTTCCAGGGCCGTAGCCTGAGTCATGAGGACCCGCCACGCCGGCCACAAATGTTCGAACTTTGCATGCACCCACTGCGGCGTCAGCAGTTCGTGCAAACCATGGAAAAGCAGGAACACCAGGATCACCTTCAGGATATTGAACGTGACCATCGCGCTGTAGATGCTATCGATCGCTTGCCGGCAGGCTTTGCCATAATAGCAGTGGCCCAGGTTGACCCCGATCATCGTGTTGTACCCTAGCCCGTACGCCATGGCGATGAGAATGGAGAAGAGCTGATCAAATACACTAGGGGTGAGCGTTCCGAAGATCGGCACGAGATTCGCCAACACCCCCATACTCACCGGTACAAACAAGGCGCTGATCAAACCATCCGCCAGTGCCCCTTTCACACCCACTTCAAAATATGCGATCCGCCGGTCCAGCAGAAGATAGTTCTCAGGGATCTCCCGCCCCGTCTTGACGACCGTCGCGAGGATCTGAATCTCGGAGATCGCCTCGATGAGGCTCCGGGGCTTGGCTCTGGCCATACCCTCTGCGAACAATGGGCCGGGACGTCCGCCTTTCTCCATGACTCATCCCACACCGAAGAATCGTGTGACCGAAGTCACATAGGAAAGCAGGATCGTCAGCGCATAGAAGAAGATGCCAACGGCCAGGCGCTGTTTATAGGCGCCGTACCAGAAGGCAAAGGCGAGACACGTCATGGCCAGCACCCGGGCCACCACACCTTGGAACAACGTCGCAAAGGCCCAGTTCCACCAGGCCAGATATTCTTCCAGCGTCATGTAGGAGAGCGGGTTCAGATAATCGATGAGATTCTCCACGGCCGGCGTGTACTCCTACGAGATCGCCCGCAGCTCCATAATGATTTGGATCATCCCGGACTTGCGGGCCTCAAGGTTCGATGCCGGCACATTGAACACTTCGAGTTTGATGGGAACAAAGTAGTTCCGAGGTGGGAGCGTATTTCTCCGTCTCGGATTGTTCATGATGATCTGATAACTCCGCCCATAGAATCCCTCCCCGATCGGCACCGCGAGGACCTCAGCAGTCCGCAGCTCATCCACGATCCGCCGTAACGCCTTCTCGCGATCGGAAAGCCGGATCAAAGAGAGATCCACGACCTTACATTCCGCAGAGAGGCGCCGCGCAACGTCCAGGAGCAGATCGGGATGCGCATAGACCGTGTCCTTGATCGAGATGGCCGACCACCTCCCGCCCCGCTGGAGCTGGTTGATTTTCGGCTCCATCAGCTCCAGCAGACGAGGAACCGAGAACCAGCTTTCCCACGGCTGCACTTTCAAGTCTTTGGAGAAGGCCACCACTTCCAATTCTCGCGCCCGTCCATCGGCTTGCCGCAGCAGAGCGTCGAACTGGTCTTTGCTCGCCCGATGATGACCTCGGATCGCATCCAACGACTCCTTCAGCCACGGAATGTCGGAGCCTGCAAAGAGTTCCTGCACCTTCATGGCACTCACGGCGGGATGGTCACCCATCGTGTAGATCCCGCTTGCGCGGAACACCGGAATCTTTCCCAGATCATGGCCCAGGGCGGCCACCAGCATCTTCGGGACCAGCGGCTCGTAGTCGCGATAGGTTTCCTTGAGACTTTTCACCGCCAGTAGTGTGACGCGATGGGTGTGCTCCTTCAGCGTCACTTTCGCCAATGTGTCACGGATACTGTACAGATCGCTGTGTTCCTCGTCCTTCTCCGGCGCCGTGACAACCACTGACGGACAGTGCCCGTACTGCTCCAGCACCTTCACCATTTCCAGGGTCGGCACCCACGCACGCTGCGCTTCGAGAATGGCCTGATGCGGCACCAGCAGATCCCGCACCAGGGCGGAGGACTGAAGGACTTCCGGACGGAGAGGCTGGCTCACAGGTCGGGATTGATCAGGAGGCGTGGCGGAAGAGGCCCCCTCGTTCGATTCAGGAGTCTTACCATGCAGAGCCGCGTCCGATCCGGCCTCCATCGCGCGATCGTTCGCCTGCCCTTCCTCCGGTGGAACCTCAATCCTCATGAAATCCACATTTAAAGGTAGCCACAGGTCCTTCGCGAGATCGGACAAATCGATTTCAATCGGTTCGGGCCCACGAGGGTGCGGCGGCGCCACCTTGACTGATTGTTTCCATCCCAATCGGGTTACCACCGCACTCAGCCATCGGTTGACCATGGGTTAGGCCCATTGGTCGGGCAATGGAACAGGTTCTATCACGGGCCGCGTCACGCGCACGGGAATCGCTCGCCCGAACAGGGCTACATCCACCACCCCCTGTTCCCCATTCCACTCTCGTAAGAACCCGATCACGGGCGTACTCGCCCAATGGGCAATGCGCACGAGGTCTCCTGGAGCGAACGTGTGCTCACGAGGACGGGCAGGTGCGGCCAACGCCCTCACATCGCACAGATCCTCGATAGGCATCACTCTCCTGACACCAGGAAATTTCGATACTACCTCAACCTTTCTCTGATCCAACTCGCACACCACATAGCCCTTCACGAGCTCGGTCATCCGTGCGGTATCCAGTTGCTGCAGGTAGCGCATCACCCGATTCTCATGGCCCGGAACCGCCTCGATCCCGACGACCTTCACGTCCGCATCTTCCATCGACCCGCCTCGCCGGCCGCAGCCACTGTTCAGCAATTGATCCTCCCGGGCGGCTGTTTACAGACCGTTCCCCCTGCCGACGCACTGGGGTTGCCGCGGTCCCGGACGCAGGTGCGACCATCCGCTGGAGCTGATCAAAGCCGTCCCGCAAGTGCAGGAGCAAGGCTCGCCGCTGCTCGCGGTCCAAGCTCTCCCAGGCCCCGATCGCGATATCGACTTTGGCCTTGATGACCGAGGCCTGGAGATCGATGAGTTGATGGAGCGTCGATTGCACGAGCCGTGTCGGCACCGAGTCAAGAAACTCCAGGAGCGCATCCGGATCGAACGAGCTCGAAGGAGAGCCGCTCATGCCGGGCGAAGGAGTCGACGCTTGACTACATCCCAAGAGGATCACCAAGCCTAGTACAATGCTTCCAAAGCGTCCTGCCGGATCGCGCTTCATTGACGCGTCTTTCTCATCTCATCCAGGTGCACAAGCGCTCGATAGATTTTCCACACATACTGCGTCAGCCGCTTCGTGCCGTTGTACCGTCCGATCGCGACCCAGTTGTTTCCAAACAGATCGAGCTTCTGCCGGAGCACGAACGCCGCCCACTGCAAATTGACGCAGGGATCCAGAAGATAGACGGGATGCACGCGATACCGTTCCAGATGGCGACTGTTGATCTGTCCCAGCCCCACATCAAAATCGGCGCCCTGCTGCCATAAGCGACTGACCAGCTCCGCAGCTGTTGCATAGGACAGTCTGCCGCGAGACTCGCCCTCGCCTTGGCGATTGACTCCGACCGCAAAGGGATTCCCTTCGCTCTCCACGTGCACGATGGCTTCAAGAAGAACAGGCGAGACCTGGTATCGGTGCGCGGCCTCCTGGATGCAGCGATGGTTCAGGTACCAATAGGTGTCGGGGCCGGAGCGCGCCTCGCTGCCTGCCTCAGCGTTCGGTGGAACCAGCGCGATGACCAGGAACGCGCCAACCAGAACCATTGGCACCATGCCGTTCGGGCCTCTGCTCTAGCACTTTCCGCTGTAGGCGCAAATCCTCGCGTTCATGTCGGAGGCCACCGCCGCCGCATCCACATTCGCGTTGACGTGCACGTACCACTCCGTGAAATCCATGGCGGTGAAATTCAACGAGGAGAATTGTGTGATGCTGAACCCGTTGCAGTCGGGCGCGTCGGCCGAACCCCAGGGCCAACTGAGTTGCGCGCGGCCTTGTTCCTGGACGATGCGAGCCAGTTCCGACTTGAAATCACAAAACACCTGCTCCTTTCGGATGCAGATCTTTCCCAGACCAAAGCTGACCCACTCGACGCAGCGATCGCCGACGTAGTGCGCTTTGTACAACTGCCGATCCTTCGCGAGTTGCATCTCCTCGTCCGAACAGGTTCCCAACAATTTGCTCGGGTCGCTCGCGTCACAACAGTTGATCAGCACGGACCCAATGGTGCTGTAATCGCAGGCCATCCTCGTTCCGTTGAAGACTCGCAAACTGCTCGTATCCCAGTCGTTCTCGACGTCTTTGATCAGCTGGAGATACGTGGCGGACAGAGCCAGAGATTGATCCGGAGGGGTAGACGTATTCACACAAAACGGCACAACACTCTCCGGCGTTCCGCATTGATTGCATTGCTTCATCGTGACGGTCTTGTTGCACACGGGCGTCGACGCACAAGAATAGGTGTTGGTGTACATTTCGCAGGTCCCTGTCGCCGTATTGAACTGCGAACAGCTTGACCCGATTTGCGTACATCCCGCCGCCACATACGATTGACAGGTATCGGGAGCCTGGGTCTGAATCTGCCACGTCTGCCGTTCATTCCAGCACCCGGACTGCGGGCTTACGTTATAGCTCTGCCAGGTGAGCCCGCCCATAACCTGAATCGTGCCCGACGCGACCCCGCCGAAGTAATAGGAGAAGGGGACCGTAAAGCTCGTCCCCGTCCAGGTCGCGTACCCGAGCGTGAGCGAGAAGCCCGGCCCCCAACACGAGCATTTGCTGTTACAATAGGGCGGCCACCCTGGCCCGCTCACCGTTTGCCCTTCCGTGATCGTCCATGTGCCCCCGCCATAGGTGCCGTTGGTACAGCCATATTTATTTTCGCCCGTGGCATTCCCGGTCACGCTAAACGCCAGTGTATAACCACCGGACCCATTCGGGGTCGGGATCCCATAGTTAAATTGGTAATACCCGTACCACATGCCAGGATGATGATCGGAAGAGCCTACCCAACTTCCTCCCGTCCCGATTGCGGCCCCTGTTGGTTCTGAGCAGGTCAGCGTGCGGGTGGCATTATCCAAACAGGTCGCTGACTTCTGGGTCGCTTGTCCACTCACCGCCAACGCTTGGTAGGGAGAACAGCCGTCGAACAAGGTCTCGGTATCCACCGGAGGCGTCCCATTCGGGGGCGCGGAACAGGCTGCCGCCGTCAACGAAGGAGACCAGGTTCTGTAGCACATGGTTTCGGCTATCCCAGGGACTTGGCAGGTCTGGATGGAAGGCGGGCCAGGAACCCATTCCACACAAGTCGGGACATCCACACAGGTCCCGCTGAGTCCTGGTGAGGGGGCGATGCTGGAAGCCACCGCTTCGGCGGTCTTGACCGGAGCAGTCGTGCTCACATCCCATCCGTCCTTTGACGATTTCTGGTCCTGGAGCGTCGAATAAGTCGGATCCGTCAACGTCGCGTTCGAGGAATCCGAATTGAGAGGGCCAATATCTCCGGTGTTGCTGAAATAGCTTTCCTGCGGCGCTCCGGAACAGCCGGAGGTCGTACAGCCGGCAGCCCCGCCGTACTGAGGCGTCTGCGTCATATTCGGCGCCAAGGTTCCGGGGCTGACCGAACCAGCAGCTTGCATCTCGCCCAACACACATTGAGCCCGTGCATACGCATCGGCAACGCTGTCGCATGGCCCCGCCGCCGTGGCCGGATTCTCCAAGGTCAAGGCGCAGCTTGCCGACAGCGCTGCAACCATCATGAGCCATCTCGATCGGCTGAGCGGTCTGGCCGCCGACGACGGCATCGCCTTGAGGAATTGGAACGGAAGGCGCGGCATCGACCCCTTTCCCTAGCTTTTCAGAATCGGTATCGTCGGTCGCGCCACCGCTCGTCCGGAACGAGCCGTCATCTCACTTACGACTCGTTTGGACTCCTCCGACAGCGGGAGCACACCGTCCCTTCCTTCAAACTCACTTACTTCCTTCCTGAGAAATCGCACAGCCGTTCCAAATCCCACGACCTGGGTCATGGCCATCCCTTTGAAGGGAACCGGTGAGACTTCCACCGCCACCCCGATCACCGCATCAGCACCAAGAGCCCCAGCCTGGTCCTGCAGACTATCGAACACCTTCTCCATGGCCTTGCGAGCCGGCTTATCGTAGGTGTTCACCCGGCCACCCAGGATGTCCATAATCCGCGCGATATAGTCGCGAAACGTGCCCAATCCCACCGTGTGGATCTCCACGACCAGCCCTACCGCTTCGACCTCTCGGCCTGGATAACTCTGCGTACTGAGGAACTCGATGTCCTTCTTATCTCGCTTTGCCATCGCCGTTCTTCTCCCCTTTTTCCGGGACGGTGGTGTCGGCAGCCGGCTGAGGCGAGAAGGTCAGTGTCCCAGGTGGCGGTGCGGCAAGAGGCTCCGCTGGAGGACCAATCCGTGAGCCAGACCCGTCGGTCGGAGTAGACTTCCCTTTCGCCGCAGTGCCCTCTTTCGGACCCACAACCGCCTGGGCGGCTGCTTTCCTCTCCTGTTCGCCTTTCTCGATCTGCTCATCTCGCACAGCATTCCCGTTTGTTTCCGCAGTCGAGCGCTGCCCCTTGCCGTCGGCAAGTCCCTGAGGAATCTTCGACGCCGGTGTGATCGGACCAGTCTTCACTGGCGCACCGGATTTCCCGGCTCCTCTCCCGACGAACGACGGGTCGGCCTTGACTCCAAGTTGCCGCATCGCCTGTTCCACGGCGGGAGACGCGGTGTTCTCTGTCTTCTTGGTTTCCTCCCCAGACTTAGAAGGAACCGGGGTGTTCGGACCCGCCTTCGAGACCCTTTCCCGCAGCGCATCATCCGGCCGGACTTCTTCGTCTTTCACGCCAGCCTCCTTGCACAGCTCCGGGGCTCTGGCTTTGGGATCACGCGAGGCCACCGGCTTCATCCTGACCATCATGGCACCCATCTTGGTGATCAAGGATTCGACCCGATTCGTGAGCGTCACATTGGTTTCGGCCAGGAGGCTGAGCTGGTCCAGGACCTTGCCGAATTTTTCATCCAGCGCCGCCACCCGAGACTCCTGCGATGCCAGTTTGCCTGTGACCAGCCTGGCGTCATCGCGGGCGCGCGCGACTTCTATCTTGGTCTGGTCCTGTTGCAGACGCAGCGTGCCCTGCTCCTTGCTCACGTTCGAGTAGGCCCGATGAACCGCATCCACGCGCTGCTGCAGATCGTCCTTCTCCGTTTCCCACTCTGTTTTCACGTCCTTGAGATGTTCATACTGGGTCCGGATGCGCTCGTGCTCCTCACTGCTCACGCATCCGACCAACAGCATCGCCATCACACTGCACATCCAAAGGCGCATCATGTGTTCCTCCCCTTCTTCCCCATCACCTGAGCTCGATCTTGTCTGTTGTAAGGATTACGTCAAGGTCCGAGGAAGGACAGGTCCTCCCGCAGTCATGGGCGTGTGAGCGCCTCGGTCCGAACGTTCGCGAAACAGGTCCTCCGCTTCCCGTGGCGTGCGATAAGGCAGTTCCACCAGTGCGCAGAACTCAGCGATCAATTCGTGGAGGCGCCTGATCAGCTCGTGAATCTTCGTGAATACTTGCTCCGCCTGCGATAAATCGTCGTAACTCATCCGTGTATGCAGAATCACGCCGTCCAGCTTTTCCGCCACCCGCGACACCTTCTTCGTCTCTTCGGATCGCGGGGTGATCACCCGCGCATTGCGTTGTCCGGCCAAGGTGAGCCGATACTGATAATTCATGACCGGCGCCGGTCCGAAATCCTGCTCACTCACCCCCAGGGCCTTCAGAAGCTCATGTCCCGTGTTCACCCACTGATGGACGCGATCCAACTGCCCTTGCACCTCACCGACGGACATGGAATGCCCTGCGCTGAGCCGGAGACGATTGACTGCCTTATCCAACGGGAACAGCATCCCTACGATGACCCTCCCCTCCGGCGTGCGAGGCAGGAGCAACAGGCTGTGGGGATCTTGCAGCCGTTCGCGATTGTGCTCGGCCCGTTCCTCCGGGCTGAGCCGTCCGCGCATCAGGCGGCGTCCCTGACCAGCCAAACCAGTCCGTCCATTTGCCTCCCGCTCTTCCTTCCTCGCCGAACCTGGTTGCCCATTCTGTTGGGTTGCCGTTGCCATGGAACCCCTCCTCTCCCGGACCGACGGTTACGGTTCTGTCCTCAGCTCGATCGCCATTGACGTCAGCTTGCTCGCGAGCGCGACGTTCAGGCCGCCCTTGCCCAGGAAATATCCCTTGCACTCTGCCGGCACCAGAACCCGCGCCATCTGCTCCTCCCCGAACACATCAATCCGCCTGATACGATCGACCGGTGCCGGCGCCAGCGCATTGCGAATGAATCGGCCCAGGTCCGTCGAGTACCGGACAAACGACACCATCAGTCTGGTATAGCTGGCGTAGCTCTGACGGTACGGCACACACAACCTCACCGGGTCGACTCCCTCGTCGCTCTCCACGGCGATCTTGACGAACGGCGAGCAGAGGCCCGTCGCAACCCGACGGATCCGGACTTCACCAGTCGCCATCACAGGACGGAGGATGGATTCCGAAATACGGCGGATATAGTGCGGGCACCGCTGGGACAGGACCGGATACACCTCACCCAGCCGGTACACCGCTGCCGAGATCGTGTCCTTGACCCGATAGGGCCGGTCAGCATACTGCTTCGGAAGCACAGCGAAGGGCTGTGTGCCATTGATCAGGATGAGGTAACTGTCCCGGTCCGGTAAGGCCTTCACAACCCGACCCAGCACGAAGTCCCCGATCTTCTCCATCGAGCCAGTTTCCTTCCTCCGTCTTCTGTATTACTCCCGCCGCTCGCGGGGACTTCCCTCACCACGATGCGTCCCTGCCTGCCAACGTGCTCCTTCCGCCCTGACTTGCGTTTCGCCTCCGCTCCTGTATTAGTTCTGGAGGAAGCTACGCATCGACCGGTTGCGATCGAGGCATCAATGGGTCATCACAAGCGGGCTCCCACCGAAGAGCTACAGGGCGTCAAGACATTATTCCCCTGGTTGGCGTTCATTCCGCTGGTGCTGACGCACTGCGCGCCGATCGAAAAACCCGTCAGCCTCGACCACGTACATCAGGTGCCGGTCATTCACCACACTAAGCCTGTCGGTCCTCCGGAACTCCGGATCACGACCCACACGGATGGCCTTGGGTGGTCCGTCCAACCGGTCCAACGGATCCGACGGTATGTCGACGTGACGCAGCAGGAAACATGGAAGACCACGGTCTACCCGGCTGCGACAACCTGGAGAATTCCAAAACTCGTGGCAGGGTGGGTCACATGTCCAACGTGGGGAATTCTAGGGATGACGGGGCTCGCTTTCGCTGATCCCGGGGCCCCGATGTGGAGGCGGTCGGCCCTGTACGAACCCTGCTCCCTGGCCAGCGGCGGTGAGGCCTACTCCTCCGAAGCAACGATGATCCGAAAAGATGTCACGCTGGATCGCCGGATTGAAGAGGAGGATCAGGCCGTGACGACCGGTTCTCTTGCGCTCGTGTGGCAGCTTCTTGACAAGGATCCCCTCGGCATCGACATTCCTCTGAGCACACAGCAGACCAGGATCAGCTTCCGGGCTCGCTGGATCGCGGACCTGCTCATAAGGCAGGGCATCGAGATCACCGATCACCTTTCCGGCCACGCAGAGCTTCGGCTTCGACAACCAGTAGATCCTCTCATCTCTCATCCGATCCCGTTGACCACCGCGATGCTCCGCACTGCCATCGAGCAGGAAGCGGCCCGCTCCCCCGCCGACCGGTGGCCAGAGGCGATCAGAATCCGAACCGTCGTGGAAACTGATGGAACGGGTGCTGCTCCTGAAACGCGCGCGATCGCGACACATCTGCTACGACACTTTGCTCGGTCGGGTCTGGCTGTCGTCGTGCGTGATGAGCTTCTCGTCGAAACCGAAGACCTACAGGTCGCACAGCATCGCGGCCAGTACAGAGACTCGGCGCAGAACGGGGTCGGCCAATGGTCCGGTGCAACCGTTCTCGCGCGCGTGTTGTATCGGGATCTCCGGGACCAAGGCTATCTCGCGACAACGAGCATCGTCTCCATCGAGACGGGTGAGGTTCTCGCTCATCTCGTCGTGGAAGCCCCGCCAGGACAGTGGGCCGAGTTTCTCGACACCATGAGCGCACGGATCCTCGACACCGTTATGCCAGCAGGTCGCCCACAGGGAGATATCGCGCCCCTTGATGATGCGAGGCGCGAGGGATGGCTCGTCACAGAATGAGAACCAGTCGATCCTTCCTCCTCGTTATCAGCCTCGTTTTCGCAGGGTGTGCGGAACTTGTCCCCGAGGTCGCAGGCCCTCCCCACACCCGCACGTTCGATCTCGACCGCCATCCCACCGGCCACCTTCGGATCAGGACCGAAATGCACCCAGATCATCTGGGCTGGACTCTGGTGATCGAACAAGCGACAGCCGTCACCACCGCCATTCAGAAAGAAACGCCACGGCAGTACCGCCGCTATGCCTTTTCGCCCCTCTCGATCGTTCCCGGACTTTTCCAATGTCCCTTCGGCTTGATCAAGTACACGCTCACGCTCGGCTACGCTTCGGGTGAGCCGATGCGCTACGGCTGCCGGAGGCTCCTCATGCACGAACCCCTTCAGGGCTCCATCCCCCTTCCTAGCAAGACTCAGCGCATCTTCGAGCTGACGGAACGATGGGAACCAGTGAAGGGAGGCTGGATAGACGTGAAGTGGGAGAGGCAGACAGAGCTACTCGCGACGTATCCGATTTCTATCGAGGCACTAGCCCTCCGACTGCCGCATCTTGTGTGGAACCATCAGACAAGGGCTACGTCACAGGAAGCGCACACAGGAAGATTGGAAGCGACCTATAGGCAGGGACCACACACCATCACGACGATGCTCGACGTCTCACCGAAACAACTCACCAACGCGTTCCAGGCCGCGACCGATTCCGTTCCGGCCGAGCGCTGGCCACATCCACTCGTCGTTCAGGTCGGCACGCTGCAAGGCTTGCCTCCCGTCCTCGAAGAAGTCATCAAGGCGGCCCTTGCCAGCCACTTCATGCAGGCACAGATTTGCTTCGTCGCCGATGATCCCACGAAGGCGAGAATCACTGAAGAACAACGATTCCAACTCAGTGGCCGGGTCCATGACAGCCAACAGGTCGCACTCGGTCGCTGGATTCCGGCCACCGTCCTTATCACCGGACACATCGATACTACCCAGACAGGACCCGAAGTCGTCCTGCAAGTATCGTCGATCCCCTCTGGAGAAGTCCTCGGAGCGATCCGCCTCTCAGTCACTCCCACCACCGCATTCCCTATGGCCTCAATGTTCTCCGAGGACCTCCGGCTTCTCACCGCTCAAGCGCCGAAAACACCTTGTGGAAGCTGAGAATCGTTTCCTACTTAACTGTGGAGTATCGTGTGCGCTAACTCTTGCGGTGGGCAGCGCGTACGAGCGGACGGGAGCCAACGGTGCGACCAACAGTGAAGGTTAGAACGAGCCCTTGAGGCTGTCGGCAAAGTGCCTGAGAACCGCCTCTTGTTCTTGGGTCTCGACAGCGTGGGGTCTGGCCTTTCGGACGTGAGCGATCGCTTCGGACACCGTCATGCCCCTCGACACCCAGTATGCGGCAGCGATGATCCCCGTCCGACCAGTGCCACCCTCACGGTGAACGATTATCTTGGTCCCGGAAGGCATGCCGGTAATCAAGCTCAAGAACTGCTGAAGTTGGTCGATTGTCGGGGGATGGAAATCCTTCACAGGGATGTTGTACCTCTGGAAGCCTAAGGCCACGGCCCGACCGACATCGTACCGCGGCGACTGTTCCTCCTCCTTCAGGAGAGAAATCAGGACGCCGAAACCATCCCGCCGCAATTGTTCGAGATCCTCAACGGTAGGGTTTCGGCTCCCCATCAGATGCGGGTTGTCGATCCACCATGTATCCATGGTATCCATGCCCCGACCCTCTACGGTCTTCGCTAAAAGGCGCCTGCGCCCTACCATCATGCCGGTGGTCAGTTGTCGTCTTCCTCAAATCCATACAGTGTCATCGACACATCCATGTCTTCGTCGTACATAGGTAACAGTGTGGTTGGATTAACATCCGAAGGTTCTCTCGCAGGATCTGGATCTAGCATCTCTGGTGACAACTCTGGTCCAGGGCGATTCCACCCAAGGCCAGTCCACCACTCCTTTAGCCGCCGCCACAGGGCCTCTAATCTGATCAACTTCATCACAGATGCACCTACTCGTCGTCAGGGCAAGAGTTGACCTCAATTAAGAAGGGTAGCTATTCCCCGCTGTCACCTGGCCTGACAATCAACACTGCTCCCACGCCGCCAGACGGGTGAAGCATTCCTATTGACGCGAAGGAATCACGGTTGACTGTTCTTACCAGTGCCCTTCGCTCCCGTAATGTCGATCCCGCTTTTCTTGAGTGCATGAGTAAGATCCTCCTGGAACCTCTGGAGGTCCTCCATCCTCTGCGGTGAAGTGTTAGGTGGTGGTCCTCCTTTTGGACCTGCGGCGCCGGTTCCAGGTCCGAATGCCCCACCAAGTCGCCGACCCGTCATGGCCAAATTACCCGCACCCGTTACAATGTCAACTGCTGTTCTGCCCGCCCCTATCGCTTTCAAAGCTTGTTTGGCACCGCTCTCTTCGTTGGTGAATTCTTTCGCATCCCAATGCCCAAAGACAGGATACTCGGCTCCGATATCAACCCGTCGCTGCAAGATCTGCTTATACGAATCCATCTCTACAATATTGACCCCTGATTTGCCTTCCTCAAACAACAGCTTCCCCTGCGGGCTTATGAACTGACTGGAAACCAGACCACTTGATTCCACCTCGTTCTTCGAAAGCGAACGGAAATTCGTCACTCCCGGTCCACCAGACGTGGGTTGCGCCGTCTCGGCCACACCCCATTGCGCCTTTCCATCAACCACCTTGTAGTTCCACGTCTTCCCATACTGGCCGCTCTGGAATTCGGCGTAAACCACGTTGCCTTGCTCATCCATGAAGCCGCGCATCTGCACCGGATGATGTTGCCCTGGATGGACGGGATCGGGGATCCACTTGGTCCCGCTGAACATCCGCGTGTTATGCGCTTCGGAGAGGGTCCCACCCTGCGTCCGATGGAATTCCTCGAACCGCTCAACGAAGTGTCCGCCTGTTTCATGCGTATAGTCATGGAACAGGTCGGTCTTCCGCCCGCCCGTTCCGATATCCGAGAGGATCTCTCTCGTCCCATCCCCTGATTGCGGCCCGAGCGTCAATGTCCGGGCTGCCCCATCCGCGCCAATCTGTTCTGTGGAGAGGGTCGTATAGGTCGCCACGGAAGCATGAGAATCGGGATCTTGATGCATGTCGATAAAGCCGGTCTCGTATTCTTGCGTCAGCGGGTTCTGTTTCATCACGAACGCCTGGCTCCGCAGATCGTTGACCACGCTGCCCTCAAGGAGACTCCCCTCCTTATCGAACAGGCCGAAGAAATGCCCCTTGCGGGTCTGCCCCGTCGTCCCATCCTTCCACTCGATCGGCTTATCCTTGAGGTACCTATCAAGCCATTTGAAAATCTTACCCAGCCGGGGATCGTTGAGTCATTTCTGAATCTTACCGGCGACTCACTTCCTGAGCTCCGGTCTTGCGATTCCGAGGTTCTTGGGGGCCTCTGCTGCTCCACCGGCCTCTGCATGTGGCGTAGACGTGAGCACGGGCTTCTGGGAGTGGACTCTACGGCTGAAGGTCCACCCGCGCCAGGGCGTGGTGGCCCGCGGCCGCGACGACCGGGGCACCGTTTCCCGCGGCGTGCGGCTGGCCCGCGTAGCCAGCGCCCACAGGTGTTCGAGGTGCCGATCAATCCGCTGCGAGAGCGCAAACGGATCGGTCGTCTCCAGGATCTGTTGCAAGGCCGCGACCTTGGCAGGATCCGCTTCGGGGCAGGCCCGCACCCGTTCAAACGGCGTCTGGGGGGCGTCATACCGGCGCAGAAGCCGCGAGCCCACCCGCACCTTGCGCACGAGTTTCATGGACGGTTGAAAGAGATTCTGGAAGAGCCGCAGGTCGGCATACAGCGCCGTGAGGGCGGACAGCGCTTCGGGCGTGTCGTACCGCTCCCAGCCCACGAGCTTGCGGACATGGGTCCAGTTCTTCTGCTCCACATGCGCGTTGTCATCCTTTTTATAGGGCCGGGAGCGGGTGAACTGCACACCGTGGCCTGCGGGCCGCGCCTGACACCAGGTCAGCAGATGGTCGTTGATGAATTCACTGCCGTTGTCGGAGTCCACGCCCCGCAAGCGAAACGGCAGGCGGGTCTCGATGCGCGTCATAGCCTGCACCACCTCATACCGACTCTTGCCCAGCACCGCCTGCCGCTCCACCCAGGTCGTGTGAATGTCCACGCAGTCCACGGTGTGCAGGAACTCGCCCGCGGCCGAAGCACCGGAATGCGAGACCAGGTCAATCTCCAGATAGCCGGGCCGGCTCACTTCCCAGTGTTCCGTCTTGATGGGGATCTGGTGCTTGAGCAGCGAGCCCGGCCGCGTCGTGCCGTAGAGCCGCCGTTTGATCCGCTGCTTCCGCTCCCGCAGCCGGCGATCGATTTGCCGGGGACTGATCCGCTGGAGCTGCGCTTCGAGCGCCGACGTGACGGCTGTGCGCCGCTTCAGCCACGGCAGCCAGTGCGGGACGGCGGCCTTGAGCCGTGCCCCACACAGATACCCCGAGGCGGCCCAGATCGCGGCGAGCAGACGAATCACGGGCTCGCCATACGTCGGCCGCCGCCGAGCGAGCCGACGCACCGGCGGCCGCGGCGGCCGCTTTTGGCTCAGCAGCCCGATCGCGTACTTGCGATGATACCGACACACCCGCGTCACTTCGTCCAGCAGTGCCGACTTCATCACCCGATCGGCCCGTTGATACCGTTGCCACATCACCCGCAGATACTCGTGCTTCGACCGTCGCGCCATGCCGCCTGCCTCCATCCTCCCCCTCCCTCTGACCCGCACCGTGCGGACCTGGAGGGTAAGAAATACAAATGACGCAACGATCTGTCGCTCGGTAAGATTTTAGATGACTCAATTCGAGGTATTGCTCTTTTTCCTGCCATCCCATTACGCTTGACACGTAATCCCAGAGTTCCGTCTTTCTGCCTCCTTCAGCATGGCTGAAGATTGCTTCTCCCGTCTGGTTGCTCTTCACGCCTCGGACGGCAACCTCCTGCCCGCCATACTGGTCAAGAGTCAGAAACTCCACCCCTTCCCTGCTCTGCCCGGCAGCGATGTGAAAATCTCCCTGGTGATCGTAATTGCCGGTCAAGGATTTCGTCACCCCTCCGGGAATCGAGTAGGACAGACTGACCGACGTTGGCACGCGCCGCTCCTGGCCGTTGGCAAGCTGGATCACGTTCCCTTCCTCGTGCGTCGCCACCTGCCTGATCACCGCCTCATTCTCGGGAAGCAGCCCGATGATCCGCTGGAGCCTCACGCCATCCCCCGTATAGCTCTTGCCGCCGTTGTCGCCGGTCTTGTAGACATACTCCATCCCCGCATCGACGAAGCGATCCTTGTTGCTCCGCTCCGTGCCACCCGCCGTCGCTTGGAGAAACCTCTTTCCTTCAGCATCGACATGGATCTCCCCTGAATAGACAGCCTTCCGGTCGCCCTTCGTGCTTTCGATCTCATACGTGAGGGGATTGTGCTGGAACTTTTCATCTGATCCCACAGTCACACGACCGAATTCCCTCGCCTTGCCCTGAATGGTCTCCAGCTCCCCGTCGAGTTTGCGCACGTCAATGCTCTCCGCCGCCTCGCGAGTATAAAAGGTGCCGCCATCGGCGCTGTGGTAATAGCGGAGATTGGCATCCTCTCTCAGCACCTCCCCGACGACACCCTCTTTATAGCCGCCCTGCGAGACGGCGAAGACCGAGATCCCGTTGATCTTCCGTCCGGTGAGTCGTCCCTTGTATTCGCGGGTCGGGCCGTCACCGGAGGTCACCAGCTGCCCTTCGCCCCAGAAGTCCTCCTGGCCGAGGCTCAGCCCTGACCGTGAGAGGGTGCCGGTGACCGGTTCCTGCCGGCCGTCCGGATGGGCCGCCCAGGCCATAACCGGACCCGTTTCGCTGACCTGTCGCGGCCCCCACTGCGTGCTCGTCTCAACCCGGCTCACGCCATCCTTGATCGATGCATCCACGCGGCGGACCGTCTTTCCCGTTTCCTGGTTGTATTCTTCCCGGACCGAGTGGAGAACGCCACCTTGCTCGTAGCTGAAACTCTTGTCGATCGTAGCCCCGCGGACCTCGAACTGTTTCTGCACCACCCGCCCCGTCGCATGATCCAACTCTTCCCGACGGAACGCCCCACTGTCGTACCAGCCTCCGGTGGGCGATTTCTCGCTCGCTCGCCGCGAGAACCCTCCCGTCGGCCCCTGGTACGTGACCATGCCGTTCGCCCCGATGCGGGTCGTCCCGCCATCAGCGTGATGCAGGGCCGAGACCCCTGTTTGCGCATCAACACGAAGGCCGCCGACGCCGACGGGCACCCTGTAGCTCTCTTGCACCCCGGGAGAACCAGCCGCCTCCATCCGCACCGGCTCCATTACATAGGCCGGTGCTTCGGACAGGACCTGGCCTTGACCGCGAGCAAATTGCCCTGCTTCCTGGCCGGCAGCAGCAAGTGGAGCGGAGAGACTTCCCGTCATCGAGGACGCGAGATTCCCTCCTGCCCAGACCAAGCCCCAGGCCACAGCCGGCACTGCCAACGTCAGATCCGCTGCCATGGAATTGATGCCGACGATGTAC
>WIAH01000032.1 GCA_014055525.1 Nitrospira sp. CR1.3
TCGCGATCGTCATGATCTTCGTCGCATCCCGCCGCCCCTGGCTCTCGCTCGCCTTCGCCACCTCGTCGTAGCTGATGAACTTCGCCATCCCTTTATCCGCGCACACCTTCGTCAACGCCGCCGTCAACGTCGTCTTCCCATGGTCCACGTGCCCAATCGTCCCGATGTTCACGTGCGGCTTCTTCCGCTCAAATTTCGCCTTCGCCATACCGACTCCTCCCTACGACCTGCGCCTCAATGACTCAAGAATTACTCGCCTCGATACTTGGCGATGATCGCTTCTGAAATCTGCCTCGGCACCTGATCATACCGATCAAATTCCATGCTATAAGTGGCCCGGCCCTGCGTTCTCGAACGAAGATCCGTGGCATAGCCGAACATCTCCATCAGCGGCACAGACGCTTCGATGGCCTGGGCTCCGGCGCGAACTTTCATGCCCTGGACCTTTCCACGACGCCCGTTCAGATTCCCGATGACGTCTCCCATGAATTCTTGAGGCACAAGCACCTCAACCTTCATGATCGGCTCGAGCAGAACGGCGTCGGCCTTCTTGCACGCATCCGAAAATCCCATGGAGGCGGCGATTTTGAACGCCATTTCGTTCGAGTCCACTTCGTGATAGGAGCCGTCGATGACCGTGACTCTGATGTCGCGCAGCGGATAGCCGGCGATCACGCCGTTTTCCATCCGTTCCTTCACGCCCTTTTCGATGGCCGGTATGTATTCCTTGGGAATTGCGCCGCCCACGATTTTGTTGACGAACTCCAGACCCTTCCCCGGCTCCGAGGGCTCGACCGTGAGCACCACATGGCCGTACTGACCCCGCCCGCCGGTCTGCTTGATGTACTTGGACTCGGCCTCGGCCTTGCGCCTGATCGTTTCGCGGAACGCGACTTCCGGCTTGCCGACGTTGGCCTCAACTTTGAACTCTCTCAGCAACCGATCGACGATGATCTCCAGATGCAATTCGCCCATGCCGGCAATGATGGTCTGCGCGGTTTCCTCATCGGTCCGGACACGGAATGACGGATCTTCCTGCGCGAGCTTTTGCAAGGCGAATCCCATCTTTTCCTGGTCCTGCTTCGTCTTGGGTTCGATCGCCATCGCAATGACCGGTTCGGGAAACTTCATCACTTCGAGCAGGACCGGCTGTTTCTCATCGGCCAAGGTATCGCCGGTGGTCGCGCCCTTCAGGCCGACGGCGGCAACGATGTCGCCCGCATGCGCCGCGTCGATTTCTTCCCGCTTGTTCGCATGCATTTTCAGCAGACGACCGATCCGATCCTTGGTGCCTTTTGTCACGTTGAGCACAGGCGTGCCCGTTTTCAGCGTGCCCGAATACACGCGGAAGTATGTCAACTGGCCGGCAAAGGGATCGGACATAATTTTGAAGGCGAGCGCGGCAAACGGTTCGCTGTCGGCGGCCTTACGTTCAACTTCTTTGTTACTGTTGGGATCGATGCCTTTGACGGAGGGAATATCGAGCGGAGACGGCAGGAAATCGACGACGCCGTCGAGCAACTGTTGCACACCCTTATTCTTGAACGCTGATCCGCAGAGGACCGGAATCACCTTCATCGAGATCGCTCCGGCACGAACGACGCGGCGAACCTCCTCTTCCGTCAGCGCCTGGCCATTCAGATATTTTTCCATGACCTGATCGTCGAATTCAGCCACCGCTTCGAGCATTTTTTCGCGGTACTCTTTGGCCTTGTCGACCAAATCGGCCGGAATCTCTTCGACCTTGTACTTGGCCCCCAAGGTTTCGTCGTCATACACATACGCCTTCATCGTAATCAGATCGATCGAACCGCGATACTCCGACTCTTTTCCGATCGGGATCTGGATCGGAATGGGATTCGCGCCCAACCGATCGATGATCGTCTGCACGCTGAAATAAAAATCGGCGCCGATTCGATCCATCTTGTTCATGAAGGCGATGCGCGGGACCTGATACTTGTCCGCCTGCCGCCACACCGTTTCCGATTGCGGCTCGACACCCTGAACCGAATCAAAGACCGCCACCGCACCGTCCAGCACGCGCAGCGAGCGCTCGACTTCGATCGTAAAATCGACGTGACCCGGAGTATCGATAATATTGATACGATGGTCTTTCCAAAAGCAGGTCGTGGCAGCGGCGGTAATCGTGATCCCGCGCTCGCGCTCCTGCTCCATCCAGTCCATCGTCGCCGCGCCCTCATGGACCTCGCCCATCTTGTGCGTCATCCCCGTGTAGTAGAGGATCCGCTCGGTGGTCGTGGTCTTCCCGGCATCGATATGCGCCATGATGCCGATGTTGCGAGTGCGCTCTAATGGTGCTTGCCTGGCCACTTTCAACCCCTAAAAATACACGTGCTGCAGACTGAGCCGACGAGGCTGCGATTCAGGGGCACCCCGCGTCTGCGGATCGCAGCACGGCCCAACTGCAGCACAGAACGACGTTACCAGCGATAGTGCGCGAACGCCTTATTGGCCTCCGCCATCCGATGCACGTCTTCCCGCTTCTTCACCGCGGCCCCTGTATTGTTCGACGCATCCAGCAACTCGGCCGCGAGCTTCTCTCGCATGCTCTTGCCGCCGCGCGTCCGCGCATATTCCGACAGCCAACGGAGCGCCAACGACATCCGGCGAGCCGGGCGGATTTCCACCGGCACCTGATACGACGCGCCTCCGACGCGGCGGGATTTCACTTCGACGATCGGTTTGACGTTATCGATCGCCGCTCGAAACACCTTGAGCGGATCTCCTGCGGTCTTTTCCTGAATAACCTCAAACGCGCCGTAGCAAATCCGTTCCGCCGTGCTCTTCTTGCCGCCTTCCATCAGAATATTGAGAAACTTCCCGACGATCTTGTCGCGGTACCGAACGTCTGGAAGCGGCTCGCGCTGACCTATGAATCTACTTCGTGGCATGTATCCCGTCTTCCTTCGTACCGCTGGACAAAATTATTTCGGACGCTTGGCTCCGTATTTGGAACGGCCCTGCTTCCGGTCGGCAACCCCCACCGCGTCGAGCGCCCCGCGCACAATGTGATAGCGCACACCGGGTAAGTCCTTGACACGACCGCCCCGCACGAGCACGATCGAGTGCTCTTGCAGATTGTGCCCGACGCCGGGAATATACGTTGTCACTTCCATTCCGTTCGTCAATCTCACACGCGCGACTTTCCGAAGCGCGGAGTTCGGCTTCTTCGGCGTCGACGTATACACGCGGAGACAAACTCCCCGTTTTTGCGGGCAAGACTTGAGCGCAGGGCTCTTGGTCTTTGCATGGGCCAACTGCCGGCCCTTCCTCACCAATTGATTGATCGTAGGCATCGTCTGGTGCTCTCGTGTTTCCGAACAGTTGACCCCCGCTCAACACCCTTTCCAGGGCAAAGCCGGTGGATTATAGTGACCAACTTGTGCGCTGTCAAGCCAGGCTTGAACCGGCACTCTTCCTTTTACGAACTTGTCGGCTCTCCGGTGGCGGCCACCGCCCCTTCCCGCGGCAGCGCGGGAGATTCTGCCGCGCCGACAGCCACAGGCTCGGGCTTCGGACTGATCACGAAGGTATCGCGATACTCTTCAAACCCGCTCCCGGCTGGAATCAACCGCCCCACGATCACGTTTTCCTTCAGTCCCAGGAGATTGTCTTCGCGTCCGTTGATCGCAGCCTCGGTCAGAACCCGCGTGGTTTCCTGGAACGACGCGGCCGAGATGAAGCTGTCGGTTGTGAGCGCGGCCTTGGTAATGCCCAAGAGGACGGGCTTACCAAGCGCGGGCTTGCCGTCTTTCTTCAAGATACGTTCGTTTTCCTCTTCAAAGACCAGTTTGCTGACCTGGCTCCCCGGGAGGAATTCCGTATCGCCCGGATCTTCTATGCGCACTTTGCGCAGCATCTGCCGCACGATGATTTCGATGTGCTTATCGTTGATCGACACACCTTGCAGTCGATAGACGTCCTGGACCTCATCGACGAGATACTTCTGCAATTCGTTGGGACCAAGCACGTCGAGAATGTCGTGCGGATTGGCCGACCCGTCCATCAGGGGCTCACCGGCCCGCACCCAGTCTCCTTCGTGGACATTGACGTGTTTGCCTTTCGGGATGAAGTACTCCTTGGTATCGCCCATCTTGTTGTCAACCAGCACTTTGCGTTGCCCCTTGACGAAGCCGCCGTAGGACACTTCGCCGTCGATCTCGCTGATCACGGCCTGCTCCTTCGGCTTCCTCGCCTCGAACAATTCCGCCACGCGGGGGAGACCGCCGGTGATGTCTTTGGTCTTCGTCGTTTCGCGCGGGATCTTGGCCAGCACATCGCCCGGATGCACCATGCCGCCCTTTTCGACAAAGATGTGCGCGCCGACCGGCAGAAGATACCGAGCGACCGTATTGGAGGCGCCGGACACTTTTGCCGTCTTCCCGCCCTCATCCTTGATCGAGACACGCGGACGCAAGGTCGCGCCGGCATGCTCGATGATGACCTTACGCGACAATCCGGTCACTTCGTCGAACTCCTCTTTCATAGTGACGCCTTCGACGATATCGCCGTAAGCGACTTTCCCGCCCACTTCGGTCAAGATCGTCAGCGAGTAGGGGTCCCACTCCACCAACTTTTGCGCCAGCGTGACGCGATCGCCGTCCTTGATCTTGATCTTGGCTCCGTACACGACGGGATACTTTTCCCGTTCGCGTCCGTTCTCGTCGACGATTGCGATCTTCGCATTGCGGTTCATCACCACCCATTCGCCGTCCTTGTTACGGACCGCGATTCCGGCGTTATGCAAGTCGGCATTCTTCTTGGCGTCGAAGCTCATGAACTTCATATAGCCCGCATGCTTGGACTCAAGCACCGTCTGCTCAACCACCTTGCTGGCTGTACCGCCGATGTGGAATGTCCGCATCGTCAGCTGAGTGCCGGGCTCACCGATCGATTGTGCGGCGATGACCCCGACCGGCTCGCCTTTTTCGACTAACCGTCCGCGCGCCAGATCCCGGCCGTAGCAGGCCCGGCAAACTCCGCGTCGCGACTGACAGGTCAGCACGGACCGTATCTTGACCCGGTCGACCGCGGCTTCGACCACATCTTTGGTCCGCTCTTCGGTAATTTCCTCGTTGAACGACACGATGATTTCCCCGGTCACGGGATCACGGATGTCTTCGGCGGCCAAACGTCCTAGAATACGCTCCTCGATCGGCTGAATGATTTCACCGCCTTCGACCAACGCGCTCACGAAGATGCCGTCGGTCGTTCCACAGTCGATCTCGCTGATGATGACGTCCTGGGCGATGTCCACCAACCGGCGCGTCAAATAACCGGAGTTCGCGGTCTTCAACGCGGTGTCGGCCAACCCTTTGCGCGCGCCGTGGGTGGAAATAAAATACTGCAACACCGTCAACCCTTCTCGGAAATTCGCGGTGATCGGCGTTTCAATAATTTCCCCCGATGGCTTCGCCATCAGCCCGCGCATCCCGCCCAACTGGCGAATCTGCTGCGAACTGCCTCGCGCGCCCGAGTCCGCCATCATGAAAATCGGGTTGAAGGCCTCCTGCTTGCCGGGATCACCGCCGGCCCCCAGCTCCTTCATCATTTCACCCGCGACCTGTTCCGTCACGTGCGCCCAAATGTCGATGACCTTGTTGTAGCGCTCGCCGTTCGTGATCAACCCCTCGGCATACTGCCGCTCGATCTCATTGACCTCGCGTTGCGCCTTGCCGATCAATTCTTCCTTCTTGCTGGGGATCTGCATGTTGTCGATGCAGATCGACACGCCGGCTCTGGTCGCGTACTGAAAACCGGTATCCTTGATCTTATCCAGGAACATGACCGTCTCACGATGCCCTGACTGCCGATAGACGGAGTCGATGAGTTTGGTGACCTCTTTTTTGGTCATCAACTTGTTGGCATAGACGAACGGCATTCCGGAAGGAAGGACTTCCGACAGAATGACGCGCCCCACCGTGGTCTGCACGAGATTGCCTTCGACGCGCACCTTGATTCGCGCATGTTCCTCCACTTCCCTCGCGTCGAACGCAATCCTCACTTCCTCGGGAGAGCCGAATATTTTGCCCTCCCCTTTCGCGCCGACCCGCTCCTTCGTCAGCCAGTAACAGCCGAGCACCATGTCCTGCGAGGGCACGGCGATCGGCCGGCCGTTGGCAGGCGAGAGAATGTTGTTGATGGACATCATCAAGACACGCGCTTCGACCTGAGCCTCGACGGACAACGGGACATGAACCGCCATTTGGTCTCCGTCGAAGTCGGCGTTGAACGCCGCGCAGACCAGCGGATGCAGCCTGATGGCTTTTCCTTCCACCAGCACTGGGTCGAACGCTTGAATGCCCAATCGGTGCAGCGTCGGGGCTCGATTCAACAGCACCGGATGTTCGCGAATGACTTCGTCGAGCACATCCCAAACTTCCGGTCGCTCTTTTTCAACCAAACGTTTCGCGCTCTTGATCGTCGTCGCGGCGCCGCGCTCTTCCAGCTTATGAAAGATGAACGGCTTGAACAGCTCCAGCGCCATCTTCTTGGGCAACCCGCACTGATGGAGACGCAATTCCGGACCGACCACGATGACCGTACGGCCTGAGTAATCGACACGCTTTCCGAGAAGATTCTGCCGGAAGCGGCCCTGTTTGCCCTTGAGCATATCGCTCAGCGACTTGAGCGGTCGCTTGTTGGGTCCGCGGATCGCACGGCCACGCCGTCCATTGTCGAACAGCGCATCGACCGCTTCCTGAAGCATCCGCATCTCGTTGCGGATGATCACGCCGGGAGCCTTTAATTCCATCAGCCGCTTCAACCGGTTGTTCCGATTGATGACACGGCGATAGAGGTCGTTGAGATCGGACGTGGCGAAGCGGCCGCCGTCCAACGGCACGAGCGGACGCAGTTCCGGCGGAAGCACCGGGATCACGTCCATGATCATCCACTCCGGCTTGTTCCCCGACTTGCGGAACGCCTCGATCACTTTGAGCTGTTTCGCGTGCTTCTTTTTCAGCGCCGCCGACGTCGACGTTTTGGATTTGGCCTTGATTTCATCCCATTTGGCATTGATGTCGATCTTGCGCAACAAGTCGCGGATCGCTTCGGCGCCTATGCCCACCTTGTACGAATTCGGCGCATATTCCGATTGGAGCTGGCGCAGCTTTTCTTCCGTCACGAGCTCCTTCTCCGTCAGGTCCGTTTGACCGGCGTCGACGCAGACGTAGCTTTCGAAGTAGAGAATTTTCTCCAACTGTTTGAGGCTCATGTCGAGCAAGGTTCCGATGCGACTGGGCACCCCCTTCAGAAACCAGATGTGGGCAACAGGCGCCGCCAACTCGATATGGCCCATGCGCTCGCGGCGCACCTTGCTCTGAATCACTTCGACACCGCACTTATCGCAGACGATGCCGCGGTGCTTCATCCGCTTGTACTTGCCGCAGTTACACTCCCAGTCCTTGATCGGACCGAAGATCTTCGCGCAAAAGAGCCCGTCCTTTTCCGGTTTGAACGAACGGTAATTGATCGTTTCCGGCTTCTTCACTTCGCCGTAGGACCAGGACCGGATCTTTTCGGGCGAGGCGATGCGGATCCGCATCGAATCGAACGACACCGCATCCCGCGGCTTTTCAAACAATGTGTATACGCCTTCCAAGGTAGTGACCTCCTCTGATGCCGGCATCGGCCGGCACACAAGTGGTTAGTCTTGCGTCTTGACCAACTCGACGTCGAGTCCCAGACTTTGCAGTTCTTTGACCAAGACGTTGAACGACTCGGGCAACCCCGGCTCCAGGAAAGGTTCGCCTTTCACGACCGCTTCGTACATGCGCGACCGGCCCGGCACGTCATCCGATTTGACGGTGAGGAATTCCTGCAGCGTCGAGGCCGCCCCGTAGGCCTGCAACGCCCAGACTTCCATTTCTCCCAACCGCTGTCCGCCGAACTGAGCCTTGCCGCCCAGCGGCTGTTGCGTGACGAGCGAATAGGGACCGATCGACCTGGCGTGGATCTTATCGTCGACAAGATGGTGCAGCTTCAGCACATACATATATCCGACCGTGACGGGACTGCCGAACGCTTCACCGGTGCGACCGTCCATGAGCATCGTCTGCCCGCTGGTCGGCAATTTGGCCTTCTTTAACAAATCCTTGATTTCTTTCTCGGAGGCGCCGTCGAAGACCGGACTCGCCACCTTGATGCCCAAGGCCCTCGCGGCCCAGCCCAGGTGGGTCTCCAAAATCTGCCCCACGTTCATACGGGAGGGCACGCCCAGCGGATTCAACACGATTTCAACAGGCGTCCCGTCCGGCAGATAGGGCATGTCCTCTTCGGGCAAGACCCGGGACACGACGCCTTTGTTCCCGTGCCGGCCGGCCATTTTGTCGCCAACCTGAATCTTCCGCTTCATGGAAATGTAGACCTTGACGAGCTTGATGACACCCGGCGGCAACTCGTCACCGCGCTTCAGGCGCCCCACTTTTTCGTCGTACAACGTTTGCAATATTTCGATCTGTTCCTTGGCCCTCCGTTCGACGTCCTCGAGCTCCTTCTGTTCGTCCGGATCGCTTAGAATGATGTAGCGCACCGTGTCGTCCGGCAGCCGCTTGAGAATCTCCGCGGTCAGTTTGCCCTTCTTCTTCAGAATCACGTCGCCGCTCTCCGGGTCCATCAAGTCGCGACCCACCACTTTGCCCAGAAGGAGCTTCCTGACCTTCTTGGTCTTCTCCTCATCGATGATGCGGAGCTCTTCGTGGTGATCCCGCTGGAGCTTCATCGCATCTTCGCTCTCGATACTCTTGGAGCGCTCGTCCTTATCGAGCCCCTTGCGCGAAAAAATCTTGACGTCGACGATGATGCCCTCGACGCCGGGCGGTACGGTCAACGACGTGTCCTTCACGTCGCCGGCCTTTTCACCGAAGATGGCCCGGAGAAGTTTCTCTTCCGGCGTCAGCTGCGTTTCGCCCTTCGGCGTCACCTTGCCCACCAGAATGTCTCCAGGCTTCACTTCCGCGCCAATTCGAATGATGCCGCTCTCGTCGAGGTTCCGCAGTGCCTCTTCCCCGACGTTCGGAATATCGCGGGTAATATCTTCTTTCCCCAACTTGGTGTCGCGCGCTTCCACCTCGAATTCCTCAATATGGATCGAGGTGAAGGCATCTTCCCGCACCAGCTTTTCGCTTAGGAGAATGGCGTCTTCAAAGTTGTACCCGCCCCAGGGCATGAAGGCGACGAGCACATTCTTCCCGAGCGCCAGCTCTCCCTGGTCGATCGCCGGGCCGTCGGCCAGAACCTGACCCTTCTTGACCGGCTGCCCGATTCGAACGACCGGCGTCTGGGTAATACAGGTATTCTGATTCGACCGCTGGAACTTGATCATGTCGTAGACATCCAGCCCGGCGTCGTTCCGCTTCCGACCTTCCTTCGAGTCGGCGCGCACGACGATGCGGGTGGCATCGACGCTTTCCACGACGCCCGTCCGCCTCGCCTGGACTACATAACCCGAATCCCGCGCGACGACCGCTTCCATACCAGTGCCGACCAACGGCGCCTCGGATTTGAGCAGCGGCACCGCCTGGCGCTGCATGTTTGATCCCATCAAGGCGCGGTTCGCGTCGTCGTGCTCCAGGAAGGGCACCAGCGCCGTCGCGACGCTGACGACCTGTTTCGGCGATACGTCCATGTACTCAACCTTGTCCGGAGTCGCCGTCACGAAATCCCCGGCCGATCGCGCCGACACGGTTTCCGACACGAGCCGGCCGGAACCGTCCACTTTCGAGTTGGCTTGTGCAATCAGATACTTGTCTCCCTCGATGGCGGAGAGAAACTCGATTTGATCTGTGACACGGCCCTTGTCAACTCTCCGGTACGGCGCCTCGATAAACCCGAATTGATTGATCCGGGCATAGGTCGCCAGCGACGTGATCAGTCCGATGTTCGGGCCTTCCGGTGTTTCGATCGGACAGATGCGGCTATAGTGGGACGGATGGACGTCGCGGACTTCGAACCCGGCTCGCTCTCTGGTCAACCCGCCGGGACCGAGCGCCGACAGACGGCGCTTGTGGGTAATCTCAGCCAACGGATTCGTCTGGTCCATAAACTGCGACAGCTGGCTGCTGCTGAAAAACTCCTTGACCGCAGCGACAACCGGCTTCGCGTTGATCAGGTCATGTGGTAGCACCGTCTCCATATCCAGGAGATTCATGCGCTCTTTAATGCTGCGCTCCATGCGGACCAGTCCGAGCCGGAATTGATTCTCCAACAGTTCGCCGACCGATCGGACACGCCGGTTCCCCAAATGGTCGATGTCGTCGATCTCCCCCTTGCCCATCTTGAGATTGACGAGGTAGCGAATGACTTCGACGATGTCTTGTGCCGTCAAGGTCCGCTGTTCCAACGGCAGATCGAGTCCCAGCTTCTTGTTGAGCTTCAACCGGCCGACCGGAGACAGATCATACCGCTTGGAGTTCAGGAATAAGTTGTCGAACAACGCTCGAGCCGTCTCCACGGACGGCGTTTCTCCCGGCCGGAGGCGGCGGTAGATCTCGACCATCGCCTCTTCCTTTGATCCCGTACGCTCCATTTCCAGCGTGTCGAGAATCACCGGAGTCGCCGTCGCGGTGTCGAAATAGATGACCTTGAACTCTTCGATCTCGGTTTCCAGGATTCGCTCGACGATTTCAGCCGTCAGACGCTGATTCTTTTCCGCGAGCTTATTCTTCTTGCTGTCCACCAGTTCCGTGAGCACGGCCCGTCCCACCAGTTCCGAGGGCGAGAGGGGAATCTCCTTCACGCCAGCGGCTTTCAACTTGGCGATCACGCCCTTGGTCAACTTGGCGCCTTCACGGACCAGTGGTTCCTTTCCTGCCTTTTCGGTCAACTCCATCGAGCAGCGCAGACCCTGGTGAATTTCCGGATCCAGCTTGCGCATCAGCTTGCCCTTGACGACCCGGATCTCTTCGACGGGATAGTACATCTTCAGCAAGTCGTCGCCGGAATAGCCGAAAGCCTTCAAGAGGATCGTCGCCGGCATTTTGCGACGCCGGTCGATCCGGACATAGAGGATGTCGCGCGCGTCAAACTCAAAATCTAACCACGACCCTCGATAGGGAATGATCCTGGCCGAATACAGCACTTTGCCGCTTGCATGCGTCCGGCCCTTGTCATGGGTGAACGAGGCGCCGGGGGAACGGTGGAGCTGGCTCACCACGACCCGCTCGGTGCCGTTCACGATGAACGTGCCGCGCTCGGTCATCAGCGGAAGCTCGCCCACGTAGACTTCCTGCTCGCGAACGTCCAGGACTTTCTTCTTCGGTCCCTTGTCTTCCTTGTCGAATACGACCAGGCGAACACGGAGCTTCAGCGGGACCGCAAAGGTCATTCCCTGCTCAAGGCACTCGCGCTCGTCGTACTTGGGAGTCCCGAGGGTGTAGCTCGTAAACTCCAGGACGGCCGTATTGTTGTAATCCGGAATCGGAAATACGCTGGCCAGCGCGGCTTGCAAACCGTGGTCTTTCCGCCGCTCGGGTTCCGCTTCAAATTGCAGGAACTCCTCGTACGATCGCTTCTGAATCTCGATGAGATCCGGAATGTCGATGCTCGTACGAATGCGGGAAAAGTCTTTCCGTTCGACGAACTCTTGTAGAGTCGTTTCGGGCATTCGCCAGTCCTCCACTCCTATGGTTGGGCTTGGGTACCCGCCTTGTGCGGGTACCCGCAGATGCGGAACGGGCTACGCTACTTGATCTCGACTTTCGCGCCGCTCTCTTCCAGCTTTTTCTTCATCGTGTCGGCTTCTTCTTTTGCGACACCGTTCTTGACCGGCTTGGGCGCGCCTTCCACCAGATCCTTGGCTTCCTTCAAACCCAGGCTCGTGAGCTCGCGGACGACCTTGATGATTTGAATCTTCTTGTCGGCCGGCGCGGAAACAAGAATGACGTCGAATGCCGTCTTCTCTTCAGCGGGCGCCGCGGCGGCCCCGCCTGCGGCCGGAGCCGCGGCCACGGCAACGGGCGCGGCAGCCGTGACGCCGAAGCGGTTCTCCAGTCCCTTCACTAATTCAGCCAGATCGAGCACGCTCATGCTCTCAATGGCCTTGATCAATTCTTCCTGCGACAACTTTCCCTCTGTAGCTGGCATGTCCCCTTCTCCTTTCCGTTTATCCTGAATGGCTGCAATGACTCTCACAAACTTGGACAAGACTGCATTGAGCGTATAGACCACACCACGAACCGGCCCCTGCATGGCCGACAGCAGCATCGCAATGAGGACTTCTTTTTTCGGCAGCTTCGCGACGGCTGCCAACTCGGCCGGCTGGACGACTTTTCCCTCCAGCACACCGAGGGTGATTCGAAGCTTCTCTTCCCGCTTTTCGGCGGCGATAAAATCCCGGAGGATCTTGGTCGGCAGAACCGGATCGTCATACCCGATCACGACGCCCGTCGGTCCCTTCAAATGAGTCTTCAAGCCCGACAGGGAGGTCCCTTCGGAGGCCCGGGCAGCCAACGTGTTTTTGACGATCTTGTATTCCGCCTTGGCGCCCCGCAACTGCTTCCGAAGCTCCGTCACCTGATTGACGGGAAGTCCGCTGCACTCGGTCAGAATAGCCAACCGCGCGCGCGCGAATTTCTCCGTCAACTCTGCAACCGCTGTCGCTTTCTCTTCCTTCTTCATCTCTCTCTCCTTACTCTCGTCAACCGTCAACGGTCATCCGTCAACCGTGAAAAACCCTCGGCCTTTTGTCGATTGACGTTTGACGCTCTCTCGATCAGCTCCACTGCTTGGCCAACGCGACGGCATCGAGTCTAACTCCCGGTCCCATGGTGCTCGAAATAGTCACGCTCTTGAGGTAGCGGCCTTTGCATGAAGCCGGTCTGGCTTTCACCACCGCCTCCAGAACCGCCGACGCATTGTCGTACAGCTGCTCAGCGTTAAAGGAGACTTTCCCGACTGGGACTTGCACGATGCCGGCCTTTTCAACCTTGTACTCCACGCGCCCTTTCCTGATTTCCCCGACGGCCTTGCCGACTTCAAAGGTCACAGTACCCGTCTTGGGATTAGGCATGAGACCGCGAGGACCGAGCACCTTCCCCAACTTTCCTACGGCCGCCATAAGGTCAGGCGTGGAAATGGCATAGTCGAAATCCATCCAGCCGCCTTTGATCTTCTCCATCAAGTCATCGGCCCCGACATAATCGGCGCCAGCCTGGCGAGCCTCCTGCTCTTTTTCGCCCTTGGCGAACACGAGCACGCGGACCTTTTTGCCGGTGCCGTGCGGCAACGATGTGGTGCCCCGCACCATTTGATCCGACCGTTTCGGATCGATCCCGAGACGGATGGCCAGATCCACGGACTCATCAAACTTGGCATAGGCGGAATTTTTCACAACTCCGACAGCCTCGCGCAGCGCGTATTGACGCGGCTCCACTTTCTCCAGCGCGGCCTTCATTTTCTTTCCCATACCTCGAACTCCTTCCGGCTCGACGTTAGCCCTGAATCACGACACCCATACTGCGGGCGGTGCCTTCGATAATCTTGACGGCTCCTTCCAGATCGGCGGCATTCAAATCGGCCAGCTTCTTCTGCGCGATCTCGTTAAGCTGCTTCCTGGTGATCTTGCCGACCTTGTCTTTCTGCGGCACGCCGGACCCCTTGATGATGCCTGCGGCCTTTTTCAACAAATCCGAGGCCGGCGGCGTCTTCATCACGAACGTGAACGTCCGGTCTTTGTATACGGTGATGACGACAGGGATGATGCTGTCTCCCTCTTTTTGGGTCTTGGCATTGAACTGTTTGCAGAATTCCATGATGTTGACGCCGTGCTGTCCCAGCGACGGTCCGACGGGGGGAGCCGGATTGGCCTTGCCGGCTGGAATCTGCAATTTGATCTGAGCTGAAACTTCCTTCGCCATGTCTTTCTCCTGATAGTTCGGCCGCTAATCGATCTAAATGCGTTCCACCTGCAAGAATCCCAATTCGACCGGCGTCGATCGACCGAAAATGCTGACCATCACCTTGAGACGGTTATGATCCTGATCGACCTCATCGACCATGCCATTGAATCCCATGAAAGGACCGTCGACGATCCGGACATTGTCGCTCTTGATGAACTTCACCTGCTCACGCGGTCCGGCGCTGCCCGCATCGACCTGCTTCAGCAACTCCGCCACTTCCTCGCTCGTCAACGGCGTCGGCTGCGCCCCTCCACCGACGAACCCGGTGACTTTGGGCGTTTCTTTGATCATCTGCAGCGCTTCGTCCGTCAACGGGGTCTCGAGCTCGACCAGAACATAGCCGGGGAAAAACTTCCGCCGGGAGGTCCGGCGCTTGCCGTCCTTGATCTCGATCACATCCTCCGTCGGCACCAAGACCTGCCCGAGTTGCTCCGCTAGACTCATTTGGTTTGCCCGCTCGAGCAAACTGGTCTTGACCCGCCCTTCAAAGCCCGCGTAGGTGTGAATGACATACCAGTTTTTTCCCATGCCCTACCCTCGAATCGCTGGTTCAAACCGCAATTAAAGAATCTTGCCGACCAACCACACTAAAAACGAATCAATCACCGAAAGATACAATGACATCAGCACGCAAAATACGATCACCACGGTCGTCGACCCGATGGTTTCGGCGCGGGTCGGGAATGAAACCTTCTTAAGCTCCGTACGCACATCGGTGAGAAATTCCTTCACCGAATCGATCATCCGTTTGAACATCGTTGTGTTCCTGCTCCCAGGTCAATCTCAGGCGTCTATCCCGTCGCGCCCCTCATGAGCGCTCCGGGTCGAGCATGCATCCTCAAAAACCCACTCCCTACTTGCAGCCTTTATCCATCGGCCACGATTCAAAGGCCGGCGGTACGAGCAAGCTTGGGGTGGCAGGGGCACTAGGATTTGAACCCAGACTTTCGGTTTTGGAGACCGACGTGCTGCCATTAACACTATGCCCCTACGCGATACGCAGGCGAAGGGCTCTTGGCAAGAAGCAAGGGCGCGGCATTCCCGCATCCCGCTTCTCACGCCTCTAGCCTCACGCCTATTTCACCTCTTTATGCGGCACGTGTTTCCGGCAGAACTTGCAGAACTTGTTCCGTTCCAACCGATCCGGATCGTTCTTCTTGTTCTTGGTGGTCGAATAGTTCCGCTGTTTGCAAGCGGTACAAGCTAAATCGATGATCTCCCGCATGGCAACACTCCTTCGCTGTCCGCGTTAGGCGAGGATTTCGGTGACGACGCCGGAGCCGACGGTCTTGCCGCCCTCGCGCACGGCGAACCGCAGCCCCTGATCCATCGCAATCGGGCTGATCAATTCGGCCGTCACACTCAC
>WIAH01000016.1 GCA_014055525.1 Nitrospira sp. CR1.3
ACCGGTAAAGGGCATGACGACCTTGGCTGTCCCCCGGTCTCTGCGGACCTCGGCACCGTCGGCCTATCACGCCCGAGTTGATGATGCGCCGTATCATTGCCGTACTCGGTCCAAGATACAAGGCACCGGGCAAGGCCCGGAGCCAGTCCCTACCATTCTTTGGCCTGGAATAGAAGAACCGGGAAGGCACCGGGCAAGGCCCGGAGCCAGTCCCTACTATTCTTTGGCCGGAACCGTTTGCGCAGCTGAGGTGGTTTCCTGAACGGGCGTGAGGATCGTACTGGCTGGCGATAAGCCGTTCTTAAACGGTAAGTCGAGGAGCGCATAGGGGTTCACGCGGGCGCCGTTGAGTTTGACGCCCCAATGGAGGTGCGGGCCGGTGGCGCGGCCGGTGGCGCCGACTTTGCCGATGATCTGTCCCGCCTTCACCAGATCACCGTCCTTGACCAGAACTTCCGACAAATGAAAATACATGCTGTAAAAACCCAGCCCGTGATCGACGAATATGCCTTTGCCGGAGAAAAAGTGGTCGACCGTGAGCCGGACAACTCCATCGTTCGTCGCCGCCACATCGGTCCCTGCCGGTGCGCCGATGTCCTCCCCATTGTGGGGATTACGCGGCTGGCCGTTCATGATCCGAACGCTGCCGAAGATGCCGCTGCGCTTCCCGCTGACCGGCTCCACGAAATTGCTGCGCCATAGGCGCAAGGCTGAATTCTCAGCCAGAGCCTGCTTGACCTGATCCTGCTCGGCTTTCCATCGCGCGAGCGTTTTGTCGTCCAAATCGACCTTGTCCTTGGGCAGCTTGAGATGTTCGACCGCGAATTTTTCCTTTGCCACCAACACATTGAAACTGAGATGTCTGATCGCTTCGCCGTTTTTTATGTCGACCACCAGCTCATAGGTGCCAGGATCGTCCTGCATGTCGATCCCAAGCAACCCCACATAGCCCGCTGGCTCGCCCGGTCTGGACTCCCGAAAGAACGGAATCGTCCGGTTGAGGAACGTCCCTTTGACTTCTGCAATCTCCGTAGCCTCCGGCACCTTCACCACCAGCACCTGACCCTGCTTGCCGCTGTATTGCCCGTCGATCCCTTTGGGCGGAGGGGGCGCATTCGAAAACAGTTCGACCGGAAACACGCTCGTCAGCAATACGACGGCAGTGATGACCGAGCGGTCCAAGCCCGATATCCGCTGATGGGCATGTCTAAGCGCTGGAATGATCATCGATAGAAACGCAATCCGGAGACTTGCGCCACCAGTTCATCGACGCGGCGATTCACCGCGCTGAATGGGTCCATGCAGAGAATGGTTTCTTCCCAATAGCCGTTGAGCTTCAAATAGGTCCAATCCACTGTATACGATCGGTTCTTCGCCCTCGCGAACCGGATGAAGTCCCCACGGACTTTTGCGCGTGTGGTTTGAGGCGGCGTGGACATGGCGCGCTGAACGGCGTCTTCCTCCACCACCCGTTCGATCAACCCGCGGGACTCCATGAGATAGTATAACCCCCTGGTCCGCTTGACGTCGTGGAATTGAAGATCGAGGAGAAACACCCTTGGATCGTCCCAACCGCAGCCCTTCTTGTCGATGTAGGATTGGATGAGGTGCCGTTTCGTCACCCAGTCGATTTCGCGCACCAGTTGCATGGGGTCCTCTTCGAGCTTGTCCAGGATTTCCGCCCAGCGCTCCCAGACGTCATCCAGTACCGGATCGTGATCCTGCTGTGAGAGGTACTCCTGCGCTCGTTCGAGGTAGACGCGCTGGATCTCCACGGCGGTCATTTGCCGGCCGTCGTCCAGCTTGACCTTGCGCTTCACCGTGGGATCGCGGGAGATCTCCCTGATCGCTTTCACGGGATCTTCGAGCTCCATGCCGTGAACGGTATAGCCTTCTTCGATCATGGACAGCACCAGCGTCGCCGTTCCGACTTTCAAGAAGGTCACGAGCTCCGACATGTTGGAGTCGCCGACGATGATATGCAGGCGGCGATAGCGCTCCGCGTCGGCGTGCGGCTCATCCCGCGTGTTGATGATGCTGCGTGACGACGTCGTCGAGGAGGAGGTCTTTTCGTGAATGTGCTGCGCGCGTTGTGAGATGAAGAATTGCGGTTTGCCCGAAACCTTCAATACCTTTCCCGCGCCGCTATACACCTGCCTGGTCACGAAGAACGGAATGAGCTGCTCGGTGACCTTCCAAAAATCGACGTCGCGCCGCATGAGAAAATTTTCATGGCAGCCGTAAGTGTTTCCCAGTGAGTCGGTGTTGTTCTTAAAAATGTAGATCTCTCCCGACAGCCCCTCTTCGCGCAACCGTTCTTCCGCCGCCGGCAGGCAGGCTTCAAGCAGTCGCTCGCCGGCCTTGTCATGCACCACGAGATCCAGAATATTGTCGCATTCCGGCGTGGAATATTCGGGATGGCAACCCGTGTCCTGATAGAAACGCGCTCCGTTGACGAGGAACGCGTTGGAAGGCCAGCTGTTGGGAATGAGCCCCTCGAAGATATACCCCAATACCTTTTCCATCGGCAGGTAGATGCGGCCGTTCGGAGAAAAGATGAGCCCGTACTCGTTCTCCAGGCCGAAGATCCGCTGCCTCATAGGACCGGGGGACATCATGGTTGTAAACACAGAATACACGGCGTGGCGGCCTTCTTCAACAGAAGGGCAAGATCCGTCACGGTACGATGGAACTACGACTGGAGTTGTTTCGTTTCGGTTGGAGAAAAGCGGCGGAATTTTCGGCTGTCTCTGGTGCGATCGAGGACGGCGACCTCCAGGCTTTCCAGAGACAACTTTTGATTGCCCGTCTGTTCTAATGCGGCGATGCAGAGGTTGAGCGCCATCCTGAGGTCGGGAAGCTGTGTCGGCATCCTGTCCTTGAGGACAGCTTGGACCGCCTCTGATTTCCCGCCGATGACGGCATACTGACGCTCGTCGATGATGCTGCCGTCGAAGGAAATCCGATACATTTCGTTGGCGTGGCCGTTATTCCCGATCTGCACGACGAGAATTTCCACCTCAAGCGGCTTCAGCTCCTGGCTGAAGATGGTTCCGAGACTCTGGGAATATCCGTTGGCCAGCGAACGGGCCGTCACGTCCTCGCGGCTATACATGAACCCCTTGAGATCGGCATGCCGGATGCCGGCCTTGCGGAGGTTCTCGAATTCGCTGTACTTTCCCGCCCCGGCGAAGGCGATGTTGTCGTAAATTTCGGAGATTTTGTGGAGGGACGCGCTGGGATTCTCCGCCGCCAGAAGGATTCCGTTCACGTATTCCATGGCAATGATCGACCGCCCTCTTGCAATTCCCTTCTTGGCGTACTCCGCCTTGTCCTGCATCATCTGCTCGGGCGAGACGTAGTAGGGCATCGGCATGGTCAGCTCTCCTTCGAGCGGCGGGCGGCAATCATGCCGTCATAAATGCCGCGAATCTGCTGCTCGGACACGTCCGTAATTCCTGTCGCATTCACGATCTTGGCGGTCGGATAGATGCCGCGCACAAGGTCGGGGCCCCCGGTGCCGACATCGTCGTCGGCGGCGTTGTATAACGCCAACAGCGCCAGTTTCAGCGCCTCCTGTTCGGCCATTCCCTTGCGGAAATGCTCCCGCATGGTATTCCGCGCGTCCTTTCCGCCTGAGCCGATGGCATGATAATCCGATTCCTCATACCGACCGCCTGCCAGATCATACTTGAAAATCCGTCCCTCTGCCCGCTTCACGTCGTACCCGACATAGAGGGGCATCACGACCAGGCCTTGAAAGACCATGGGAAGATTGGCCTTGACCATCTGTCCGAGCTTGTTGGCCTTGCCATCGCAGGACAGTTGCACCCCTTCCAGTTTCTCGTAATGTTCCAGTTCCGTTTGGAAGAGTTTGGCCATTTCAACGCAGGGCCCCGCGGCCCCCGCGATCGCCATGGCGGAGTAATCGTCGATCTTGAACACTTTTTCGATACGGCGCTCGGCGATTTGAAAACCTTCCGTCGCGCGCCGGTCTCCGGCGATCACGACCCCGTCTTGATACTTGAGGCCGAGGACCGTCGTGGCCTGCGGAACCGTCACGGCTCCGGCGGCCCGCAACGGATCTCCCGCTGAAAGCCCCGGCATCGCGGCAGCCCGAATACCCGGCGTCAGGTCCGGATGCTGCGCGGTGAGGAAGTCGAAAAAGCTGGGATCGTCGTGGTTGGGAAGAAACGGCAGCTTCATTAGGCTTTCAATTTCGCCAGCAGCGCCTCTGCGGTATCGGATTGCTCCAACAGGTCGCCCGTCAGCGCTTCGGTGCCGCGGAGGGGATCCATCAAGGGGACCTTCTTGATCGTCGTATTTCCCACGTCAAAGAGCACGGAGGTCCAACTCGCTCCATAGATCGAGTTTGAGAATTTCCCGACGCAGCGTCCCCGAAAATATGCGCGAGTCCCCGGAGGCGGCATGAACTCGGCTCTGGTAACCTCGACCTCCTGCACAATGCGCTCGATCATGTGCCCCCGCTCGAGGGTATAGTACAGCCCCTTCTCCGGCCGGATGTCGTGGTACTGGAGATCCATTAGGCGGATGCGGGAATCGTCCCATCCACAACCCTTGCGCTCCATATAGGACTCCATCATATGGCGCTTGGCTACCCAGTCCAACTCCCGCACGAGCAGGCGCGGATCCCGTTCGAGTTTTTCCAGGACTTCTTCCCACCGCACGAGCACATCCTTGGTCACTTGAGGCAGGTCGTGACAGGCATAAAAGTTCATGGCCGCCTTGAGGTAGGCGCGCTGAATCGCCAGGGCGGTCGTGGAACGTCCCCCGGAAAGCTTGAGGGTCTCCCTGATCGTCAGGTCCCGGGACACCTGCTTGATGGCGCGAACCGGATCCTCCAACTCGAACTGCGGCAGGTCCGCTCCCGCCTCCACAAGATCAAGGACGATGGCCAGGGTCCCGATCTTCAGGTAGGTCGACAACTCCGCCATGTTGGCGTCGCCGACGATCACGTGCAGCCTGCGGTACTTCGAGTATTCCGAATGCGGCTCATCGCGTGAGTTGACGATCGGACGCTTCACCATCGTGTTCAGATCGACGAGACATTCGAAGAAATCCGCCCGTTGAGAGATCTGATAGTCGGCCGGGCTCGTCTGGTTCTCGGCTCCGACCTTTCCCGCGCCCGCGAAGATGGGACGGGTCACGAAGAACGGGGCCAGCACCTGGACGAGACGGTCGAACGGCACGGCGCGCGACACCAGATAATTCTCGTGATAGCCGTAACTGTTTCCTTTGCCGTCGGAATTGTTCTTGTAGAGCACGAGCTGCTCCCGCCCCCTCGCCCGCGTCATCGCGTCAAGACATTGAGCGAGTATCTTCTCGGCGACCCGTTCGAAGGCCACGACCTCCCGCGGATTCGTACATTCAGGCGTGGAATATTCGGGGTGGGCGCCGTCGACGTAGAGGCGGCCTCCGTTGGCGAGCACTTTGTTCAGCTGGCGATTATAATCGGGATTCGGCCGCTCGCGTTCTCCCTCGACTTCGAATCCCCTGGCGTCGAGCAGCGGATTCTCATTTTCGTAATCCCAGACGGCATGGGGAACCGACAGCCCCGGATAATGCCCGATGACGGCGAGTGAGTTCGTGATGGGATCCGCCATGGCGGCGTCACGCGAGGCGATGCCGAATTCCGTCTCCGTACCCAGCACGCGAGGAGTCGTAGGAGCGTTAGCGTCCGACATGGAGTGATGGACTAGAGATAGTGACCAGTTGTGACGGTTTCAATCTGACGTGAGTCGGTCGGCCCGCCGCTGATCGTCCGGATGTGGACGATCTTCTCGCCTTTCTTCCCGGCCACCTTGGCCCAGTCGTCTGGGTTGGTCGTATTGGGCAGGTCCTCGTGCTCCTTGAACTCTTCCCGGATCGCCCGGATCAGGTCCTCGGATCTGAGCCCGCGGCCTTCTTGAGCGATCGCCCGCTTGACCGCATACTTCTTGGCGCGCGACACGATGCCTTCGATGAGGGCTCCGCTGGCGAAATCCTTGAAGTAGAGGATTTCCTTTTCGCCGTTGGCGTAGGTCACTTCGATGAATTTGTTCTCTTCCGACGTCGCGTACATCGCGTCGACCGTGATCTGGGTCAAATGCTCGACCAAGGCTTTCACATCGCCTCCGTGCCGCTTGACTTCTTCTTCCGCAAACGGGAGGTCCGCTCCGACATACTTGGAGAAGATGTCTCTGGCCGCCGCGGCATCGGGTCGGCCGACTTTCACCTTGACGTCCAGCCGACCGGCGCGCAGAACCGCGGGGTCGATCAGATCCTGGCGATTGCTGGCCCCGATCACAATCACGTTCCGCAGGCTCTCGACGCCGTCGATCTCGGAGAGAAACTGCGGCACAATTGTGGACTCGATGTCGGAGGAAATCCCCGTGCCGCGCGTGCGGAACAACGCATCCATTTCGTCGAAGAAGACGATCACAGGATTGCCGTCTGCGGCGCGTTCCTTTGCCTTCTTGAACACCTCGCGTACCTGCCGCTCCGATTCCCCCACATACTTGTTGAGCAATTCAGGTCCTTTGACGTGCAGGAAGTAACTCCGGACTTCTTTTCCCGTCAGGTGGCCGAGCTTCTTCGCAATCGAGTTCGCCACGGCTTTGGCGATCAATGTCTTCCCGCAACCGGGCGGTCCGTACAGCAAGACGCCCTTGGGAGCGCTGAGCTGAAACTCGGCGAACAGTTCCGGATGCAGGAACGGCAACTCCACCGCATCCCGCACCTGCTCCAACTCGCGCTGGAGTCCGCCGATACGGGCATAGTCCACGTCCGGCACTTCCTCAAGCACCAACTCCTCGGCTTCCGACTTCGGCAGTTTTTCAATGACGCAGCCGGATCGAGGATCATAGAGGAGATGGTCGCCGACGCTGAGACGCTCAAGCAGCAGGGGATCACCCAGCTCCGCCACCTTCTCTTCGTCGAAGTGCAGCGTCACCAACGCCCGGTTCCCTTCCAGCAAGTCCTTCAGACGCACCACCTCGCCCTGGACGTCGAATCCTTTCGTCTCGATGACATTGAGCGCTTCGTTCAGGATCAGTTCCTGCCCCTTCCGCAATTCTTTCCCCTTGATGGAGGGATGGAGGCTCACCTTCATTTTCCGGCCCGAGACGTACACATTGCCGGTGCCGTCCGGATTGAGGCTCGAAAAGATGGCGTAGGTCGAAGGCGGGGCGGTCAGCTTTTCCACCTCGGCGCGCAAGGCTTCGATCTGGGCCTTCGCTTCCTGCAAGGTGACGACGAGCTTTTCGTTCTGTTTGGTGGCTTGATCGAGTTGATAGCGGGATTGGTACAGCCGACGGATTTCTTCCTCCATCGACTGGATCTGCACACGAAGCTTCTCGGCTTCGCGGGCATGTTCATCGTTGCGATGCATCACATCCGCCTCTCCCTCGGACAACCGCTTGGTCATTCGCTTGACGGAATCCCGGAGGGACCGGAGCCGACTTGGACTTCCTTTCTTCTCGGCCATGGTGCCACCAACGGAAGGCGCAAACCCGTTCTAGATCACGAAGTCCAAGTCTGCGTGGATTCTATCATCCGGTATTTTCATGGTCAACAGGACGACAGGTTCTTGCGCGCGCATTCACTTGCGCTCCATAATCATCACAACGATGAAGCCAGCGCGTCGAGCATTTCACGCGTGGCGCGTTCAACGTCAGCGGCGGAGAGAATCGCCGTGATGACCGCAACACCGAATGCGCCGGCTCGACGCACTTCCATTACACGCGCAGCGGTAATCCCGCCGATCCCGACGACCGGAATTCGCACGTTCCGGCAGACCGTTTCCAGTTCGCGCAGCCCCAGCGGCGGGCCGAACAGCTCTTTGGACGGCGTCGCATAGATCGGTCCGAACACGACATAGTCCGCTCCTTCCGATTCTGCCCGCACCACCTCTTCCATGGAATGCGCCGACACACCGAGGAGACGATCGGCGCCCAGCACACGACGCCCGGCGAAGACCGGCAGACTGTTGCTCCGCAAATGCACGCCGACATCATTCAGCGTCAAGGCAAGGTCGATACGGTCGTTGATGACCAATGGACTTGCGCAACGTCTAGTTAATTGTTGTACGTCTCGGGCGAGCGACAACAACTCTCTTGAATAGAGATCGCGCTCGCGAAGCTGAACAGCGGGTGCGCCAACCCTGAGCACCTCTTCCAACAACGGAAGCATCGGGCGCCCGAGAGTCTGCTGTCGATCGGTGACGAGAAGTAGGCGAGATTCAAACCGCGGCATGAAGAACGGTTATTTCGTTCGAGAGAACCTATAACATCCCTTCGATCGGGCTGCTGGCCGTGGCATACAGCTTTCGGGGAATCCGGCCGGCCTTATAGGCGAGTCGTCCGGCCTGCACGGCGTATTTCATCGCCTCCGCCATCGCGATGGGATCTTGCGCGCCGGCGATCGCCGTGTTCATCAGAACTGCATCGGCCCCGTATTCCATCGCAAGGGCGGCATCCGACGCAGTCCCGACTCCGGCATCAACCACGATCGGTACCTTGACCGTTTCCATGATGATCTTCAAATTGTAGGGATTGCGGATGCCGAGGCCCGATCCGATGGGCGCGGCAAGGGGCATGACCGCGGGGCAGCCGATATCCACGAGCTTCTTCGCCACGATCGGATCGTCGTTCGTATAAGGCAGAACGATAAATCCTTCCTTAATAAGAATCTTGGCCGCTTCGATCAGACCGGCCGTATCGGGGAACAGGGTTTTTTCATCCCCCAACACCTCCAGTTTGACCAGATCGGATACGCCGGCGGCCCTGGCGAGTCTCGCGTACCGCACCGCATCTTCGACCGTATAGCAGCCGGCTGTGTTCGGAAGGATGACGTATTTTTTCGGATCGATGTAGTCGAGCAGGTTCTCTTTCGATCGATCGGTGATGTTGACGCGCCGCACGGCCACCGTCACCACATCGGCCCCGGAAACTTCGATCGCTTTCTTGGTTTCGGCGAAGTCCTTGTATTTTCCCGTGCCCACCCAGAGCCGAGACTTGAACTCCCGGCCGGCAATCACCAGGCGATCATCATACATGGCTATCGACCTCTTCCTTTGTTCCGGATCGTCTTCGCGCCGCCGCCGATAAAGCTGAGGATTTCCACCCGATCCCCTTCCTGCAGGTTGCGCCGATCGAAGTCCTTCCGGTCCAGGATTTCCAGATTGAGCTCAACGGCCACCCGCTCGGTCGTGATGGCGAGTTCGCGCAGCAGATCCCCGATCGTTGTGCCGGTGCGAAGGCCCCGCGGCTCCCCGTTCACCTGAACCTGAATCGCATCGGCCATGGGCTTCATCCTAGGGAACCGCAAATCCGGTTGTCAACAAAGAGCCCGCGACATCCACTTGCCACCATGGAATAAGGCGCGGCACAATATCGTCCCATGCCGATTCCTCAGAACAATCAGCGGATTGCCGCAATCTTTCGAGCCATGGCCAATCTGCTGGCCAGTCAACGGGCAAACCCTTACAGGGTCAGAGCATATCGACGAGCGGCTGATTCGATCTCGGCCCTGGAGGAGGACCTTGCCGCAATCGGACAACGGCATGCCCTGGAAGGTATCGAGGGAATCGGCCGGGAGTTATCGGAAAAGATCGAAGAATTTCTACGGACGGGAACCGTCCAGGCCTACGAAGCGTTAAAGACTCCTCTCCCCGATCATGTGAGAGACTGGTCCAGGCTCCCGGGACTGTCCGAGTCGCTGGTAGCCTATCTTTACGCTCGCCTGAGCATTACGACCTTGAACGACCTCGAACGGCTTGTCCGGTCCCATATGCTGCGAACAGTCCCCGGGTTCACGGGATCGGAGGACCGCCTCCTGGAAGCGATCACGGACCTGCGGCAGCAGATCCGGACTACGAAGGACGGAGTTCCTTGAAGACCTTCCAGGTCTTGAGCATCTCCACGGCTTTCTGCAGCTGAACGTCCTGCTCGACCGATGAATCGCTCGACGCATCAGGCGGCGGACCGGACTGGCTGTTCCCGTTCTTGGGAGCCGCTTCCTCATGGCTCTTGCCGTTGGCGGAAGACTGCTCTTTGCCCGGCGGGGCGGCGATCGACGGCTTCGCGCCCTTCGCATCCGCTTCTTTCTCGCCCTGTTTGGTCTCGGCCTTTGCCACGGTCGTCGGTTGCTGCGGCTTCACGACGATATCGGGAGTAATCCCGGTTGATTGAATCGAGCGGCCTTTGGGCGTGTAGTACTTCGCCGTCGTCAGGCGCAGCCCCGACCCGTCGCCCAAAGGAAGAATCGTTTGGACCGATCCCTTGCCGAACGAGGTGGTTCCCACGATCACCGCGCGGCCGTAATCCTGCAGCGCGCCCGCGACAATCTCCGACGCGCTCGCTGACCCTTCATTGATCAGAATGATCATCGGCGCGTCCTCCATCTGGTCCTTCCCTTTCGCGAACCATTCGTCCTTCTTGCCTTCTCGCCCCTTGGTGTACACCACGAGCTTGCCGTTCGGCAGGAATTGCTCCGACACTTCCACGGCAGCCGTCAGAAGCCCGCCCGGATCATTCCGGAGATCCAGAATGATCGACTGCATCTTCTGTTCTTTGAACTGCTTCAGCACGCGGCTGAGATCCCGCCCCGTAGCCTCCTGAAATTGCGTCAACTTGACATAGCCGATGTTATCCATCACCTTCGACTTCACGCTCTCGATCTTGATTGTGTCTCGCACCAGCGTAAACTGCAGCGGGTCGGCTGTGCCGTCGCGCTGAATCGTCAGATTCACCTTGGTTCCCTTAGGGCCGCGCATCTTCTGGACAGCGTCCATCAGGGTGAGATCTTTGGTCGTCTCGTCGTTCACTTTCGTGATGTAGTCTCCCGCCTTGATCCCCGCGCGATAGGCCGGCGTGCCCTCGATCGGCGCAATCACAGCCAGGCGGTTTTCTTTCACTCCGATCTGAATGCCGACGCCTCCGAACTCTCCCTTCGTTTCAACCTGCATCTCCTTGTACATCTCGGGTGTCATGTAGGCGGAATGGGGATCGAGCGTCGAAAGCATCCCGCGGATCGCCCCTTGGACGAGATCTTTGACCTTCGTTTCGTCGACGTAATTTTTCTGAACCTGCGTCAGGACTTCGGAGAAGGTCTTCAGCTCCTCGTAGGTTTCCGTGGCATGGCCGGTCCGTTCCCATCCCTTGCCGATCACCACTCCGAATATCAGCGCGAGCCCGACCACCGGGCCCAACATCCAGAATCGCCGCCGCGGATACTGTTCCATAAGCCTCAATCCTTTCCTTCCTTACCGGACAGCCGAAGACCTGTTGGTTTCCTTCTCGTGAATGCAGGAGCCCCCGGCCTGTGGTGCTTTTGCATCATCCCGCTACCGTTTCGCCAACCATTGCAGCGGATCCACCGGTTCCGCTCCTTCGCGCAATTCAAAGTATAAGGTATTTTCGCCCGTCATGCCCGTATCGCCCGTTTCGCCGATGGCCTGGTTGGCTCCGACCTGCGCGCCCACGGTCGTCAGAATCTTCGAAGCATGGGCGTAGAGCGAGAAGAACCCGTTTGCATGATCAAGGATTATAACGAGTCCGTAGCCTTTCAACCAGTCCGCATAGACGACCGTCCCCGGCATGACGGCATGGATCAGGCTTCCCTCGATGGTCCGAATCTCGATCCCTTTCCGCTGAACGTAGGTGTTGAACGTCGGATGCTTTTGGCGCCCGAAATATGAAATGACGCTTCCGTCCGCCGGCCACGGCAAGGCTCCCTTCGATCCGCGGGGCAGATACCCGCCCGGCGGCGGTTTCGCCGCTGCCGCGCGGCGGCGCTGTTCCAATTCACGGAGCAGACTGTCGATTCGGGAAGCCGAGCGCTCGAGTTCCTGGAGCGCGCGTTCGGAGGATTCCTTTTCCTGAGTAATCTTCGTCAGGTACAGTTTCTTCTCCTTCTTGACCGAATTCATTTCGTGCAGTTGTTTTTCCGTGCTCTGCTTATAGGACCGCATGCCGGCGCGGGCGGCTTCACGCTGCCGTTCCGCCTCCTCCATATGGTTGATATCGCTTCGATACGTCTCCATCAATCCGTAATCTCTTTCGGATACCGCGGAAAGATATTGGAGCCGGCGCTGAAAATCTCCATATGAACTCGAGGCCAGCAGCGTTTTCCAGTATCCGAATCGGCCCTCCATATATTGCACCCGCAACCGGGCCTTGATCGCATCCTGCCGCTGACGAATGCTTTCCTCCAGCTTGGCGATCTGCAGGTTGATGGTCTCGATCTCCTGATCCTTCTTGCGCAGCTTCCGGCTGACTTCCTGATGGGCCTGCCGTACGTGGAGCACGCGCTCATCGAGCGTTTGAATACCCTGAAGAAGAGATTCCCGCTTCCTTCCAGCCTCGTCCGCTTGCCGGCGTTTCTCTTCGATCTGATCCTTCAGCTGCTCAAGCGCCTTGCGTTCCTTTTCGATCTTGTCGCTGATCGCATCGGCCGCCGCCCCGGACGGCATCGCAAAGCCGATTGCCAGGCAGCAGAAGAGTCCGGCCCGGATGACCGATGGACGCCTCATGTCTTGGCCTCATCGAACCGGCGAAGCGAGACGAAGCTCCCCGCACAACCGAGGGCCATCCCCACGGCAACCAAGGCGAGACAGAGAGACAACGGGAAAAAGGCGACCAGATTATCCAGGCCGCTGAGTTTCCCGGTGGTGCGCATTTGCTGCCGGAACAGTTCGTACAAGAACTTGAGCATGAGCAGTGAGAGGGCGCTCCCCAATCCCCCGAGCACGGCGCCCTCGAGGAGATAGGGGATGCGAATGAAGCCCGTGGTCGCCCCGATCAAACGGAGAATGGCGATCTCGTCCCGGCGGGCAAAGAGGGTCAACCGGATGGTATTCGCGATGATCGTGACGGCCGCCGCCGACAGGATCACGCCGATGCCGATGGCGACCAATTCGATGGAGCGAATCACCATAGCCAGAGCATCGATCCAGTCCTGATTATAATCGACTTTTGCGACGCCAGACAGGCGCTGCACCCGCTCCGACCAGCGCGTCACCGCGTCCGGAGAGCGAAAGGGAGGGCTGAGCGTCACAACAAACGACGCGGGCAAGGGATTCTGGCCGAGCCCCTCCAGCAAATGGGATTCTGAGGGAAACTGGGCTTTGAATTCTCCCAGCGCCTGCTCCTTCGAGACGAAATGCATTGCCGCAACGGCGCGGTCCCCGCGCAGCTGCTGTTCGATTGCGACCAGCGCGTCACCGGACGTTTGATCGTTGAGGTAGACCATGATCTTGATGTCGTCTTGCAGCCAACCGGCTGCCGCGCGCAGATTGACATACAGCAGCAGGAAGATGCCGATGCAGGCGAGGGTGAAGGCTGTGGTGAGGATCGCCACCATGGTCGTCGTTCGATTCGTTCGCATGTTGGCCCAGGCTTCCCGCAGAAGATAATAAAGCGTTCTCATGCCGACACCCGCTGTTCCGGCACCAGCACGCCCTGCGCGAGCGTGACAACCCGGCTATTGACTCTCCCCATCACATGGGGATCATGCGTGGCCACCACCACGGTTGTTCCGCGCGCATTGATGAGCTTGAACAACTCGATGATTTCTCCCGTAAGCTCCGGGTCGAGGTTCCCGGTCGGCTCATCCGCCAGCAACACGACCGGACCATTGACGATCGCCCGGGCGATGCAGACCCGCTGCTGCTCGCCGGTAGACAGTCCGACGGGTAACTGATCCCGTTTATGCTCGACCCCGACCGCGCGCAACGCCTCCGTCACTTTTCGCTTGATGTCGCCGGACGACACGCCCTGAACCAAGAGAGGGAGGGCGACATTCTCGAAGACCGACTTCTTCGGCAGGAGGCGAAAGTCCTGGAACACCGTTCCCACTTTTCGCCGCAGATAGGGGATTTCCCGCTTCTTCAGCGACGTCACGTTTCTCCCGTGCACAAAGACCTGCCCGTCGTCCGGCCGTTCCGCGCCGATCAGCATTCGCAGCAAGGTCGACTTCCCCGCGCCGCTTGGCCCCATCAGCAGGACGAACTCGCCCTTCTCGATCTCGAGCGTGACGTTCGACAGCGCGGGCCGCCGGTCGTAATGTTTTGAGACGTGAATCAGTTGAATCATGAGTCTACCAGCGGAGGTCGTCTCCCGGCACCTCGAATGCGTTCCGGATATGTTCGATCTGCGCGGTCCTGGCTTCCGCGCCCTGCAGCAGTATGACGTCGAACCGGCAGAGTCGACCGCCGAGATGGTGCCGCGCCAGAAACAGGGACGCCAACTGAATCAATTTTTTCCGCTTGCGATGATGCACCGCCTCGATCGCTCCCCCGAACTCCCCGGACCGGCGCGCTTTCACTTCGACAAACACGAGGACTCGTCCGTCTTCCGCGACCAGGTCAAGCTCCCCCATAGAGGATCGGAGATTTCTGGCGATAATGCGATAGCCTTTGCGGCTTAGATACGCCTCCGCCGCCGTTTCTCCTTCTTGCCCAAAGAGTCGCCGGGGGTCAAGGATTCTCACCGAATCATCCGCTCCTGTCCATGAAGCGCATGCCGGTTTGCGCCCCGTCACCGGAAGCCAGGATCTGCGCGACCGGCGCAAAGGTGCGTCGATGAATCGCGCAAGGTCCGTGTTCAAGAAGTCGTCGCCGGTGCTCATCGGTTCCGTATCCTTTATGGGCCAGAAAGTCATACTCGGGATAGATCCGGTGATACTCCGCCATCAGTCGGTCCCGCGTGACCTTCGCAATAATGGAAGCGGCGGCGATCGACAGGGACAAGGCGTCGCCCTTGATAATCGAGCGGGCAGGGAGCCGGCAACCCGGAAGGGTGACGGCATCGATGAGCAGGCAGTCGGGCACGGGCATGACCGATGCGACAGCGCGGCCCATCGCCAGACGCGTGGCTTCCAGGATGTTCAGCCGGTCGACTTCTTCATGGCTCGCCGAACCGACCCCGATGCCGACGGCGCGTTCTTGAATAAGGGCGAAGAGCCGTTCTCGATCCGACTCAGTGAGTTGTTTGGAGTCGTCTACTCCGGCAAGACGACAACGGGCCGGCAGAATGACAGCGGCTGCGACGACGGGACCGGCCAAGGGCCCGCGTCCCGCCTCATCGAGACCGGCGATCCGGCGATAGCCGCACCGCCTGGCCTCCAGTTCAAATTCGTCGGTAGGTCCCACGAGTTGCCTACACCATCCAGGTTGACGGGGCAACGGACCCTCGTGGTCGACAGCAACGGGATGGCTTAGGCTTGCACCGGCGCAGCGGTCTCGACCGGCGTCTCCGCCGACTCCGCGGTACGCGAAGCAGCGGGCTGCGCCTTGCCCTCTCCCACGAATTCCCGGTCCTCTACCCTGGAGAATTTTCCCTTTTTCCCGCGGAGGTAGTAGAGCTTGGCCCGCCGGACCTTCCCCTGGCGCACCACATCGATCTTGGTCACGATCGGCGAATGCAACGGGAAAATACGCTCGACGCCGACGCCGTACGACACCTTGCGCACGGTGAACATTTCCGTGTTCAGCGTCCCCTTGCGGGCAATGACCGCTCCTTCATAGACCTGGATGCGTTCCTTTTCCCCCTCGACCACTTTCACATGCACGCGCACCGTGTCCCCGATTTCAAAACGGGGAACCGATTTCTTCGTGAGTGAGCGTTGAACTCGTTCTAACTGATTCATGGCTTATCCCTCCTCCCCACATCGAACCGGCGTGGCAGACACGCCTTCGCGAATAATGTCATCCAACAATTGTCGATCTTCTCGATTCAACACGCGATCTCTCAACAGATCCGGCCGGCGCTGATAGGTCATGCGCAAGGCTTCCTTGCGACGCCAGATGCGGATCGCCTCGTGATGGCCGGACAGCAAGACCTCCGGGACCGCCATGCCTCGCACCTCCGCCGGTCTCGTGTAATGCGGATACTCCAGCAGCGATTCGCTGAACGATTCTTCGACGCTTGATTCGGGATCGCCCAGCACGCCGGGCACCAACCGCGCAGCGGCATCGATGAGGATCAACGCCGCAAGTTCCCCCCCGGTCAGGACGTAATCTCCGACCGAGATTTCTTCCGGCCGTAATGCCAGCCGGACCCGCTCATCGACCCCTTCGTAGTGGCCGCAGAGAATCACCAGCCGTCGCGAGTCTCCGGCGAGATTCCGGGCATCGTCTTGCGTGAAGGGACGCCCCTGCGGCGACGGAAACAGGAGACGGATCCGTTCGCCCTTCTGCTCATAATTCGATTGAATCTCTTCAACTGCGCGCAGAATCGGCTCGGCCTTCATCACCATGCCGGCCCCCCCCCCGTACGGCACGTCGTCTGCGACCTTATGTTTGTCGAGCGCATACTCGCGGAGATCGTGCACCCGCACCTCCAGCAGGCCCTTGTCCTGGGCTCGCTTCAATATGCTGCTGCCGACGATCGGGGCGATCATCTCAGGAAACAGCGTGATGACATCACAGCGCATCGCGGTCCTCGACCATTCCCTCAATGACCCGCACGACCATCCGTCGTCGCGGCACATCGACGACCGTCACAAACTTCTTCGCGGCAGGGATCAGCACTTCGCGGGTTCCCTGGCGCACGACGAAAACATGGTGCCCGGGCAATTCCCACATGGCATCGATCAGACCCAGCTCATGACCTTCTTCATCCTCGACTTTCATCCCGATCAGATCGCATTCGTAAAATACGTCGCTCGGCTGCGCAGCGCTCTCACGGCGCGGGACTTGAATCAGTCCTCCGCGGAGCGTGCCGGCTTCTTCCGGTGTCATGACTCCGGCGAATCGCATGATGTAACCTGAGCCGGCACGCCGCACATGCGTGACAGTCCGGTCACTCAACCGCCCCATCGGTCCCACAACGCTCACCGCGTCCAAATGGTCAAACCGGCCAGGCACATCGCTCAATGAACGGACCTTCACTTCCCCCTTCACGCCGAAGGGCCGCTCGATCCTGCCGATGGTGACGCGATCGTCCTGAGCAACCGCCACAGACTAGGCTCCCTTTTTCTTCGCCGCCTTCTCTGTTTCAAACTGCTTCCACAGTCCGGACCGGCGCAGCAACGTCTTGACCGTCACCGTGGGCTGCGCCCCCTGATGCAACCAGGTCAAGACCCGCTCCTGCTTCAGTTCTGGTAACCCCGCCTGCTTGAGCGGATCGAAGATCCCCAGGATTTCGAGAAACCGCCCGTCACGCGGTTTTCGCGAATCCGCCGCCACGACCCGGTAGAGCGGTCGCTTGTGTCGCCCTGTTCTCGTCAATCGTAAGTGAACGGCCACTGTGCTCCTCCTTAGTAACTCAGGTTAAGGTTCAGGCTAAGGTTAAGGAAGAGCCCATTTTTTCTCTGAGCCTCAACCTCGACCTTGACCTTCTAGTTCACATCGAACGCATGAGCTGAGCAAGCTGCCGGCGCCCACCTGCCCCGCTCATCGCCTTCATAAACTTTCTCGCGGAAAGAAACTGCTTGATCAATCGATTGACTTCCATGACGTTGGTTCCGCTGCCGCGCGCGATGCGCTTCTTACGGCTGCCGTTGATGACCGTGTGGTCGCGCCGTTCCCGCGCAGTCATCGAGTCGATAATGGCCGCAACCCGTTTCATCTCGCGCTCCGGCACCTGCCCGTCCATCGCCCCCTTCAGCTTCTGGCCTCCGGGAAGCATGCCCAGGATTTGATCCAACGACCCGAGTTTGTTGACCTGTCCCAGCTGAGCCCGGAAATCCTCCAGAGTGAACTGGTTGCTCGTGAGCCGCTTCTGGGCTTCGTCCGCCTGTTCGCGGGTGAAGGTCTCCTGCGCCTTTTCGATCAATGAGAGCACGTCACCCATGCCCAGAATGCGAGACGCCATGCGATCGGGATGGAATAATTCGAGCGCATCAAGCTTTTCGCCGACACCGAGAAACTTGATCGGCTTGCCGGTCACGGCCCGGATCGAGAGCACAGCGCCCCCCCGCGCGTCGCCTTCAACCTTGGTCAGAACGATGCCCGTCAGCCCGACCTGCTGGTCGAACTGCATGGCCATATTGACCGCATCCTGACCGGTCATCGCATCGGCCACCAGCAGAACTTCGTGCGGTTGAACCGCTGTCTTCACCGCAACGAGTTCGCCCATCAGCTCGTCGTCGATGTGGAGACGGCCCCCGGTATCCAGCAGGGCCACATCGAACCCTTGATCACGCGCCCGTTCGACGCCGGCCCGACAAATCCGGACCACGTCGGCCGGCGAGGCGCCGGCCTGATCCAGCCGATGCACGTCGATCCCGAGGTCGCTTCCCAAAGTCGCCAATTGATCGCCGGCCGCGGGGCGTCGAGGATCCGCGGCGACGAGAAGCACCCTTTTGCCTTGACTCTTGAAGAGCTTGGCCAGCTTGCCGCAGGTCGTGGTTTTGCCGGCCCCCTGCAATCCGACCATCATGACAACGGTGGGAGGAATTGGCGCGAGAGCGAGACCGGCCTTCTCGCCGCCCATCATCGAGCTCAGTTCGTCCCACACGACCTTCACGACCTGATGCCCGGGCGTCAGACTCTGCAAGACCTCCTGCCCAACGGCTTTTTGACGCACTCGCTCGATGAAGTCTTTGACGATCTTGAAATTGACGTCCGCCTCCAGCAAGGCAAGACGGACTTCCTTCAGAGCTTCCGCAATGTTCTGCTCGGTGAGCACACCGGAACCGCGAAGCTTCTTCAGTATCCTTTCGAACTTTTCGCTGAGCGCGTCGAGCATGAGGGTCCCAAAGAAAAAGGCAATCGAAGCTGCTGCATCCAGATCTCCGATCGCCTCGAAAAATCTACGAAAAGAGCATCGGGTACTCTAAAGGACGACCAACGCGAAGTCAAGGGAGACGACGCAGCATTTTATTGACATGCCGCAGACCTTTCGATAAGGTCCTCACGATGAATCGGTGAGGCTACTCAACAGGTTATGAGGACGTTTTTGTGAGAAAATCGCCCTGGCTTCTGTTGATCTTTCTCCTGATCGGCGGTCTACTGGGAGGGGTTTTGGGAGAGATCCTCCGGGTCATGGCCCCGCAAGGCACCATTCAGACGATCTTTGCCACCAACTTCACCCCCGGAATCAGCCCCCCGCTCACGATCGATCTGATTCTGATCAAACTCACGCTGGGATTCAGCTTGAAGATCAGTCTGTTGAGTTTGTTGGGGATGTTTGTGGGCGTCTATCTCTACAAAAACGTCTAGCTCTCCGACTTCAACTCCAGCTCCTTCAGTTTCAACGCCCTGATTCGATTTCGAAGAGCTGCAGCTCGCTCGAACTCCAACGATTTGGCCGCATCCTTCATCTCCTGCTCCAATCGACGGATCAGCGACTCAATCCCGTCCTGGAAACCGTACGCGGGCTGGGATTCCGCTGCAAGTTCAAGCTGTATCGATTCCGCTTCCCTCGATGCGTATTCAAGAGCCGGAATATCCTTCCTGATGCTTTGCGGCTCGATCCCATGCGTCATGTTGTAGTCCGCCTGGATCTTGCGCCGGCGCGCGGTTTCGTCAATGGCCAATTTCATGGAATCCGTGATCACGTCGCCGTAAAGGATGACGCGTCCTCGGACATTGCGCGCCGCCCGTCCGGACGTCTGGATCAGCGATCGGTAAGACCGTAGATAGCCTTCCTTGTCTGCGTCCAGAATCGCAACCAGACTGACTTCCGGAATATCCAACCCTTCCCGCAACAGATTGATCCCGACCAGGACGTCGAAGACACCGCGCCTGAGATCGCGAACGATTTCGGCCCGCTCCAGCGTCTTGATGTCGGAGTGAAGATAGCGCACCTTGACGCCCAACTCATGGTAATACTCGCTCAGGTCTTCGGCCATGCGCTTCGTCAAGGTCGTAACGAGAATACGTCCCCCCTGCGCCACCTCGTTCCGGACCTCTCCCAGGAGATGATCCACCTGCCCTTTCGCCGGCCGCACCTCGATCACGGGATCGAGCAAACCGGTCGGTCGAATAATCTGCTCAACCACCTCTCCCTTGACGTGCTCGAGCTCGTAGGGCCCCGGTGTCGCCGAGACATGGACCACTTGGTTGAGACAACGCTCGAATTCGTGAAACTTCAGCGGCCGGTTGTCCACCGCCGAGGGCAGCCGGAATCCGTAATCGACGAGCGTTCGCTTCCGCGAATAGTCGCCTTCGTACATACCCCCGACCTGGGGAATGGTGGCATGAGATTCATCGACGATCAGCAAGTAGTCTTTTGGAAAATAGTCGATGAGCGTCGGAGGCGGCTCACCGGACGCGCGGCCGCTCAGATGCCGGGAATAGTTCTCGATTCCGTGGCAATAGCCCATCGCGCGAATCATTTCGAGATCGTACTTGGTGCGCTGCGCAATTCGCTGAGCCTCCACCAGCTGATTGTGTTTCTTGAAGTAGGCCACCCGCTCGTCGAGTTCCTCCTCGATCCCGGTGATCGCCTGTTCGTAGCGATCCGGAGCGATCAGGTAGTGCGTGTTCGGATACACGGCGAATTTTGGGAGCTTCCCCAGGGACTTGCCGGTCAAGGGATCGATTTCATGAATCGCATCCACGACGTCGCCGAACAGTTCGATCCGGACGGAACGAGCCTCGTTCGACGCGGGAAAGATTTCGATCACGTCGCCGCGCGCGCGAAACGTTCCCCGGTGAAAATCCATATCGTTGCGCGCATACTGAATTTCCACCAGCTTCGCGAGAATTCTCTCTCGCCTGATCTCCATCCCCTCCTCTAGAAACACGACCATCCCGTGATAGACCTCGGGCGAGCCCAACCCGTAGATGCAGGAAACCGACGAGACGATCAGCACATCATTGCGCTGCAGGAGCGAGGTCGTCGCTGCATGCCGCATCTGGTCGATGGCATCGTTGATCGACGCGTCTTTGGCGATGTACGTGTCGGTTTGCGGAATGTAGGCTTCCGGCTGGTAGTAATCGTAGTAGCTGACGAAATACTCGACCGCGTTGCGGGGGAAAAACCGTTTAAATTCCTGGTAGAGCTGGCCGGCGAGCGTCTTGTTGTGCACCAATACCAGAGTCGGCTTCTGCACTCGCTCGATCACGTTGGCCATCGTGAAGGTCTTGCCCGAGCCGGTTACACCAAGCAGCGCCTGGTGCTTCCGGCCGCCTTCGATGCCGGCCACCAGCCTGTCGATGGCCTGGTCCTGGTCTCCGCAGGGTTTGAATGGCGCTTCCAATTGGAACTGTGGCATGAGGTCCCTATGGCCCGTTACTCTACCACGTCGGCGGGCAGGCCTTCATATCGAAGCCGAAGGGAATCACGACCGACAGCCTGCCGGCGCGGTCGTGACTCTCTCCGTTATGGGCTGGGAGCAACCGGTCAGCGCCCGATTCGCCTCGACCGTCCGGCCTGGGCCCCGCGACGATGAAACGACTCGCCGGTGCCGCTCTCGTGGAATCGACCGGGCGCCGCGCTTCCGTGGCGGTGCGGCCTCTGGTGGCGCGCCTGCGGCTCGCCGGGAGCGGCGGAGGCTGCAGGCGGTAACGTTGCGAAGGGCGGCAGCGGAAGCTTTTTCGTCTCGATCCGTAGCTGCCTCACCATGCGAAGGTACTCTCGTTCCTCCGCCTGCGACAGAATCAGATAGGTGGACCCTTCTTTCTCGGCGCGGCCAGTCCGGCCGGCCCGGTGCACATAGGAATTGGGATTCGTCGGCAATTCGTAATGGATGACCTGCGCGACATCAGGAATGTCCAACCCCCGCGCGGCGACATCGGTCGCCACAAGCGAGCGAATCCGGCCGGCGCGAAAGGCTCCCAATGTCCGCTCGCGTTGCGCCTGGCTGTGGTTACCGGTGATCGAGCCGACCGAAGCCGGTTCACCGCCCAATTTGGAGGCAAGACGCCGCACCTTATACTTCTGATCGCAAAAGACCATCGACCGCTCTCCGGATTTCACGGTCTGCAGCAACGTATGCACCAGTTGCGTGCGTGACTGCTCGGCCGGCACGACATAGTAGGCATGCGTGATCGACGCAGGGCTGCTGATTCCGGGATCAACCGAAATTCGGGCCGGGTTGCGCAGCATGCCCTGCGCGAGCTGCTGAATCTCCGGCGAAAAGGTGGCCGAAAAGAGCAGCGTTTGTCGCTCATGCGGCAACAGGCTCAAAATTCGCTGGATATCCCGCAAGAACCCTCGATCCAGCATCTGGTCCGCCTCATCCATGACCAGCCACGTCACTTCCCTCAGCTGGAGGTGTCCGGAGCCGGCCAAATCGAGCAACCGCCCCGGCGTTCCGACCACGACCAACGGCGGCCGCTTCAACGCGCGATAATGACGTTCGATCGGCGTGCCGCCGTAGACGGCCAGCGACGTGACCGTCGGCGGAGCATACTTGCGCAGTTCCATTTCGATCTGCAGGGCAAGTTCCCTCGTAGGCGCCAAAATCAGAAATTGCGGGTTTCTTTCGCTTCCCGATCCCGACACCCCAAGCCGCAAGGCCCGCTCGATCAATGGCAAAAGAAACGCCAAAGTTTTTCCGCTCCCGGTCTTGGCTTGCGCCATCACGTCGCGGCCGTCCAACGCGGGCCGAATGGCGGCCTGTTGGATCGGTGTCGGCGCGGTAATCCCGGCCTGTTGCAGGCGCTGGGCAAGAAACGGGGGCAGACTCATCTCAGCAAACATAGACATAACTCTCCTTGTATGGACTAACTTCCCGGGACTGCAAATCGGCCGATTATTCGGCCGAGAAACGCATCGTGAGGATGGGCAATTCTAGGAAGGAAAAGCGGGGCTGTCGTGTCGACAGCCCCGACATGAACTGAAAACGACTCGGCTCAGTGCCGGCCGCCACCGAACCCGCCGCGGCCTCCGCCGCCTGAGCGTGGTTCTTGCGGACGCGCTTCGTTGACCGTCAACGTGCGGCCGCCCAGTTGGGTACCGTTCAACGCGGTGATCGCAGCCTGAGCTTCCGAATCGCTGGACATCTCCACAAAGCCGAAGCCTCGGGACTGACCAGTGAACTTATCGGTGATGATTCGGGCTGATGCCACCGCCCCATGCGCAGCAAAGAGATCGCTCAACTGCTGCTCGGTTGTGGAATACGGCAAACCCCCAACATAAATCTTCGAACCCATTGGGTTCCTCCTTTGAGAAATTGGTGTTGTCTTGGACTCGAGAAGAGGTGAGGAAGGAATGGGCCGAAGACGCAAACACGATGGCGACTCAGGTCTGGCTTCCGATCAGATCCCCGGGCAGAACCAAAACAACATCAGTATCAGGCCTTGTCACTCTCCACTGTCGCACCACCAGGCCTTTCGCGGTGCTACACGGGTGGACTGTACCGTACCGCGATGCCAAATGCAAGCAGTGAGTGAGAATAGCCGACCGTACCGCCCTGCTCAGTACGCGGCCGGAGCGGAAAGAGGGCGCTGAGAGAACAACGGAACTGCGTGCAAGCTGTCGAAATGCAAGGACGAATTCCCGCCTACGACCAGCCCCACCTGACCAAGCCCGAGCGATTGGTCTTGAATGGAGAGAAGGAGTTCGCCATCGAAGAACGTCTCGATGAAATCCTTGCTGATGATCGTGTTGCGCTGGATCCGAAGCGAATGCCAGTCCACGACCTTTGGAGTGATCGCAGTTTGGCCAAGTACCGCCACCTGACCGTCGAGAACGCGGATGACTTTGAGGTGTTTCGCCGCGAGATCGACGACTGCGGCGTAAAATTGCTTTGCGCCCGTGAGTCCGATCACAATCCCGCCCTGCCCGACTCCTCCCTCAGTCGGAAAACGCAGCCGGACCGACACATCAGGATACTCATACTGCAACTTGTTCGCGACGAGCATGCGATAGCAGGATCCGTTCCGACAGGATGAGGCCGCTTTCAGCATGTTGGGCGGGGAGGGAGCGGCGGCATCGGACCCGATCACCCAGACTCCCGTTGACTCTTCTCCGATACTCAATTGAGAGAAATCGATCGGAAACTCATCGGCATTCTGCTGATCAAACGTCCAACGATTGAACAGGCCTCCAAAAATCTGGCCCTTGAGGTTAGCCTCTTTCTCCGCCTGGTTTTCGTTCTGGATGGCCGCAGTAGGGCCGAGAAGCAGGCCCCCTTGAATAATCATCGCGCCGACAACCACCGCCAGCCGGCATGCCCGATTCCGCTGTCTATTCACGACGGGGAGAGCTTGGTTCATCACGGCTTCTTCGATACGCGCTGCGTGAGTTCAATGATTTCCTGTTGCCGACGGTCTCGTTCGTGGAGAATCTGCTTTCTCCGCTGCCAACGGTTCCATGTCCACCATCGCAATTTATCGCGAAAGGTTACGACAGGGGGGCGGATGCTGCCGCCGGGCGCATGCTGAAAATCGTATCCCTCATGACTATCCCGCCGTTCGAAGAACCGTCGATACAGATGATCGTAAATGCCTTTCCCCGCTTCGCCTGCCACTGCGCTTCTCCTTATAATAGCAATGTGTCAAGCTGCCGCGGCTCCGTGACGGGCGCCGAACAAGTTCTGCCGTGGCAAACGTAGGCCGCGGGACTCCCTTTGACCGTTGTTTTCCCGGCGGCAAGCAGCAGCTCGGATTCCCCGGCTCGTCTCGGTTCTTCTACCGTAAGAACCGTACGATTCGGAAGATACCGCTGATGCACCATTGTCAGCAGGGCTTCGGTCAACGGATTGCCTCGGCTTCCGATGATTACGATCTCCTTCGGCTGAGAGAGGTACCAGTCCAACGCACACAGCATGGAAGATGCCCCGTAAGGATTGTGCTTCATCAGGCTGTGAAACAGCATCAATATCTGTCCGGCCCTGTCATAATACCGCTCCTCTCCGGTGAAAGAGAAGAGCCTCAGCAAGAGCGCGGCAAAGATCGCGTTTCCCGAGGGAATGGCGCTATCGGCGCCGGATTTCATCCGTTGCAACAAGGGTTCGTGATCATGACTGGTGAAAAAGCAGCCGCTCCCCGCATCATCCCAGAAATGTGCCAATATCCCGTCCGCGACTTCGCGCGCCCGATCGAGATACCACCGGTGCGACGTCGCTTCGAATGCATCGAGCAGGGCCGTCCCCAGCCAGGTTGCGTCATCGAGGTAACCGTTCAAACGTCCCCGCCCTGCGGTAATCGATCGGCGCACTCGGCCGTCGGCGTAGGCATAATCCACCAAGAAGGTCAGCGCTTTCTCGGCAACCGCGAGGTAGGCCGACGTGCCGAACGCGTGGTAGGCATCCAGAAACGCGGATGCCATCATGGCGTTCCAGGCGGTCAAAATGTTCTTATCGCGCAACGGCTTCACCCGTCGATCGCGAACAGCCAGTACCTTCTCCCGCGCGGGCCGTAGCACCGCTTCTGCCAGCTCCAGCTCTTCCGGGGACGATCTGAGCCCATCCAACCGGTGCAACACATTCTTCCCTTCAAAATTCCCCCCGTCCGTTACCCCGTACGCGCGGCAAAATTCCCCGCCCAAGTCTGCTCCGAGAATGGCCGTCAGCTCCGCCGGATCCCATGTGAAGAACTTCCCCTCATGTCCTTCGCTGTCGGCGTCTTGCGCGGCGAAGAACGCTCCATCCTGGTGTGTCAGTTCCCGGCGAACGTAATCCAATGTGTCTTCGACGACGCGACGAAACCGTTCCTCCTTGCTCAATCGCCACCCATCAAGGTAAATCCGCACCAGCTGGGCGTTGTCATACAGCATTTTCTCGAAATGAGGCACCATCCATCGGCTATCCACCGAATAGCGGTGAAACCCGCCGCCGAGATGGTCGTAAATTCCCCCGGCTGCCATGACCCGCAGCTGAAACAAGGCCTTCTGCCGAAGCGATTCATCGCCGGTGCGTGCGGAATGCCGCAGCATAAGATTCAGCGGGGGCACCGTGGGGAATTTCGGCCCTTCGCCGAAGCCGCCGTGGACGTCGTCAAAGAGTTGTTCCAGTTCCTTCGCCGCATCCTCGAGCAGTCGGTTTGTCAACGGTTCATCAGAACGATTCGGCGCTCCGACTCGGCGCAGCCCCGCCCTGACTCGTTCCACATTTCTCGTCACTTCGTCGCGATGATCTCGATAGGCCTCGATGACGCCGCGCAACACCTCAAGAAATCCAGGCAGGTTGTAGCGTGGAACAGGGGGGAAATATGTCCCGCCGTAGAACGGTTCTTGATCGGGCGTCAGAAACATCGTGAGCGGCCATCCGCCGCCGCGTCCTGTAAATACCTGAACGGATTTCTGATAGATCTCGTCGAGATCCGGGCGTTCCTCGCGATCCACCTTGATGTTGACGAAATGCTCATTCATGACCTTGGCGATCTCGGCGTCCTCGAATGATTCATGCGCCATGACGTGACACCAGTGGCAGGCCGAGTACCCGACCGATAAGAGGATCGGTTTATTCTCGGCTTTCGCCTTCGACAGCGCCTCCCCTCCCCAGGGATGCCAATCCACCGGATTTTCCGCATGCTGCCGGAGATATGGACTCGGCTCGGACGAGAGACGATTGGGAGAACGACGCGCAGATGGTTGTGTCACAGAATATTTCCTCGACGAGCAGTTGGACATCGTACCGTGGCTTCCAGTACTCTGCAATGAAACTCACCTTGTCTACGCACGTATCGGCATATGACGCGCAAGATTGCTCGTGTCGTCACTTTTTCTCTGTTGATCGGATTGCCTCGATTCGCCTCCGCGGGCTCCGAGCTTGACGCTTTCCTCTCAGGGCGCGACTCACTCGAAGCAGCGCTGGATCAGATTTCCGCCGAACGCATGTTGGCGGATATTAGAACCCTGAGCGGGCCGCTCTTTCGAGGTCGGCAGGCCGGCAGCGCCCAAGATGAGGAATCGGCTTCGTTCGTTGCCACTCGATTCAGCGAGCTCAGGCTTCACCGTTCTCCTGCTTCTCCCCCCCAGAATCAGACCAACCCCTTGCCCCGGCAGGAATGGAAACAGACCAGTCCGGTTCCGACACGAACTATTGACGACGACGTGCTGGTTGAACTGACCCTTCCCGATCGTCGCCTCCCCCTCCGCGTTGGCTCGGACCTGCTTCCCGTGCTCGACTCTCCTTCCGCCGACGTCGCGGGACCGATCATCTTTGTCGGTTACGGGATCTCGGACCCGGCGCAGGGCATCGACGACTACGCCGGCCTCGATGTGCGCGACAAGATCGTGCTCTTCCTGCGGGGAAAACCGGAGAAGTATGCAGGTTCCGCCTCTCACGCCGGCAAAGAACGCCTCGCCAAACAGAAGGGCGCGGTCGCGTACCTGACCGTCACAGGGCCGATCTTAAACGCATATGAACAGAGACGCGGCGTCACCGGGAATCCCAGCGCCTTCTATTCCGCCACGGAAGTCGATCATCAGTTGCCGGGAGCCTGGATCAGTTCCGACACAGCCGACACCATCATCCGCGAAGGGAGCGGCGGCAACATCTCGCTGCGCACCCTGCAGGAAGAGCTTAATCGTGCCGGCACGTCGCGGTCGAGAGCCACGGGCACGTCGGCCGTCCTCTCATGGACAAGCCGCCTCACGACCGGCACTCTCTTCAACGTCATTTCTCTCATTCGAGGTGACACGACCGGCGACGAGACCGTCCTGATCGGGGCTCATCGCGACCATTTCGGGCGACAGGCCGGCCTGCTATTCGCCGGCGCGGACGACAACGCCTCAGGCACGGCCGTGCTGTTGGAGGTGGCCCGAGTGTTTGCCGCCGCGCCGGTCGCGCCGAAACGATCTATCCTCTTTGTGTCGTTCAGCGGCGAGGAGCAGGGACTGTTGGGATCAAAGTTGTACGTCTCTCAACCGATCACTCCCCTTGCAAAGACGATGGGGATGATCAATGTGGACCATGCAGGGATAGGAAACGGGCGCCTGACGGTTGGCGTCACAGGACTTGAGAAGACCGTCGCTCAGCAGGCCGGGCAATCGAGCGGGATCTCAGATAAGTTGGACCTGTTCGGATTTTTTCCCGGAGGCGACCATGTGCCGTTTAAGGAAGCCGGTGTGCCGACCATCACGGTCGTCAGCGGAGGCATTCATCCTCACTTTCACCAGCCGACTGATACGGCGGATACCATCGACCCGAAGATCCTAGAATCCGTTGCGCGCTACGTCTTCGCCCTCGCATGGCAATTGGCCAATGCCCCGTGATTCAGGCGCGTGGAAAGAGGCCCGAGGCTGGAATAAGACGGTCGAGCGCGAGACTCCACGACCGCGCGTTTACCGCTGGCCTTTCGCCTGGCGCCTCTAGCCTGCCTATGGGATTTCGTCGATGAGTGTCGATTCGATGGGCGGTAATGGCGATGTACGCCGGGGAGGGCCAGGAAGCACGAGGGGGGTTCCCACCTGGTTGGCTCCCTGAATCAGACCGATCGAGAGCTGCGGACCCAAGGTCATGACTGCGCCGCTCCAAGCTTGACTGCTTGTCGGGTTGCGGAAGCTGAATGATTGGAAATTGTTTCCGAAATTATACAGAAATCCTTGAGTCCCCTGATTGTCGAGATAGAGATTGCCCGGCCCGGTCAGATTGAAGAGCGGGGCGACTCCCCCGTCAAACCCGCGAACACCGGAGACCGTTTGCCCCCAGGCCGGCGAACTTATTGAGCTACAGAGAATGAGAGCGAGCCACAAGAACGACGGGATCTTGCGCTGCTTGCTCGCAGGAAGTCCATGACAGGTTCTCATAAACTCATTATAGTATGGGAGACATTTCCCTGTCGACCATAAGGGGGGATCATGGAACACAGACCTATCGCACATACGACAAGGGGGGCGCTGCTGACCATCGGCATCAGCCTGGCCTGGACCGCCGGAATCTCTTGGGCTGCTGAAGAGATAAAGGCTCAGGCGGGAGAACGGCGAGAAATTATCTCGTTGTCCGATGCCGCGCTCCGCGCCTTGAAGAGCAACCTGGATATCAGCATCAGCCGCCAGACGAAACAGAGTCGGCTGGCTGATATCACCGTTGAGCAAGCCAAGTTCGACCCGACGCTCAGCGTGAACGGACAATATAACCGGGCGGCCAGCCCGCTCAATCGCCCGGTGTTCGGCGGCACCGGTGGCAACCTAACGGATATACAGGTCTTCGACCAGCGCACGTCCTCCGTCACGGTCGACGCCGTAACCAACCTCATCACCGGCGGCAACGTCGATTTGAACTACGCTCCAGCGCGAACCAATGTGAATCAGGATGTTGCCCAGGGGTTTTTGTACAATCCCGCCTACACCAGCAGCTTGGCGCTGACCTTAACCCAACCCCTGCTCCGGAACGCCGGTATTGATATCACCAAGACCTTCATCAAAGTGGCCCAAAACAACGCCGACGTGGAACAGCATGTCTTTCGCGATCGAGTCCTGACCGTGATCGCCACCGTAGAACAGACCTATTGGGAACTCGTCTTCGCGAACGAGAATTTGAAAGTCGCCGAAGCGGCGTTGAAAGCCGCGCAGGAACTGTTGGCCAGCAATCGAGCCAAGGCGAAGGCCGGCGTCATGTCCATCGTGGATGTCCTGCAGGCCGAAGCAGCCGTCGCATCACGCGTGGAGCAGGTGCTTGTGGCGGAAAAAGCCATTCGCGACCAGGAAGATCAACTCCGTCGCCTGCTTAACCCGGGTGAGGAGGATCTGAGACTGGACATTCGCCTCACCCCGACCGATCCACCGGTGACCGCGCTGGAACCCCTCAGCCTTCAAGAGGCTATCGACATCGCGATTGAACATCGACCGGAAATCGTGCAGGCAAAGAAGAATGTGGAATCCGGCGAGCTCAACAAACAATTCGCCAAGAATCAACTACTCCCCACCTTGTCATTTCAGGGGACAATGGGACTGTTGGGACTCGGCGGAGATTACAAAGGCACCAGCCAACGAAACTTTACCGGCGATTTCTACAACTATGGGGCCGGACTTGTCCTCAGTTATCCGCTCGGCAATCGATCGGCGATCAGCACCTACAATAAGCGACAATTGGAAGCCCAGAATGCGGAGGCCGCTCTCGTGAGTGTGCGGCAGCAGATCATCGTTGGCGTGCGAGAAGCAGTTCGCCGGGTCCAAACCGATTTCAAACGCATTGAAACGACCCGGTCGGCGCGCATCATGGCGGAGAAGCAGCTTCAAGCGGAGCAGGAACGTTTGAAGGTCGGCCTCAGCACGACGCGTTTTGTGCTCGATTTCCAGCGGGACCTCGCGACGGCCCAAGGCAATGAGCTGCGCGCCACCGTCGATTACAACAAGTCGCTTTCCAACCTCGCTCGGCACAAGGCGACCACATTGGACCGATATAATCTCGAATTGCAGTAGAGCCGCCCGCGATGGCGCCTGAGCCAGATCGGTCCGTCCAGGCTCAGGCCGCAGAACGGGGAGCCGCCTTAGCGCTGCTCCCCATTGCTGCAACGCTTGACTATTACATCCTCCCCGCCTCGCTTCAAGAACAGGTGCTGGTGCAGTTCGCACCGCAGATCATCGCGTATCTCGCCTGCGCGCTCTGGGCTGCTCATAACCCCGGTTTCATCTCCCGCTTCGGGTTGGAGAACCGGAAACTCTACATCGGCCTTCGTTGGGGGCTACTTACCGGGCTCGCGCTCGGTTGCCTCAATTCACTGATCATTCTCGAGCTACTTCCCTTTCTGGGCTATGACGTCACCTTTCTCAAGCGGACGCCGCACGCTCAATTGCCGGTTTTCGTCATGGTCCCCTGGGTCATTTGCGCAGTCGCGCTCTTCGTCGAATTCAATTTCCGCGGTTTCTTGCTGGGCCGACTGCTCGCGATGGGAAAAGCAGCCGTCGGGATCGGCAGGCCTCAAGCGGCTTCGGTTCTTGCTATTGGCATCAGCGCTCTCACCTTTTCTTTCGACCCCTTCATGACGCAGACGTTCCGCGACCTCCATTGGATCGCTCTGTGGGACGGAATCATATGGGGAGCCATCTGGGTGACGATGCGCAATCTTTACATTCCGATTGTCGCCCATGCAGTCGAAGTCATCGTCATGTATAGTGTCGTACGATCCGCGCTTCTGTGATAGACCGGACATGAATCCGCCGTTTTCCGGTCGCCTCATGAGCGATGGCGACGAAACTCCAGGGGAGAAATGACGTGAATGAGCTAGTCAAATACAGCACCTATTTTCTGCTGGGAGGTACGATCGTCAGCCTCTCGACTTATTTAGGCTCACAAGGGCGACCGTTTCTCGCCGCCTTCGCCAGTACGTTCCCGGCCATCACCGGAGCAACGTTTGTGTTGATCTATCTAAATGGCGGGGCCGACTCTCTGGTCGGATATGCGAAAAACCTCTTGTGGTTTGTCTCGCCCTGGATCGTCTACGTCGTCACCATGATTGTCGGAGTTCCCCGGCTCGGTTTCTGGGCGGCAACCGCCATCTCATTGACGCTCTATATGGCCTGTATCGGCATAATCAGGCTGACCTTGCGGTAGTCTCCCCCTCCCGTAGGGAAGGGAGCCAGCATGATCAGGAAGATCCTCACCGCTCTGTGAGCGCCGATTCGCGGCATCCCCTTCCTTGGGGTTAGTCTCTTCGAGGACCTACCGCCTCCGCCGACCGGGCGATACAGTTGGAGCATGCTGAATGATCACCCGCAAGGATCCGGCGGTTCTAGCGACAGGGAGGCCAGCCATGATTAGCCTGGTGGAATTCTTCATCATCGCGTCGCTGGGGACATTGACAGCGGCAGGAGCGTCCCACGGATACCAACTCTTGCGGCAACCCAGAGGCAGGCGGGCCGCAGTCCCATCCCTCGTCGGTCAGGATGAAGAGTCCGGCCAGCCCTCCGCCGGAGCTTGGCACACACCACGACGAGGTCCGCGATATCGGATGACGTGCCGGATCGAATATGTCCATGACGAAACGTACATGATCGGAACGCTCGTCGACATTTCAATAGCAGGTTGGCGGGCCAGCGGCCCCCGACCGGTCGCGCGGGGAACGGTGATGTCGGTCAACGTGTTTCTTCCCGACCAGCCGATGCCGATCATGGTCGATGAAGCCGTCGTGCGCTGGACCAGTGGGTTGGAATTCGGTCTCGAACTTACGCAGATGAAACCTGGCGAGGCCTCTCGACTCAGTGACTACCTGACGGCGCATTTCCCGACCGGGCAGCCGGAATCCGTGTCGGCATTCTCCCCGTTTTCTTATAACTGAACTACTGAACGGGATCAGGCGCGCCGAAGTGGAGACGGCTCATCTCGCTCATCGCCGACACCAGTTGCTCGATCGTTTCGGTGACCGTCGCGCTGGCCTTGTGTGAGGGACCTTTCCCGCCCGCCCAAATGTCCGGTGGATTCTCAATCTCGAGCACGTTCTGACAAAAACGGGTCAGCGATTGTTTCCAATAGGTCCCGTCGCCGCCTTCGCTCAGAAAGTGTTCCCTGTCCTCCGTAAACGGCCTGTCGAATTGCTTGGCCCGCATCTGCCACATCTGCTCCATCGCATGCTGTCGCTCCGGGCTGAACTCCAGCCTCGTGGCCTTTTCGTTCAAGGCCGCGAAGAGCCCGCCGATGACGCGTTCGACTTGCGACTCAGGGAACATGCCGACACAGGACTGGACGATGAGATACTTGTGGAATAGAAATACCTCCGCGCTGATGCGGGCTTCATTCGCGGAGGGGTGATAGGCGCGCGCCAATTCCTTGAGCGCTTCTCCCGACGGACCCTCGAGACTTGAGCCGAGCAACACCGCGAGCTGCCGTCCGATGCCCATATAGTCGGTGGGGGTGGAGGACTGGGTCATAGATGGGTCTTTCTTCTGCCGTTGTAAATGGTAATGGTGAGAACAGTCCGACGCGTCGAAATATTCCCGCGGCGCATCACGCCATCATACTCTCATTCACCGCGAGAATCCCCAAGACAAAGCGTGATTCTCTCCCGACCTCGCGCGGCACAGCGACTGGAAGTCCTCTCATTGAAGACCGCTCCCGGCCTTGCTAGGATGACCGGTCTTGCCATCCTTGGGAGGAGCGCGTGCCGCAGCCTACGGAATCTGGATCAGCTTCAAACGATCTGATCGTCGAGGGGGCGCGGCAGAACAATCTCAAGAACGTCTCGCTCCGGATTCCGCACAATAAGGTGACCGCCGTCACCGGCTTGTCCGGATCGGGCAAGTCCTCGCTGGCGTTTGATACGCTGTTCGCCGAAGGACAATGGCGGTATGTCGAATCGCTCTCGACCTACGCCAGGATGTTTCTGGAAAAAGTCGCCCGTCCCGATGTCGACCGGATTCTGAACGTCCGTCCCGCCATCGCCATCGAGCAGAAGAATCAGGTGCGCACGGCGCGCTCGACCGTAGGCACGACCACGGAGATCGCCGATTTGCTGCGCCTGCTCTTCGCCAAAATCGGCAAACCGATCTGCCCGGACTGCCATCAGGAAGCCCGCGCGTTTCATCCGGACGACGTCGCAAACGATCTCCTCACGAGATTTCCCGACGCTCGGGCGATGGTGCTCTTTCCGATTCCCGCTCCAGCCGCCAAGCAGGAGCATGGCTTCCTGCAGTCATTGCTGACACGCGGGTTCACCAGGCTCAAAGCAGGCGACGACATCCTCGACCTGCATGAGATTCAACAACCGTCGCTTCGCCAATATCGATCTCTCTACGTCCTTCTCGATCGCCTCGTCGTCAGAGGAGACAACCGATCGCGTCTGGTCGAAGCGGTCGAAACCGCCTTCCGTGAGGGAGACGGCCGTTGTGTCGTGGACCTGATCGGGCACGAAAGCCAGACCTATAGCGCCAGTTTCCTCTGCCAGCGCTGTGGTCGAACCTTTGAGCCGCTGCGCCCCGTTCTCTTCTCGTTCAATCACCCGCTCGGCGCCTGTCCGGAATGCAAAGGCTTCGGGAACGTGTTGCGATACGATCCGGGCCTGGTCATACCAGATCACAATAAGTCGTTGGCCCAAGGCGCTGTCGAACCCTGGAGTAAGCCGGGAACCGACTGGTGGCAGAAGCAGCTGCTCACGGCCATGAAACGGCAGGGTGTCGACATCTCGACCCCTTTCAAGAGCCTGCCAAAAGCCACTCAGGAGCTGATCTGGCGGGGCGATAAGACGTTCGATGGGATCAACGACTTTTTCGAGTACATGGAAGGCAAGCGATATAAGCTGCATGTGCGGGTGTTGCTCAGCCGCTACCGCACGCCCTTCGACTGCCCCGGCTGCCATGGGAGCCGGCTAAAGCCGGACGCCCGCTTCGTGAAGATCGCGGGTAAAGACATTCACGAAATCGCGGAGCTCACGATCGAAGCCGTCGTTTCCTGGCTTAACTCGCTGGCCTTGCGGCGGTTCGAGCAAGACCTCGCTGCCGACATCCTTCGGCAATTACAGGCCAAGCTCGGCTTCCTTCTCCGGGTCGGACTGGGCTACCTCACCTTGGCCCGGCAGACCAAAACACTTTCCGGCGGCGAGGCGCAACGCGTTTCGCTGGCGAATCAACTCGGCGCCCGACTCGTCGGCACGCTTTACGTCCTCGATGAGCCCACCATCGGACTCCACGCTCGCGACACGGATCTCCTTGCCGGTATTCTCAAGGACCTCGCGACAGTCGGCAACACCGTCGTGGTGGTGGAGCACGATCGCCGGATGATCGAATCGGCCGACCATATCGTGGAACTCGGGCCTCATTCCGGTGAAAAAGGAGGCGAGATTGTCTGCGCTGCGCCGGCAAGCGCGTTTCTGCAGGACCGCCGGTCCATCACGGCTCGCTACATCAGCGGCGAAGAGAAGATTCCTCTGCCGACGTCTCGCCGCCCTGGAAGCGGAAAGGTATTGGTGATCGCCGGCGCGAGCGAACACAACTTGAAAGACCTCGTCGTGCGGATTCCCCTCGGCATGTTGATCTGTGTCACCGGGGTATCAGGATCCGGCAAGAGCACGTTGGTTGAAGGCATCCTGTATCGGGCCCTCGCCCGCGCATTCCGTCTGGCATCGCTGCCGATGGGTCGCTTCACAGCCATCAGAGGTATCGAGCATGTGAACGGCGTCCGCTTGATCGACCAGCAGCCGATCGGGCGGACGCCGCGATCCAACCCCGTTACCTATTTGAAGGCCTTCGACGAAATCCGGCGGCTCTTCGCCTCGGAACGGGATGCCCTGCGTCAGGGATTCACGCCGGGGCATTTTTCGTTCAATGCGGACGGCGGGCGGTGCGAACGCTGTGAAGGAAGCGGCGTGGAAAAACTGGAAATGTACTTCTTCGAAGACATCTATGCGCCATGCGAGATCTGCGAAGGGCGGCGCTTCAAGCCGGAAGTCCTGGGCATTCGCTATCGCGGTAAGACCATCTCGGATGTCCTCGCGATGACGGCGGAGGAAGCACTGTCGTTCTTCACCGGGACACCGCGATTGCAAGAGCGACTGCACCTCCTGTCTTCCATCGGCCTTGGGTACATACGTCTTGGGCAATCGGCTACGACTCTCTCAGGCGGCGAAGCTCAGCGGTTGAAGATCGCCGCGGAATTGACCATGAACGGAGATAGGCACCGGCAAGGGACTGTCCCCACAGGGGACTGTCCCCCTGTCCGTCGGAAGGACGGGGACAGGCACCGGCAAGGCCGGAGCCTGTCCCCTAACATGCTCTACATCATGGACGAGCCGACGACCGGCCTGCACATGGACGACGTGAAGAAACTGCTCGCCGTGCTGCACAGGCTCGTGAACGCCGGCAACACGCTCGTCGTCGTCGAACACAACCTAGACGTGATCAAATCAGCCGACTGGATTATCGACCTCGGTCCCGAAGGCGGCGAGGCGGGTGGACAGATTGTGGCGGAAGGACGACCGGAGCAGGTCGCGAAGGTGGCGGCGTCTCATACGGGGCGATTTCTTACCCATGTCCTGGCCCCGCTGCCAGGATCGTAGCCAAACCACAACACTTCGTCCTCGCCGGCCTTGCATTCCACGCACATGGTCCAATCACCACAGGCGTTGCATATAGTGACACCAAACGCTAAACTACATGCCATATGGTACTGAGAGAGTGGTGGCAAGAAAAGCTAGAGAGCGCCTGGGAAGAGCGGTCTATCGTGTGGCTCTCGGGCGTCCGCAGGGCCGGCAAGACGCTCCTCTGTCAGTCACTCTCCGACACGGATTATTTCGACTGCGAGCTCCCACGCACTAGACGGCTGCTCGATGACCCCGAAGATTTTCTGAGCCAGCATCGTGGACGGCGAGTGATTCTCGATGAAATCCATCGACTATCCAACCCTTCTCAGCTCCTCAAGATTGCGGCCGACCATTATCGAGACACCAAGATCATTGCGACCGGTTCCTCCACGCTGGGAGCCTCGAGGAAATTTCGTGACACCTTGGCTGGACGAAAGGCCGAACTCTGGCTAACTCCGATGATCGGAGAAGATCTGTCGGCGTTTCAGACGCCGGATCTCCGGCACCGTATGCTCCACGGAGGGCTCCCGCCGTTTTTTCTGGCCGCATCGATTCCAGAACCTGCCTTTCAGGAATGGATGGATGCGTACTGGGCGAAAGACATCCAGACCCTCTTTCGGCTGGAGCGGCGGCACTCGTTCGAACAGTTTGCCGAGCTTCTCTTCGCCCAAAGCGGTGGGCTCTTTGAAGCCACACGATTCACTCGCGCCTGCGAAGTCAGCCGCCAAACCATCATGAACTATCTCGCCGTCTTGGAAAGCACCTATCTAGCACACGTGATACGGCCCTTCTCCACCCATCGAACGAGCGAGATTGTCGCCGCGCCAAAAATTTATGCCTTCGACACCGGATTCGCCTGTTACTACCGCGGCTGGACCAGTCTTAGACAAGAAGATCTCGGGCTGTTATGGGAACATCTGGTCCTCAACGAATTACAGGCGCACCTCCAGACTCGACGGATCGGATATTGGCGTGACAAGCGTGGTCACGAAATCGATTTCGTACTGGCACGCCGGGGCCAGGCCCCGCTTGCGCTGGAGTGCAAATGGTCGGCTGACGATGTCGATCTGACCAATCTCAAAGCGTTCGCCCTTCGCTACCCCAAGGCAGACCTCCGTGTGGTCGCGCACGACGTGGATCGATCCTACCAACGTCGCACCGACGCATTCACCGTGACCTTCTGCGGGCTGAAAGCCTTGCTCGCTTCGCTCATTGGACAATCCCACTAGCAGGCCGCCGGCCTGCACAAGTTGGTTAACCACGGCAACACGCTCGTCGTCGTCGAACACAACCTAGACGTTGACCTTCCCCCCGAAAACTAGACCATTGGCTTGGAAGTTCATCTGTGCTGTTGACCCGCCCCGATACTGATTTCAGGGCACCAAGCCGAAATACCGCGGGTGGCATGGCGAACGGGGCGCCCCTCCGCGCGCAACGAAAGGGACCCACTGGGGGATGGGTGGAGTGAGCACGGTGGGGCTGTTCGCCAAGACAGGACCCGCGAAGGAGACTACTATTTTCGGATTAAGGCTAAGCCTGTGGTTTGTTCAGTTCTTGAGGCGACTGCTCTCCCGACCATTTCTTATGCAGATATTTCTTGCTGGCCGTCGTGATCACAAAGGCGAGACCGATGGCGATGGGCACGAACACGGCCGAGGCGATATTGGCGTTCTTGATCCATCCGGCTTCGTGCAGGCCTTTGAGGACATAGGTAGCCAGCCCCGCCAGGTAGTAGGCGATCACGATGACCGACAGACCTTCGACCGTATGTTGAAGGATGACCTGACTCTTTGTCGTCTTATCCACACTTTGAAGCAGCGTGAGGTTCTGGGCTTCCAGAATCAGATCGACCCGCGCCCTGATAATCGAAATTATTCCTTCAAATCCGCCTCGCAAGGTCTCGATTCTACGCAACAGTTGCTGATAGCCATCCGCCACTCCCGTGATGCCGCTGAGCACATAGTCGGACACCGGTCGGTACGAGTCCATGGGTCGTTCAGCCAGCGAAGCCAGTGTGGCATGGACAATCTTGTCGTAGGGAAGCGAGGCGGACAGCTCGAAGTGAAGCTTGCCCGCAATGCGATTGGTCTTGAGTAGATCCTGCGTGAGGCTGTTGAGCCAGCGCTGGAGGGTCTGAGAATCGGCGTGGCCGATATGGCCGCTGATGACCTCGCGCTGCTTCAGATGAACCTGTTCGAACTTATACACTTGATCAATGGCGGCGGAAAACAACGGCTTCTGCATCAAGAGCAAGTGATAGTAGGTCTCGATCCGCACGATGGCATCGACAATATCCTTGAGGCGCGAGGCCTGGGCCTGCGGTTGGCCCAGACCGACCCAGTAGCGCTCCCGCCCCTGCTCGTCCGGCGTGAAACTCGTCGCCACGCTCGTCTGTTCATCGAGAATCCGGCTGCCATAAATGACCGGCCCCGGCAACAACGATTTCAGTCGTTCGCGTGACGGTAACGCTTCCGCGGCGAGCACAATGTCCAATCGACAGACTTCCGTTCCCAGTGGCGTAACGGGAAACTTGTAGCCTGGAAAGCTCAGCGGTCCGAATGCCGCCTCAGCCCATGTCGGCAAAGGCAGATGCCAGAGTTGGTAGTTGTAGTATTCCGTGTGGGCCTGCCACACCACGATCAACCTCTCGCCATTCGCCGTTTCTTTGACGCCGTACCCGAACGTTTCTCGAAGAACGGTCTGCTCCTCCGGTACGGAAAAGGCGGCGAGGAGCGACTGAAACTCCTCCCGACTGGCTTTCCGCTGCGCCGGCGGATCCGACATACGGAACGCCTTGTAGTGGACATGAGCGGGAGCACGGAGCCAGTCGGCCAGCGGCATGTGCGGCCGCTCATGCAATTTCTTCAGTAACGCCTCGGTTCCGGATTGCGGCACGTCTTGATGAGCCATGCTTCTCCTTGCTTCCGTGTAGACAACTCGCTAGAGCCCAGGCCGCTTGTCTGCGGTAACGGACAGATGCAACGGACCATCGGCCCGCCGCACATCGAGTTGCAGGGTCTCTCCGGCTTCGACTTGGCAGAGGCGTTTGGCGTCACGCTCGCTCTTCGCCGTGGTCAGCGAAGCGCCCTTGCAGGCCACGACCCGGTCGCCGACTTTGAGTCCCGCCTTTTCCGCCGGTAGTCCGCTGCGAAGTTCGCGAACCAGATAGAAACGCCCGCCCTGCTCCTCCTGTAATTCCCAGTTCACTCCTATTCGCCCCGATCCCAGCAAACCCGTCTGCGAGCCGAATCGCGCCAGGATGCGTTGGACGATGAGCCTCGCGGAGCCTTCCGGATCGTCGGTGGTCGGATCCGTCAGATGCCCTTCACCGTTGAACAGCAGCAGGCCGGTTTCGACGTCGATCATTCGCAATGCCAGCGAGACGCTATGCATCCGTTCCTGCTGATGGCGTTCCCACTGTTGCACCTCTCCGACGATGATGGCTTGCGCCCCCACCAGCTTTCCGACTTTCAAGACATTGGCATCATCGGCATGCGTGAGCTGGATGACCTGTTCCTTCAACACTTCGTCCAGCTTCGCCCGTTCCACCATATGCACATCCAGATCGAGCAGGAGCGTCGTGACGATCCCGGCGACACGCGAGCCGGATCCTTGCGCTCCGGCGGCATCTTCGAACAACATGACGGCCATCGTTCGATAACGATCGATGGTCTCGCGATTGATCGGCCCATTGCCTGAAACTACGGGCTCGGGGCGGCCTGAGCCGTTTCCGGCCTGCAGAGAGGACACACCGGTCGACGCACAGGTTTTCCGCCGCTGCAGGATGGCGGCCGGAGGTCCCCACGCGCAGAGTTCGTCGCTTACCAACACCACATGCTGCGGATATTCCCTCTGATGATCCGCCACGATATTCGTAAAGGGGTAGAACAGACAGCCGCCGATCCAGATCGAGACGGGGCAGAGCGCCAGCTCGTACAACCACTGTTTACGAGCCGTGAGCGAATATTCCCAGACAAGCAGGCGGCCGTCGTCTCGCAGCACTCGATCCGGCCGGCCGATCTCATCGACTACTTGCGCTTTGGTCATCGGGACCGAGAGCTTGTCGAGCTTCGACTCGGACTTGACGATCGTATAGGCCACGCCGCAAGCCGACAATCCTCCGGCAAAACCCGCGGCTATCATCGAGATGATGAAAACGGAAAATCGGCTTCGAGGAGCGGCCTCAGGAGGCAACATCGGCGGCAGCGTAGCATTCAGTCCGAGCCCTCCGCAATGGAACGATCGAGAAGTCACGGCGCAGGGTGTGGGCACATGGTGATGGGAGGAGCAAGAAGGACTTTCGACCTCTAGCCTCGAACTTCTCGCCCTGAGCCTGGCTAGTTGAGGGAGGGATCAAGGGGCATGTCCGCATAGTGCCGATAGTCGTCTCCCAAGGTACTGACGATATCTGGCCAGATCCGCAACGGGTCCTTCTCAAAGACGATGACGGGGTCGGCCGGGATCGTAATCCAGGAACCGGTTTTCATCTCGGACTCGAGTTGCCCAGGCCCCCAACCGGAGTACCCGACGTAGGCGCGAAACGCCTCGCGTCCTTGGTTCGTCATCAAGATCCGGTCGACCAATTCCATGTCTCCTCCTAGACACACGCCGTCGAAGACATGATGGGAATTCTCCGGCAGCTGGGTCAACCGGTAGAGCAACATGACCTGATTCGGCTGCACAGGGCCTCCGGAGAACAGCACATGGCGCTGGCCTTCCAACACGGGGACGTGAGGCAACGCTTCTGATACGGACATCGCGGTCGGACGATTCACAACAACACCCAACGCGCCTTCCGCCCCATGCTCACAGAGCAGCACGACGGTTTGCCGGAAGTTCGGGTCACGAAGGCTGGGAGCGGCGATGAGGAAGATGCCTTTGCCGAGCGGAAGGTGCATACGAATCATCCTATCGCGCCGGCCCGTCACGCGCAAGCCGGGCCACGAAGCCGGAATGGGGTCACAAGGTTACTTGTACAAAGATTCGCGGCGATCGCGAAGCAGGTCATTGTAGGGCGTAAGCGCCTTGTCGCGGGCCTCGGCAGGATCGATCTCGACGATACACAGCTCTTCCTGATCCCGCGGGGCTCGATGGAGAATCCCGCCTCGCGGGTCGACGACCTCACTGTTGCCGATGTAGGTCAGCTGATTCTTTCCTCCACGGGCTTCGTTGCCGGTCCGATTGCAGGTCACGGCGAAGACGCGGTTCTCCAGGCAACGCACCGGCATAGAATCCGGGCAGTTCGGCAGCACCAGATTCGAAGGATGGCAAATGATGTCGGCGCCTTTCAACGTGAGCGTGCGCGCCGATTCCGGATAATACCAGTCGAAACAGATCATCACACCGATCTTGGCCGGACCGATATCCCACACGTGAAAACCCGTGTCGCCGGGAGCGAAAAAGAGGGTCTCTTCAAAAAACAAGTGTGTTTTTCGATAGGAACCGATGAAACCCTTGGGCCCCACCACGACCGCGGAGTTATAGAGAACGGATCCGGCCTGCTCTGCAACACCGGCCACGATGACGACCTGTTTCCGCTTCGCGATCTCCATCAGCCGTTTGGTCGTCGCGCCATCCGGAACGGGCTCCGCCAGCTTACGCGCCTCATCCTGAGATACAAACTGATAGCCGGTTGCGCAGAGTTCAGGCAATACGATCAAATCCGTCTCGGCCTCGTCGAGCCTGGCGGAAATTCGCTCCAGGTTCTCAGCGACGTTCCCGAATTCAGGATTGTTTTGGTAAAAACCGACACGCATGGAAACCAGGCTAGAGGGACGAGGTGAGAGGCATGTGGTGGAAACAAAGGACAGGAGGCGAGGGGCTTGTCACCTCTCGCCCCTCGCCTCTTGCCCTCCGTCAGTACGATTACTTCACTTCGGAGAGATGCGTCACGGCTCCTTCCGCATGTTTCGTGGCCACGTCGGCATGGCCGGCCTTTCCATGTTCGACGGCTTCCTGGAGATGCTTGACACCCTCATCCAGGTGGGGATTCTTCATGTCCTTCTGCGCCGCCTGTGCATGCTTGAGAGCGCCTTCGGCATGCTTAGTCAAAGCATCCGCATGGCCTTGCTTCCCGTGCTCCACCGCTTCCTTGGCATGTTCGACAGCCTCGCTGACATGCTTGTTGTCCGCTTGCGCGACAAGCGGCAATCCGAGTAATGCCGCTGCTGCCAACGCCAACACTCCGCGCTGGATACTCACTCTCATAGGCACCTCCTCCATGGTTAGAATTCGTTCGGTACGCGAAACCGTCTGAGTATGGATAATGACCGGTAATGCATTCACCTTACACAGCCGTTTTTTGACTGTCAAGACGGGCGCGCCGGCGCGTCGACGCCCAACACTTTCTGAAGCCCCTGAAAATCCTTTTCCACCGGGCAGGCGAAATCCCGACTCCATTCCCACCAGGATCCTGCATAGTTTCGCACCTTCTGAAAGCCCGCCAGTTTGAGTACGACATAGAGCCACGCTGATCGCACGCCGCCCGTGCAATAGCAAATGATCTCCTGCTCCGGTCGCAATCCCTTTTCTTCGAGGTCGGCTTGAATCGTGCTGAGATCCTTGACCGTCGCGTCCTTGTTCAGAAACCCGTTCCACGCGACGTGGAGAGCCGAGGGGATATGGCCGGCCCGCGGGATCCCGGATATCTCCTTGCCTAAATATTCCTCCAAACTTCTGGCATCCACGATCACAGCATTCGGATGCGGCTGTTTGACCATCGCTTTCAACTCGTCCTTCGTGATGGCCGTCAGTTTGGCCACCTGGACGGTAAAGTTTCCCGGCTTGGGAGTCACCCGCCCATGCTCGAACGGGCGCCGCTCATCAGTCCATTTCACCCACCCCCCGTCGAGAATCCGCAGGTTCTTGTGGCCGAAGTATTCGAGCATCCAATACATGCGGCCTTCATCTCCCCAGTTATCGAAGGGATTGGAATAGATCACGACCTCGCTGCCGCTGCTGATTCCCAATGTCCTTATTTTTTGTTCCATCCGTCCCATATCGGGATCGAGCAAGCCCTTCGCCACGGCCTTGGGATCGCTATACTCATGCCACGTGGAATTGACGGCGCCGGGAATATGGCCGCCGAACTCGTAGGCCGCCCTTCCACGCACGTCGATGACGACCAGTCCCTCTTGCCCCAATCTGCTCTGCAGGGTTTCAGTATCGATGAGTAACGGGTGTGTCATGATGCTCCTTCAGACCTCGCTGACAATTCTCAACCTTGAGCCGTACAGTTTCCTCCATGCGACTGAGAGCCTGACACGACGAGCCGATTGCTCTCCTGCACCGCGGCGGCCAGCCCACTGGAGAGCGGAAACTCCCTCTCATAGACAATAAACCGGTATGGTTCGTTCCCCGTCAGCCCGTACTTCGTTCGCAGCATCGCATGCTGTGTATCGGTCAGGATGTGGTACTGCACGCGGGTCTTCACTTTCAAGCTTCCCGCCTTGTCCGGTATCCGATAGTCGAACTGATACTCGCGGCTGGCGAGGGGCAGCAGGCGATTATCATACAATTCTACGATTGCCGGCTGCCACATGATCCAGCGTCCCATCGTCGAATTCTGCTGATCCAGCACATGCCCATGTTGGTCCTCCACAGAAAATTCGACGGTGAAATGGCGATCGGGATCGCCGGTGGGAATCTTATGGCCGGCGCCGGCATTGACAAGGGTGAGCGTAAACACGATTCGATCGCCCGGTTTCGGCGAGATTGCATCCACCTTCACTTGAACGGCCACGGCCCGCTTCACCATGTCCGGGTCGTGTCCGCCGCGCCAGAGGTGTTGTCGACCCCGCCTGATCGGGCTGTTGAGCGCCACCGGTCGATCGATCTCGGGCATGTGGCAACTCTGACAGATAAACCCCCGCTCCTGCATGAAAAACTTGCCTTCGTATTCGGCGTAGGTCCCGCACGGCCCGACATTATAGAACTGCGCCGGCCCCGACTCAACGTTGTGGCAGCGATAGCAGATCTGGGCGGTGCGGAAATTCGGATCGAATTTCGTCGGATGCGGTGCAGCAGAATCTTCGAAAGGACCATAAATCACGCCGTCGCGCACATGGCAGACCGCGCAGGTGATCGATTCCTTCTGATATTCGGGATCGTAATGGGGATTCGGCTCCTGTGCCGCTTTTTCGACCCGTCCCCGCGGAATGTCCTTGATGAGGGTCGGCTGTTGATTCTCCAACGGCGTATGGCAGTTCAGGCAGACCCAGATGTTCTTGTCCTTTTTCCAATAGGCCTGGAAGAAGGGATCCTCGTAGGCACGGGCATGGATGCTCGTTTTCCATTCTTCGTAGATTTCCCGATGACATTGCCCGCATGACTCTGCCTTCAGACTGGTCAGCCCATCTGGAACTTTTTGAAAGGGGATCGCATGGGCATAGTCCGAGCGCAAGCCGAAAATGACGACCGGTTTGACCTCAGTGTAGTAGAGGTATATCGCTGCGCCGGCGAGAGCCGTGCCGAGGCCAATTTTGAATCCACGAGTCATGCGTTCAACAGCGCTGTGATGTGAGAATCAACCGATCCGGCCAATGCCGCAAGATTATAACCACCTTCAAGTGAGGAGAGGATGCGTCCGCTCGCATGCCGCTTGGCGATGCCGGCGACGATCTCGGTCAAATCTGCGTAACCAGATTCGGTCAATCCCATGCCGGCCAACGGATCGTCTCTGTGCGCATCAAACCCGGCGGAGATAATGACGAAGTCCGGTCTGAACTCATCGGCCGCAGGAACCAGCGTCTTGTGGAAGACTGCGCGATACTCGTCGTCGCCCTGGCCTGACTCCATCGGCACGTTGATGGTGAATCCCTCGCCGACACCGCGACCTCGCTCCGTCGCACGGCCGGTACCCGGGTAATGGGGATACTGGTGCGTGCTGAAAAATAGAACGCTGGGATCATCCTCGAAACTATGTTGCGTGCCGTTGCCGTGATGGACATCCCAATCCACAATCAGCACTCGCTTGATCCCGTATCGCTTCTGGACATAACGCGCGGCGATCGCCACGTTGTTGAAGAGACAAAACCCCATCGCCCGACCAGTCTCGGCATGATGTCCGGGAGGCCGTACGGCGCAGAACACGTGGTCGGCCTGCCTGGACAGGATGGCATCAACCGCGGCCAAGGCTCCCCCGGCTGCCAGATAGGCCGCGGTCAGCGAGCCCGGCGACATCGAGGTATCGGGATCGAGCGACACTCGACCGCTCGACGGAGCATGCTGATTCAGCGCCGCTACATAGCGTTGATCGTGGATCTCCGTCACCCATTCGGCTTCGGCCTTCCGCGGTTCAATCATGACGAGCCTGGCGGCAGTGCCGCTGCGCTCCAACTGCTGCATGATCGCCCGCAATCGGTTGGGAGACTCGGGATGACCCGCTCCCATGTCATGTTCGAGATACGCCGGATGATAAACGAGACCGGTCTTTCCCATAATGGAATCCGTGAAGCGTCAAGCGTCGCTCGCAATCTACGAGATACGTTTCACGAGAGACGAACGACGTCATCAGACTATCACGCAGGAAACGGCATAGACAATGCGCTGCCGCGCTGCTATCGTCTAGGCAAAGGGAGGAAACGATGCCGAATCCGAGGATCGAACCGTTGAAAAAAGTGTTGGCGATGGACCCACACGACGACGTGGCATGGTTCGGCCTGGGCAAAGCCTATATGGACGACGGGAATTTCGACGAAGCGGCGAAGGCTCTGCGACAATGCGTGACCGTCAAGCCCGGCTATTCGGCCGCCTACTATGCCCTTGCACAATCATTGCACAAGCTGGGGCGAATCGATGAGTGTCGTGAAGTTTCCACCAGAGGCATCGAGGTCTCGACTAAGAACGGCGATGCGATGGTCACGAAGAATTTAGAGATGCTCAAGAGTTCGCTTCCAGCTTGACTGATTCCCGCCTCTCATCAGACGATCTGTTCAAAGGAATAGCGTTGGCGCTCAGTCAGTGGTGATGACGCTTGAGGGTTTTGTATCAGCAATCGGACCCGCGGATGACCCCGTTGTTGCCGAGGCCGCTCGACCAGTTCCACGTTCGCTAATCGTGTCGCCGATTTTGAGGGCAGCGGTTCCACATCCCAGAAGGCGATCAGCACCGCGCCGAGGTGCCTGAGTTTTGTCAGTAGCAGGGTTACCGCGCCTGCCAGAGCCTTGACATCCAACCTGATGCCCTCGCGCCTGGCCGTCCTGTTCCCCCGCAGATCAGCCCGTGGAATGGAGATGCTCAGCACGACAGGATCGCGATAGTCGGTGAGTTGCTTGGCCTTCTGTTGGATGCGCGCCAGAATCCGGTGAATCAGGACGGTTCCCCGATCGGTCTTGTCTTCACTCTCTTCATCGGAGATCAGACTTCGCAGCGGCAACCGTCTCCATTCTGTTGAGCCCACCATAGCCGTGACTTCCACGAAGAAACGCTCTCGACCGACATGGCACTCGAGATCGGCGGTCCTCGCTTGCGACTCGGGCAGGAACGAAACCAGCGCGCCCGCGTGGATCAACTGCGTGGCAAGTTCCAATTCAGCGAGCGCGGACTCGCGAACACCATAGTCATCATGGGTGAGCCGATGGATGAGCCTCCCCAGCCGCAAATAGCTTGATCGGTCTGGGCAATGTCGATGGAGAGCGGTCCATCGCTCTCGGAGATCGCGAGAAAGGCCTTCCTCCTGTCGCTTCCAGGCGGGCAATGCAGCGCGATGCCCCTCCAGAAGATGGCTGATCAGCCTGAACGTTCTCCTCGGACGAAAACGCGCCATCCATCACACCGGCTCGGAATCTTCATCATCGTTCGACGCCAGGCCGAGGGATTCGGGCCGGCGCTTGGCGGCTTCCTCACACACTTCATTCAGCCAACGGCCTGCGCACCCCAAGACTTCCCGGACCAGCGGCTCCGGCTGTCCTGTGCGCTTGATGGTCCACTGAGAAATATACTCCAGAAGCGCCTCCCGCTCGAAACAGCGCACCGACTGTAGGGCCAGTTCGGTCAATTCTCCCAATCCAGTCTTGAGAATGGACTCGACTGTCTCCCGCCCATACGAAGTGCTGGCCGTGACATATTGCACGGCACGATTCAGTTCTTGATCCGTCATGGGCGGCTCCGATTGCCGGATTCTCACACTGAGCTGGATGGCTGTCAATGCACGCGCGTCGCCGGCGATCCGTGGACGATTTTTCTTCTCGGCTCGAAGAGCCGGGATGATATGATCGGACCTCCGACGGAACCACAATGGAGGAGATCGGCATGCCTGGCACGACATCCCGACAGAAGAAAGGGTTTCACTCCACTGTACCGGAACGATGGGACCTGACGGAGCTCGTGAAGGATCCCGTCGAACGGCTCGATCACCATTTGGCCGAACTCGACAGTCTTGTCACCCGGATCGAATCTACGCGCCCGACGCTTTCTCCCGCGATGCCCAGCGACGCCTTTCGATCGATTCTGCAACAGACCGAATCCGTGGCACAAGGCTCCTCGCGGCTCGGTGCCTATGCCTACCTATGGTTCTCGGAGAATACCAAGGACTCAGAAGCTCGATCGTTCAAGACGCGCGTCGAAGAGCGTCTCACCGCTCTCAATAATCGCCTGCTGTTTCTTGACCTCTGGTGGCAGGAGGTGGGCCAGGCCGACGCGGAGCGACTGATGGCCGATTCCGGTGACCTCCGTTATCACCTGGAAACGATTCGCCGGTACAAGCCCCATACGCTGTCGGAACCGGAAGAAAAAATCATCAACGTGAAGAACGTGACCGGTCGAAGCGCGATGAACACTCTCTACGACGTCGTCACGAACGGGTTCAGTTTCACGATACGAGAAAGCGGGAGGAAGAAGACTCTCAATCGTGAAGGATTGATGGCCTATGTCCGTAGTCCAAAGGCCTCAGTCCGCCAAGCTGCATACGCGGAACTCTACCGCGTATTTTCAGCCCAGCGGGACCTTCTGGGAGAAATCTACAAGACGCTGGCCAGCGATTGGAAATCGGAGAATATCGGGCTGCGGCAGTTCTCCTCTCCGATCGCCGCCCGCAATCTCGGAAACGATGTACCGGACGGAGCCGTCGACGTGCTGCTCTCGGTCTGCGCCAAGAACGCCGATGTCTTCCAGGCCTATTTCAAGCTGAAAGCGAGGATATGCAAGATCAAGCCGATGAGCCGCTACCATCTCTACGCGCCCCATCGGACCGAGTCCAAAAAGTACACATATGCTGACGCCGTTTCCATGGTGCTGGAGGCCTACCGGGGGTTTTCACCGCGCCTGGCTGACCTTGCCGATCAAGTATTCAAGGAACGGCACATTGATGCGCCGACGAGACCGGGGAAGATCGGCGGAGCTTACTGCTATAGTGTCGCGCCGGGACTGACTCCCTATGTCCTGCTGAACTACACCGGAGACGCGAGAGACATTGCGACAATGGCCCATGAACTGGGCCATGCGGTCCATGGCATGCTCGCAAGGCATCACTCCGTGTTTACCTTTCATTCGACGTTGCCGCTTGCGGAAACGGCTTCCGTCTTCGGTGAGCGTATTCTGTCCGATGCGTTGATGAGCCAGGAAACGAGCAGGCAAGTCCGGCAGGGGCTGCTCCTCAGCCAGCTGGACGATATCTATGCCACGGTCCTGCGGCAGGCCTATTTCGTTCGGTTCGAGAAAACCGCTCATCAGATGATCGCCGAAGGAGCAACGGGCGACCAGCTCGCCGAGACATATCTGGCCGAACTACGCCAACAGTTCGGGAACGCGGTCAAGGTTCCCGATGAATTTCGTTGGGAGTGGCTCACGATCCCTCACATTTTCGCCAGCCCTTTTTATTGCTATGCCTACAGCTTCGGCAATCTGCTCGTGCTGGCGCTCTATAGGACGTACAAGGAAGAAGGGGCGACCTTCGTTCCAAAATATCTTGAACTGCTGGGTACGGGAGGTTCTCAGCCACCGGACCAGATCCTGAGAAGGATCGGCGTGGACATGACATCGGAACGCTTTTGGCAAGCCGGCTTCCGCACAATTCGAGAGATGGTCGTTCAGCTTGAAACCACCCTTGCTTAGCTGCCTCAAAGCGTCGCTTTTACGCCGGTTTCGCAGGGCTTGACAAGGAAGGCTTTCGATGGCATACTGAGAACGCTTCTCATAATCGTTACTTCTCAAAGAGGCATTCATGTTCGTCTGTCTCTGCAAGGGGATCACTGAATCGGATGTGCGCGAAGCCGGTCGCGCCGGCCTGGTAATGGCCTGTCAGTTGAGAGCCAGGTTCGGCTTAAAAGAAGCCGGCTGCTGCGGTCGCTGTTCCAAGAACATCCAGGAACTTGTCGAGTTGGCCGCAAGCGAACACCGCCTCCCCGCCCCGAACGCGGTACGAACCTAACGCCTTTCACCCATCACAGCACCGCCATGCTTTGTGAAGCGTTGTCGATCTCTACTTGGCAGGCATCTGCTTCATCATCGCTGCAACTTCCGCCACTCGTCTGCCGAGGGCCTGAGCATCGGTCAATTCCTTGTTGTCGATGCCGGGACTGTCACCCTCGGTCGTCGCGGACGCGCCGAACGCTCCGCCTGCGCTGACGACGATCATCTGGTTGCCCAGCATGGCGGCAAGAATCGTCAGCATCGTCAACTCCTTCCCGCTTGAGATCTGGCCCCCGGTCGCGAAGGCCGCGCCGACCTTGTTCTTCATCTTGAAATCGGGGAACACCCCGAACTTGAACTGCCAATCGTCAAAAAACGTTTTCACCTCTCCCGACATGTTCGACCAATAGACCGGTGAGCCGACAACGATCGCGTCCGACAAGAACAGGTCATCGGCGGTCACCTGTCCCACCCGCTTCAACACAACTTGTGTTCCCGGAATTTCTTTCGCCCCGGAGGCAACGGCCTCAGCCATGCGCTCCGTATTGCCCGACAGGGAATGATAGGTGACGAGCAGTCTGATGAGCGGCGCGGGAGGTTCTTCAGCGGAAGCCGCCGGGACAAGACTGCATCCTGAAAGCAGAAAGGCGAGCGCAAAAACAGTTGTCCTTGTCATGGAAGGCCTGAGTCTGAAGCAGAAAAGACTCGGAAGAGATGGCCGCGACTAGCGACGAAAGACTTCTTCTTCCATGCGCTCTTCGACGGAAACGTCCGTGAGGGCGCCGCGATAATCGCACTTGTGGCAGCGGACCCGCCACGATTCGATCCATTTCTCCTGGACATAGGACTGGCGGCACTTCGGGCAGACGAACACGCCCTTGACGTAGTGGACCTTGCGAACTTCTTTCATACGGGCCTCCAGGCTGCTGCGAGAGAATCGCACAGCCCTGCTCGAAATATCAAGGCACCGTTTCTTGGCTCACGAGCGATGTTGACTGCCCCGGCGACCCTGGATAGGATGCCCCCATGCGCACGCGCTGGGCTATGGGTTTCCTCATTCTGAACCTTGTCTCCTTTCCATCTCACAGCCTGGCCGACGACCACACAATACCGGTGCAACTGCCCGGCGGGATTGTGATTTTTGCCGAAATCGCGGACACTCCGAAAAAACGGGCCGAAGGGTTGATGTTCCGGGACCATCTTCCCAAGGACCGCGGGATGCTCTTCACCTTCGGCCAGGCGCAACCCTGGACATTCTGGATGAAGAATACAAAGATTCCGCTCGACATCATCTGGATGAACGACAAGAAGCAAGTCATCTATATCGCGCACAAGGTCCCGATCTGCACGAGGACGGACGACAGTTGCCCGCAATATCAGCCCAACGATCCGGCCCTCTATGTCTTGGAACTTGGTAGCGGTGAGGCGGAGCGCCTGAAGATTGAGAAGGGATCGAAGCTGCAGTTCCGGACGCCGTAGAACTAGGTCAAGGTTGAGTCTCAGGTTGAGATCGAAACAGATTGATCGTTTCTGTGCTTAACCTTGACCTTAACCTCAGCCTGTGGGTCTCTATGACTTTTCCTGCCAGGCCCGTACCCGCCTCGCCGTAATCACCCCGTCGACTCGTTCGATAGCTTTCAACACCTGATCCAAGTGCTGCGTACCGGACACCTCGACGATAAAGTCGAGAACCGCCTTCCGATCTTCCCGAGTCGCGATCTCCGCTCGACTGATATTCGCGTGGCATTCCGCGATCGCCGACGACACATTCGCCAGCACTCCGGTTTTGTCCACAGCCATGACCGACACCTTGACGGCGTGCGTGCCGGGGGTGGCCGAGTCCCATTCCACCTCAACCAGTCGCTCCCGATCATAGTCCAACGCTTCAAGGTTGGGACAATCGATCGCGTGGATCGTCAGGCCTCTTCCACGCGTGATGTATCCGAGAATCCGGTCTCCGGGAACCGGATTGCAACAGCGGGATAACTGCATCAACAAATCCCGGGCTCCTTTGACCTTTACCCCTTTGTCGTCCGCTCTACCGGTCAGCGGCTTGTGGGCGGCAGGCTTCTCCTGGACAGCCGTCTCGGCTCCGGTCTGCAAAGCCGTGAGCTTGCCGACCACTTGAGATGTCGGCACATGACCGAACCCGACCGCAGCAGCCAGATCATCGGTCGTATCGAATCCCGCCTGCTGAGCGACATCCAGCAAATCGGACGACTTCAGCATCTGAGCCGGCGCCATCCCGTGACGCCGGAACTCCGACTCCAATAATCGGCGTCCGATCTCGATGCTGCGTTTCTGCTCCTCAACCTTGATCCAATGTTTGATCTTGGTCTTGGCTCGCGACGTGCGGACGAACTTCAACCAGTCCTTATGGGGCGTCTGAGTGGGTGAAGTGAGGATTTCCACCGTATCTCCGCTCTCCAACTGGTGCTTGAGAGGGACGATTTTTCCGTTCACCTTCGCGCCCACGCAGTGATCGCCGACTTCCGTATGGATCGCAAAGGCAAAGTCGACCGGCGTCGAGCCTTTGGGCAGCTCCTTGACGATCCCTTTAGGCGTAAACACATACACGACGTCATGAAACAGGTCCAGCCTGACCGAATCCATGAACTGACGGTTATCGGTCAGATCCTTCTGCCATTCGACGAATTGATGCAACCAGCCGAACGCCTTGCTGTCCCGATCTGTGACCCGGCCCTGCTCTTTGTACTTCCAGTGAGCCGCAATACCGTACTCGGCCACCCGGTGCATGTCTTCCGTTCGAATCTGAAACTCGACATGCTCGCCTTTCGGACCGACCACTGTCGTATGCAGCGACTGATAGAGATTGGATTTGGGAATGGCGATGTAATCCTTGAAACGCCCGGGAACCGGCCGCCAGAGGGAATGGATCACTCCCACCAAGGCATAGCAACTCATCTTCGTATCGGTCACGATGCGCAGCGCCGTCAGGTCGTAGACTTCCTCAAAGGAGATCGACTGCTTGTTCATCTTCTGATAGATGCCGTACAGGTGCTTGGGGCGGCCGTAGACCTGTCCGAACAGCCCGTTCTCCCGCATCGCCTGATTGACCAGCTGGATCACCTCACGGATGTACTGCTGGCGATCCTCATCCCGCTTCGCAACACGAACCCGTAACAACTCATGGACATCGGGCTTCAGGTGCTTCAGGCACAAATCTTCCAGCTCATTCTTGATCCATCCGATCCCCAGCCGATTGGCCAGCGGAGCATAGATTTCCAAGGTTTCCTGCGCGATGGCCTGTCGCTTTGCCTGGCTGAGATGCTCCAGTGTCCGCATGTTGTGGAGGCGATCCGCCAGTTTGATGAGGACGACCCGAATGTCGTCCGCCATCGACAGCACCATCTTCCGGAAGTTCTCCGCCTGCTTTTCCTCGTAACTCTTGAACGTAATCTTGCCGATCTTCGTGACTCCATCAACAAGATGCACGACATCCTTGCCGAATTCCTTCTCCAATTCCTCGGGCGTGGCCACGGTATCTTCCAGCGTGTCGTGGAGCAATCCTGCCACGATGGCGGTCACGTCCGTCTTCAATGAGGTCAGGACCCCGGCAACGGCGATCGGATGCTGCAGGTATGGTTCGCCGGAACGGCGGACCTGACCCTTGTGCGCCTTGGCAGAGAACTCGTAGGCCTTGCGCACAACGCCCAAATCGGCGTCCGCGTGATAGCTTTTGACCCGATCCAGCAGCTGGTCGAGATCTGTCACGGTTTCGTAAACCATCGCCTCACTCAGTCATCGTCGGTCGCACGTCACGGATGCGGAGCTGGATCCGGTCGTACCCGTTCCAGCTGTTGAGTTCGGGAATAAAGGCCAAATCGACCGGCACACGGGGAGGAATCCCTCGTTCCTGTAATGATCTCATCCCGAAACCAATACTATCAAACGGCAGGGAGCGGCCCTGCCGTACCGTCATTTTCAAGTGTTTCTCCCCGACGGTGCGGGACTCCATTACTTCCAGGCCCTTAACAGCAAACGTCGGCTCTGGATTGCCCGCGCCGAAGGGATGCAGCGCGCCGATTTCCTGAATCAACCTGGCGGTCACCTCGGCAAGCTGTAACTCCACATCGACGTGCAACGTCGGCACCATTGTACGACCGCTTGCCCAGGCGGCGGCGACTCCGGTAAACCGCTCCCGAAACTTCTCGAGCCCGCTCTCGCGCAGAGTGACGCCAGCCGCGCTCGGATGTCCGCCGAAGGCCTCCACCAGATCCCGGCAGGCAGCCAACCCCTGATAGAGGTCGAAGCCTCCGACCGTGCGCGCCGACCCCTTTCCCACCCCCTGTTCATCAACGGCAATGACAATCGTCGGACGGTGGAACCGTTCGACCAGCCTGGCCGCGGCAATGCCGACGACTCCCACATGCCAGCGGCGGGAAGCCAGCACGAGCGCAGCGGGCAATTCCTGTTCTTGCGCCTTCACTATGGCCACCGCCTCCGACATCATGTCGGCTTCGATCCGTTGACGTTCGCGATTGAGTTGCTCGAGCCGCTCGGCCAGCCGCTGCGCTTCAGCCGGCGACTCCGTCGTCAAGAGTTGCACTCCCAGCAGAGCGTGGTCCAATCGGCCGGCCGCATTGAGCCTCGGAGCCAACTTGAAGGCAATGGTTTCGGCCGTGCAGTCCTTCGTCACGCCCGCAACCTGCTTTAACGCGCGGATGCCGCAACGAGACCCGCGCGACAGCTGCGCCAGGCCTTCACGGACAAACCCCCGGTTTTCATCATGGAGCGGAACCACATCGGCAATCGTGGCCAAGGCGACCAGGTCCATCAGTGACTCCAGCGGAATACCGGCATCCCCATAACGAGACTGGTAGGCCTCAACCACCTTGTAAGCCAGAGCGGCGGAGCAGAGCCCGCGGAACGGATACTGAGCGCCCGCTCGATGCGGATTCATCAGCGCCAGCGCCGGAGGCAGCTGCTCATTCGTCTGGTGATGGTCCGTGACGATGACGTCCATGCCCAGTTCGTTGGCCAGCGCCACCTCACGATGAGAGGTTGTGCCGCAATCGGAGGTGACCAGGAGCGAGATGCCTTCGCCGTGCAGCAGCCGGACAGCTGCCAGATTGAGCCCATACCCTTCTCGTTGACGATGGGGGACATAGGCGCGCACGGAAGCCCCCAAGGCGCCGAAGAACGAGAGATACAGGCTGGTCGCGGTCATGCCGTCCACATCGTAGTCGCCGTAGAAACAAACCGGCTCATGATCGACTACGGCTCGGCGTAAGCGTTCGACCGCCTGCTCCATATCCGGAATGAGGTAGGGATTATGCGGGGGCTGATGGGACATCCAGGAAGCGGCCTCGTTCGGCGTGGTCACGCCGCGCGCGACGAGCAGCGAGGCTGTGGCGGAAGAGATGGATAGGGCCTGCGCCAGAGCCGCACGATGGGTGGGATCGATATCGCGGAAGACCCAGAGCTTGGACCTCATGACGCCCTCGCAAGGAAGCCTGAGCCTCGGAGACACGTAACCGGCGGTAAATTAAGGCGATACTATAAGTTCATTCCTGCTTTGTCAAACCGGTTCCTCAAGGACCGGTGGGTGAAGACTGTGTGGGTAAGCGGAGCAGGTGGAAAGAGGAATGGAGGAAGAGTCAGGCGGTCGAGCGACCGCTACTCTCCCCCTTTCTGCACGTAGTTCTTGACGAATTCTTCCGCGTTTTTTTCGAGGACGTCATCGATTTCGTCGACCAGCTTGTCGATGTCTTCCTTCAACTTCTTGCCGGCCTCGACGACCTTGGGATTGGCCTTGACCTCTTCCTTCCCCTGCGGGTCTCTTCTCGGCTCCTGCTTGCGCTCCTGTTTTTCCATTCGAGCACCTCCCGTGAGACTGGGACCGCCTCGTGGATCTGCGCGTGACCCCGTGCAATCACCATACTCCAGGAAATGGAAACCCGTCAAGACAAGCAGCAGAACGTGAAGCGCCGTTCCAGAGAATACTTTAGGAACAGCGCTTCATGAGCGAGTGGGATCGCTTACAGGATGTTCAAAATGGTCTTTCAGCAAGGCCGCAGCAAGCGAGGACCCGAGGCGTACTCTTTTCGTACGTTGAGGGTCTAAGCGCTGCGAGAACGAAGCTGGAAGCCATTTTCAACATCCTATTTCACGATCAGCGACACAATGAGCAGAGCCACAATATTAATGACCTTGATCATCGGATTAATGGCCGGCCCGGCGGTGTCCTTGTACGGATCTCCCACCGTATCGCCCGTGACCGCCGCCTTATGTGTATCGGTGCCTTTCTTCCCCTGCTCCTCGATAAACTTCTTGGCATTGTCCCAGGCGCCGCCGCCGCTGGTCATGGAGATCGCCACGAAGAGACCAGTTACGATGCTGCCGACGAGCACGCCGCCGAGCGCCTGCGGACCCAGAATCACGCCGACAAGGATGGGGGACACAACCGGAATCAATCCCGGCACCATCATTTTCTTGATCGCCGCCTGTGTCACGATATCCACGCAGGTGCCGTATTCCGGTTTGCCGGTGCCTTCCATGATTCCTTTGATCGTTCTGAACTGCCGGCGAACCTCCTCCACCACCAGACCAGCAGCCTGCCCGACGGCCTTCATGCAGAGCGCGCCGAAGATAAACGGTAGCATCCCGCCTAGGAACAATCCGACCAGGACGGAAGGATTGGAGAGGTCGAAGGTGCTCGCCCCGCTTCCTTTTCCCACTTCGCGCGCGTATTCGGCAAAGAGGACCACTGCTGCGAGACCGGCCGACCCAATCGCGTAGCCCTTCGTAACCGCCTTCGTCGTGTTGCCGACCGCGTCCAATGGATCGGTGATGTTCCGCACTTCCTTACCGAGATGGGCCATTTCCGCGATCCCGCCCGCATTGTCGGTGATCGGACCGAACGCGTCGATCGCCACGACGATCCCCGCCATCGACAGCATCGATACGGCAGCCACAGCGACGCCGTACAACCCTCCCGAGGCAGCGCCGCCACAAACCCAGTAGCTGCCCAAAATCGCCGCGCCGATGACGACGACGGGCCAGGCTGTGGCCTGCATCCCGACGGCGAGCCCCGCGATGATGTTCGTCGCGTGGCCTGTTTCGCTGGCCTTCGCAATGGACTTCACAGGCTCATAGCTCTTTGAGGTGTAGTAATCGGTGATGAACACGAGTGCCAGCGTGACAGCCAGCCCCATCAAGGCCGCGAGGTAATAGCTCATGCCGCTGACGCCGCCGACGCCTTCCATAATTTTCGACGTGATGGGATAAAACGCCACGCCGGCGATGCCGCCCGCAACGAACAGCCCTTTGTAGAGGGCGGGCATGATCTCGCCACCCGGACTTACTTTGACGAAGAGAATGCCGATGATGGTCGCGAAGATGGTCACGCCGCCCAGCGCCAGGGGATACAGAATCGGCGCGCTGGCTCCCTTGAATAAGGTGAACGCGAGCACCATGGCGGCCACCGTCGTGACGGCATAGGTTTCGAAGAGGTCTGCCGCCATGCCGGCGCAGTCCCCGACATTATCCCCCACGTTGTCCGCGATCACCGCGGGATTGCGCGGATCGTCTTCCGGAATACCCGCTTCGACTTTGCCGACGAGATCGGCGCCTACGTCCGCCGCTTTCGTATAAATTCCTCCGCCGACACGCGCGAAGACGGAAATCAAGCTGCCGCCGAACCCAAGACTCAACAAAGCATGGATCGCTTTTTCCTGACCGGCAATCGATTGCGCGATGGTATAGAACCCGGTGATCGCCAGGAGACCCAGGCCGATCAGCAACAATCCCGTCACGGCGCCGCCACGAAAGGCCACAGTCAAGGCAGTGTTCATGCCGTCGTGCGCCGCCTGTGCCGTCCGGACGTTCGCCCGCACCGCGATGATCATGCCGACATAGCCGGCCAGCGCCGAGGCGCTTGCGCCGACGAGGAATCCGACCGCCGTCAGCAGACCGAACTTATCTGAGACTGCGCCGGCCCCTGCCAGCACGACAAACAACACGGCCGCCACGACGCCGACCGTCTTGTACTGCCGGTTCATGTAGGCGCCGGCCCCCTCCTGGATGGCCTTGGAAATTTCCTGCATCTTCGCGTTGCCGGCATTCAGCTTGAACACCCACATCGCGAGATAGAGGCCATAGGCGATGCCGGCCACTGCCGCGATCAATGCAAAGGCGATTATCTCTGAGTCGCTCACGGGATGCCCTCCTGGTGGTTAAACGAGTCCCTTATGTCACACGGCTCCCTGAGGCTTCAACCCAACAAAAGTACAGAAATCAGAAGGGGGAAACCGCAGGGTGGTGCAGGTTCAATCGTGAAGCTAACTGCCTGAAAAGTTGGGTCATTCTATACAGATGATGGGACGGGATCAAGGTGAAAATCCAATGTGTTTGTCTGTGTCCCAATGGTCAGCGTCCGTGCTTTTGCACATCGAAGGCGTAACGCAATTGCACGGCCCAATATTCCTGAATCAGGCCGCCGCGGTCCAGCGGGAGGTCCTGTTCGCGGTAGAAACTGATCTCGTAGTCGCGCCAGCGCACGGCAATGCCGAGGATCCAGTCCAGCTCAGAGGGACGAACAACGTTTGACGCGGTCCGATCGGTGAACATGTTGAAATCGCCGTAGAACACAACTTTCTGTCGATACAGGTCCAGATCGAAGTGCCCGACATACCGGAACAGGGCTCGTCCGGTGTTATCCGGCCTGGCGAAATAGTTATGGTTGTGGAAGAGCCCGCCGAGCCCGGCGTAGGCGGTCAGCGTATTTTTCGGAAACATTTTTTGCCACCAGGACCAGTCCTCATGGCTGCGGATGCGATAGTTCGCCAACGCGTCCGCGTAAATCTGCTTGAGCCCGCTTCGATCGAGCGGCGCATCGCGTTCGTACTGTGTGCGCCAGCTCCAATGGCCGACCGTGCCGGTAAGGCCGTAGGTTTGGTCCCATTCGGTCAAAATGATCCATCCCTTTTCCCGGTCGGAAAAGAAGTTCTGATCGGAATAGGCGGTGAGATACTTCTTATACATGTCGGTCTCCAAATGCATCATGTATCGCATTCCGACCAGGCCGGTGTTGTCCGGACGCGCGGCGAAGGTGGGATTGGAAACGAATGCCGCCGCAAGGAAATATCCGGCGATCAGGGACTCATCGAACGCCTGGTCCCCCTGTTCTCCCTTGGTCTTCTCGAATTCGGGAAGAGGCCTGCCGTATTTCTCAAGCGCGCAGGCCTGGCCCGCAAATGCCCACAGTTCAGCGAAGAACAGACAGGCGGTCAGGAGGCCGGTCGGAAATCGGCGCACAGTCAAGGTGGCCAGGCGATTCATGGCGGCTATAGGGGCGTTCGTAGGGAGTGGTACCGCTAGTTATGGATTTACACAGGGCGCGAATATCTCCTCGCAAAGGTCTTCATCCTGATAGGAACTCGGCTCGCTTTCGTATCGCGCTTCGCTGACCTGGTCCTGCCGCAGGACGATCGTCGCGCGACAGCCGTGATGCACCCTAGCGAAACTGCTCTTCGAGCCGGGAAACGATTCTTCCAGCTGCGACGCTTCCTTATAGTAGATGGCCACGGCTTGTTCGTCACCGACGTGCTCGCTGACCGGCGTTCCGGCGCATGCGATCAGCTGCCGTTTGCTCTTTCCGATCAACGCGCTCCGCGCAGGATAGTCGGCGGAGCCGTCGGCTGCGACGGTCGCGCAGCCCATAGCAGAAACCAGCGCAGCGGACAGGACCGGAGCCAACATCAGCCAGACATTCCGCGGTTTCATGATCGGCTCGCAGAATACTCCAGACGTTTCGGAAAGGAAAGGCGCCTGCGGCGCGATTGCGCGTTTGCCGGAACGGAAGGAGTTTGTTATAGTCCTCGCCCAGGAAGGAACCGATGGGGCTGGAACCTAATTACATCGTGGTGGACGGGCAGACTTTCAGTAAGACCAAACTGGGCCTGGACAATCACGTGTATAAGAACTGCCAGATCGACGACTGCGATCTGTATTACAGCGGCGGGCAGTACGAACTGATCGACACCCACATCACCAATTCACGTCTCATCTTGAACCATCCGGCAAAGGGCATGTATGCCGCGCTGCAGATCTTCAAGATGAAGTCGCCCGGGTCCCGTATCATCTTCGAATAAATTTCTCTTGTCGCGCGTGAAGCGTCCTTCGTATCTCGCAAAACAAGGATACCCTTGGACTCCATCGAGATACGTTTTACGAGCGACGAACGACGTTACTTGTTGATGGGTATATTGTCCGTCCGTTTGACGATTTCGATCGGCTGGAAGACGGGATCCTGCGATCCCTTCGAGGATTCGGCTTCAATGCGCTGGAGGAAGGGAGCCGGCCCCGTCACCGGGGCGTAACTCAGCGTCGCTTCGACATCGAACGTCTTGGTTTCCTTGGGCGTCGGGAACGTAAAGGTTTCGACGCGCAGTTCTTCCGGTTTCAAGACCGTATCCTCTAACACCTTGACCGCGTCGAAATCGAAGTTCGTTTTCTGACCCTTGACGTCCTGATACAGCCTGCCGTACACGCGCTTTTCCGAAAATACGGTCTTGAGGTTTTTTCCCCTGATTTCGAGATCGAGGACCACGCTGGCCCAGGCCGGATGGGTCGTCGGAAGATTATGCGGCACGAGACTCTGCACCTTGACGATCACGGTCGTCTTGTCACCCTCGACTTTCGTCTCCACATCGAGCTTTGCCGCTTCCTGGCGCAGCTTGCCGATGCGGCCGGGAAAGGTATGGTTCGCGACGGTCCGCTTTTTCTCTCCATTGGCCGATTCTCCGGTCTGTTCTGGCATATGGCAGGTCTGGCATTCCTTGCCTGATTTGACGGCTTTGCTTTGATCCCAATTGCCGAGCAGATCGTTGGTCTTACCGAGATTGGCCGCGGAGGGCACGGACTGATGACAGTTCAGGCATAAATCGGACTTTCTGAAGAGGCCCAACTCCATCGATTGATGGGCGAGATTCGTCGCAAAGTCCTTGTACGGGCCGTAGAGGATTTTGCTCCCGGGAGGCTCGTATTTCGGCTCGGGAGGCTGCTTCGTCCGATCCACCTGTTTGATCAAGTGACATTGCGCGCAGGCGACACCGTCGATCTGAGGATCGCCCGATTTCGCCTGGTCGATGAAGAGCTGCGCCTGGTCCTGAAACTCGCGCACGTGCGGAGCATGGCAACGGAAACAGAGCGCCTTGTCCTTTCCCGCCGGGGAGGCGAGAAAAGCATCGAGCGCCGCGCGGAAGGCCGGCGAGTGAATCGACCTGGACAGCGGCGAGGTTTCCCATTCTTCGAACACGCGCTCGTGGCAACGCTTGCACTTATTGGAATTCGGAAAGGTCTTCTCGATCGCGGCCTGGGATTTGGCATCCTGGGCAAAGATGCGGCCATCGAGCAGGTGCGACCACGCCGCCGCCGTCACAATGAGCGAGACCCCCAGTATCGTCTTCACACCCGTTGAGCTGAGCATGATCATTCGCATCCGTCGTTCGACATTCCTAAAGGTTCTTCGCCCGGTAGGTCAGCATGCGGGGTTGCGTGTATTCGTCGAGAATCTTCTTCGCGCTCTCCCGTTCTTTATCATTCTCCAGGCTGGCCAGATACTTGTCCTTCAAGGCCCGGTCGGGAGTCGGAATCAATCCATAGCTCAAAACGGCTTCGACCAATGCCGGGACGGACCCCGCAGGAACCGCCAGCGAAAACGGCACCTTCCTCGTATTTCCGCCTTTAATGAATGGGTCGGGGATGGGGCCCCGAAGAATCTTGTCGTACGGCAATCCGAACTGCTTCGTCTCTTGAGCCAAGAGCTTTCCCTTCGCATCCTTCACGGTCAGCGCAAGAAAGAACTGCTTGAGGACCGGATCGCCGTCCGGAAAGCTGTGCGGAAGACTGCCCACTTTCACCAGCGCCGTTCCTTCCACTCCGGCCGAGGATTTGGTGGCCTCGATATCCACACGCGGCATCCATTCGGCCTGCAAATTGCGATTCTTGAGCAAAGTGCCGGGAATAACGACGCCTCGGAACCAATGCCGGCCGATCGAGCGTGTCATCGCTCCGCGCTTCGACGTTGAACTCCCTGTGGACGGCTCCATGTGGCAATCCTGACAAATCGTGCCCTGCAGGATTTCTCCGGGCAGATTCTTCTGCGTCACGTCCTTCACCTTGTCGAAATGACAGGAGGCGCAATAGTTGGCCCCTCGATATAGCTCCGATTGCTCAGCCGGATGAACCAGATTCTCCTCCGGATCGGCGTAGGGACCGTGCATCGTCTTCCCCGGCTCGATCTTGAATGTCGGCGGCGGAGCTATGGTGGCTTCGACCGATTTGATCAAGTGACAGGACGCGCATCCGATCCCTTCGATCTGGGGCTTGCCGGAGAGGACCTGCGACACGATCTTCTCCGCATGCTGTGGAAATACGGTGGTCGAGGGCACATGGCAGGAGAGACACCGCCGGCGTTCATCGGCGGTCGGATTCGTCTGCATCCAGATCCCGAGCACGGTGCGAAATACCGGCGATTCCAGCGAGGTGCCGTGCAAGAGCGCCGCGTCGACGCGTCCGAATGTCTTAAGATCCGGCGTTTGCTCGCGGGCGCCCTTCCACTCTTCATAATGACGATCGTGACACTGCTTGCAATCCTCCGACCGGATAAAGATCTTCTCGATCTCGGATATCCAATCCCCCGCGGCCTGACCGTCCGCCTTCTGCGCGATGGCCCGATCATGAAAGAGGCAGTTGACGCCGACGACCAGAAGGAGGAATCCAGCTGTAGCTATGCGTGGTCCGATTTGCATGACGCGGCTAATCCCGCTTGCATCCGACGAAATGAAAGTTCACTCCCCACCCGACCGGATCGCCGGGGTCCGCCGGTTCGTAGGTGCCGACGGTAAAGTTGCACTCTCTCATCGCCTTCTTGATCGCCCGCCCGAATTCCATCATGTTCTTGATTTCGGTCTTGTCGATTTCCTTGATGACGGACCGCACCTTGATTCCCGCGTAGTCGGCCCGTGAATTCCCGATCACCTCGAACACCGCCACACCCTGCGGCCGCTGCAACTTCAGTTCTTTCTGAATCTCTTCATCGACATCGCCGACGACGACACCGAACTCCTCGCCGAGCTTGGCCGCCTCCTCCACCGTCATCGGCGTCTGATCGAGGGCAATGACAGGGGAAACGACCGCCCCCACGAGCGCGCCGGCCCACAATCCGGCACACAGAAAAAAGGCCCTCCCGGAACGAAGGGCCTTTGTGCTCTCTCTCATACCGTTGCGGTTTCTCCCCTCAACAGCTGTTCGTAGGTGACCTGCCGACCTTGCTTCTACCCCCGATGCGCTCCGATCAGCGTTCAGAGGTTCGCAACGGGATCGATCGATAACTGAAACCAGGGGGCCACCGCCTTTTGCCCGTTTCGCTCTTTGTTCTCGCCGTTCCACACCGCGAACGACACCGTCTGGACCCGTCCCGGAATCAGCTTGGCTTCGTTTTCTTGCTCTTCGCTCACCAGCGGTCTCCGCATTAGGACGCGCCACACGCCGTCCTTCCACGTCGCCTTGCCTTGCACGCGGCCCTGTTTTTCTTTTGTGGTGAGAGTGCTGAAGCCGCCGCCGATGAGATCTTCCACCGAGGAGACACGGCGCGGAATCACTTCGAACGTCCTCACGCCTTCGCGCTGCTTGTCCGTGTTTCTCGCGGCACGGCGGTCGATGTCGCTCTGCCAATCCGCCTTCCAATGCCAGATATTGATGTAGTGGTCGAGCTGACCCATGCAGAAAAAGGCTGGAGCATCGCCGAGCGGAAGACCGATCGCCACACCGTCCCGAAACGTTCCCGGCGTGAGTCGATCATTCTTCGTGTTGTCCTGCCATTCCAGCAAGAATGCCAGCTCGGTTCCGTTGTGGAGCGCGCGCACCATCAATGCACGGGCGGTCGGCTCCGGCCAGACGGGCCTGGTGATGATCTGGCCGCTGAGCGGGAGCGTCATGGGGGGGACCTTCGCCCAGGCGGGATCTTCAGGATTCGAAGGCAGTTCCCCCTGCGCATAATGGGCGCGGATCATCATGCCTTCGGAGCTGACCAGCGGAATACCCAGGCCTCCGAGCACGCCGGCGACCACGAGGAGCAGCAAGAAGAGTGTCAGGAGGGGACGGGAAGCCGCCTTCGTCGTCATGCGTGCCATGCAAGGTCCTCAGCTGACCGACGCAACCGGGCTCAACGAAATCACAATACCACACTTCTCCGGCGAACCCAATCCGGACGCGTTCAGAACACTACCGAAGGCGCACGCGGCGGATTTTGTTCTCTCCACGTTCGCAGATATAGAGGTGCCCCTGAGAATCGAGCGCCAGTCCGACCGGAGAGTTGACGACCGCTTCAACCCCCAGCAGCCCGTCGCCGTGTTTCACCCCTCCGGCCGATTCCTTCGCGACGAACCGCGCGGCGCCGCATCCGCCCATGTTCTTATCTTCATAGCCGCTGTCTCCGTTCCCTGCGACGGTGCTGATGACACCAGTGACGGCGTCCACTCTGCGGACACGATGATTCATTGTGTCGGAGACGTACAAATTATCCTGTTCATCGAACACGACCGCCTCCGGCGCATGAAGCATCGCGCGAACGGCCGGCTTGTCGTCACCGTCGTAGCCGTAGCGGCAGACGCCGGCGACGGTGGAAATGACCCCGGTCCGGCCGTCGATCCTGCGCACCCGATTGCTGCCTTTGTCGACGACGACCACGTGACCTTTGCCGTCGACGGCGATGCCGACGACGTCGTAGAGACGCGCTTCCAGCGCCGGCTTGCCGTCGTCCAGATACATGGACATATCCAGTCCGTCTGAACAGACGGGCATCAGCCACCCGTGATCGTCGCTGAAATCAATGCCGATGGCGTCCCCGGACAGCACGACAAGATTCCGCGCGACCAACGGCTGCTCACGCGCATCGTCCTCTGCGGTCCAGGCCCCGGCAATCGTCGTGACCATGCCCGTGCGGGGATCGTAGCGGCGGATCCTGTGCGCCTGGGTATCGGCGATGTACAGGACATCATTTCTGTCGAACGCGATCGCGGCAGGCCAGGTCAGATTCACGTCGAGCGCGGGGCCGTCTCCGTTGAACCCGTGCTGCCCCGTGCCGACCACCGTCCTAATGATTCCCGTCTCATGATCGACCTTCCTGATGCGGTTGCTGCCTGAATCGCAGATGTAGAGGTCGTTGCGTGAGTCGAACGCGACGTCGAGCGGAAGGTACAGGCCGGCTTCCCCGCAGGATCCTTCGTCGCCGCTGTAGCAGGTCTCGCCGATGCCGGCGAAGTTGTGCAGCGTGCCCTCCTGGAGATTGATTCGGCGAATCCGGTCCGAGCCGGACTCAGCAAAGTACAGCCAGCGCTCCTCCCGGTCCACCGCCACATGATGCGGCAGGGGGATGCCGGCCTTGACCGCGCGTTTTCCGTCGCCGGTGCTGCGGGCCTTGCCGTTGCCGGCAAAGGTTTCAATGTAGCCGAGTGCGAGCTGAACGTCGGTTTCCATGTTCGGCGTGACGATCCAGCCCGTTACGCGTGGGATACCGGCTGCGCGGCCGGCTGTTCTACCGCCGGCGCCTGCGCCGGGGCGTTCGGAATCGCCTGCTGCGGGGCCGTCGCCTGCTGTTGAGCCGCCTGGGCTTCCGCTTCGATGGCATCCGCTTCATGCACGGATTTCTTGAAACCCTTGATGGCCTTGCCGAGTCCTTCTCCGAGCTGCGGCAGCTTTCCTGCGCCGAAGATGATCAACACAATGAAGAGGATCAGGATCAACTCTGTAAAACCAAGACTCCCAAACATGGCATGCTCCTCCGTAAGGGTGAATCAGGATGCGCTGCTCTCCTTGCTCCGTTTGGCAAATCGCTCTTTCAAACGCTGACGCGCTTGCTCGGCCTGCTCGAACATCTTGCACTTGTCGTACACGCTGATCAGGTTGTAATAGGCCAGCGGCTCATCGGCGTTCTGCTCGACCGCGTCCTCCATGACCTTGATCGCCAAATCCGTCTTCTTGTGATTGAGCGCCAACTCCATCAGCTTGAAACTGGCTTCCAGATGTTTCGGATCCAGTTCGAGCGTGCGGAGATAGCACTGAATGGCCATATCGATCGTGTTGTAATCGGAGACCTGGGGATTGTCGAGTTCAACATAGACCCCGGCCAGATTGTACCAGGCGATGGGATCGTCGGGGGTGATCTCGACCAGCCGCTCGTAGTAACCCTTGGCCTCCATGTACTTCTTCTTGTCCGCATAGACCCGCCCGAGATTGAAGAGGGCCAGCACGTCGTACTGAAACACCTCCAGAGCGTGCTTGAACTCGGCTTCCGCCTCGTCCGACATGTTCTTCGTCGCGTAGATCGTCCCGAGATTCGAGTAATACATGGCAAGCGAGCGATTCATCTCCGCGCGGAGCGCTTCCGCCATCTCGATGGATTTCTTCACTTCGACCAAGGCGTCGTCGAGCCGTCCCTTGCTGAAATAGAGTTCACCCAGCCGGCACCTTGCCTGAAAATCGTCCGGCTCGGTGGCCAGAAGCTTTTCGATCTCGGTGATTTCCTCGTCCGGATTAAGCGGCTGATCACCCGGATCGACAACCGCGCGGCCCTGTTCCCCTGAAGCACTCGTCTCTTCGCTCATAGTGATGGTCCTACCAGTCTATGCAGGTCGTGAGTTAAATGTGGTCCCCCGCCAGCCGATCCGGACTTCCCAGCATGGGGGCATTAACCGCCGGGGCCGAATCCGTCGTCTCCCGCCGGTATCGATCCATCGTCAATAACATGACGCCCAGCACAACCATCAGCGTCAGATTGGAGTACAGCAGCGCGTAGCCCGCGATGAACATGAGTCCCAGGCCGTAGCCGGCCAAGCGTCCCATGGTCAGCAATTTGATCACGGTATAGGACCAGCACAGGAGCCCTGCCATGTACAACGCAAAAGGAAGATAGAAGGTGTAGCCCATTCCGAACTGAAAAATCCACCCGATGCCGTCTGCGCCCTTGCGGATATTGTTCGCGAGCAGCGGGTCATATCGATTGAGGAGGTAATCCAAGAAGAGCATGCCGATGAAGATCGATCCCGATGTTCCCCAGAACCAAATCGCCCGGCGCCGCTGGCGCTGGTTGCGCGAGCGAAACGACAGTCCCCGACCGTAGGCCCAATAGACCAGAACGCTCGCCAGAACCATGAGGGCTTCTCCGCCCCGGTGAAATTCATAGACGAACGGCGGCGCCGCCACCGTGCCGATGAAACTGTAAAACGTCGAGACGATCTGGTAATAGAGCCATCCGGAGATCCCCAGCAGATAGACCACGCCGAGTACCCGGTGTGACCGCTCGCGATGGGTCGTCAGATACTCCGACATCAACAGCCAAATCGCCGTCAGAGCGACCGAATTGTACATGGCCGAGCCGACCATCGTCGGCGGAACCAGCAGAAATCCGATCGTCAACAGAAGCAAGAGCGCCACGCAAGGAACGGTGACGATGTTCACACCGGTCCAACCACGGCCGGCCAGTCGATTCAGCATGCCGACCGTGAGCCCCAGAAACAAGAGGATGGCCACTGCGTTCAAGAGCCACTGCCCGATTTCCGTCAGCGCCGTAAAGGTCGGGATAATCCACTGATGATCGGCGGCCAGCTTGCTGAGGTGCATTCCCAGGCGGGAAACCAGCCGATAAAGGATCAACTCCAGAAAGGCGACCAGCAGCACCAGTTTGATCGTATATTGAAACAGGAGAGGCTGATCGCTCAGCTTTCCCGTGATCCGCTCCATGGTCATCGCCGATGCCGCCACGCGCTGCGCTCCGCTTCAAGAGTGTGAATTATTCCGACCCAAAAACAATCTGTCAACAGCGACCCCGCTATGAACGAGCGACCGCCGCGGCCCCCTCGGCCTCTGACTTTGCCCGCGCAATGTACAGCAGCCCGTCCGCCATTGAATAGTTGAACGGCAATTCGCACACGACTTCGCTGATTTTCTCGTAGACATGCTGATACAAACGTTCGGCTTGATCGGGGGTCATTCCTTCCTGCACTTCGTAAAAAAACCCCAGACTCAAATCTTCCGCGGAAGGCCGCATGATCCGCCGGATTCCGTAGCCACCCGGGTCGCTCATGATCGGAGCTTCCTTCTCGAGGTCGAACAGGCAGGGCTGGCAGGAGAAGCCGTACGAGTCGTGCAGCTTCTTATTCTCCACGATGAAATTCATCGTCTCCAGAGCTTCCTCTTCTTTCTCGGTCGGGAAACCGACGATGATGTAGCAATGGACGGCGATGCCGAGGTCGACGCAATCGTTGGTGATGCGCCGGACCCATTCCTGCTGAATGCCTTTCTTCATGAAGTCCATGATGCGCTGATTGAAAGACTCCAGCCCGAACACGATCTTCAGGCATCCGGCGTCGCGCATGGAAGTCAACAGCTCCCGCGTGAGATGCTTCTCAAACCGCATCTCGCAGGTCCACTTGATATCCAACCGGCGGTCGATCACCTGCTGGCACAGCCGCTTTGTCGGAGACAAGGCGAAGCACTCGTCCGTGAAAAAGAAATTCCGCACACCGTACCTCTGTTTGAGCCATTCCAACTCTTCGACGGTCCGGCCGGGATCTTTCTGGCGGAAGTTCTGGTGGTCGAGCGTGAGGGCGCAAAACGCGCAATCCTTGTAGTAGCAACCGCGCGAAAATTGCACCGGCAACACGGGCTCAGGGGAGAGGTAGCTTCCAAGCGGGAATCCGTCGTAGTTGGGCGCCGGAAGCTGATTGATGTTTTCCGAATAGAACGGCTGATTGACGATGATCTTGCCGCTCTGGCGATAAATCAGGTTCGGCACCTTGCTGAAATCCTTTTTCCCCGCCATCTGGTTAACCAGTTCCAGCAGGGCGGTCTCCCCTTCGAAGACAACGATGTCGTCGGTGATCTCGAACAGGCTGGGACAGCGGCGCAGGTTGTCGACCAGGCGGGTAAAGATACTGCCTCCGATCGTCAGGTGAATGTCGGGAGCCGCTTCTTTGATTAAGCGGCAGAGCGTGAGGCCGGGAATGATTTGGGACGTGGCGGTAATCGACACGCCGATGAGGTCGGGGCGGTCTCGAACGATCGACGAGATGAATCGCTCGCGGAAGAGCCTGATGTAGGGATTCTGTTGCTCGTCCCGAACGACCTTCATGAGATCCTTGGACGAGTATATGGAATAGGTGCTGAACTGGTTGTCTACCACCGTCAGCCGCGTCGGGAAATACAGGGTTGAGATGACTTCCAGCCACTTGTCGATCAGAAACAGGCTCTCCCGATAAGCCTCCATGTCGTAGAAGCCTTCGCTCCGGAGCGTTTCCTTCGCCGACTCAATTCGGTCGATCAGGTACGGAAACCGGTCAAGGGATTCCACGAGCCCCGCCAGGTGTTCCGCGCTGCCGGGGCCGGTTTCTCCCGTATGCTCCCGTTCGAGAGTCTTTTTCTTGTCGAGTAGGCCTTGGTAGAGTTCGGCCCCGTAGGACTTTGTCACGATCTCATCGAGGAGCTCGATTCCCAGGTCTCGCTGAGAGACGTTCGAGACACCGGCCTGCGCGAGAAATCCCGTCAGTGAGGGCAGACTCAGATAAGGCTGGGACGGATGCCAGGTCGGAGGGAAAAGGAGAGAGACCTTCATATGAAATCTCTACCGACTGGTTTGAAAAATAAGATGAATTTCAAAATACGATGATCATGTTTTATACACTCCGCGCTCGCCCAAAAGCAACCCTCAAGGGCTCCGGTAGTTGGCATAATACCACGCGGGATTTGAGCTCTACCCGATAGGAAAGCAAAAAGAAAAGCCCCGGTTCAACGTCACCAGCGGTGATCCTTCGAACCGAGGCCTTCCTTTTACTGTGTCACGTCCGCCCTAAGGGCAAAACGTGATCTCTCCAAAGATCTTCAGCTCATGGAAGCTTGAGCGTGAACCAAGTGGAGAGCGCCTTCATTCCATTACGCTCAATGTTGGAGCCGTCCCACACCGCAAACGCGATAGGCACGGACATCCCGCCCTTGAACTGCGTGTCATTGGCATCGCCTGTTTCCAAGGTCCGCTTCACAACCACGCGCCAAGTCGGCCCGGAGAACCCGCCTCCCTTGACGGACCCGGCCGGCTCCCATACGCCATTGCCGATCACATCCTGGTGAGCCTGTGTTGTGAGGGTGCTGAAACCGTTGGCGTTCAGATCCTCGACCGAGCTCACGCGCAGCGTCGGGTCGGACATGATGTTGCCTGACCAGATACCGGGATTGAAGGGTCCGAGGCTGCGTCCGATCCGGTCCGGATAGGTCACGCCGCCCGCGGGCTCTTCAAAATAGTAGTCCCAGAAAATCCCGGGATATTGATCGTCCACATCCCAGATCCCAGCGCTGTCCTTTCCGAGATCCTTCTGCCATTCCGCGTTCCACCGCCAGATATTGGTGGTCCCGCCGGACTGGCCCATACACTGGAACGGCGGCGCTCCCGACGTGTTGACCGGGAACATGATCGCCGCCTGATCACGGAAGTCCTGTGGACCGATCGTCGTGTCGTTCTTCGTCTGATCGCTCCACTCGACCCGCAATCCAAGCTCCTTGCCGTTCGTCATGGCCTTTACGAAAACCGATTTGACGGAGATGTTCGGGTGCATCGGCGTGGTGATCAACTGACCACTCAACGGCACGATTACACCAGGCACACTCTCCCAGATCGGATTCGCACCATCCATGGGGATGGGGCCCTTCACCGCCTTCGCCGGAATCGTTACCGGCTGGCTGACGGCCAAGGGTACCTGCCCAATCGTCAGCATCACGCCCACGATCAGGGCAGAGAGAAGAATGCCGAACACCACAGACTTGTTGTGTGTCTGCACTACTCTCATGGACTATACCCTCCTCTCGATTAAGTGATTAAAAACTGCGACCCAATATGACTGCCGACAAACGAAAAATAGAACACCGGACATGAATACGGATATTAGGCGGTCCCGACCGGCCCCCCTTCCTCCTTGTTTTTCTCCCTGTCCTTCTGATCCATAAAATCCTGCGCGCCCGTTTCATTCAACAACAGGCTGAGCTCGTTGCCCTGATCCTGCGCTCCGCACTCGTACGTCTGCCCTTCCGGCGCATTGAAGGTCGCGGGACGGTAGTCCGTTTCCGAATATGGTTGCGGCGTGACCCCGAGAAATGCGGACTCAAAATCCATCCAATCGGCAGTCATATCGGCCACAAGCTTGAAAAGCCCGGAGTCCGCCTTCTTGACCAACATCCGGCAAAAGAGGGGAACCCAACGTCCGATGTGATTCTTGACGAATTTCCTCTGGGCATCCACAACGATCTGCGTCTTGTCGGCCCCGTCGTGACAGCGGGAATACGACTCCTTGTACGCGAGAAAATGCATAAATTCGAATTCAACGCTCAGATGATCGAGCCGTTCGTGAATGTCCTTCGACAGTTCCACGCCGAAGGCCTTATAGAAGCCTGCGATGTCGCCCATAACGTGGGACTGCGCAAAGACGTGGTCGTTGCCGAACAGCGTTTCGTAGGGGGGACAATCGAGCGTGATGACGTTGCTGAAGACTCGCCGGTGTTCCGCTTGCAGGTCGGTGAGCTGCCAATTGACGCATTCAGACGCCACAAGTTTCTCGATCTGATCGAACTGCTTCCGGAGAGCGATAAGTTTCTGTTTCGCCCGCTCTCCGCCGTTGCCGTCGAGCGACTTTTCCAGCCCGTCGATCGCCGCGCGACCGTCCTCGACGAACTCGCCGCATTGCACATAATCAAGAAATTCGTCGTCTTCCGGATAGAGCAGACTCCACGAGACGAGAAGATAAATCTTGCTGCGATTCAGGGCACGTTCTACGGCTGGGGAGTCTTTAATCGCCGTTGGAGTGGGGACGACGGCTGTGGCGGAAGCGGAGGTATTTTGCACCGGCTGTTTACTCGTCATAATGAGAATCAGCTCCTCGGTTTAACCCTTATGCCGTGAAGGATTTTCCCGGCCCGTGCGGTCAAACCTCTGGCACAAGCTCGGGTATGATAGGTAATGGCCCAGTCGATGTCAAGCATGTTCTCTGGCATTCAAAAAACAATCTTAACCCGCTGAATTATTGAAATTTTGCCTCCTCCCGTCCTCGAATATTTTCCTTGAACTTTTGATGTGATCCTGCTCTCCAAGATACGCTTGGGACAGGTTAGCCGGTCTCAGCCATCAACCTGAGCGGCGTCACTCGAATCGCGATATGATCATTGACGGTTTTGCATACCTGCTCGCAGATGCCGCATCCAACGCACCTCTCAGGGGCAACCGTCAGCTGTTGCGTATCAAAATCCATCGACAGCGCTTCCATCGGACACTTCGAGGCGCAGGCATGGCACCCTTGCGCGGCCGTACAGATCCGATGCGCGACGACCGCGGTGCCCATATGGACCTGTTCCCGGTCACCGACTGGAAGCAATGCTTCGGTCGCACAAGCTGCAATGCAGGGAAAGTCCTCGCAGAGATAGCATGGAGTCCGGTCGGGAAAAATCACTGGCGTGCCATCCTGCTGATGAAAGATGATCGACCCGTGCGGACAGGCTTTCGCGCAGTCGCTGCATTTGGTGCAGCGATCAAGAAATAACGACTCCTCGACTGCTCCGGGCGGACGCAACCAATCGGTCCGCAACAAGGGCGCGGGTTTCTCCGGAGCCGCCTCGGCATGTTTGGAATATTCCTGCGCGGCTTTGGCCACGGACAGGACGGAATCCTTCAGGAAGTCGCGCCGGCCGTAATTGGAATCGGTGGCCACTGGTAGAATTGGTCTGAGGTTGAGCTTAAGGTTAAGCGGAACCGACCAAGCCTCAACCTCAGCCTTGACCTTTCATTGCCGTTACATCACACCATCTGCTCGCAGTTTGTAGACTTCCACACAACGGTCGCAGGCGCCGAATTCGACGTCCCAGCCCGGGTGATTTTCCCGGATAAAATCCAACACGTAGGTTTCGAGCTTGCCGCCCAGATCTTCCACCCACGAATACGTCGGGAACCGGCAGAGCGGGCAGGGGAAACCTGGCATCAACATGACCTTGTTTTCCGTCTCCGGAACTTCGCCGCCTTCAACGTCGACGGCACGATCCATCACCCGCAACGTGTCCGTCGCCATCTCGATCAATTCCGAGTGGGTGAAGAATCCCGCCTGCCACAACCCTTCGAATACCGATTTCAATTGAGGGGCGGGGATCTTCCGGTACCACGAACGAAACTCCTTGAACCGATCCTCTTTCCTCAGCATCGGCTCCTTGCCGGCCGCCATCAACCGGCTGTCCACGCTGAGGCTCCACAGCACACGATACCGCTGTAAAATGAGGGTTTCCTCGCCGGGGTTCTGGCCGACTTTGGTGTCGGGGTCGTATCCGAAGTGCGGACCGAGCATATCAGAAATGTGCATCAGTTCATGCCGGCAGTATCGCGTGAGGGCGGGGTCGTAAAATCGCCGGGGAATGAGCTTGATGCCGACGCCTTTCAATCCCTTTTCCTCAAATTGCTTGGCCAGTTCATGCTCGACCGATCCCCATTTCCTCAGGATGTCGACGCCTTCCTGATCCTCTTTCAGCACGCCCTTGACCAGGACGATCCCGACCTGCTCCCGTAATACCGGATATTCATCAAAGGCCTCACGAATGATGTCGGAAAACCCCCAGGTTCCGAACAGATATTGGTAGAGCTTCTTGAATTCGCTTTCTCGATCGTCCAGGGTAAACTTTTCATAGATCGGATCAGCCAGCTCGTGGAACTCCTTATAATAGGTGGGATCCCCCTCTCGCTCAGTCTTCTCGACGAAAGAATCGATGACTTCCTGCAACAATGCCGGTTGAAAACGAAGTTCCATGACGCTCCTCAACACCCCTGAAGTGACGCCAGCCCTCGCCGCAACGTCACTCTCGCAACGGCTTGACTTGGCGACTGACCTTCTCTTACGATCACCAAAACCAACGGAAATTATACCGGCCTGGAACGGCGATTTGCAATCAAGCCCGTCGCCGCAGGCCGTTCAACCGCCGCGACATCAGTAAGGGTAACATCCATGGCTGAACAGAGCCTGTCTTCAACCGCCGCCGCGCCGCCTTCACCGGCCCCGTCGTCCAGCTCAGTCCCACCGGCGATCGACTTTCTGGAATACTGGAAAGCCGGAGCGCGCGAACTGAGGACGTTCCGCGGACATTCGCATGGCATCTGGTCCGTCGCGTTCGCGCCGGACGGCCTCACGCTGGCCAGCGCGGGAGTCGACCGTCTCGTCCGCATTTGGGACATCGAAACCGGGCGGCTGCTGCGCTCCTTGCGCGGGCATACCAATGACATTCGCGCCGTGCTCTTCACTCCCGACGGGCAGAACCTGGCCACCGGCAGCGAAGACCGGACGATCAGACTCTGGAATCCCAAAACCGGCGAACCCATGAAGCTTCTGTTTAGTCGATACGACCACAATGTCTGCAGCCTCTCCCTTTCTCCCGACGGCTTGATGCTGGCGCGGGGCAGTCACAATAAAGACATCAAGATTTGGGAAGTCACGACCGGCACCGAGTTGATGACGCTGCTCGGCAAGGACCAATACGATCACCACTGGTCCGTCTGCGTGGCGTTTTCACCGGACGGCATGCACCTCGCGAGCGGCACGGACATCGGAAAGATCAAGATCTGGGAAGTGCTCCCCAGCGGGGAAGAGAAGATTCTGCACAACGGCCATTGGAAACAGGATGAAGAGGACTCCACGGAAACCCGGGGCTATTTCATCGAAGACGACGGCGGATTCCAGAAACCGATGGATTACTGGATCGGCGCCATGACCTTTACACCCGACGCCAAGTATCTGATCACGGGCAGTCGCGACCAGACCATCAAGCTGTTCGAGATGCCGCAGGCACTTGAATACCGCACCTTCAAAGGCCACACCGGCTGGGTCAGGTCGCTCGTTGTGACGCCGGACGGGAAGGTCCTCATCAGCGCGGGGGACGACAACACGATTCGGTTCTGGGATCTGGCGAACGGACGTTCGTTCCGCACGATCAAGACTCACACCGGCGCGGTACGACGCGTCACCCTGTCTCCGGACGGACTCAGACTGGCCAGCGCATCATGGGATCGTACCGTAAAACTGTGGGGCGGCGGACCGGAATCGACCGAGTGAGGACGGAAGAAGAACTTTCCTGGACTGCTGGCCGAGAAAATTGAGCATTTAGCCTCCCCGCCCCCGACCAGCCTTTCCCTTTCCTCGACGCTCGCCCAGACCATGAGAATCCCGTGGCGTTTCAATTTTCCCCCCGGACAATCCTTCGTTGCAGAACCCGCAGGTCTCCTGCCGCTGGCCCCCGGTAAAGGGACAAGACTGAAACCCGCAGAGATCGGCCGGTTGAATCGTCTCACTGTCCCGCCCCAGCGCGACACTCCGGTCCACCATGTTTTCCAATTCCCGCACATTGCCCGGGAACGAGTAGCACCGCAACAGTTCACCCGCTTGCGATGAAAAGCCCTTGAACTGCTTGTTCATCTTGGCAGAACTGCTTTGCAGCACATGGTCGGCAATCACCATGATATCTTCCTGTCGCTGCCTCAGCGGCGGGATCGCCAGGTGAACCAGGTTGAGGAGATGACAGAGGTCCTCGCGGAATCGCCCCTCGGCCGCCTTCTTGCGCAGATCTTTCTGCGTCGCGCATACCAGGCGAACATCGACCTCGACCGGGTCGCTCCCGCCCACCCGTTCGAACTTCCGTTCCTGCAGTACGCGGAGCAGCTTCATCTGAACGGCCAGCGAGATGTCTCCGATCTCGTCCAGAAACAGCGTGCCGCCGCGCGCCAGTTCGAAGCGCCCTCTTCGTTGCCGCAACGCTCCGGTGAACGCGCCCTTTTCGTGGCCGAAGAGTTCCGCCTCCAGCATCGTATCAGGCAAGGCGGCACAGCTGACCTTGATCAGCGGATGATGGCTTCGGGAGCTGTGTTGATGGATGGCATTGGCCACAAGTTCCTTACCTGTGCCGCTTTCTCCCAGGATCAACACAGTCGAATTCGTCCCCGCCACGGTCTTAATCCTCTCCACGATGGCCCGCATCTCGCTGTTCGTCCCCAGAATCCCGTTGAAACAGAACTTGTCTTCGAGGATCTCCTTCGAATCCTGAGTTTTACGCCGCAGCTTCACCACCCGTCCGACCCGCTCCACAATCAGCAACAATTCGTCCATGTGAAACGGCTTGGTGATGTAATCGAAAGCGCCCAGCTTCATGGCACCGACCGCCGATTCGACGGATCCGTGCGCCGTGATGACGACGACCTCGGTTTCCGGCGCAGCCGTCTTTGTGGCTTTCAGAACGGCCAATCCATCCGCCCCCGGGAGACGCAGATCCGTGATGACGAGATCGAACGCCTTCTGGCGCAGCGCTTCTATCCCCTCCGTGCCGGAGGCCGCCGTGCGCACTTCGTACCCCACCGCTTCCATCGCATCGACCATCGACAATCGCATCAGCGGCTCGTCGTCGACCAAGAGGACGCTGAGCCCCTTCATGACAGCCTCTCCACCAATGAGCGCTCCCGTGACAACGGCAGACATAACGTGAAGGTCGTTCCCTTTCCCACCTCGCTCTCGACAAGGATTTTTCCCCCGTGCCGTTCGACGATTCCGAGACTGACAGAAAGTCCCAGTCCGGTGCCTTCTCCCTCGCCCTTCGTCGTAAAAAAGGGGTCGAAGATGCGCGGAAGGACGGCGGGCGGAATGCCGGTTCCGGTATCGCGAACCTCCACCAGACACACTCCTTCGGCCACGGAAGTCCGTATCGTGAGCACTCCTCCGTCTTTCATCGCCTGGACCGCGTTCAAGATCAGATTCATCAGAACCTGCTCGATCATATGGCGATCGACCATGAGATTCGGCAGCGCGTGACCGAGGACCGTTTCCAAGACGATTCGATTCGAGGAGAACAAATGGTTCGTCAGCACCAAGACGCGATCGACCACTTGATTGATGTCCGTCGGGCTGAACTCCGGCTCGTGCTGCTGCGAAAAATCGAGCAACTGCCGCACGATCTTCTGAACGCGCCGCACTCCATCCTCCATCGACGCCCAGTACTCCTCCTGACGCGTGGGCGACAGCGCGGTCTTTCGCAGGTTGTACAGGCAGTTCAAGATCCCGCCGAGGGGGTTGTTGATTTCGTGCGCCACCCCGGCCGCAAGCTTTCCCACCGAAGCGAGTTTCTCGGAGTTCCGGATCTGCTGTTCCAGCTTTTTCGTTTCGGTCATGTCGCGCGCAATCCCGAGCACGCCGAGAATTTCTCCTTCCGCACCTTGAAGGGGAGACACGCTCACCATGACCGTCCTGGTTTCGCCCATACGGGTCACGACTTCCACCTCGTAGACCTGCTTCGCGCCGATGTCCAGGGTATTCTTGAGCCGCCGCCCCCGATGGCGCCGGGAGAGGAGCGAGAGATAAGGACGTCCGAGCAGGTCGTCCTTCCGATATCCCCAGACATTCACCTTGCTGTTCACATAGGTGAACCGCTGGTCCGTATCGAGCGTGTAGATCACGTCGTTGGCGTTTTCGAGCAGGTTCTCGAGATACTGTTTGGTCTCCTCGATCTCTCTGGTCCGTTCCTTGACTTTGGCTTCGAGTTCCTCGCGATAGGTCTGCAGCTGACGCTCCAATTTTTTCCTGTCGGTGATATCGCGCAACTGTACCATGACCAGCAGCTGATCGGGACTTCCCACCTGGATCAAGTCCATTTCCACCGGTGTTGCGAGACCGGCCGCATTGTGGACCGTGATCTCCTGCGTGGGAACCTTCTGCTGACCGGTGTTAATATCGGCCAGCCATCCGCGCAGCGCCTGGCGATGGGCTTCGAGCGCAACGTCGAAAATGCTGCGCCCGACGATGTAGGGCTCCGCGTACCCGAGCGCCTGCTCTTCTCGTCTGTTGACCGCGACGATGGTTCCCGCCGGATCGACCATGAAGACCGAATCGGCCACCAGATCGAACAGCGCCTTATACCGAGCCTGCGAGGAGACCAGCTGCTGCGTGCGCTCGGTCACCGCCTGCTCGAGTCTCGATGTGTATCGATGCAGCTCCTGCTCAAGTCGATGCCGTTCCGTCACGTCCCGCACGAACGCCCGCGAATGGACGAGCCCTCCCCGCTCCTGATCGAACAGGGCGGTCGCATGAATTTCGACATCGATCGGACGGCCCCCTTTGGCCAGCAACACTGTTTCCATCGTGGTCTGCCCATGAGACACGAGCCGTTCGAGGTATTGTAACACCCGGGACTCCTGCCCCTGCGGCACCAGTTCCCATAGTTTCATCTCCAGCATCTCGTCGAGTTGATAGCCCAGTTTGTCCAGCCCGGTCTTGTTGACATGGACGAATTGCCCGCCCCGATCGAGTTGGTAAATCATCTCCGGCGAATGTTCTATGAGGTCGCGGTACTTCTCTTCCAGCCGGCGCACCTCCACGATTCGCTGCTCGATTTGAGCGAATGAACGCTGAAGGTTCGCCGCCATCTCGTTGAAGGCCCTGGCCAAACCCTCGATTTCATCGCCTGTCTTCAGCTCCAAACGCCGATCCAGCCGACCACTGCCGATCTCCTGCGCCCCCTCATGCAAGAGCTTAATCGGCCTGGCGATCCGCCGAGCCACGATCAATCCGGTTCCCCACAGTACCGCCAATACGACCACCCCGTAGAGCAGGACCTTCGCGACGAGATCGGTCAGCAGGGAGAAGGTTTCCTTGGGATCCTGCCGAACCACGGTAATCCACTGCTTGCCTCCGATGCTTCCGGGAGCGAGCCGGTCGCTGAAGCGAACCGGCGCAAACCCGATCAAGGCGTCTTTGCTCCCGTGAGAATCGTCGGCCGCCACTGCCCATCCGGCCTTGAGCGCTTGCAGCGTACGGACAAACTCCGGCTTGATGGAATGCTCTTCGGGCGCGAGGATCGGGCAGATCAAGGGGACGCCGTCCGAGCTGAACAACATCGCATGACCGGAGGTGCCGATCGACACCTCTGCGATCGAATGAAACAGGGTGTCGCGCCTCAACAAGATGGCGACGGCTCCGATAACCGTTCCCTGCTGGTCATCCATGATCGGGGCCGCCACGATGACCACGTGCGTTCCGAAAGAGGGATCGAATGCAATTTCGCCGACATAGGGCTCTCGGGTGCGACCCTTGATCACGGCCTGCCACCAGGGGGTTTTTCCGTAGAAATACTCCACCTGTGGGATGGAGCTGACGACGAGCGCCCCTTGCACATCCGTCACGAGAATGCCGACATAGTCCGACTTCCGGATATCGTGCCACCGAATCAGGTAGTTGGTGACGATCCGGTTGATGAAGAGAGGGAACTCGCTCCGTTTATCCCGCTGTTTCCACCGTTGCTGCCAGTCCTTGATCACTTCCTGGATACGCTGGGGGTCTTTGCCTTCGTAGGTGCGATTGGCCTCGGTCACCGCGGTGCGGAGGAACGGCGTGGTCGCAAGCTGCTGCGCTTCATTCATGCCGCGGGTCACGTGCATCTCGATCCGTCGGGCGGCTTCAACGGCCACTTCCTTGAAGCTGGTACCGGTCGTTTCACGCAGGGCTCGCCGTTCTTCCAGGTAGGTCAACACGAGGAGGAGGGTGAGCGGCAGGAGTCCGACCATCACGATCGCCGTGATGATCTTGCGCTGGAGGCTGTAGGATCGACTCCAGAAAGTCATGGCTGAAGTCCTAACCGATATCGACGATCCTGCGGGGCCTGGCACGGCGAACAGCCCCACCGTGCTCGCTCCACCCATCCCCCAGTGGGTCCCTTACGCTCCGCGCGGCGGGGCACCCGTTCGCCGCGCCACCCGCGTCACGCTCGCTTTAGTATTCGCCCGGGGCTGCCGGGCCACAGCAGCAGCAACGGGCTCGCGACGAAGACGGACGAGTAGGTCCCGAAAATGACGCCCCACAAGAGGGCCAGGGAAAAGTCGTGCAGGACTTCGCCGCCGGCCAGGGTCAAAGGGATTAGGACCAGCACGACGGTCAGGCTGGTCACGATCGTCCGGCTCAGCACCTGGTTGACGGCGTTGTTGATCATCGTCTCTTCACTGTCCCGCCGCCTCATCCTGAGATTTTCCCGAATACGGTCAAAGACAACGACCGTGTCAGTGAGCGAGTAGCCGGCCAGCGTCAGCAGCGCCGTCACGACCAACAGCGTGATCTCCTTGTCGAGGACGTAAAACGCGCCGAGCACCGCCAGCACATCGTGGAAGGTCGCCAGCGCGGCGGCGATGCCGAAACGGAATTCGAATCGGGCCGCGATGTAGAAGATGATCCCCGCAAACGAGACAAGGACCGCGATCAGCGCGTCCTCCTGAAGTTTCTTCCCGATGGTCGGCCCGATTTCCGTGCTTGAATCGACGACGAATTTGTTCCCTGGAAACTCCTTGGAAAAGACGGCGACGACGTGCTCCGCAGTCTTTTGCTCAATGGTCGTGGAAGCTTTGACACGAATCAATAACTTATTGTCCTGCCCGAACTCTTGCAGCTCCGCATCCCCAAGGCCGTTCACTTCCAATGCCTTGCGGGCTTCGTCGATCTTGACGGCCTGATCGAACTTGAGCTGGACCGCCGTGCCGCCGGCGAAGTCGATGCCGAGGTTGGCCGCACCGCGGCTGATTTGAATCAACGCGATGATCCCCAGCAAGACCATGATGCCGGAAAAAGCAAACGCGATCCGCCGCTTCCCCATGAAATCGAAGTTCGTCTTCCCCAAAATTTCCAACATGCGTGCTCCCTTTTCGAACAGGTTGAGGCTGAGGATGAGATGAAGGGCTGACTCGACTTCAGCCTGAACCTTGACCTTCTTAGATGCTCAACGTTTCCAGCTTTCGCCGCTGATTCACCAAGTCAAAAATCACCTTCGTCCCGACCAATGCGGTAAAGAGATTGATCGCGATCCCGAGGCAAAGCGTAACGGCAAATCCCTTGATCGGCCCCGTGCCGAACAAAAACAGGGCCACCCCGGTGATCAAGGTCGTGACATGGGAGTCGATGATCGTCAATAGCGCCTTGTCGTACCCACCGTCGATCGCGAGCCGCACCGCTTTCCCCGACCGGAGTTCTTCGCGGATGCGCTCGAAGATCAGCACGTTGGAATCCACTCCCATGCCGATCGTGAGCACGATGCCGGCGATGCCGGGCAAGGTCAGCGTCGCCGTCAAGGCGGAGAGCGCGCCCATCAGACAGATCAAATTCAGCACCAATGCAAAGTCGGCTATTACTCCGGACAGTCGGTAGTACACGACCATGAAGAGCACGACCATCACCCCTGCCACGAGCGTCGCTTTGATGCCCTTCTCGATCGAATCCCGCCCGAGCGATGGACCGACCGTGAGGTCCTGAACGATCTTGAGCGGCGCCGGCAGGGCGCCGGCCCTCAGAACAATGGCCAGATCATTGGCCTCCTGCGTCGAGAAGGTACCCGTAATCTGCGCCCGGCCACCGGTAATCCGCTCCTGGATCACCGGCGCGGAATAGATGGTGTTGTCCAGCACCACCGCCATCCGCTTCTTGACGTTTTCCCCGGTAATCCGCTCGAATTCCCGGCCTCCCTTGGAGTCGAAGGTGATCGAGACGTAGGGATCGTTGAATTGTCCGATCGACACCCGCGCGTCGCTCAACACGTCGCCGGTCAACATCACCCGTTTCTTGACGAGATACGGGATGCGATACTCGCGACCGGTGTCTTTATCGATCACCCGCTCGAAGAGGATCTGATCGGCTTCCGGCAGCTTTCCCTCCACCTGCTTCAAGACCTCGGCTTCCTTCTCCTTGGGAATCCGCGCCGGCAGATCCAGCTTGATCTGGCTGTCCTCGTCCAGCATCTTGAACTCGAGCAGCGCCGTCTCTTTGATCAGATCTTTCGCGCGCTTCGGCTCTTTGACGCCGGGCAGCTGCACGACGATCTGTTTCAACCCTTGCCGTTGCACCACCGGTTCCGCGACGCCGAATTGATCGATGCGGTTTCTGATGGTTTCCAGCGCCTGATTGATGGCTGAGTCCTTGATGCGCTTCGCTTCCGTCTCCCGTAGCTCCCACACCAGCATATTGGCCGATCCCGCCGACTCCTTCTCAACGAACGTCGGGAACTCATCGATCAATTTCTGGATCTGTGTCTTGAGATCGGCGTTCTGGAACTGAATCGTGATCTCAGTCGCCCCAGTGCGCTTGACCGACTCCGCGGGGATCTTCTTGTCGACCAGAAGATCCTGTAGCGACGTGAGCGATCGGTCCACGGCAATTTCCACCGCCCGGTCTTCATCCACCTCCATCACCATGTGAATCCCGCCTTGGAGGTCCAACCCGAGCGTGATGCCTTTGTTCGGCAAGATCGCCTTGGCCCAGGCTGGCAAGGCTTGGTAGAGCGGCGGATACGACGGCACGAACGCGACCGTCGACGCGATCAGAACCAGGACCAACAATGTCAATCGCCCACTCACTTTCTTCATGTCGTCTGTAACCCCTTTGTCTCTCGCGGCCTACGATTCCTTCTCTTCATCGTCGGCGCGTAGCCGTGCAATATGATCCCGCTGCATCTTGATCTTCGTGTTGTCGGCGATCTGGAGGGTCACCGTCTCCTTGCCCAAATTCGCCACGGTTCCCCAGATGCCGGAGGCCGTAATCACCTTGTCGCCTTTTTTCAGTGCATCCAGCATTGCCCGCTGCTGTTTCTGCTTCTTTTGCTGGGGCAGGATCAACAGGAAGTAGAAAATGACGAAGATCAGCACGAACGGGACGAGCGAGAGAATGGTGCTCGTGCTGGATCCTCCCCCGTTCGTTCCCTGGGCCCATGCGACGGATTCCATCAGCATAAAACAGATCGCTCCTCTCTCAGCTAGAAATCGCGCACGGTACGGCGACCGGTGCCGGTTTCGGCCTCGGCCAAGGCCGTCAGGTCCGCGGACTCCCGGCCTTGCGCGCGATAAAACGTTTCACGAAAGTCGGCGAACGTCCCCCCGGCGATCGCCAGCCGCATCCGACGCATGAAGTCGGAAAAGTACCAGAGGTTATGCACCGTGTTGAGCCGCGACGCCAGCATCTCCTTCACGTTGTAGAGGTGGTGTAGGTAGGCCCGGGAATAGCGCGTGCACACCGGGCAGCCGCAGTCAGGATCGATCGGCTGTTCATCGCGCAAGTATCTTGCCTGCTTGATCGACACCCGTCCGAAACCGGTGAACAACCAGCCCGTCCTGCCGTGGCGCGACGGGACCACGCAGTCGAACAGATCGATGCCGCGCGCCACGCCTTCGATGAGATTTTCCGGCATGCCGACTCCCATCAAGTATCGCGGCTTGTTCCGGGGAAGCTCAGGCATCGTGACATCCAACATCCGATACATCTGTTCCCTGGTCTCGCCGACCGAGAGGCCGCCGATGGCATACCCGTCGAATCCGATCTCAACAATCTGGCGGGCCGACATGAGGCGAAGATCGGGATCAAGTCCGCCCTGTGCGATCCCGAAGAGAGCTTGGTCGGTTCGCCGTCGACTGTTCTGGCAACGCGCAGCCCAGAGGGTTGTTCGCCGAACGGCATCCCGCACGACACCCTGTTCGGCGGGCAACGCCACACATTGATCGAAGGCCATGATGATATCAGCGCCAAGGGCTTCTTCGATCTCAATCGCCGTTTCAGGTGCAATGAAGTGGGTCGAGCCGTCGAGGTGTGACTGAAAGCTCACTCCGTCGTCTGTAATCTTGCACAACTTGGCCAAACTGAAAATCTGAAATCCGCCGCTGTCGGTGAGAATCGCTCCCGGCCAACCGGTGAAGCGATGCAATCCACCCATCTCGGCCACCACCTTGTGCCCCGGCCGCAAATACAGGTGATAGGCGTTGTTGAGCACCAGGCCGAACCCGAGTTGCTGCAGATCGTGAGGATCGATTCCCTTGACCGGCCCCAACGTGCCGACCGGCATGAATGCCGGAGTTTCGACCTGGCCATGGGAGGTCCTCAGCATTCCCAGCCGCGCTTGACTGTGCCGATCTGTTTGTCCGACCGAGAAATCCACAATCCCTCTCGCGTGCAATCTCCGAATTACATCTGCTCCGGCGCGGAGATTCCGAGCATGGCCAATCCATTCTTGAGCACCTGCTGCACTCCCATCATCAAGGCCAAGCGCGCCGCCGTCCGCTCCGGGCTCAGTGTTTCCCGCTGCGGTTCCTCAGCCGCCTCCAACCCTGCCGGCGCCGCGTCGAACATATCCTTATCCGCTGCAGGCGGCAGGATGCGGTGCTTGTTGTAAAACGTATGCAGCAGTCCCGCGAGTTGCTGAAGATAGTACGTCACCCGATGGGGCTCATAGGAGGTCGCGCTTGACTGAAGCACGGACGGGTAGGCCGAAAGTTTTCTGATCAACGCCAATTCGTCAGGGTCGGTCAGAACGGTCAGATCGGTTCGACTCGGCAAGGAACGGGTGATCCCCCGAGATCCGGCTACGCGCCAGAGGCTCGAGATCCTGGCATGGGCATATTGCACGTAATAGACGGGATTATCAGCGGACCGTTGCTTCGCCAACTCCAGATCGAAATCAAGATGCGTGTTGGAGTCCCGCATAAGGAAGTAGAATTTGGCCGCATCGGCTCCGACTTCGTCGATGACCTCCCGCATGGTAATAAACTCGCCGGTCCGCTTCGACATTTTTACTTCGACGCCGCCGCGCAACAGTTTGACGAGTTGCACAAGCACGACTTGGAGCCGATCTTTCGGATGTCCATAGGCCTGCATGACGGCTTGCATGCGGGGAATATAGCCATGGTGATCTGCTCCCCACACATCGATGAGCAGATCATATCCGCGCTGCAACTTGTCGCGGTGATAGGCGATGTCGGACGCCAGGTAGGTGTATTCGCCGTCCTGCTTCTTGACGACGCGATCCTTCTCATCGCCGAATGACGACGAGCGGAACCACCAGGCGCCTTCCTGCTCAAATAGAAGCTGCCGGGATTTCAATTCCTCCAGTACCCGTTCCACGGCATTGGAGGATAGCAGAGAGGTCTCGCTGAACCAGGACTGGAATTCGATCCCGAAGGCCTTGAGGTCGCTCCGAATGAGGTTCAGCAGTTCCTGATAGGCGATTGTTCGGCAGCGTTCTTCCAACTCAGCCGGAGCCAACGTCGAGCGATCCCCGAGCTGCTGTTTGATCCGTTCAGCTACGGCCGTAATATACGCGCCGTGGTATCCATCTTCGGGAAATTTCACCGGACGACCGGACAGCTCCCCGAAGCGGGCATACACTGATGCCCCCAAGAGCTTCATCTGGCGGCCGGCATCGTTGATGTAGTATTCACTCACGACCTCGTAGCCTGCCGCGTCCAGCAGATTCGCTACCGCCTGCCCTACGGCAGCCCCACGCCCATGCCCGACATGCAACGGGCCGGTCGGATTGGCGCTGACATACTCCACGAGGATTCGCCGTCGGCCGCCCAGATCGGTCCGGCCGTACGCTGCGCCTTGCGCCTCAATTTCACGCAGCACCTCCTGCCAGACGGCCGGCTTGACCGTAAGATTGAGAAATCCCGGCCGTACAATTTCGACCCGGTCGAACAATTGGTCACTTTGAGCCAGATTTTCAACGATGATCTGCGCGATATCCTGCGGAGCCCTCTGTTCGGAGGAAGCCAGAGACATGGCCACGGTCGAGGCAAGGTCACCCCATTCAGGGCGTTTGGGAGCGTCCAGGCTCAGAGCTGGCCAGGATTCAGTCTTCAGCTGTCCCTTCCGCTTGGCTCCGTTGAGGGCGCCGAGAAGTGCGCTCGTAACCTTGTCTTGGACAACACCTTGAGACACGAAATGGTTCCTAAGTGCTCAGCAATGAAAGGGAAAATTAACTTGCCACTCTAACATACGGGGTAGTCGGAGACAAGGCGCGCCGTGAGGCCTTTCGAGGGGTTGCACGATTTCAACCGCGTTCGGCAGAGTGCGAGAATGTCTTCGGCCGATAAGCGCAGACAGGGCTTTTCCAGACAGAGCGTGACGGTTTGCCAGTCAGCACAACGGCAGGGCGCCCCTCTCATAACTGTCACATGCGGTCCGAACGGCGCCCATCGCTCAAGATCCGTCGGACCCCATAGGGCAATGCAGTTTACCCCCAGCGACGCCGCCAGATGGGTGATGCCAGAGTCATGACCGACGAATAGGCCTGTTGATGCGAGCACGCCGGCCAGCGTCCCTAAGGCCAGGCCGCGCAACAGCACCGGTTTCATCGAGACATGTTGAAGCACGCCGGCCACAGCCTCTCCGTCAGCCGGCCCTTCCAGCATGATCGGTTCAGCGCTTTCCTTCTGCAACCTTTCGATCACCTCCGCCATCAGTTTGGGACTGACACATTTGTGACGGCTTCCACTCCCAGGGTGAAGAAGGATGAGCGTTCGATCGACGCAGCCTCCTGCATCCCGAAGGCAAGCAAGTCCGTGCGCAATAAGGTGATCAGGCAACTGGAACGTCATGGAAACTGAACGATCGGCCGGCAACTCTCCCAGCGTCTCGAGAAATCGATCACTCTGGTGTCTGGCGCGTATCGAGGACGCAAAGGGTGAGCCGACCAGCACCTCCCCCGCGCCCTGCTTCCTCAATGTGGCGGCAACGACTCCCTCCTCGTCTTTGATCCAGCCAACGGCCAGGTCACACCCCGTCAACCAGGCCGACAACTCGCTGTCTGGCGCAATGGACCCGGCGAACAGTTCGGCGCAACTCTGTTGCTGCACCGACATCCATCCATCGATGACCCGACAGTCGACGAGTAACTCAGATATCGGCTTCTGCGCGCAGAGCAAGAGCCGGTGCTGCGGGAACCTCTTCCGTAGTCTCTGCATGGCCGGAACGGCGAGCAGGACGTCGCCGAGAGATCCGGGATGGATCATGACGATCGTACGTGTCATGGACGCGTCAATGAGACGGGGCATCCGTCTTGCGGTGGATAAACGATCGGGCGGCTTCGAGGTCGGCCGGGGTATTCACGTTGCGGAACGACCGCCCGTCTGGATCGATCGCCTTCAGATCCACTTCCGTCACAATCCGAACCCGGAGGGACGGATGCCTGAGCATGTCCTGAATCTTCAACTGACCGGCTGCGATCATTCCCTCGATAACGGAAAGGCATCGCCGGCTGTAGAGCGCATGCATCGGGTGCAGCTGATTGCGGAAATTCGCCATCGCGACGTCCGCATCGCCTCTCAAATCGACGAAGTATCGTATGGTTTTCGAATCGAGAAACGGCATGTCGCAGGCGGCGACGAAGATGTCGTCCGTCGTTGCCTCTTTCAATCCCGTGTAGAGACCGCCGAGGCTGCCGCAATCCGGCACGAGATCGCGGATGACCGGAGCATCTGCGGCAAGCTCGGGACTGTCTTGAGCGATGATGATCAATATTTCCTGAAAGACTGATCGCAGAACCTCAAGACCGCTTTCGAGGAGAGTCCGTTCGCCGACATGCAGAAAGCGTTTGTCCTCCCCCATCCTCCGGCTTTTTCCGCCTGCGAGCAGTACACCCGTGACATCCGTGATCATGAAGGACTCACCATGCTAAAGCTGACAAAAACAAAGAGGGGGTGGGTTTCCCCACCCCCTCCGTGAATTCACCTTGACTACTCAGGCGATTTACAGCGTCTTCCCCTTCTTCTTGTTCGCGCGGCGAGTCAAGACCCAGCCTTCCAGCAGCACGACGCCGAACGCAATGACAGCTGGATAGATATAGGTCTCCCGGGGAATCGGGGGATTCAGGAACGTATAGTAGAAGGCCGACACGGCCATCTTGCGGCCCGCATCGCCGTTGTGCCCGTCCCAGGCAAAGAAGACGGTCGGGACGTACTGACCAACCTCAAAGAAGGTGTCTTCGTCGTAGTCCTGATCCTTCTTGTTTCCCAAGGGACGTTGAATCATGACGTACCAACGGCCATTCTTCCATTCAGACTTAAGGACCTTGAGATTCTCTTCATATGTGTCACGTTCTTCGAAATCTTTGTCCCATCCGGTTCCCTTGAAGGCCCGGATGGATCCGTCTGCTTCCCACTTGACGATATCGACAGGGAACTGATCGTTCGTCCCGAACAGGTACCTCGGCTTGATCGGAGCTGGCAGTTCCTTCCACTTCACCGGCGTCTCAATCGCGACGGCATCGTTATACACTTTGTACTTGTTCTGATTGGCGGCGATCGAGCCATCTTCTCCGGTCTTAGGATCCTGCTCCTTCACATCAATGTTGACCTGAGTCGGTGCCCAGGGAAGCTTCCCTTCGGCCACGCTCTTTGTCCGGTCGTCCCACTCGAGCAGATACACCACCGACTTGTCATTGTAAAGCGACCGGACCCAGATGTCGTCGATCCGGTTGACGAAGTTTCTGGGTTTGTGCGTGATCTGTCCACCCATCGCCACGTAACGCTTCGGCGCCTTCTGCCAGGCTTCGTTCTCCATGTCGGCAGGAATCTCGCCTTCCACCGGATTCGACGGCACAACGAAGTTGATTTTCGGCTTGTCCGTCAAGGGATCAATCGGAAGCGGATTGCCCTCCACATCACGCTCACACAGCGAGTTGACAAAATTGGCAATGTCCCAACGTTCGTCGACCGTGGTGTTGTCCGCAAATGAGGGCATCGGCGTTCCGTTCACACCGGTCGAGAAGGTGCGGAAGATGTTCTTCACGTTATAGGGATCCTGGCGGCTCCCACGGAAGTTCCAGCACTTGTGCCAATCCGCAGGCTGAATGGCAAAACCCCAGTCGTCTTTCAGATTGAACGCGTTTCCGTCACCGCGTCCTTCCGTGCCATGACATTCAATGCATTTCTTTTCGACGATGAGCTCAGACCCGCGTTTCAGGCTCTCCTCGTTCGCCGGTTTCGGCTTCATATCCCCCATCTGCAGAATCGTCTGGGTCTCCGATTGCTTGTCCGTGAACTTCCGATCCTTTACGAGTTGGGTCGTCACAAACGAGAGTACTTGCAACCGTTGCTCTTCCGTCAGAATGCCTTCCCACGAGGGCATCGCCGAGCCGGGCAATCCATGCGTCACCGTCTCGAAGAGGTCGTTTTGACCGGGGGTGGGCTTCTTGGCGTCAAACAACGGAAGCTCACCGCTCGCCGTGTGACGAATCTTGAACGTGCCCTGGTTGAAGTTACGAGGACGCGGCCAGAGGCGATCGGCGCCTGGTCCGTCGCCCGCGCCATCGACTCCATGGCACCATACACACTTGGTAAAGTACACCCGCTTCCCCGCCTCGATCATCTCTGCAGCAGGCTCGGGGGCGAGGTCGCCCTTCTTAAATCCTTCAGGCAGCCCCTCGGCGCCAACCACGGGAAGGCTCAATTGCCCCGAGGCTAGGATGATGCCGAAGGCGGCAGCGGCAGCCACTCCAACCTTCTGACTTGCGCTCTTTCTCATGTTTATCCTCTTCATCTAAGTCCAGGTTATCTAAAAAGCCTTCGGGCTCTTAGTCCCATGTACGGGGGTAGTAGCCTGTGTGCCAGTACTCGAACAAAATCACTTTCCAGATTTCATCGACCGTGAGGTGTTGCTCCCATGGCGGCATCACCGAAGCCCAGGGGAAGCCTTCGTTGGGCAATCCGATTCCACCCTTCGACACGCGCCAGAAAATGAACGTCTCTTGAAGCTGCGCGATCGTTCCCGGATCGGTAAAGTTCGCGGGGATCGGATTGAACGCGAACGCATGAAGTCCGCGACCGTTCAGGTTGTCGCCGTGACAGAAGTGGCAATTCTGGAAAAAGATTTCTCCGCCCTCACGAACATACTTCAAGTAGCCCTGATTCTTGTCGTCCCAGGGATTGGCGTTGGGCTTCATCAACCGTCCCATGCCCTGTTCGACGATGTTCGCATTGGTATATTCCTGATCGTACTTTCCTTCCGGATTCACACGATAAGGATTCTGGGATGTTTGGAGTACGTAGGTCTTGCCATGTACCTTAGTGCTGGCCGGAGGCGCCGGATGCACCGTGCGCAACTCGATCGGCTCCTCGGACTTCGGCTTCATCGCATTGTACGAGAATCCGCCGATGAGGAGGGGAAGCAGGATAAGGTACATGTAGCGCAGCATCTTGTTCGTGCCGCTCTGGGCATCGAGCACGTTCATGATCGGCTGCTTAAACTTCTTCCAATCCTCCTCATTCGAGGATACCCACATAAAGACGGCGACAAGCGAAACGGTGCCGTACATGGCGCGAACACTGAACGGAATGGGGGGATAGACGCGGAACTTCAGGTACAGGAGTATGAACGCCCAGAAACCGATTCCCTGCCAAAAACGAGGGACGGCCATGCCCATCGAGGCGAGTATGTAGCTTAGCCCCGCGAAACCTGCCACATAAAAGGCGAGCTCGGTGAGCATCTGCATGGGCATATAGCCTTCGACCAAGCGCACGGTGTTCGATGGGATGATGTCGAAGATCATCCCGACCAGCAGCAGGAGCCCGACGACTCCTATCAGCGCGCCGACTGACATCAAAGCTTTCATGGGTTAACTCCCTTTAGGCTACAAAAGATAGACGGCAACGATTACGAAATCTTGGGTGGCGGCGCCCCCGCCTTCACCTGCGACAGATAATCGACAATCTTCTTCAGCGCTCCAGCGCTCAGTTTCTGCCCGAATACCTTCGGCATCAGGTTGTCAGGAAATCCCTTTACGACATAGGTGCTGGGAGACACCACAGATTCCATAATGTACTCGGGGGTGCTGTGGGCGCTTCCCTTGTACGCCGGGTCCTTGATCCGGTTCGGCGCATTTGTCCCTTCCTCAAGTTTCGGTCCCTGGGTTCCGGTGGCGCCTGGAATGCCCGGAATCGTATGGCAGACCACGCACTGCGCTTTGGCAAAGATTTGGTCGACGGGCTCGGAGCCATCGGCTAGAAGCGCGCTGGCTGCCGCCGGCTTGTCCTCTTGCATCTTCGGACGCTCGGCTTCGGGGATAAATTTCTCGTACGACTTGGTGATTTCTTCATATGACGGGGCTTCTCGCCCCTCGCGGACGTAGAGCCATGTATCCACCGCCGCCAATTCGGGCAACGAAAGCGATATCGGTGGCTTATGGATCTTCGGCATCGGGCTTTCCTTGTCATTGGTTCCCTTTACGCCGTAACCGGAAACCACATAGCAGCTTGGACAGGAATGCGATTCAGCGATGTACTCTTGACCGTTCTCGGCCGTGCCGGCTCCGGGGAATGACTCCTTCTCCGCATATTCCCGCTTCGAAGGATTGCCCTTAGAATACTTGGGGTCTTCGAGTCTTTCCTTGCCCGCGCGTTCCGGAAGCCCGAGCAGGTTGGGCGCGCGTTCACCCAGCATTCCTGCGTGGAACGCATGGCAAAGCGGACATTGTCCTTTCCCGATCGCCCCTTGCACCTTGTTCTGCCCGATGCCGCCGAAAATGATTTTCTCACCTTCGTCAGCCAACTGCTGAGGGGTCATGGAACTGAAATCCAATTTCTCTTCCTTCGGGGGGAAACCGCCTTCGACTTGCGGCAGCCAGTTTCCGTATCCCGAGAGAAACGCGGCGACGAAGAACATGAATCCGCCGATCTTCAACAGAGCGGCGAGATTGGTGAAATACAACGCCATCACGAAGGCCGTCGCCGTGATCATGACGAGCGAGACCGGCAACAACCGATTCTCTCCGTAGAAATTGTTCTTGTAGTTCGCGATCGCGACGAAGAGCAGGAATGCCGCGACTATTCCGATGAGGGTCTTGAATGTTGCGCGCTTCTTGGCGACAGGATCGCTGATGGATACTTGAAAGTAGATGAGCAAGCCCGCGAGAATGGCCAGGACCATCCATCCCATCGAGAGGGCTTCGTTGATCAGATTACCCACGGTTGTGACCTCCTGCGGCTACATGGGGGAGCCGCCCTTGGCGTCTCCCCGACGAGCCAATGCTCAATAAGATGGTTAGTGGCTACCAGCCGGCTGGGGCGCGCCTCCGGGAACTCCGGCCTTCGCTTCAACTGGCGCCTTCTTGGCGGCCAAGCTGCCGAGCCAGAAGACAAAGAGGATGCTGACCCAGAAGAACAACACGTTGAATGAAATCATATTGGCGGCAAATCCCACCGTATGCGTATAGGCCCAGGGTGAGTTGTCCCGCATGATTTCGTTCACGTGCCAGAAGAGACGGACTGAAGAGCGGATGTAGCCCATCAATCCCATCATCCAGGTAAAGGCTGTCGCCAACATGATGAGCGCATACTGAGACCGCGCGGAAATCTTTCCCCACTCGATTGGCCCCATCTGCTTTGCGCCTTTCATCATGACGCCGTTCAACGCGAACATGAAGAAGAGACAGGACAATGTCGTCGCGACCTGCGGCACCGACAATCCGACGCGCACGTTGGCCGGAATGTAGTACCCGTAGATGGCGAGCCAGATGATGTTGACATAGGCGCAAGCGAAGAACACGCCCATGAAGATGTTTCCGAACTTCGACCAGGACACGGTCGAAACTTTGTTGCCCCGCATGTACCAAACAAAACTCAGCACCGTAGTGGTAATGATGACGTTAATGCCGCCGTTCTTAGCCGACATGACGCCATAGTTACCCAGCACCGGATGCTGCTGACCGCCCATCGCCTTCAATTCCGCGGGGGACATGACCATGGTATGCGGGGTGATGAAGACCAGGAATCCGCAGACCAACAGGAACACGAGGTACTTGATGTAGCGCTGATACTTCTCAGCGCCGCGCATCCGACCGAGCGCCTGCCAGAGGTAATAGTTGGTGCTCAAAAACAGAATACCGATCATGGTCGCCTGGATGATGAAGAGCCAGGCGAGGAGCCCGCCCATGAGGGTAATGCCCATTTGCTGCCGGTAGGCATATACCTCGCGCATCAGCCAGTAGCCCGCAAAAGGCAGCGGGATCAGGAACGCCACGCCGAGGGCCATTGCGATGTACCCCATCCAGTCGTAATGCGCGCGATCTTCCTCGGTCTTGGAGGCCAAGAACTTGTACGCTGCGTAGGCCGCGACGACACCGCCTCCGAAGGCCATGTTGCCGAGGATGCGATGCACGTTGAGCGGGTTCCACAGTGCGGTATGAATCACGTGCCAGATATTGCCGAGAAACCGGCCCTGCTCATCGACGCCTGCCGGCGACATCATGAAGCCGATCCAGGAATTCGCCAGGAACATGAGCAAGGTGCCGATGATGTTGAGGACGACCGACATGCTCAGGTGGATCCACTTGAGGAATCCCTCTTTCATCTTGTCCCACCCGTAGTAATAGATGTAGAGGGTCCCGCTCTCTGCGACGAACATCAAGGCATAGATATGCATGACCGGGCGGAAGATGCTTGAGAGATAACCGAAGAAAGCCGGATAGAGGGTCAAGAAGGTAAAGATCAGAATGCCGCCCAGGATGGCCGTCAGCGAATAAGCCGTGAGGCTGATCTTGATGAAGTCGTAGGCCAGCTGATCGTAGCGTTTTGCGAGCGCCTTGTCCTTCGTAACCACACCCATGAACTCGATGACCATGCAGAAAATCGGCACGGCCAGGACGAAGCTGCCGTAGTACAGGTGCTGCTGGTTTGCGAACCAGAGCAATACGCGGCTCTCGAAGTTATACCGCGGATAATCCTTAGGACCATCCGTGGTCTTCGGTGCTGGGGCGCCGACGACGATACCTTCCGTCTTGTAGTAGACGTCACGCCCTTTCTCGACCTTATCTCCCTCCTTCTTCGCCGCATCAGCCGCTGGAGCCTCTTCACCGGCGGCCGATGAAGGCAGCGACATCACGATCGGAAGCAGGAGGAGGCCAACCATCGCGCAGAGCGCCATGATTGAAAACAGTTTCTTTCGGGTTACGAGACCCATGGGGTACCTCCTTGATGCAATGCGATAAAGACTCATGGCAAAGTTCTGAAACGCGCAGAGAGCTGGACTCCGACCCTATTTGCGGAACAGATACCAGTAGTCCAACCCCTGCATATCCATCAAAAAATGGTCGACCATCGTGAAGTAGGCGACACAGATAATCAACGAGATCACACCGTAGACGATTGCCTGACCCATTGTTGTCCTCCTCAACTCAAGAAAACATTCAACTTAGTCCCACCACCCAACAGCCCTGGTTCAGCAGGGGCATTGGATGCCGGCGAACCAGTAAAAGAACCACAGCCCGATCGCGCAGGTAATGTAGAAAATCATCTTGCCGATTTTCACCTTGATATCACTGTCTGCTGTAGCCGTTGCCATCGGTTCTCCTTCTCCTGACGGGATGGTAGGTGAGTGAATTAGTTCAGCGCATTTCTTGACACAGGCATATCCGTGTGTTATTCAAATTTTGCCGTTGGGCGCGAAATAACAGGGAAAATCATGACGAAGAACTCAAAAGTGTTCGACATTATAGTTTTGGCCGGTATGGTTGTCAATATAATTTTGGCCGTATTCTTGATCCTCTACTACTTCGATTTTCTCTAGATTTTCCCGCCGCTTTGCTCACTTTTGTTCTTGCTTCTCGCCTCCGAAATTGCGCATCGAAACCCGATGGTTTCGTCGCGAAAATCCGGCACCATCTTGCTCCGGCTTGTGATTCTGACATCCGCGCCCGTGGTGGTATATCCGCCCCCCCGAAGTACACGATAGGTCCCATATTCCGGGCTTGGAGGATTGTGGTCTGGTGAATCCTTGTAATAGGCCTCGTCGTACCAATCCCCGACCCATTCCATTACATTTCCCGCGCCATCCATGACCCCATAGGGACTTTTGTCGGACTGGAAGGACCCGACTCGCGCTGAGACCTCATACCCGTCATTGACCCTTGCCCAGTTCGCTCCGTTGGGTTGTTCCTGGTTACCCCAAGGCCAGAGACGCCCATCAATCCCCCGCATGGACTTCTCCCACTCCGCTTCGGTCGGCAGCCGCTTACCTTTCCAGCGGCAATATTCCATCGCATCGTCCCAGGAGACATAGACCACCGGCTGGTTCACACCGCGCATCCTCCCGATACTCTTCGCGTAGCGGGAGGGGGGGCCGGATTTTCGGTGGCCCGTTGCCGCAACGAACTGTTGATACTGATAATTCGTTACCTCATACCGATCGATGGCGAAGGCATCAAGGGTAATCGTCCGTTGCGGCTGCTCGTCGAATCCCCCGCTGACTGTTCCACGAACGAAAGGCCCAGCGGGGATCGTGACCATATCGTCTTCCATCGGCGCTTCGCTGGACATGGGTTCGGGCTCTGATTGAGCCGACGAAGCAGGCCCATGCGTTTGTTCGAACGGTGTGGGTTTCGTGCCGCTCAAGATCCCCGTGATGGGAATGGCGGCAAAGGCCAAGACGGCGAGGAGGAAGGCAACCTTGAATTTCGTTTCGAGCATGGACTGGCTATGATGCCGGAGGATTGCCTCCGGTATCGGCGTCGCTTGCGCATCGGATCCCGATCGTGATGTCCGTCCGCCAATGTTTCGCGGCAAATCGCTTGGACAATCTGGCGTTATGCTCCGTTTCGCGCCAGGACCCGCCGCGGACGACTTTGAGATCTCCGCTCTCCGGACCTTTGGGATCGCGATACGGAGATTTCCTGTAAAAGTTCTCATCATAGGTATCGGCAACCCACTCGGCGACATTCCCTGTCATGTCGTACAGCCCGTAGGGGCTCCGTCCCGCATCGAACGAGCCCGGCGGGGCCAGATAGCGGTATCCATCTTCGCTCCCATCCACATTCGCACGACCGGCGGCGAACGCATCGCCCCACGGATACTTTCGCTTGCCCTCACCTCGTCCGGCCTTTTCCCACTCCGCTTCCGTAGGCAGTCGCTTCCCAGCCCACTTGCAGTAGGCATTCGCATCGTCCCAGGACACGCTCATCGCGGCAAACTCGGGTTTGAGCAGCTTCGACTGATCGTCTTCGAACACCTCGATCCTCGGCATGGACCGCTTCGTCATCTTGGCGAAACGCGCGTACTCGTCCTGCGTGACCTCTTTCCTATCGAGATAGAATCCCTTGAGAAACGTTTGATGCTCCGGCGCCTCGTCGGGATCTCCGTCGTTGCTTCCCATCATGAACGGACCTTCGGGAATATGGACCATCTCCCGTCCCTCATCCCCGATTTTCGTCTTGTACATGGAGTAATCCTGCGCCGGACCGGCACTGGCGGTCGGGCGAGCCTCCGTCTTGATGGATTGCGCGAGTTCCTTCATTTTGTAAGCCTTATTCGATTCCCAGAGCATCATCCCGATCATCAAGGCGAAGGAGCCGAATACGAAGATGATGGATCCGATCAACACACCCTTATTTTCCATATTGTCCTTTGTCCCTTCACTCGACGTTCAAATGGATGGATCGGCCGGTTCAGGCATGGCTTTGCGCGCCGCCCGCATATCGAGGAGCATGGAAATCTGGACTCCGAGGAATCCTCCCATCGCCGCCCCTGCCCCGGCTCCCACCGATACCCGATCCTCACCGGCCACCAACCAGGCCAGCAG
>WIAH01000017.1 GCA_014055525.1 Nitrospira sp. CR1.3
CGTCTCGCGCGAAGAAGGTACTGGGGTCGTCAGCGTTTCTGCTAGCTCCATGTGTGTCCTCTCCTGGTTGTGGGAGAGGGGTCAATTTCACATGATGACAGGGGTCAATTTGGCATGATTACTGACAGGTCCGAACATGTCCCCCACCGCGAGCAATCCAATCGTCAGCTCGTTCCCCTCCCGATTCACTTGAGCGAGCTTGATCTGTCCGTCACAAATTCCGAAGACCGAACCGCAACGATCCCCTTGCGCATACACCTCTGCCCGATGACGCATCGTCTTTACGGCAGCCGAAGGACAGAGCCGCCCGAGTTCCTTAGCCGATAACTCTCTCCATATTGGCTGATCACTCATGACCCCAACCTCTCAAGACTTGCAGAGGGAACCTCAGAATGGTCCGCATCATGTTTTCATCTCCACGTCTAGCCCCGCAGCCTTCCATTCAGGAAAACCGTCTTCCAGGCGTCGAACTCGATATCCCTTCGCTCGGAGAGTCGCGACAGCTTCAAACGACCAAACACAGTAAGGGCCGCGGCAATATGCGACGATTTCGCGGCGCTTTGGAAGGTCGGAAAGCTGTCGCTTTAGTTCCGCGATCGGGATGTTGATGGCCCCTGGGAGGTGTCCGAGTGAGAATTCTACTTCTGGACGGACATCGAGGACCGTTACTGTTCCGTCCTTGAGGCGGGTTGCCAGTTCTTTCCGCGAGATGGCCTCAAGGCTGTCGCGATGGCTAAAGAAATCACGCATGACAGTTTGAATTTCCGCAATATTGCGTTCCCCAACCGCACCCAATGCTTTGAGCAAGCTCACCACTTCCCCATCCCCTGCCAAGCGGTAGAAGATTCGCTTTCCCCGACGCTCGGCCTCAACCAAGCGCGCGCGTCGCAACAATTGCAGGTGCCTCGAAGTATTGGCGATCGTAAGATCCGTCGCATTGGCTAACTCTTCGACGCTTCGTGGCCCTTGAGCCATCCGCTCGAGTAACTCGAGACGGTGTGCGTGGCCAAGGGCCTGAGCGACTTCGGCGAGGTTCTGGAAGATGACTTGTTTGGGGCCGCTTGACATCGTACCCGTTACAATCTAACATTCACGATAGTGATTGAATGATAGCAGAACCGATGGGAGGCGTGCAAGCCATAGTTCTTAGCCAGACAGAGCCGTCGGCCTTCGGAAACACATAACCATCCACTCACAGACGAGAAGTTAGCATGAAGACAGATGTGTTGATTCGCCTGACAGCTTTTCTCTTCGTGTTCAGTGTCATGGCGTTGTGGGAGTTGTTGGCTCCCCGACGCAGGCTTACGACTCCGAAAGGCAGAAGGTGGGCAGCGAATTTCACAATCGTCGTGTTGGATGCGGTGATTATCCGGCTTCTCTTTGCGGCCGGAGCGGTAGGCGCGGCGATTCTTGCAGCCGATCGTGGATGGGGGCTACTAAACCAGCTTAATTGGCCCGGATGGGTGGAAATACTCCTCGCTGTGGTAGGACTCGATCTGGTTCTCTACCTGCAGCATGTAATGTTTCACGCCGTGCCGCAGTTCTGGCGCCTACACATGGTGCACCATGTAGACTTGGATTGTGATGTGACAACGGGCCTGCGATTTCACCCCATCGAAGTCGCCCTTTCTATGGTGATTAAACTCGCTGCCGTGACAGTAATTGGCCCCCCACCCTTGGCCGTGGTCATTTTCGAAGTGCTCCTGAATGTGACGTCCATGTTCAACCATAGCAATATCCGGATGTCGCCAGCGGTTGATCGCATGCTCCGCTGGTTTATTGTCACCCCTGATATGCACCGCATTCATCATTCTGTTGTGACGCGAGAGACCAACACCAATTTTGGATTCAACCTGCCTTGGTGGGACAAGCTACTGGGCACATATCGGACTGAACCCACTGCCGGGCAAGAAGAGATGACTCTCGGTTTGGAGCAATATCGAGATCCTGCTCGCCTCACTTTGACGAGACTGCTTGTGCTTCCTTTTGTCGGCACAACTGGAACCTATCCGCTGGGACGAGGATCAAGCTCGAAAGACATAGAGTAAATACCGTCCAGACAGGTAGTTCTGATGTCGCCGCGGTGAGGCATTCTCTTTTGTGAATGACTCCTTGTCTAGAAGCTCTTTGCATCTTTCCTTAAAACACCAAGCCGCAGACCCACCCGAGCACCAAAAAGAACCCAAACAACAATATCGACAGTAACTTCGAGACTTCGCGCCACAAGAAAATGCTGGGAATAATGCTGTACGTGCCGAGTGTCATCGCGAACAGCATGACGTAGCCAGCCGGCACGCCTTGCTGCTGAAGTTGGGCGGCGAACATCACGTCGAGAGCGATGGGTACGGGTATGAATACGGAGATTAGGCTGACGAACGCAAGTCGCAATGGCGTCACTTCGGACAGTAGTGACTCCCAGGGAATTACCATGAGGAGAGTTGCGGACATGACGCTCGCGAGAAGCATGAGCGTGATGGTGGGTTTCAAGAGCATCCAGACATGCTCGGCATAGCCCTTGGCCAGTTCACGAAACACCGTGGTGAATGGCTCTCGGCAGTCTCCAGCCGGGGGCAACTTGATGACGAAAGATCCTGCCTCATCGCCCACGGCAAAGACCTCCAGTGGCTTCTCGCGTTCAAGCCAACGGATCAAGGAGGGCACGACGAACAGAATCACGAACAAGAGAAGGGCGTATTTGGTCAGACTCATGGCCAATGGCAGAGCCATGAACGTCATCGTGAGCACAACCGGGTTGAAGTTGGGCGAACTGAAGAGAAACCCTAGTGCGACTTCTACTCGTCCGTGGCCGCGGGTCACGCCACACGCGACAGGCACTGCACAGTTCGCACAGACGCCTCCTGGTACGCCAACCAAGGCGCCCTTGAGCGAATTCAGATAGAGATTCTTTCCGATCTTGAGTGGATAGTAGCGGAGAATCGTATGTACCAGGGCGCCGAGAAGAACACCGAACGTCATGCCGACCTTCATGCTGTCGAGCCAATTGACGGTTGCGGCGACGATCCGGAGCCACATGGGCGCATCGGCCGCCATGGGCATCACCTGGATACTATACGCCATCGTTGGGAGGGCATACCCCTGTTGCCCTGCATAGCTGAGGAGTTGTGGATATCTGGAGGTGAACCAAAAGACGCTCAGCAGAACGACGACGGCGCTGACTAAAATGATGGGGCGCCAGTGGCATCGAATACGCGCCATCGTGAAGGATGCTGTCGCAGTGGTCATCATGTCCTCCGGCCGAAATGAGCGGGTGGCGTGTCTAAGTCCATTGGAACTGCCACGGCTATGACCGGTTGCCGCTGTTCGCCTGAAGCTGGACAGGCGGACACTTGGTGCTTCCGTAAGAGCAGAATACGCAACAGTCACCAGATTGTGGGCGTAGCACTGATTGGCATGATGGGCATTCAAACAACACGACACAGGCATCGGGCGGCATGTCGCGCTCCGTCGGCGTACCACAATTCGGGCAGGTAAGGAGCGATCGATTCACTGTCTCCATAGCTATACGAGTCTACTCCTATTTCTGGATTCGAGTTAAGAGCGGAATTTATTCCTCCGTTCACAAGCAGGCATGAGTGACCTCGAGCCGGCGACGGATTGCTGGGCGACCTGCGGTTTGTTAGTGCGCTCCCCTTTGTAGATCTCCGCAGCTAGTAACTAATTAGACGTTTGTTGCTACCTGCCCTGCTACCAATACCAACCATGCTCGCTGAGCATCTGTCCCGATTGTAGCTTTGGTGTTGCCCGATGAGGACAAGCTTTTTGCAGACTTCGTGGTTATATCTGGTGTCCCCAACGGGATTCGAACCCGTGTTGCCGGCTTGAAAGGCCGGCGTCCTAGGCCAGGCTAGACGATGGGGACTTCAGGTGAGCCGTTGAAACAGACTGGACACTTACCACACTCGAGGCCGGCCTGTCACTAGAGCGGCGGCCATTTCCATCGTCGTTACATGTCGCGTTTGGGCGGCCATATGGGGTAGGATGGGGCGCCAGGAGGCCCGTTCCCGAGGGAGGATCGCACATGATAGCGCGCCCGCAGTTCATTTCATGGAACGTTGCGCTCTTGTTGTTGAGCAGCCTGTGGTTGACTCAATGCGCGCACGATACCTATCAGGAGCGGGCCGACCTCGTGAAAAACCATTCCGAGGCATTCTACAATCACCTGGTTGCAAATCGAGTCGAAGCGGCCATTCGGGAAAACGAACAGATCGAAGCGATGGCGAGCCGGATGGGTGAGACGGTGAGAAAACGCGCGGCCCAGCAAGGCACAACCCAGGCTGAGCGCGAGTTCGCCTTGATGAAGACCACCAGAGAAGCGGCTGCAGCGAATTGGCTCGCGCTCGGTCAATACTTCGCCATCAAGAAACAGTATCCCCAGGCCCGCGCAACCTACCAGCGCGTCGTCGACACCTATACCAATCCGACCGATCGGCCCTCCCGCGAACAGGCAGCTCGCGCGCTGAAAGACCTCGACATGCTCAATCCTCCTGCTGCGGCAACTGCGAACCCGTGAAGGATCGACCACACGCTCAGTGGATCATTTGCGTCCTTTATGGTTTCACGCTCGTCTGGAGTACTGGCTGCGTTCATAAGATTCATGTGACACCGTCTCCCCCACTGACAGCGGAAAAGCCGATTGCCGAATCGGTTCAGGTCCTGGTCCCGTTTCTCGCTCTGGAGGGCGCCGACCATATGCCAGGTATCGGTCTGCTGGAATGGCCGGCGAAGGATCTACAGGCTGCCGCTATTGATTACTTGCAGAGACGTCAGACGTTTTCATCCGTCGGCGATGGGCCGGGAAGTCTGACACTCACAATCAAAGCCTGGCTCACCATGCGGTCTCGTGGCGCTTATGTCTACAAACTCCGGTTGGAATCGGACCTTGGCCCGACGGGAAAACCCGCGATCAAATCCTATCTCGTGGAGAAGGAAGCTATCGGATCAGCCGTTCGCTGGGTAACTGCTTCAGATGAGAATCCTATCCGACAGGCTGTGCAGGCTGCCTTGGATGACCTGGCTCAGCAAATTGAAGCCGAAGCCCTGCCGTCCCGGAAGGGAGCAAGCTAGAGAGAGCGCGCGGCTTAGGAGGATCGGCGAGAGCGGGACAGCAACCAGGTTGCAGCGCTGCCCATCAGGAGACCCGACACCAACAACCCGCCGGCTATCCAAGGCAGCGCGGGCTTCCATGAACGACGGTCCCGACGGCGCAGTTCACGGCTCAGGTTCGGGACGTGGGATTCCGGTCCCAGCCATTCGTCCTTCGACTTGCTTCGCCATGATTGGCGGCTGCGAGGCACAGAAATCTGTTCTCTTGTTTCATCTTTCATAGCGTTGTACAGGATTCCGGAACGATCAGCTGACCCCCGCCCGATCTCCAGCGAACACTGCCCAGGCATTCCGCGCCTGATCGGCGGTCGCGGCCTCATACTCAAGGCAATCGAGTCTGAGTGACGCGTCTCCGAAGGGGGCATTCACATAGGCACAGTGATGCGGACGGTCCGGATCGACGTGGTGGTTTGGGTGGAAATACCGGCAGGACACGCACATGCGCGCCACCGAGATCTCTCCCTGTTCTTGGAGGGTGCGTATGACTTTGACAAGAACCTTGAGGAGTGAGGCCTGTTCCCCCTTGGCGAGAGTCTCGATCGCCCTAGCCAGATGATCAGGCTTGCCCGCAGAGGGACCACAAGCCTGCAGCCCGCGTGCGGTCAACTCCACAGTGACGACCCGGCCGTCCCGACTCGTCCGGCGGCGCCGCACAAGTCGCTTGCGTTCAAGCGTCGCCACGGCTTCTGAAGCCGTCGGCAGCCGCACGATCAGCTCATTGGCAATCATCGAGACCTGGGCGGTCCGCCCCGGCTTGGAACGAAGCAATGTGAGAATCTGCCGTTGCAACGGACCGAACCCCGGACGTCCTTCGCGTCTCCAAGTGCGGCTCTTCATCGCGAGGCCCAGCTTTTCGAGCCCCGAAGCCAATTGAGCGACCATCGGTTCCAGAACCTTGGCCCGGCCGTCGTTCGGCGTTCGCGTGGGTTGATCGAGAATCCGCAGTTCAGCCACGGGGGCCTCTTTGAAAAAGCATCATCGGGTCGCAGTCTAGTTCGGAGCCCGGGCTTTCGTCAAGTTCTGGCGTGCATTGCGGGAAACTCTTGCTCGTCGCCGGCAAACCGGCGGTCAGTCACATCCCACCCGATACCCCTCTTCGACGATGCCTTTCGCATTGGCGATGAAATGCAATTGACAATTGACGTTCCCCCCGTAGAGTGGAAGGAGATTGTACTCATCAGCCTGCCCCGGCATGCGATCGATCGCAAAATCCCACACCATTTCAGTCCGGCCGTCCGCTCGTTCGTGGGGATGCAGGTTGGGCGGGCCCAATTCGTAATAGAGTTTATCGACATGACCGCCGATCCATCGGTTAATGACATCGTCCCACGTTTGGTAGGGACCCGCTACGTCCCGCTTGGACTTGTCGGGGACACAACTCACGCCCGATAGGATCAGGCATCCCGACACGAGAGCAGCTACCGTCATTCGTTTCATCGAGTTCGCTCCTCTTTGAGACGTGCTGGCTAACGTCGTTTCTCTTCGCGATCATGCTCCTCGGTGATCCAAATCCTTGCCCCCGCAACCGCCTCAAACCGTCCGGTAATGCTTCAAGTGATTCGGGGGAGAAGTAATGGGTGCATTACGGTGAGGAGGAAGGCGTGGCGGACTTCACATCCACTGCGGCCAGTTCCTGCTCAAGATCCACCAGCACGAGACGTACCGCTTGCGAAAGTCCTCCAGCGAGCGCTTCGGGAGTTCGATCGGTCAGCGGTACCTCTCGGTGGTAGGTGCGCCGGAACGTGATCTTCTCTTCACTCGTCTCATCGACGAGGTGGAGTTCCATGCCCAGGACAGCTTTCGACGAACCAGCCGACCGGTAGTCTCCATAGAATTCCGACACGCTCCCTTCCAGCAGGTGCGTCGGCTCGATGTGATTGCTTCCGGTCAGCACGAATCGGAACCGGTTCGATTTCGAGAGCCAGCCTTGGAATTGCTGGGTGACCAGCACGCTTGGGGAGACCAGCCACTCATTGTAGAAATCGTTTTCGTATTGCAACTCCCCGATCCGGTACACCATCGCGCGGCCGGCAAACATCGGCGAGACACGGATCTTGCTGATCTTCAGCACCATGGCCGCATCGGGAGCCGGCTCCCGCGGCTCGCCAGCCACATCCAATATGAACGACCGCTTCTCCGGGTAACTCTTACTCAGATTGAGACAGCCGGCGAGCGCGACCGAAACCATCGTGAGGCAGACCAGCCCGATCAACATCCCCCGAACGTTCATCGCTTCACCGCTTGCGACCGCGGCGGCGGCTCCCCGAAGAGGACCTGCGAGGGGTATTGCTCGACGGCTTTCGTGAGATACCGCAGTTCCTCGGAGACCGACCGTAGGTTTTCCAGAACGTCTTCCACCTTTTCGCCCTGCCCGACCAGCAATGCATCGACGCGACGAAGACTCTTGTTCAATCGAACCATCAGATCGGGCAACTGATCCGTCGCGGCGCGGACGTTCTTGGCTGTATGAGTCAGGTCGCCGGCAGTTAGCCGGATGTCTTCCATCGCCGCCGCCGAATCCTTGATGGCCTTCGCCAAATACGGGCTATCGAGTATTCGCCTCGCATCCTGGATCGTTCCGCGCAGTTCTGCCATGACTTGCTTGGCTTCCGTTCCCAAGTGTTCCGCATGGAGGTCATGGACCAACTGCGTCGCCGAGGTGATCATGGCGTCAAGATCCTTGCTGATTTTTTCAAATTCCACCTGGTCCAGCTTTCTGGCGATGGACCGCAAATCAGTTCCCAACTCCGAAATGGCGCTCGGAGCCGAAGGAATGTACGGGGTTTTCGGAGTCCACACGATCTCCATCGGAGGATAGCGTTCGGGATCAAGAAATTCCGATTCGACGTACAGCACGCCGGTAATGCCCTGCGACGCCAGACGAAAGCGGAATCCGGCATCGACCGCCATCTTCATCACCGTTTCTTCGTTTTCTTCGGGGGAGTGAACCACCACGCTCGGACGGACGGACATCCGCACGACGACGACTCCCTTGTAGGGAAGGAGACCGACCTTCGGATTGACGGTAATTCCGTACTCCTCTCTGGCCAAATGAATGGATTCGACGCGTCCGATTGGAACGCCGCGAATCCTGACCGGCGCGCCGATTTCGAGTCCCTGGACCGATTCAACGAAATAGGTTTCCACCATGGCATGCTTCTCGAACCACTTGCCGGCTCCTAGGACGACGACCCCGATGACGGCCAGCGTCGTCGCACCGATGACGAAAAGACCGACCTTAAAGTAATGGGCTCTCTGAGTCATGGCCTACGTGTAAAGTTTGAAAGTCTGAAAGTTGAAAGGTCGAATGCCGCATCCCATGCACTGTATGAAGTTCCCAACTTGTAACTGTGTTTTACGCCACGCTCGCTTCCCGGTTGAAAAACTGCCGCACCCAGGAATTCTCCGAATGGTCCCGCAGTTCCTGGGGTTTTCCTTCCGCGATGATCTTTTTCGTCTGCTTATCCAGCATGATAACCCGGTCGGCAATCGCCTCGATGCTCGGGAGTTCGTGGGTCACCACCACGAATGTGATCTTCAGATTCGCGGCGATGCTGATAATCAGCTGGTCCAATTCAGCCGACGTGATGGGATCGAGACCCGCCGAAGGTTCGTCCAGAAACAGGATGGGGGGGTCCAGCGCCATGGCGCGGGCGATGGCGGCGCGCTTTCTCATGCCGCCGCTGATTTCGTCCGGCAGCTTGTAGGCCGCCTGTCCCAGTCCGACCAGCTGCAGCTTCATCAGAGCGATACGATCGATGGCGTCGTCCGGCAAGTCGGTGTACTCCTCCAGAGGCAGGCGCACGTTTTCCAGCAGACTCATTGACCCGAATAAAGCCCCTTGCTGATACATCACGCCGATCCTGGTCAGGATCTTCAGCCTCTGAGGACCTTCAGCCGACACGATGTCTTCGCCTTCGATGAGGATCGATCCCTGTAGCGGTCGGTACAGACCGATCATATGTTTCAGCAGAGTGCTCTTGCCCGACCCGGACCCGCCGAGGATCACGAACACTTCGCCAGGATAGACGTCGAACGAGAGATCATCGAGCAGGATTTTTCCATCGTAGCCCGCCGTGAAATGTCTCACTCGTATGATCGGTGTCCGGACTGAAGCGTCCATGCCGCGTCCCTTAAATGCCGAGATAGTAGAAGATCACCGCGAACACTCCGTCGACGAGTGTGATGAGCACCAGGCCGCTGACGACAGCCCTGGTCGTGGAGTCTCCCACGGCGCTGGCCCCGCTTTTCGTCTGAAGACCGCGCAGACACCCGATCGCCGCGACGACGATGCCGAAGACGAAGGATTTGCTGAGCCCGCCCACCATGTCGCCCACCGTCACCGCCGATTTCACCTGGATGATGTAGGTCACCAGCGGAAATCCGAGAGACAGCATGACCACCGCCCCGCCGATGAGGCCGAGAAACCCGGCCCAGACTGCGAGCAGCGGCGTCATAGCCACGGCGGCGATCACGCGGGGAACGACCAGAAAACCGACCGGCTCCAATCCCATGGTGGTCAGCGCATCCAGTTCCTCGCTCACCTTCATGGTTCCCAATTCTGCGGCAAAGGCCGAGCCGGACCGCCCGGCCAGAATGATGGCGGTCAGCAGCGGGCCCAGTTCGCGCAGCATGGAAAGGCCGATCAAGTTGGCGACATAGATGTCGGCGCCGAACTGGCGCATGGGAATGGCGGATTGAAACGCCATGATGAGTCCCAGGAGAAAGCCGAGCAGCGCCACGATCGGCAGCGCATTGGCTCCCGCAAGCTCGGCCGTCACCAACGCGTCTTTCCAACGAACGAGGCCCGGGTGTCTGAGCGCCCGTCCCAATGCCATGCACAGCTCGCCCACGAATGCGATGAGGGTCACGATATCGTTCCGCAACATCAGAGCCGCGCGCCCGATCTGCTCAACCAGCGAAGCGGCCGGCGCGGGCGGATCCGGGTTCTGGCCGTCGGTCCGCCCGTACATGTCGAGGAGCGCCTGGTAGGCGGGATCGAGAGACCGGATCTCACAGGTTGCCCGGCGGCCGCTCTGGCGGCGGCGAAGCTCCAGCAGCAAGGCGGCCCCTGCTCCGTCGCAATAGGTCAGCCGCGTCGCGTCGACGATCAACCGGCGCGGGTTCGTCTCTTCGAGAAGTCTGAGAGCGGTTCGCCAGGCTTCGCCGGCCGTGTGGGAATCCAGCGGACCGTTGATGGAAAAGACAAGGTCGTCTTCCGACGAGGGTAACGCCTGGAGAACGCTCTGTGCCGTCTCTGCGGATCTCATAGGAGAGCGGATCTCCCAATTCGGCAGGGAAGGATTGTACGAGAGAGTCCGGCGGCGATTCAACCGTTCAAGCGGGCTGACAGCCCGGGGCGGCGCGGTCGGCGGAGAGCCGATGGCCTTCGGCATTCGACCTGCCGCGCAGAGGATTGACGGCGGATGAGCAGGTGGATACAGTGTGGCCCGCCATGCCATCGTCCGAGCGCAGCAGGCCTCTGCATCGTCGCGTCAGCTTCGCAGGGAGATTACCGATTCCCTCCCTGGCTCCTGCAAAGTTTTCCCCCTGGACCGGTATTCTGCTCGCCCTGCTCCTTGCCGGTCTGTCATCGCCGGTCAATGCGCAGCTGCCTGTTCAACTACCAGGACCTTCGAACGGCACCGGCGCGGAAACGGACAAGTCGAAAGCCTCTCCCAAGAATTCTGCGCCCCCGCAATCGGTGATCGCGGATCTCCAGGCCAAACTGGCAGCCGCTGAAAAGGAGCTTAAGGCGACGAGTTCCCCCGCCCAACAGGGTGCGGGCACGCCCCCAGGAGTGCCGGAGAGCGAAGTGCTCGAACGGCAAGCGCTGCTCCAGCGACTCGTGCGCGCCTATGAACGGGAAATCGACCATCACAAGCTGCTCCAGCAGGCCCGTGAGCGGCGTCAGGAGGCCGAACGGCGTATCGCCGAATGGAAGGAGTTCCCTACCCCTCCTCCCTATTCCGTCTTGATGCTGGACGAGCTTCGCGACTCCGCCCGGTCGGCCGCGCTGACGATTGAAGGGCTGCAGGCCAAACTTGCGCTGGCGGAAGGGTTCTCCGAGCGGGCGCAGCAGACGCTTGTTGCCTCGGAAAAGCAGATGCGCCAGACGTCGGAAGCATTGGAGGCGGTCCGGGAATCGCCCGAGAAAGCCCGGCTGATTTGGGCGCATGATCTTTCGCGCCTGCGCTACCGCGTTGCCGCCGCCACCGCGACGATGACGGAGGTGTCCAGAAAACAGATCCAGGAAGAGCGGGACGAAATGCGCCAGCGGGCTCTTCTTCTCGAGCGCCAAATCCGGACGGCGGAGCGGTCAGTCCGGTTCAGCGAGCAAGACCTCGACAAAATCAAGAAACAGCTCGACGCCGACGCGCAGGCGCTTGAAGCGGAAATTGCGCGAGCCCTCGTGGAGCACCCAGCGCGACGGCAGGCCATGGAGTCGGCGACTGCGCGGCTTCGCGCGGCCCGCTCAGCGCAGCCTCCGACCGTCTCTCAATCGAGCAAGCAGGGCGGCCGGATGGCAGAACTGACGGACCGCGCAGAACTCAGGCGGCTGCAATTCGATAATCTGAATCTGCGAATCGACATGCTCAGGCACCTGCTCGACGTCACAGAGCGGGCTCGCCGATTTTGGGAAATTCGTTTCGCCGCAGCCCAGACGGATGATCCTCAGCAATCCCGCGAGGCCTACGACAAAGTCGCGCCGCTGCTCCAGACGCTTCATGCCTCGCGGGGCTACCTGCACCAGCAGAACGACCTGCTGATGGCCCAACTCGGCGAACTGGAAGCCCAACTGGAGGAAACTGTTTCCCCCGCGCGCGCGGCTCATCTGCGGGAGATGTTCGAGGCCTACCGGCAGCGTGAAGGCCTGTACCGCCGGATGCTCCCTCGCATCGATCAATTCGCGCAACTGATCGAGCGCTGGAAAACCGAGTTCGAGCAACGACAGCGCGTCATGCCGCTTCCCGCCAGGATCCAACAGTGGACAGATGTGAGCTCCGACACGATCGGCCAAATCTGGAACTTCGAATTGTTCGCAGCGGAAGACACCATTGAAGTCGACGGCCAGCAGATCACCGGCCGTCGCAGCATCACCGTCGGCAAAGTCCTTCGGGCCCTCGCCATTCTGATCATCGGCTACTGGGTCTGTTCATTCATTGCCAGACTGGCCGAGCGTCTGGCGGTGAAACGTTTCGGCATTGACAGCAACCTCGCCAACATCCTGCGCCAGTGGATGATGGTTCTGCTGTTTGCCGTTCTGCTCGTCATCAGTCTGGTCTCCGTCAAGATTCCCCTCACGGTCTTCGCCTTCCTCGGAGGAGCGCTGGCCATCGGCGTCGGCTTCGGCACGCAGAACCTGCTCAAGAACTTCATCAGCGGAATCCTGTTGTTGATCGAGCGCCCGCTGCGGCTGGGGGACCTGATCGAGATCGACGGAGTGCGTGGACGCGTGACTCACATTGGATTTCGCTCTTCCACGATCCGCGACGGCACCGGGATGGAGATGTTCGTTCCCAACAGCAATCTTCTTGAACGAAATCTGAACAACTGGACCTTCTCGACGGCCAGGACCCGCTTCACGCTCCGTGTGGGCGTGGCCTACGGATCATCGGCCGACCAGGTGCGCGACGTATTGCTGGAAGAGGCCGACCGCCATGAACAGGTGCTCAAGCACCCATCGCCGCAGGTCTTGTTGAACGACTTCGGCGACAACACCCTCCTGTTCGACCTGCGATTCTGGCTCGACATCGCGTCAGATGTCGATGCGGAAGTCGTGGCCAGCGACCTGCGCTTCATGATCGAGAAAAGTTTCAACGAAGCCGGCATCGCCTTCGCCTATCCGCAGCGTGACGTGCATCTGAATACGGCTCAGCCGTTGCACGTGCAGGTGGTCGAATCTCCGCGCGAAGCCGGCAACCTGGAGGGTCATCGGTAGGACGGAACACTGCTCCAGGTCGGCGACGCGGCTGACACCCCGCCGGCACTGGATGAGCCAGCCTCGGGAGCGCTATTGCAGGCCATTCACGTATGCTCCTGCGGAAACCACCTCCGTTCCACACTGCGCTCTCGTTGCACGCGCTGGCTATCGCGTTTCTCTCTCCCGCTTTGGGATTCGACTGGGTTCCGACCGACAAGGAGATGGCCAGGTACCGGGAGAGTTGGAATCCCCCGACCCACGGCACCTCCTTCACCTCCAGTGCGGACGTGGCCCGCAAGGGCCAGTGGTATGTCAGGATGTACGTGCAAGGGCAGATCGGTTCCGGCCAGTTTGAAAACAATCCGTCTTCGAAGACGACAGCGTCCCCGTTCAGCCCGGATGCTGTGGCGCCCGCCGCCATCCTTTACTACGGACTGACGCGCCATGTGAGCGTTGGGCTCGGAATGTCATGGATCTACTGGCGCTCGGACCATCCAAATGCGGAAGGAAGAACATCCGGAGGGGGAATCGGCCCGACGAGTCTGGTCCTCAAGTACCGGCCGATCGTGCAAAATCCCGATTCCTGGCGTCCGTCGATTTCGCTCTATACGAAAGTGTCGTTACCGACCAACCGGTGGTTCGGCACACCGGAAATTCCCGGAGGATTCACCCCCCTGTCGCGCGTTCCCTCGAGCCGGTTCGAAGCGGCGGCGCTGACGGAAGGTCTGCTCTTTCGGAAAAATCTCGAACCCTTCCGAATCAGCGGCAACCTGTTCTATTCATACAATCTGCCGGGAGCGGGATCGGAGTCGGGCGTCACGGTCTACGGCGGAGACTTGATCAACACTCACCTGGCGCTCGAGCATGTCCTGAACGAGCACACCGGCCTCGGTTATCTGCTGGAACTCACTACGCTCCATCAACTTTCCACGAGACTGGACGGGCATCCCACAAATACCACGCCGGCCAGCTTCTGGCTTCTCGGACTCCAGCCTGGCCTTGAATACACATTTTCACGTTATGAATCGGGGGCGAAGTTGGTGAGCGCAATCGGTGTCATGTTCACGATCGCAGGACAAAACGATATCCGCGCCATCTACCCAAACGTCAGCTTTAAGTATTTTTTCGACCAGAATTGAAGACAGGATGCCCGGAGTCTCCGGCCCCTATTGACCGAGTTCGCCTTTCACCTCGTCCGGCGTGAAGGGCATGTAGTTGGCGTCCACTACGCTTTCCCACACCCCGTCGTGTGTGGAACTCAGCCCCCATCCTCGGACGTACACCATCTTCAGAATCGGTTCCTTCCCCGGCCCCACGCCCGCCACGCGACCAACGACGGTCATGTCCGCCCAATGGCGATGCGAGGAGGGAAAGCTCTGATGATCGCCGACAACAACCCAATACCAGCCGCCTTCGGGATCATTCACGCTTGGCGGGAGTTGGGGACGGTAATCCTGGTCGAGCGGTCTGTTCTTGACGTGCAGCCACAAGGATCCCTCCTTGGTCTGCTCCTCCAGGATGACGGCGCCCATCACCACAAGCCGGCCCCGATAGACTTCGGGCGCCGACGTGAGCGCGGCGAGCGTGACGTTGGGCGTGGCTTCGCGCAGATATTTCCTCGGCACAGGGCTGCAGCCGAGGCTGACGCAGAGCGCCAAAAGAAGAATGAGGTCGCCCAAGAGGTTTCTCGTCATCTGTCTCCCGCGGTCGATGCACAGTCCGCGCGCCGCCGGCGAGGCCTCCGACCGGCCCTGCAGCCGTTTCTCCTGCTCATATTGCGCCCGCCGCCTTCGCGTCCTTTATGAATTGTTCGATGCAGTCCGTGATGCCGCTCTTGATGAGCAACCCGCTTTTCATCCAGTATTTCGGCTGCTGTTGGTCCGACCGGCAGGAGGAGGTGAACGGCGGTCCTTCTTTCCGCCCGACATAGAAGGTCACTCCGATGTAAAACCGTTGATCCTGTTCGCCGACATAATCGAGAAAGAAATGCTCGATCTTTCCCGAAACGATTCTCTCGGAATTCGGTTTTAGCTCGTATCCGGCAAAGGCCAACTCGGCCTTGACCGCATTGGTGAAGAATACACCGATTTCCGGCGAGAGATAGAGGGCCTCCACATCGCGACTGCTCGATTCTACTTCCCGTTTCTTCATCAATCCGGTCGGATGGCCGCTATACGCGAAGGTATCGACCTGAACCGGCCCGTTTCCCTTCATCACCGTGGAAGGCTGATAGTCCAGATACAGCACGCGAGGACAACCGCCTGTCAGGACTGCGACTGCCAGGAATGCGGCGCCTTGCCATCGAAGCGCTGGGCTAATGGACCAATTCAGTTTCACACCGTGATCAGAGGGCAACGCAAGGGAGCAGGAATGCGCGAGAGACTACGGAGAGACGGCCCGCCTGTCAATAGCAAAGACGTCCGCGCTGGATCCATTGGAGACAGAGTCTTAAGAGAATGCGGCGGGAAAATAGTCTCTGGTGCGCGCCTAGGAGTGGGGAAGCGGCCTGGATTCTGCCACTCGCGTACGCATGCGTAGGAAACGCAGACGCATTCGATCGAGGTAAAGATAGACGACGGGGGTTGTGTAGAGCGTCAGCAATTGACTGACGAGCAAGCCACCGACGATGGCGATGCCGAGAGGCCGGCGCAGCTCCGACCCCACACCCGTGCCCAGTGCCAGCGGCAGGGCTCCGAAGAGGGCAGCCATGGTGGTCATCATGATCGGCCTGAAGCGCAGCAGGCAGGCCTCATAGATGGCCTCCTCCGGACGCTTCCGGTCCTTCCGCTCCGCGTCTAAAGCAAAATCGATCATCATGATGGCATTCTTCTTGACGATCCCGATGAGCAGAATGATACCAATGAGGGCGATCATGCTGAGCTCCGTCTTGAAGAGCAGCAGTGCGAGCAAGGCCCCGACACCGGCCGACGGTAGCGTCGAGAGAATCGTCAGCGGATGGACATAGCTTTCGTAGAGAATTCCCAAGACGATGTAAACCGTGAGCAGCGCGGCCATAATGAGCAGAGGCTGGCTCTCGACCGAGGCCTGAAAGGCCTTGGCCGCACCCTGGAAACTGCCCCGAACGCCCGCCGGCAGCCCGATCTCGCTCATCGACTTTTCTATGGCCTGCACGGCTTGGCCCAGCGACACGCCGGGGGCCATGTTGAATGAGAGTGTCACGCCGGGTAACTGACCTTGGTGATTGACCAACAGGAGCGTGTTCGTCGGTTCATAGCGCGCCACGGCGCTCAGCGGAACCTGCGCACCAGCCGGCGACCGCACGTAGATTTCCTGCAGGGTTGAAGGGCTCTGCCAGTATTGCGGCGCGACCTCCATCACCACGTGATACTGGTTGAGCGGGGTATACAGGATGGAAACCTGGCGTTGGCCGAACGCATCGTACAGCGTGTCATCAATCAGTTGCGGACTCAGACCGAGCCGCGCGGCGGTGCTGCGATCGAAAACCACCAGCGACTGGAGCCCCTTGTCCTGCTGGTCGCTGTTCACGTCGGTGATTTCGCTGAGCGTGCGTAACTGGCGTTCTACCCGGGGCGCCCAGGTATTCAGCTCGGCCAGATCGACGCTCTGAAGCGTGTACTGGTATTGCGCGCTGCTGGCTCGGCCGCCGATGCGCAAATCCTGAATGGCCTGCAGGACCGTCGGCGCGCCCGGCACCTTGGCCAGCTTGGGACGCAGACGCGCGATCACTTGATCCACGCTGATCTGCCGCTCATGGAGGGGTTTCAATCCGATGAACATGCGGCCGGCATTCGTATTGCCGCTGACACCGCCGCCGCTGAATCCGGTAACCGTGTCGACCGCCGGATCGTTCTTGATGATATCGACGACTTCCATGAGCTTCTGACGCATGGCCTGAAACGAAATATCCTGCGCAGCTTGAATGTTCCCGAACATGCGTCCCGTATCCTGCTGGGGGAAAAATCCCTTGGGGATGGCGGTGTAAAGATAGCCGCTCAAGACCATGGTTGCGAGCGTGAGGACCAGTATGCTCCGCGGATGGCGCAGCACCCAGGTGAGACTTCGAGCATATCCGTCGCGCATGCCTTCGAAGAACCGCTCGGCAATGCGGTAGCACGTCCCATGAGACCGGCCTGGTTCGGGCTTCAGCACCCTCGCGCACATCATGGGGGTCGTGGTGAGTGAAACAACAAGAGAGACGAGAATGGCCACACAGAGGGTGACGGCGAATTCTCGGAACAATCGGCCCATCATGCCGCCCATGAACAGGATCGGAACGAAGACGGCAACGAGCGACAAGGTCATCGATAAGACGGTAAATGTGATCTCCTTCGCACCGCGCAGCGCGGCTTGGAACGGAGGCATACCCTGTTCGCGATAGCGGCTGATGTTCTCCAGAACCACGATCGCATCGTCCACCACGAATCCCGCTGCGATCGTTAATGCCATCAGCGAAAGATTGTCGAGGCTATACCCGAAGAGGTACATCACCCCGAACGTGCTGATCAGCGACACCGGCACTGCAACGCAGGGAATGAGCGTGGCACGGACATCGCGGAGAAACAGGAAGACGACCAGAACCACGAGGAGCACGGAAATAGCCAGCGTCCGTTCGACGTCATGCAGGGACGCGCGAATGACCGGGGTGCGATCGACGACGACCGAGAGCGTCATACTGCCTGGTATGGACGCTTGCAGCTGTGGAATCATCGCCTTCACACGGTCGACAGTCTCAATGATATTCGCGCCCGGCTGCCGGTTGATGATGAGGAGGACGGCCGGCGTCCCGTTCGACAATCCTGTGGTCCGCAGATCCTCGACTGAATGTTCTACCGTCGCGACGTCCGCCAGCCGCACCGCGCGTCCATTCCGGTAGCTGACGATCAACGGCAGATAGTCCTCCACGTCATGGAGCTGATCGTTCGTCCTGATCTCCCACGTACGTGTCCCGTCGGAGAGCTGACCCTTCGGACGATTCACGTTGGTGCTACTGAGCACCTGGCGGACCTCGCCCAGCCCGATCCCATACTTGTTCAGTGCCGTTGGATTCAGATCGACCCGCACGGCGGGAAGCGAGCCGCCTCCCACGTAGACCTGGCCCACCCCTTCAATTTGCGACAGTTTTTGCTGCAGGATGCTGGAGGCGACATCGTACATGCGGCCGCGGCTCACAAGATCAGAGGTCAGCGAAAAGATAAGAATCGGCGCATCGGCGGGATTGATTTTGCGATACGTAGGCCTGTTCGGCAGGTTGGCCGGCAGCTCGCTGCGTGCGGCCATGATCGCCGCCTGGACGTCTCGCGCCGCACCGTCGATGTCGCGGCTCAACTCAAACTGCAGCGTGATATTGGAGGAGCCGAGCATGCTCGTGGAGGTCATCTCCGTCACACCGGCGATACGCGTGAACTGGTGTTCGAGCGGAGCCGCCACCGAGGTCGCCATGGTTTCCGGGCTCCCGCCCGGCAGAGTGGCGGACACGTTGATCGTGGGAAACTCGACTTGCGGGAGGGCGGCGACAGGAAGAAACCGAAAGGCCACCATGCCGACCAGCGTGACGCCGAGGGTCAGCAAGGTCGTGGCAACCGGACGCTGGATACACGTCGCCGAAATGTTCATACGATGCCGGGTGTCAGCGCCTCTGCCTGGGACGCCGCAGACCGGCGGGAACGAATACGGCGCGCCAACCGGTCGAACGCAAGATAGACGACCGGCGTGGTATACAGCGTCAAGGCTTGACTGAGAATGAGCCCGCCGATGATGGCGATGCCGAGCGGATGCCGCAGTTCCGAGCCGACTCCCGAACCGATCGCGAGGGGCAGGGCTCCGAGCAGCGCAGCCATCGTGGTCATCATGATCGGCCGGAAGCGCAGAAGGCAGGCCTCGTAGATCGCTTCAGCCGGTTGCTTGCCTTCTTTCCGTTCGGCATCGAGCGCAAAGTCGATCATCATGATCGCGTTCTTCTTCACGATCCCGATCAAGAGAATGATGCCGATCAAAGCGATGACACTGAATTCGGTTCGGAACAGCATCAGCGCGAGCAGCGCGCCGACTCCGGCAGACGGCAGCGTCGAGAGAATCGTCAGTGGATGGACATAGCTCTCGTAGAGAATCCCGAGCACAATGTACACGGTGACGAGCGCGGCCAGAATCAGCCAGGTTTCGTTCGCGAGCGACTTTTGAAACGCGTGAGCAGTGCCCTGAAAGCTCCCCTTCATGCTGGCCGGCAGGCCGATGGCTTGCGCTGCCTCTTCGATGGCCGCAACGGCATCGCCCAGCGATGTGCCCGGAGCGAGATTGAACGACAGCGTGACGGCGGGAAACTGCCCCTGACGAGTAATCGCGAGCGGGGTCGTCGTTTCGGAGAACTGCGTAAACACATTCAGCGGAACCTGGCCGCCGGCTGACGACCGGATGTCGAGAAACTGGAGCGCCTGCGGCCCGCTCTGAAATTCCGGCATGACTTCGAGCACGACCCGATACTGGTTCAGCTGCGTGAACATCGTGGACACTTGACGTTGTCCGAATGCGTCGTAGAGCGTATCGACGATCAGTTGAGGCGTGATGCCGAGCCGCGAGGCCGTGCCGCGATCGATGACCAACAGAGAAGCAAGCCCCCGATCCTGCAGGTCGCTGCTCACATCGCGCAATTCGGGCAACGCCTGCAGCATCTCGACCAGCGCCGGGGCCCATTTGCTCAACTCCTCCGAGTCCGCATCTTCCAGCGTATATTGATACTGAGTACGGCTGACACGATCCTCGACCGTAAGATCCTGCATCGGCTGCAGAAATAATGTGATTCCTTCAACGCCGGCCACCTGCGTTTGCAACCGGTGAATGAGATCCTGCGCGCTGATCCTTCGCTCGGACATGGGCTTCAGGTTGATCTGGATGCGCCCGTTATTGAGCGTCGTGTTCGTCCCGTCCACCCCGATGAAGGACGACAGGCTGGCGACCGCCGGATCGGCAAGGATCGTTCGGGCCAGTGCCTGCTGACGCTCAACCATCGCGGCGAAGGAGACCGACTGGGCCGCTTCGGAAATGCCGAGAATCACCCCTGTGTCTTGCACTGGGAAAAACCCTTTGGGCACTACCACATACAAGAGGATGGTGAATACGAGCGTCCCGATCGCCACAGCCAGGGTGGCAGGTTGATGGTTCAGCACCCAGCGCAATGTTCTGCCGTAGACTTCGATGGTCCGGTCGAACAACTCTTGCGACTTGCGATAGAAGGCCCCTTGCTCCGCTTTCCCCCGATGGCGTAGCAGTCTGGCGCACATCATCGGCGTCAACGTGAGTGAGACAATGGCCGAGATGACGATCGTGATGCTCAATGTGACGGCGAACTCGCGGAACAGCCGGCCGACGACATCGCCCATGAACAGGAGCGGAATCAGCACCGCAATGAGCGAAATGGACAGCGAAAGAATGGTAAACGCGATCTGCTCCGATCCCTTCAGCGCGGCCTGGAGGGGTGATTCGCCCCGCTCGATATACCGGGAAACGTTTTCGATCATGACGATCGCATCATCCACCACAAACCCCGTCGAGATCGTGAGCGCCATCAAGGTCAGGTTGTTCAGGCTGAACCCCATCAGATACATCGCGCCGAACGTGCCGACGAGCGACAATGGAACGGCCGCCGCGGGAATGACGGTTCCTGAGAGCGTCCGGAGAAACAAGAAGATGACCAGGATCACCAGCGCGACGGCGAGCATCAACTCGAACTGCACGTCGTGCACTGAGGCTCGTATGGAGATCGTTCGATCGGTCAACACCGTCACTTGAATAAAGGAGGGCAATGCGCTCTGAAGTTGGGGGAGAAGCTTTTTGATGCGATCCGCCACCTCGATGACGTTCGCTCCAGGTTGGCGTTGGATGTTGAGGAGGATTGCCGGCGTCTCGTTCATCCAGGCCGCCTGCCTGACGTTTTCCACGTCGTCGACCACATCGGCGACATCCGATAGATGGACCGGCGCGCCGTTGCGATAGGCCACGATCAACGGCTGATATTCGCGACTCGACAGCAATTGATCGGTGGCGTTGATGATCGACGCCCGTCGCGGTCCGTCGAACGCGCCCTTGGCTTGATTGACGTTGGCCGCTGCCACGGCTATGCGGAGGTCCTCCAGCGTGAGCCCATAGGCCGACAAAGCCCGGGGGTTGGCCTGGATGCGCACAGCCGGCCGCTGACCGCCGCTGATGCTGACGAGCCCCACTCCGGACAGCTGGGAAATTTTCTGCGCGAACCGCGTTTCGGCCAGGTCTTCGACCTGAGAGAGCGGGAGTGTGGCCGACGTCATGGCCAGCGTCAAAATCGGGGCATCGGCCGGATTCACCTTGCTATAAACCGGCGGATTCGGAAGATCTCGCGGAAGGAATGTGGAGGCGGAGTTGATCGCCGCCTGCACCTGTTGCTCGGCAACGTCCAGGCTCAGGTCCAGCGTGAATTGGAGGGTGACGACCGAGCTGCTGCCGGAACTCGTCGAGGTCATCTGATTCAATCCGGGCATCTGCCCGAATTGCCGCTCGAGCGGCGCAGTCACCGATGAGGCCATGACGTCGGGACTGGCGCCGGGATAAAACGTCAGGACTTGGATGGTCGGATAGTCGATCTGAGGGAGAGCCGAGACCGGCAACTGACGATAGGCCAGCGCTCCGGCCAGCAGAATGGCGACCATCAACAGAGCGGTCGCCACCGGCCTCATAATAAAGAGGCGGGAGGGATTCACGATCGTCGTTCCCGTTCCGACTTTTCCGATCCGGCCGGCGGAGCGTCGGGTCCATTAACCGGCTGCTCGTTTTGGCCCCGAACCTCGACCTTGCTGCCCTCGCGGAGTTTTTCAGTGCCATCTACGACGACCAATTCGCCGGGAGCAATGCCGGAATTGATCGACGCATCCTCGCCGTGAGCCGTACCGACTGCGACGGTACGGACCGCGACGGTCCGATCGTCCTTCACCACATAAGCAAATGTTCCCTTCGCTCCTCGTTGAACCGCGACGGAGGGTACGATGGTCACGCCATGCTTCACCTCCAACAACAGACGCGCGTTCACGAACTGATTGGGGAACAAGGCTCCATCCTCGTTTGGAAACACCGCCTTGAGCCGCACCGTGCCGGTGTTCGGATCAATCTGATTGTCGACCGTGAGCAACGTGCCGGAAGCCAGGTTTTTCTTCTGCTCTCGGTCAAATGCGTCAACCGTCAGCTGTTGGCCTGCCCTGAGCCGTTCAAGAACCGGAGGCAGACTGTCCTCCGGTATGGTGAAGACGACCGTGATCGGCATGAGTTGCGTGATGACTAAGAGACCATTGGCGTCGTTGGCGCGCACCATGTTGCCGGGATCCACGAGCCGCAATCCGACGCGCCCACTGATGGGCGCCGTGATGCGGCTGTACGCCAGTTGCAGTTTGGCATTGTCGATCTGGCTCTGATCGGCCTTCACAATGCCTTCCAACTGGCGCACCATGGCATCCTGCGTATCCAGTTGCTGTTTCGGAATATACCCTTGCTCGAGCAATCCCTTGTATCGCTGCAAGTCCAGCCTGGCGTTCTTCAATTGCGCCTGATCGCGGGCCATCTGTCCTTCGGCCTGGCTGAGCTGTACTTCAAACGGTCGCGGATCGATCTGCGCCAGGAGATCGTCGGCGCGGACGATCTGCCCTTCCTGAAACAGGACCTTCATCAGTTGCCCATCGACCCGGCTTTTCACATTGACCGTGTTCAGGGGCACTACGGAGCCGAGTCCGTTGAGATACACTCCGATATCACCCGTTCTTGCTGCAGCGACGACCACGGGAAACGCGCGCGCCCCTCCCGACATCTGGCCGGCGCGCGACGCCTCTTCGCCGGATTTCGCCATCAGGGCGTACCCGCCCAGCGCGAGCAGACAGGCGGCGGAGAGCCCGAGCACCCATCGTTTGACTGTGGCGGCAAAGGGAATCGGTTCTGACATATCGTCTTTCAGCTTATCTGCGGCTGGTCCCTGCTCAGGTTGCTATCATTATACGCTGCTACTGCTGCATCGATGCCTTCTTTTTGGCCTCCAAATACTCCCGCGAGACCTGCCAACGATGCTGCAGCCCGCGATACATCTTGTCCAAACCTGTCTGCTGCTCTGGAGAGAGCTTGGCCTTAAGCTCCGCCATCCCCTTGGCCAGGATCTGTTCGACATCGGCCTGACGCGAAAACCGCAATTCCAGAATCGCGACTTGCGCGCGAGTCACGATCGGTCCGATCTCAGCCTGTTGTTGCGAAGTGAGCGACAGCTCCTGGGTCAGACGCTTCATGATCCGGTCGTGTTGGGCGGCCGGCCCTCGTTCCCGACTATGCATCCGCTCCGAATCATAGTAGAGGGAGGTTCCGAGGACCCCGGTCAGGACCCCCGTGACAAAGAGGACGATCAGGCCTGCCCAGAGTTTGGATCGTGACATAGTATGTCGCCTCCCCGATTCAAAAGTCCCCGTAGAGTGGAGCAGACTCGAGTTCTTCCGCCAGCACACCCGCGCTTTCACCCGGCGTGGTCCGCATCACGCTGACCGTGAAAACAGTGACACACAGCACGATCGCCGCCGCGATGGTCGCCGTCCGCCAAACGAGCTGATCCAGCACGATCGACGGCATCAACCGGCTGCCTTCGCCCGCCGATTGACGGATCGCGCGCATGACGTTGTGCGTCACATCGATCGTACCGGCCGGGAAATCGGGCCGGGACCTATAGACTTCGGTGAGAGCGCGCTCGAGCTTGTGAACCTTGTCATCACGATGTTCCATCATGGACTCCCCGGTGAGCTCTTCTCCAGAATGTTCCGAAGGGCCTGCCTGGCCCGATGAGCGCGCACTTTGACGTTGACCACCGTCCACCTCAAGAGCTGTGCCGCCTCACGCACAGAGCGGCCTTCGAGATGAACCAACGTCAGCACGGCTCGATTCTCCGGCGACAATTGTCCGAGCGCCCATTCGAGGACCTCCGCCGCCTCCCGGCTTTGAATCTGGTCGCGGAATCGGTCATCCGACTGTCCGGCCAGCACCTGTTCGATCCACCGGTCATGTTCAGCAGTCAACGAGCTGACCGGCAGCGCATCCCGCTTCCTTGCCCGCCAGAAGTCGTAACAGGTCCGGACGGCAATACCCGCCAACCAGTGGTCGAACGAAACTGAGGACGAAAACCGCGCCAACCCGAAATACGCCCTGACAAATACATCATGAACAATCTCCTCCACGTGATCCGCCGGTACCCGCCGGCTGACGATGCGAACCACATGATTCTGGTACCGGCTGATCAGCTCCGCATATCGGTCGGTCTCGCCTTGACCGATCCGCCGAAGGAGATCCTGGTCTTCTAAGAGGCGCGTACGAACGGTTACGGACTCATCAGCCATTGACAGGTGGATTCCCGGCACGGAGAGCAGAGGGGCCACAGCAAAGCTGTGACCCATAATACCACCGCAAGAGATCCTGTCGAGCAGAACCGTGGTCATCCAGTCAGCCGGCCGAGGGCGCGCCGTCCAAGTCGCCCGTCTCCATCCCGGAGACATCCATGGCGGATTCGACGCCCCCGGCCTGAACCGTCGTCTCCCCTGCCTCAGTCTTCATCATGGGCCGTCGATCCTGGTGACGGTACTCGTGCCAGAGAGCTTTATGTTTGGCCTGTTGCTCCGGAGTCAGAATCCCCATGAGCTCCCGTCTCGCTTTGATGCCGATGATCCGGGCCGTGGCATCGAGACCTGCCTTCTCCTTGACCTTGGCCTCGATCGCGGGCATTTGAGCCTTCTCGTCCCACATCAGCGAACGGAGTTCCCGTTCACTCACCATCACGTCAGCTTCGGCGCGAATGTGTGCCCGGTCTGCATCGAGCGCGACGGTCCGCAACTTCGTCACCTGCTCATCGGTCAAGCCGAGTTCCTGCTTGTTCTTCAAGAAGTGCTTCAACAGATGGGTGGTCATACTGCCATGCCCATGTTCCCCGTGACGGGACATCGTATGAACTTTGCCGGCGCCGTAACGGGCTCCTTCATCGGCCCGCACCATCGGCGACGTGACCAGTGCACCTGCCAACCCCAGTCCGACCATCAGAATCGCGCTCTTCCTCATGGCGTCCTCCTAGTTCAATATAAGATGAAGATTTCCATCCATCCTTCTGTACTCTAGTCGTGGAAACGTCCGAAAAGGTTACATGAGAACCACGGGGGTGAGTGAGACCATCCGAGGCATCCGACGGATCTCCATGATTTCTCATGACGATTCGACCAAGTTATTGACAGGGTTTCGTCCGGAAAGTACCCTGCCTGTCGCATGTATTTAGACTGACAACGCCGAAAACTTTCTGCACAGTCCACCCACATCAGAGTCTCCCATAGTGACGACGAATCACACCCATCAGAAAGCCGCTCTGATCCTCATTCACGGCTTCATCAGCGATCACAGCTGCTGGGACCCTCTACGCCGGCTCTTCGAGTCGGACTCCAGAATCACCGGACGGTTCGAGGTGGAGTGTTTTGAGTATCCGACCTCTCTCTTGGGAAAAGGCCAGGAAGACGCTCACCCGACTCTCCGGCAGATCGCAATCCAGTTGATCGATTTCCTATCGCACTCCCGGTTTGCAGGTCGCCATCTCGTTTTGGTCGGACATAGCCAGGGTGGACTCGTCATCCAGGCCTATTTTATGTTGCTCCTGGAAGCGCGGCAGGCGCGGCAGCTGGCCCGCATCCGGCAGGCGATCTTCATCGCGACACCGAATTTGGGTTCCATCTTTCTCGATCGCACGCGGCGGCTGACCGATCAGATGCTGAAGTTTGTCAGCGGAACTTTTCTGCACCCCCAGGAACGTCTGTTGCGCGCGCTGCAGCCGGAAATCATGGAAATTCAAAAACTCCTGTTGGGGAACATCGTCTCGGCCGGAACCCATTCCGACCAAGCCTTTCCGATACCCCTGCAATGTTTTTACGGTTCACAGGATAAGGTCGTATTGGATGTTTCTGCGCAGAGCTTTTTCACGCATGAGGTGTGCATCCCTCTCGTGGCGGGGCACATGGATATCATCAAACCCCGGGACATGACAGACGAACGATACGCCAAGCTGGTGGACGCGCTCCTGCAGCCGATCGGCCATGCCAACGTGGTCGAAGTCGAACGCTACGAGACTTGTCTGCGGGTCGAGCCATATGAGGGACGGGACGGCGTGGAAGTCTCGTATGGGAATCATCACCGGACCGTGTTTACCGATAATCGTGCGTTCCTGTCGCGCCGTATGGTCATCTCCAGAAAAAACCGCTGTCGAAACAGTTGCGACATCTCCTATCTAACCAATGCGGAAGGCTTCGTCCGTCCGGTTCCTGAAGAGTTGCTGGACAAGATCGAACGCAAAGAACGCACTCGTTATGAGAACCATGGTCGGGAGTTCAATTTCGTCTTCTCCCCGCTCGCCGGCGAGACCTACGACGTCACCATTGAAATCCTGCGGGGATTCGAAGCCGGTGATCGACGGATTCATTTCCATCTGGGTGCCTGCTCCTATCATCAGATACTGACCTATACGCTCGATCTGACGGCCTATCTGCAAGCGGGATATCGCCTGACACAATTACCCCGCTTGTACTTCGAGGAGGGGGAAACGCACCGCTGCGAGCAAATCTGGCAAGGGCCATCACTTGACGCGATGCCGTCTGATCAGGAAGGGTTGTGGCGGTGGGAACTGCATGACGTGAGAGAGGGAGCGGTCGGACTCGCCTGGGATCTGGATCGGTAAGTACAACGTCCGGGCCTTTGTCGTTGAGGGACATGAACATCACCCGTCGCGATTTTCTGAATGGAGCGCTGCTCGCTCTGGGTTCAACATTGTTGCCTCCCTTCGTGTTGGGAAAGGAAATAGAACACCTACTCGCTGACGACTCCTATCCCCCGCGACTCAACGGCATGCGGGGCAATCATCCAGGATCATTCGAGACGGCCCATGCGATGGCTTGGACGGGAAAGCGCGACTGGGATGCGGTCAAGGAACCGGACGGAACGGAGTACGATCTCGTGGTCGTAGGAGCCGGGATCAGCGGCCTGTCTGCAGCCTGGTTCTTTCAACAACAATACGGGAAGGACGCAAAAATATTGTTGCTTGAAAACCACGACGACTTCGGTGGCCATGCTAGAAGGAATGAGTTCGTCCTCGAGGGACAGATGCGCGTGTCCTACGGAGGTTCCCAGACGATCCAGAATCCTGGGAGGTACAGCAGGACCGCCAAGTCACTGCTCGACAGTCTGGGCGTCACGCTCGATCGTTTTGAACGTGCGTATGACCGGGACTTCTTCTCACGCCATGGTCTCAAACCTATGACCTATTTCGACAAGAAAACGTTCGGGAGAGATGTGCTGCTGCCCTACACGTTCACGGACTTCAGCTGGGGAGTGCCGGGAATATCTGCAGCAGGACTCGGCGCAGAAGAGGCTCTCAACCGGATGCCATTGGAGGCTCGCGCGAAGGAACAGCTTCTGCGGGTCCTGAGCAGCAGGGAAGGATCCTTGGACAGGATCGACGCCGCAAAGCGCCTGCAGTATGTCAAGACCACGCCTTACTTTGCGTTCCTGAAAGACCAGTTGAACGTCGATGATCCTCAGGTCTTGCGCCTCCTCCGTCCTCTGCCTGCAGAGTACACGGGAATGGGAGCCGATAACCTGTCGACCCTGGAGGCAATGACCTTCGGTCTGCCGGGAATCACCGAACAGGCCGTTGGCCGAGCGATCGGGGACCAAGGCGGGTCTCTTTCGCCGGAAGAATCGGAACCCTATATCCATCACTTTCCCGACGGGAATGCGTCGATCGCGCGGTTGTTAGTGCGTCAATTGATCCCGAAGACTGCTTCCGGGAGCACGATGGATGACATTGTCATGGCAGACTTCGACTATCACCGCTTGGATCAGCCAGATTCACCCGTCAGACTTCGATTGAACAGTACGGTGGTCCGGGTCACCCACGAGGGGCCTGCGCAGAAGGCGCACGGTGTGTCGGTGACCTATGTGACGCGCAACCAAGCCTATCGAGTCCACGCCAAGACCTGCGTCCTGGCCTGCTACCATGTGATGATTCCTCACCTGGTTCCGGAACTGCCGCAAGAACAAAAGAACGCGCTGCGGGAACAATCCAAAGCTCCGTTGGTGTATAGCACTGTCCTCCTCAAACACTGGCGTCCGATCAAACAGCTCGGCCTTGGCGCAGCCGAATGTCCTGGGAGTCTTCACCAGTTGATGTTGTTAGATTACCCGGTGAAGCTCGGGACATATCCCGTTTCGGACGATCCCGATCAACCGATGGTAATAACCATGTCCCACGTGCCTCTCGCTGAACAGTACGGAATCCCTCCCAGGGAACTGTTTCGACAAGGCCGCTTCAGGCTGTTCAGCATGCCCTTTTCAGACTTTGAGACCGCGATCAAGGAGCATCTCGGAGGTATGTTGGGAGCCGCAGGCTTCGATCCGGATCAGGACATCCATGCCATCACGGTCAATCGATGGTCCCACGGATATTCCTACCAGGGCAGCCGGCTCTACGACCCTGAGATGTCCCCGGAGAAGGGTCCCCATATCCTGGGGCGGCGCCCTTTTGGACGGATCACCATTGCAAACTCCGATGCCGGAGCCAGAGCCTATATGGACGCGGCCATCGACGAAGCCCGGCGCGCAGTCGATGAACTGCCGCGACTCGCATGAAGCTTCCACCGCATACCGGCAGTCTGTCACGCCGCGATGTCATGCGCCTGCTACTGAGCGGCAGTGCCGCCTGCTTGATGGCCGGCCATCTGATCCCGTGGCGGACGGTCGCTCACGCGCAAGGACCTTCCTGCGTGCTCCGGCCGGAGCAGACCGAAGGACCCTATTTCGTCGACGAGCGGTTGCATCGCTCCGACATCCGCTCAGATCCGAGTGATGGAAGCATCACGGCCGGAACGCCGCTCGCGCTGACACTCGCGATTTCGCGTGTGAACGCCGGAGTATGTCACCCATTGGCAGATGCACAGGTGGATATCTGGCACTGCGATGCACAGGGTATGTACTCGGACGTGCGGGACCGGCGCTTTAACACCGTCGGCAGGAAGTTCTGCCGCGGTTATCAGATCACCGATGCACGAGGCGAGGCCCGGTTCCTCACGATTTATCCGGGATGGTATGAAGGCCGGACCGTGCACATCCATGTCAAGATTCGTACGGCGCCGCTGGCGGAGCGCAGGTTCGAGTTCACGTCACAGATGTATTTTCATGACGACCTGACGGACCGCGTTCATGCAGATGCGCCTTATGCCGCGAACGGACGGCGTACCGAACGCAATCAGGATGATCGCATCTTCCGGCGCGGCGGTGATCAGCTCATGTTGGCTCCAATGGCGACATCCGACGGCTATACCGCGACGTTTGCCATCGGCTTGCAGCTTCCATGAAGCGCCGTGCGGCTCCAGTCATGTGGACTCGATGACCAGCGCCTTGCCGACGATGCGAGAAAAAGCATCGATGCGAGCGTACTGATATTGCGCAATGAGCGGGATCAGCACGCATGTCTTGAATCTCGTGACAGGTCTTCCGGCCCGGAATGTATTCGCCGTGCTGGAACTGCCGGGCTCCTTACGTACCTGGCGAACTATTGGAGAAGGCCGCACAAATGATGACGGCAGGATTGACGATTGGGCTCCAAAAGGGTTCAAGATCCAGCCTGGCACCTACCGATTGACGTTCGATGTGGCGGCCTATTTCCGCTCCCAGAGCACCGTGAGCTTTTACCCGGAAATCGCGATCGCCTTCGGGGTACGGGACGCGGCTCAGCACCACCACATTCCTCTCCTGATCGGTCCATTCGGTTATACCACCTATCGCGGCAGTTGATGGTCTGGACCGGTCGACAACCGGCTTGAGCTGGAGCATGATGGCCAGACTTGCTCGAAAGAGCGTGAATGTATCTGCGGGATAATTCGGAAATAGGAGTCATTCATGAATATGTTTGAACGCGCAGTCATCGCTGGTCTCTCATTGGCGTTGGCGGCTTGCGCCGCCATGGAGTCGAAGGAGGCCCTCCCGACAGTCGCGTCGGTGGACCTCGCTCGCTATGCCGGCACGTGGTATGAAATCGCGCGGCTCCCCATGTGGTTTCAACGGCACTGCGTGGACTCGAAAGCGGTCTACTCCACTCGTCCGGATGGCGCCATCGGCGTACACAATGAGTGCGCGACCGAGAGCGGCGGAGTCGAGCAGGCAGAAGGCGTGGCCACCGTGGTTGATGCGAAGACCAACGCCAGACTAGCCGTGGCGTTCGGAGGCTGGTTTGCCCGGCTGCTCACTCCGTCCGGTGAAGGGAACTACTGGATTCTCGATCTGGACCCGGAGTACCGCACAGCAATGGTGGGCACGCCGAACCGTCGCTACCTCTGGATTCTGTCGCGTTCCCCCCAGATGGATGCAGCAACCTACCAGCGCCTGGTCGAACGAGGCAGGCAGCTTGGCTTTCCTGTGTCCGACCTCATTCAAGCCAAGCGCGCCGCTTCTTCATAACCTCGCTCATGCCTCGGAAGCAGATTGTCATCATCGGAGGTGGATTCGGTGGCCTGACGGCGGCCCGCCGCATTCACCATGCCGATGTCGTGCTCATCGACCGGACCAATCACCATTTGTTCCAACCACTCCTCTATCAAGTGGCCACCGCCGCGCTGTCCCCAAGCGACATCGCCTGGCCCTTGCGCACCGTCTTTCGGCCGCAGCGAAACGTGCGCGTCGTCATGGACGAGGTCCTATCGATCGATCGCGTCGCCAGGCTGATCCGATTGCGCGACAGCGCGCCGATCCCCTTTGAGATCCTCATCGTGGCTCCGGGGGCACGTCACGGCTACTTCGGTCACGACGAATGGGAGCCGTTGGCGCCGGGCCTCAAGACCATGACGGACGCCGTGAGGCTGCGCGAGAAGATGCTGCTCGCTTTCGAAGAGGCTGAACGGCGAAGGGCCGCGACCGGGACACAGGATCCACTCACCTTCGTGATCGTCGGGGGAGGTCCCACCGGAGTGGAGTTAGCCGGCGCGCTGGCGGAAATCGGACGGAAGGCCATGGGACCGGATTTTCCACACTTGCAACTCGACGATCTCTCCATCCTCCTCGTAGAAGGAGGCCCAAGGATTCTCCCGGGATTCAGTCCCCACCTTTCCACCAAAGCCGCAGCCGCGCTGGCGCGCATGGGCGTGACGGTGAGGCTGAACAGCCAGGTGAGCGCAGTCCTTGTTGACGGCGTGAGAATCGAAGGTGAACTGATCCCCTCCGGAAATATCATCTGGGCGGCGGGCAACAGGGCTTCACCTCTGTTGGACACACTGTCCGTTCCTCAGGATGCATCGGGCCGGATCAAAGTCCAACCGGATCTGACCGTACCAGGAGATCCCTGGATTTTCGCCATCGGCGATGCCGCACACTGTATCGGAAAGGACGGGAATCCCCTGCCGGGCTTGGCTCCCGTCGCCATGCAGCAGGGTCGCTATGTCGGCGATCTGATTGTCAACCAAAGGCCCCCGGACCAGCGAAGGCCTTTTGTCTACCGGGACCGCGGCATGCTGGCCACGATCGGCCGTGCAAAGGCAGTGGCGCAGCTAGGCCCGATCCGCGCCTCAGGGCTTCTCGCCTGGCTACTCTGGTGCATCGTACACATTTTCTTCTTGATCGGATTCCGGAATCGGGTACGCGTGATGTCCGAATGGGTGTGGTATTACATCACCTTCAAGCCCGGGGCGCGACTGCTCTATGAGCAGCCGCAGCCACCCCGCGAGTGAGCGGTGGTTCGAACCCTTGCGAACGATGACCTCTCGACGATGGTCAAGAAGTGAGCGTCTTCGCACGAGACGCACTGTGCATTACTGAAACAAACTTTCGGAAGCCAGGTCACTCTACTTCGTTCTTGCAGCCGATGTCGTTTGAATCCTCTTGATTTCTCCCAGCTTCTCTCACCACATCTGATGCCCCCTCGCATCCGTAACCGGGAACAACACTTGCTCCTCCCTTAGCTCTTTGTAAGGGCGCGCGGCGATGCCTTTATCCGCTGAGGATTGAAGGCTTCCATCCATGGAGAGGAGGACCCATGCTGCGACAGCAGACTGCTACGGATCAGATTCTCGAAGCCGTGAACGAAAACCCCGACTGCACCCTGGATGAGCTCGTGCAACGCTTGCCGGACTTTCATTGGTCGCATATCTTCCTCGAAGTGGACCAGTTGAGTCGAACCGGCCGGCTTCGGCTCACCAGAAGCGGCTCCGGATTCATCACGACACTCCGCCTGTCGAGAGCAGAGCCTGCCGAGTGACGTGGGAGATCCTCGGAGAGCTACCGTCGCGATCGCGAGGTCTCGGAATGGTGCGCGATCACTGATTGCGCCGCCAGAGCCCATCCTGACCGGATTCGCGCCTGCTTGACTCGTCGCTCGATCGGGAGCCATGCTGAAGGATCACCCGGAGGTTTCATATGAAGCCGGGGTAGTCGTTCTCGCTGTTCATGCTTCTGGGTCGACTTGCCTGATCCGCTTCCTGCGCCCTCGACGGCTCCATGCCTATGGGGCGCGGTCGTTCTTCCCACCCTCATCAAGGAGGTTCCACCATGAAGACCTCGCTCGTGCTTTTTTCCGCCTGCGTATTCGTTCTGATGATATTCACTTTGGTTTTCGCCAATCCGGATATGCTTCCGAAACATCCCGGCTACCCGATGGGCAAAGCCGTCGATCCCGTCAAGGGACAGCCCCTGGCCAACGATCCAGGCCAGAGCAACGCGACCGGCGAGGGGTCACTGACCAAGGCCGCCGCCTTCGACGACACCCATTCGAAGCAAAAACTCTCGATCAATGAGGACAATCAGCGACTCATAGAGAAGCCCGGCGCGGGAGTCCTGCCCAAAGTCCAGGGCCCGAATATCAAGATCGAGCCGCCGGTGAAGGAAGCCACGAAGGTAAACGCGGCGCCGCAGTGAATCACTCCGAATGAAGCGATGAACAGCCTGTCGGGTCCTGAAAGCCAGGCCTTTCGGGACCCGGCGACAATCGATCCGAACAATTGGATCCAAGGCTTCACCGCTTCTCGAGGTCGCACTCCAGGTCTCCACTTCCTCGTATCATGGCCCTTCTTCCTTCCAACCAGCATGAGCGTCCGCATCGGGAGCGGGATTGAGCTTCTAGTCCGTCCGGAGTAGGATTACGGGCGGCCGGATTTATTCACTCTAATTTTGCAGGGAGGAAGAGGGTAATGCGCATTCGAAAAGACAGAACGGTGGTGGTCGTTGCCCTGCTGGGCATGCTGATCGGCGGTTGTGCGAGTGAGGGGACGACGAGTTCCGGCGGAGGGGCTGCTTCCGGTTCCGGTGCAAGCGCCGGGGCAACATCCGGTTCCGCCTCGAGTTCAGGGTCAGCCGGCGGAGCGGCGGCGCAACCAGATTCGTTGCAGGCCTGTTTGGCGAAGATTCCACCCTCCGCTACCGCGGGAACCAGGCAAGTGGCCGAAGAGAGTTGCAAGCGGGATGAAGCGGTGCGGGCTGGAATTGTCGGGGCTGCTTCCACCAAGAGCAACGACCGGGCTGCGTCTGGAACTCAGGGCGATACGCTGGAGGCCTGCATGGCCCGCATTCCCAAAGATGCCAGCGCGGGACAGAAGATGTTGGCGGAACAAAGCTGCCGTCGTGACCAGGCGAACCGCTGAGCGCTGATTTGCCTTACGCGAAAATTGTCGCGATCATGTCGAAGCCGGTCGAGACGGTCCAGAATACCTGTCGAGGGACTGATCTTGTCCGGAGTAGAGGCTGGACGGAGAGGGAGATCCAGGTCATCGATGCGGTGAGCGCGGAATGCATGCGGTCATAGGCAAGCCGGAGGGACGAATCCCGATCCTGCGAGTGCCGACTAACTGTCTCCTTCACACTCAACAGCATGTCCTGCTTCATCTCAGCAAAACCGATGAAGTGTTTCAAACCGTAATAGAGCAGCGCCGCGTTGCCGACCGCGAGCGCAGCGGCGATCCAACGCCCCCCCGCTCCGTGATAGAGCGCGAGTCCCACGCTCAACAGCAGCATCGCGAGCTGGAAAGCCAGGTCCAGTCCGGATGTTCTCGTTCGTCCGGAAATCTTCGGCGTCCGCCGGAAGGGGATCTTAGTCCCCACCAACATTTGCCGCAGCGACGTCACGGCTCCCGTCAGATGGACGGGAAGGAGAAGCAGATTGAGCGCGTAGGCGCGAAGCAGGTCCCTCAGCGGGCGATAGCCCGCAAACGCGAGATCGCGGGCGTACAGCACGAAGAAGGGGAATGCTGCCAGCGGCATGGCCAACGTCATCAGGTCGGGCGAAAAGGGCACGATCAAGAGCAGCAGCACGCTCAAGGGGGTCAGGGCGAGCGACGTCAAATAGTGGAATTGCAACAGACCCTGGCATGCCTTGCCGAATCCGTTCGGACCGCAACGCAGAAACTCGAGCAATTTCGGAAGGATGATCAAGCCCCCGTTGGCCCACCGCGCCCGTTGAATGACCAGAGAGCCGAAGTCCGGAGGAGTCGCACTATAGGCGAGTCGCTCCGGGTGATTGTAAAGCGTCCATCCCTTGCTCAACAGATCGACGGTGGATTCCGTATCTTCAATGACCGTGCGATCCTGAATGTACCGCTTGATGGTGATCCCGCCCATTCGCTCAATCTGACAGATCTCTTCTAACGCCGATTTTCTCAACAGGGCATTGGCCCCGACCCAGAACGTGGCGCCGAACCGGGTAAATCCTTGATGCACGAAATATTGAATGTCGGTGGTGGCCCCGGCGGTTCGTTCCAGTGCGCCAGGCGCATTGGGGAAGGCGCTGTAGGGCGTTTGAGCCACGGCGGTTCGCGTATGGTCAGGCTGTTCCATAAGGCGGACCAAGGTCGCGGCATACTGAGGCTTGAGCAGGCTGTCGGCATCGAGCGTAATGACGTAGGGCGAGTCCGGAATCAAGCGGCTGCCCGTCAACGCTTCGGTTTCTTCGAGGTGAACCCCATTTGCCCGCAACACCGGTTTCACCCGTTTTCCCATCATGTCCAGATAGCTGTTCAGATTCATCGCCTTGTTGGGTTCATGGGAGAGATTGCAGTACTGCTTGCGCTCGAACACGTCGAATTCGACCCGGAAGCGACCGGCGAGGCCCTCATAGGCCGCTTCGATCCTGTCAACGAGGCAAGCGCCGTCAATCTGCCGCACTTGGCTTCGTCGACCAAACCACTCACTCGCCTGTGCCCGGAAGAATTCTGCCGGTCTGGTCAGGATTTCTTCGACAAACCAGACATCGGTGTGCGATTCAACAGGGAAGTCTTTGGCCTGAATCTCGAACCACTCTGCAACAGACCGGCAGCAATCCGAAAGCCGGACACACTCTGCTTCCAACGTCGCGCAGTCATCGGAGCGGCGATCACGAAAGGCCTCTTGCACTTGGGCAATAAGCGCCGCAGGCTCAGCCAGCAACGTCCGCAGATCGAACGGCACGGTTCTCGAGGCCCAGAGCGACTTCCGGTCCTGGTGGGATCTTGGTGCCGGTGGATCATCCAACAACAAGACGACCCGCTTGTTCGGATAATCCTGCAAGGCCGCAGAGAGCAGCGTTTGCCGAATGATCGGAATTTCTTCTTTGTAGGAAGGAACGAGGATGGTCAGAGAGGGAGCGGAATCACGTGCGACGGGCGCGGTCGAGCCTGGATGACCCATCCCGCCAGATTCGTTCCTCGTCAGCCGGCCAAATCTCGCCAGTTCGTAACACAGGTTTCCATACACTAAATATCCCGCCAGCAAGGCAAAGAGGGTCGCTTCGAGCAACCGGACAGTCTGATGTTCCTCGATCGCTGCCCAGGCAACGGTTCCGGTCGACCAGGCAAGCATGGCCGCCGCAAGGGACGTCACGGCCAGGGAAAGCCAGGTGAGTCGCAGTTCGCAGTCTTGTTGCTTTGGTGACATCGGACGATGCAGAACCCCCGCCCGCCAAAGCAATCATGATGCCATTCGAGTTGTGAACTGGTTCGCCTCAGAACCTCAATCTTTCTCTATCATTCCGCTTCGTCTCTGTGCAGGTTCGAAGGGAATGCCGACCATATCGCCTCAGGATGAGGCTCAATTGCTGATTAGGGTTTGATTAAGTTGACCGGCCTGTGGATACCGTGGATAGGGTGACTGGCTTTTGTCATGAGCGGGTTTTACAATCGCGCGGGCTTGAGGAATGCCTTTCCAATTCAGTTATGCATGGAGAAGTTGCCGCAAAAAACGACTCTCCTGAATTCGAAGAGCGGCCCACCGGCATGACAGCATTTCTTTGTTTCAGAGCGATGATGGTTATCTTGCCGCTCGTCGCCGCGAGCGCTTCTGCCTTCGTGCCGATTGCGCAAGCAGCTCCACCCCCTGAAGCTGCGACTGCTTCCGGTGGGACTGTCCCACAATCGGGGAACTGTCCTGCCGGACGCGAACAGGACGAGCATTGCCTGCCGGGAGGCCTGGGAAGTCCTGCAAGGCCGGGCGGTCCGATCCGCCCGCCGGTCATGCCGCCAGGAATCCCGCCGGCGAGCCAGCCAGCAGACTCCGAGGCCCCCGAGAAGATCGTCGGTTGGGCAGAGGCCACGTTGCACATTCATGACGACGATCAGGACGTCACCTATACCTCAGGCCGTGTGCAGCTCACCTTCCTTCGGAGAAATGTGCAGGACATGCCGGGGAATACTCAGTACGTCGTGGTCCCCGATGTGGGGGCAGAGGGCATGACCTGGAACGCGAGCGGAAGAGTGTTCGGCTGCATCGTGGAAGGGAAGGCGATCATCCCGTTCCCGTTCGTACTCACTGACTCACCTCATGGCGTTGTTGCCCTTTTCCCAGGCATCCACCTGCCGATGGACCCGAGTGGTCCTGCCTTCGGCTACCTGAACCTGGTCGGGCCGGACGGGGGCGACTTTCATAGCGTCATGATCAGAATGTTTGATCCTGACGCGAGGCTCATCAAGACCTGCCCGGGTGATCCACCGTTGGTCACGAAGGAAAAGTTCGATGCCGGCTATCTCCTCCACATTTTGTGGCAGAAGAACACATACACCAATGGCAGCGTCTCCTTCGAGGGGCTGCAGACGTACGACCAGGGCAACCCGCTCGACTTTCTCAACCTGCTCCCGCCCGGCGCGGGCATTCCGGAAAGTGCACGTCAGCAACTGCAGGCGTCCGGCTCCGGTACCAGCCGTCGCTACACCTGGATATGGGAGTTGGGTCCATTTCGTTAGGCACACTGATGTTGATCTGAATGATTTCCGCGTCACCCATAGCCGTGCGTTGTCGCTTGCGCGGGCGGCGACTACCAGGTGAATGTGTCTGTGATGGGAACAGGAACCGGAGACACTTGCAAGGAGGCACTGCTCACTTTCCCGCCCAGGTGCTCCCATCTGCTGCCGGCCTTGGGATCCGAGCTCAACGCGCTCAGCGCGCATTGGTAGCAGATTTCACGGTTCAGACTGAGGGTTGATGGACAGATAAAGGTGCCGACCCTGCCTATCTGAGACTGAAAGGCTATCGCGCTTGTGGCCTTCGTCCGCCACGAGCAAAAGCTGTTGCGCAAGCGCAGGGCTCGAAACGAGAAGAAGACATGTCGATGCGCACACCCGAATCACATGTTGCATCGGCGGCATCATCTTCCACCTCATTGCCGACGCGATCATCTGTTGCTATTGTCGCAATCCGCCTGCTTGGTCAGCTCGCCCAGTTTCGTCAGTTCGGCTTCATGCGCGCGATAGAAATTGACGTTCGCCATCTTCACACCAGGCGGCAGCTTGCCTCCCGGCTGGGCAAGCGCCCAGGAAGCCAAGCCGTTCTGGAAGAGCGAAAAGGAGAACAGCAGGTACTCGCGCGACGTCATCCCGGCTGCCTTGAGTGCCGACTTCACCGCCGGAACTCCATCCAGGCGCGCCGCGAGGTCATTGAGCGACTTCCCTCCCTCTTCGCCATCGCAATTCTGCGGCATCTGTTCCGCCAGCGGCTCCAGCTTGCGGATGGCCTGTTTATACTTGGCCAATCCCGCGTCGGTCAGCACGTAGTCGGCGACTTCCTTCGTGTCGCGATCAGTCAGGCTCTCGGCCACCGCCGGCGCCAACAGCGGAAGCGCGACCGTTACGAGGAACGCGGCCTTGAATACCTTGTTCATCATGCCTCTCCTCCGAGGATCGAGTCGGCTCAGAATCCGAGCGCCTTCTCCAGATCCTCTTGGCCTTTCTTGAACTGCTTCTTCTCCGCCGCGTCTTTCTTCTTGGTCAGGGCTTCCAGTTCCGCTTCCCGCTTTTTGGCAGCCTCCTCTTCCTTTCTCGCAACGGCCTGTTGTGCCTCTTCCTCCCGCTGCTCCTGGAGCGAGGCCACTTGGGCTGCCTTAAGTGCATCGTCCGGAACCGTAGTCCACGCCAAGCGATAGCCCGGCCGTTTGAAGGCCAGCTCCTGATAGAGCACGACGTAACGGGTGGGATAGCTGCGCTGGCCGATCTGGCGTTCTTCGAGGACGTATACGGTCGACGAGCTGAAGAGCTTCGGTTCGTATGAATCCAGATACATTCTGGTGCCTTGCTGTGCCCCCATGGATTGAATCTTCTGCATGAACTCCGTATAGGCCTGCACATCCCTGGGATCGGGCGGCTTCGTATTTTCTATTTCCTTCCCCGCCGCCTGTTGCGCCTGATCGTGGGCTTCTCGTTCGTCTTGGATCTGGAAGCGGTACTTCTCTTGGAACTCTTCAAGTTTAAAAGGGCCTTTCTTGGCCTTCGCCTTAAAGAATGAAGCGGGGTCGCTCTTTCCTTTGATGACGTACGACAATCGACCGACCGACGCGTCACTGGAACCAAACAGATACAAACTATCCGGCGCGACCGGCATCGAGAATTTCGCCACGTCCGGTGGAGTCTGCGGCGTCCGTCCTGCGTGCATCGTTACGGCCCGTTGTTTCAGCAAGCTGATGGCGTTGCCCTTGCCATGGTAGAGCATGCTGGACACTGCATGCCTCACATCCGGAACGGGATCATTAGTTAGAGGGATCAGTATACTCGCGTCCTGATCCTGCGGCCCGATCATCCCGATCGCATCCGCCGCGGCGATCCGCAATTCGACCTCAGGCCTCCTGCGAAACATGCGCACAATATCAGGGATGTACTGGCGTTTCGCCGTCGCACCCAACGTCAATAAATCCTCTTTCAGGATCGCGACAAAATTGTCTCTCAGTCTGTCGCAATTCGACTCCTTCGCTGCTTTACCACTACATTCGCGGTGATACTTCACCACTATCGGATCGACCAGATCTTCAGTACGTGCTGGAGCGACCACTGCCGATTTCTGGCTTCCCGCTGCGGGGGTGGCTGCCCAAAGAAGATCAGAAATTGAAAGTGACAGGAGCATGACCAAGGCTGTGATGATGGTCGAACGAGCGTCACCTGGCTGCATACATATCCTCCTCAGAAGGAGTCCACTATTCCGGTTAAGGGGTTCACTACGGTATGATAACTAGGTCTTCCAAGTCTTCATCTTGACCAGCGCCGCTGGGCTGATACCGGATGTCAGCGTGCGCTTTCTTTTCTCTCATGTGTTCCGCGACCAGGCGGGTGAAATATTTGGAGTTTTCGAGATCTCTCACACTATCGGCTTCCTTCGTCCCACACTTCTTCTTGAACGCCGGGACGTACTTCTCGACGAGCTCGCGATCGTAGTTGCCAGGTCCGTTTTTGGATTCTTCTAACCTGAGCTTATAGGAAGCCCTGATGCTAGAGTAAATCTGTTTCATCTCTTCCGTGCACGGATCGTCGCCCGCCAGGCTTGGTGAAGGCCATAGCAGCACGACGATGCAGAGCGACAATCCACAGATAGAGATGCGTCCGATTGCCATAATCCCTCCTATACCCGATGAACGCGATGCAGTATAACGTTGTCCGTGGTCATAAGGCTCCGCACAGTTTTGCCGCTCAGCACGCTCTGCGCTGTCACCGTGTTCGTGTATGTCATAGCGTTCTCCGGCGACTTTCACTACGACGATTCGCGCACAGTGCTCGAAAATCCGCACCTGGAAAGCTTGCGGACCTTCGTCGGCCATCTCGATCACATGGTCCGGCCGGTCCTCTACGCTACGTTCCTGCTCGATCGCTGGCTCTATGGATCCGACCCTTCCGGTTACCACGTCCTCAACCTGCTGCTCCACCTGGGTTCTGGTCTCCTCGTCTATCGCATCCTCACCGGCGCTGTAGCAGATGAACGCTCTTCTGTCCCGTTCTGGACCGCGCTGGTCTTTCTTATTCATCCGATCGCAACCGAAGCGGTGACCTATATATCAGGACGGGCATCAAGCTTGATGGCATTCTTTTACCTCGCCGCTCTGTTCCTGTATATCAAGGCTTCAGAGGATCCACAACCCGTGAGACTTTGCCGACTGTACCTGTCAGGGGCGGTCACATCTTTCCTGTTCTCAGTCGGCTCCAAGGAAACGGCGGTCACCTTTCCGCTTATCCTCCTACTCTGGGATACCTTGATACAACGCTTGAAGGGTCCAACCCTCCGCACTGTCATGCTCTCCCGTCACCTGCCCTTCTGGATCGTGCTACTCCTGGCGGCCGCTTGGGCCCTGAGCCACCCGCGCTACACAGCTCTTGCGGATTTCAGCCTCACAATTCGTCCCTTCTGGGACAATCTGCTGAGCGAGTTGCATGCCACTGCCTATGCGCTGACTCTTTTCTTCACACCTTGGAACCAAAACTTCGATCACGATCTTCCGGTATTCCACTCACTGACTCAATGGCCCCTTCCGCTGGATATCCTGTTACTCTCAGTAACGGTAGCGGCTGTGCTGCTGTCGTGGCGTCGCTTTCCCCTACTCGCCTTTGGCGTGGGTTGGTTTTTCATTCAGCTCCTACCGACCAGCCTCATTCCGCGAAACGACCTGTTGAGCGAACGGAACCTGTACCTTCCATCTATAGGACTGTTCTTGGCGATCGTCGCGCTTGGCTCGCGTTTCACCCAATGGGTCACGACACTCTTCGCGCGTCCCGGATTTGTCCGCTCCACCTTCACCGGCATTGCGGCCTTGTTAGTTATCGTACTGGGCACTTTCACATATCAGCGAAACCTGCTCTACCAGGACCGAATCCTGCTCTGGTCCGACACAGCCCGCAAATCTCCGAATAAAGCGAGACCGCACAACAATCTCGGCCACGCCTACGCCTTACATGGCGACTGGGACCGCGCCATCGACGAATTTCGCACGGCAGCGCGATTGGATCCCGATTTCATCCTCGCCCGGCAGAATCTGCGCGACGCCTACCTTCATCGCGTCGGGCGCCAATAGGAACTGGCTCCGCCGCTAGGGACTGGCTCCGCCGTCTGCGGCGGTGCCTGTCCCTCTCTCGAACGGGTGTTCCTCTTCCGGAACGCGGGGACAGCCTCCAAACGGAAGGGAGGCAGTCCCCGCGTTTCCTCTGACAGGGACAGTCGCCGGTCGGAAAGGCGACCGTCCCCTTCCTTCAACCGTTCGCTCTCTGTAAAACTGCGTGGCCATAGCGCAGCAGTCGCGTGGCCTGTTCCCACTGATCCATGAGATTCAACCCGACGAGCAACAGGCGGTGCCCATCTTTGAACATGCTCGCAATGAGACACCGGCCTGCCTTGCTCGTATAGCCGGTCTTTACGCCGTTCACGTCCGGATCAATCAGCAGTTCGTTCGTGCTACGCAGCGACATCGTCCTTGCTCCATCCACCGTCGAGATGTCGCGCATCAGAGTCCGGACCATCATGGAGAAAAACGGCTGTTGCAACGCCTGCTCGGTGAGTTTCGCCAGATCTGCTGCGGTTGAATAATGACCCGGGGCATCGAATCCGCAGGGGTTGACGAAATGCGTATTCTTGAGTCCCAGCTTGCCGACCCGTTCGTTCATCATCACGACGAACCGCCTGTCATCGCCTCCGATATGCCAGGCGATTGCCTCACAGGCGTCGTTGGCGCTGGCCACCAGCATGGCTGTCACCAGATCACGCAGGAGAAAGGTTTCACCGGCTTGGAAGTTGTACGCGGAATGATGAACGATCGCACGGCGATCGATCTTTACCTCCTCTTGAAGCGGCGCAGATTCCAGAGCAATCAGCGCGGTCATGATTTTTGTGAGGCTGGCGGGAGGAAGCCGCCGGCTCGGATTCTTCTCGAGCAGAACCCGACCGGATTGCAGCTCGACCATGTACAAGGCGGATGCTTTGATGGCAGGACGTTGCGGTAAGCCGGAAGGTACGTCCTCAAGGGCGGCGCAAGGCCACGCCGCACCAGCAGTCATCATCAGAGCCACCGACAGTGACCTGACAAGGAGCCGCATTTTCATGGCGTCAGACGACTATCGACCGAACAGGCCCTTCATGAAGTTGCCGGCCTTGTCCGCGGCCGACTCCTCGGCAGGCGCTTCCGGTTCGGGAGCCGGCTGAGTCTCCTGCGGCGTCACGACCTCGGGCCTGCTGTCCGGTCTTCGAGTACTCGGGGGAGGCGTCCCGGTCATGTCCGGACGGCCCATCGGCTGTCCCATGCCGGCACGCCCCATACCCATCATGCCGCCCATATCGAGTTTCGTAAATCCTTCTGGAATCTCGAAGAGCCTCGGGTCCTGCCTGCCGATCTGGACGTTCGTGAGCTCGGTCAGCATCCGCTTCGTTTCCTTCCCTTCCTTGTAGAGGAGATCCTGTTTGATGGAAATTCCCTCGCTCGTCCGCCAGGAAAAACCCCCGTACTTTTTGCCGTCCGTGCTCGTCGCGATGGTCTTATATTTCGTGACATTCATGCCGTTCAGCGTCTCATCGCCCATTCTTGTGTCTTCGTAGGTCCACTGCGACGGATCGTTGCCCCTTCCCTGGCCTCCCCCCATCGCTTGTTCCATGTACATTTTCTCCGACGGCATGACCGTCCACATGACCCTGGTGTCATACCGGAAAATCTGGATTGCCCCTTCGCCGGCACCGGTCAACATTTCCTTACGTTCTTTGGTCGGTGTGGCATAGACACGCTGCTTCATCGTGCCTTCTTCGTTTTGGACCATCGAATCAGCGGAATATTCTGCTTGAGGCCGGTTCGGCGGAGTCGCATGGGCGGGCCACAGAACCGCCAGGTTCGCCAACGCGAGCACCAGTGCCATGACGTATGACATGTTGAGTCCCTCCCGAGGTTAGTCGCGCTTCCGACCGGCCTGATTTCTTGGGCAGTCACCGCCTGCAGGCGGTACAAGATGGAATCGGGGCGAAGGGTAGCGCGTGGGAGAGGGGAAGTAAAGGGAATACCCGTCTCGCGTTGAGAGTATGCACGAACTATGCACGGCTGAGGCACTCGGGGGGAGTCACCGGCAGGCCGGTCCCTACGTGATAGACCCGCAGGACAGTTCCGGAGGCGATCGCCACCTGATCCACCTCTTGACTTTCTTCTGTGGAGGGGCGTTGGATGGTGGGAGGCACGCGTGCCTTTGCCCTGATTCTCGCCCTCTTGTGCCTTATGAGGAAGCGAGTCAGCCTGCAGCGCCTCGTCACCCTCTCGGTCCTCTCCATCGGTCTGTTCACCGCGGCCTTCGGACTGGCCTACGCCTATTGGCAGGCCAAGCATTCGCTGCGCGATAGTATCGGCCTCACCTTTCAGGAACTGGCGCGCCAGAGCGCGAATCAGTTGGGTCTGATTCTCGACAAAGAGGTGGAATGGGTCGAACGCCTGGCTTCCATGCCGGAGGTGGTGGAAGCCGTCAGGTCCGGCACGGGGCTGATGTTCGACCAACCGGCATTTCAGCGATGGCGCGAGAGCCAACTTCGGTACTTCCGGTCGATGGTGATTCTGGATCGCCATGGACGTTCTGTTGGTGGCGTGACCAGCGACGTCACCAGGCTTCACTACAATCAGCAACCTTGGTGGCCGGTGTTGTTCGAGCAGAAGCAAAGCTGGACCGGCGAACTCCATTCGGACGAAGCGGGGTCCGGCAATTGGGAAGTGGCCGTCCCCATCTTGGATCGTGGCGAGGTCATCGGCGCCATCAAAGTCGTGATCGAGCAGGACCAGTTGTTTGCCTCTGTCTTGCGGAATCGCATCGGAACAAGCGGCCATGTCATGCTCGTGAGCGACCACGGCGTGATCCTCGCCTGCCCGACACTCTCACCCACCCAGCATGGGTTGGTGTACGTCGAGGGAGGATACCTGTTCGATGCGGCACATCCCGTCACGGAGGCGCGATGGGTCGAAGTGCAGCAGGACAGTCATGGGAAAACGGACGGCATCGTGGGCGTCGCGCCGGTGGTCCTCCGACCGAATATCGTCCGGGCGGACAAGTGGTCCATCCTCGTCCGCCAAGACCCGAACGAAACCTATGCGCCGCTGGCCGGCTTGATGCGACGCCTGGCCGCCTTCGGAATCCTGGCGATCGGGATCGTCGTGTTCCTCCGCTGGCGACTGGCGCGACGCATCGTGCAGCCGATCAATCAGCTGGTCCAACGCATGAAGCAATTCGGGCAGGCCACTTCTCCCGCCTGTCCGGCTCCGGTGCAGCCGGTCGGCATCGTGGAACTCGACGCTTTGGCAGCGAGCTTCGACGATCTGGCCAGACGGCTGACCAACGCCGCAGACGAGCGTGAACGATATGTGGTCGAACTCGAGAGGGCCAATCGCGAACTTGCCACCTCGGAAGAACACTACCGCATGCTGTGGAATCATTCACTCCACATTAGACTGCTTGTCGGTCTCGACGGCCGGATTCACGATCTCAACAGTCGCGGGGAGATCAAACTCGGGCAGCCTGCTGCCGAGGTGATCGGCACATCCGTACTCTCGCTGTTCACCGAGCCTGATCGCTCACGACTGCGGGGCCTGCTCGACGAAGCCTTCACCACCTGCAGGGAACTCGCGGTTGGCGAGCTGCCGGTGCCCGCGCCGACCGGCGAGCCCTATATTATGGAAGTGGATTTGGTTCCGCTTGAAAAGGACGGGAGCGTCGAAGCGGTGATGGTCCAATTGACCGATCTGACGGAAAAAAAACACCTGCAGGACCAGTTGCTCCGATCGGAACGTTTGGCTTCCTTGAGCCAGTTCGCATCGATGTTCGCCCATGACATTCGCAATCCTCTGGTCGGCATCAAGAAAACGCTGGAGCTCCTTTCGAACCGAGAGGACTTGGGCGCCGACACCCTCGAGCGCTGGGGCGCCGACATGCGATTCACGACCGACATGCTGCTGGGGATGATCAACGACATGCTCGATGTCTATCAGGAGAGTTATTCGGGGCTTCCGCTTCTCACATCGACGGTTTCGCTCAAGACGCTCTCCGACGAGGTGATTCACCTCTTTCGGACGGAAGCGGAATCGAGACGCATCACCTTCCGGATCGAGCTGCCGAGTGGCGACGTGAGGATCAGAGCAGACGGCCGGCGCCTCCTGCGCGTCCTCATCAATCTTGTAGACAATGCCATGAAGTTCTCGCCGCCTGGAGGAGCGATCACCGTTGCGATCCTTGAGGAGCACCAGACCGCCTTACCGCAGGCGGATTTCCGCGCGGTCACCATCCAAGTGATGGACGAGGGTCCGGGCATTCCATCGGGGGATCTCGCCCATGTCTTTGAGGTGTTTTTCAGAAAGAAGGAGGCGGGAGATATCAGGGCCGGGCGCGGGTTGGGCCTGCATTTCTGCCGCCTGGTCATGGAAGCCCACGGAGGCAGCATCAGCGCACAGAATCGACCGTCCGGAGGCGCCGTGTTTTCCCTGGTGCTGCCCATAGGACAGGAGGTCTATGCCGGTCAATCTGCTGATTGCTGAGGACCAGCGACTCTTCAGACAGAGTCTCCGCCTCCTGCTCGAACGGGAACGTGACCTTCGGGTGGTGGGAGAGGCGACCGACGGACGGGAGGCGTTCGAACAGGCGATGAAACTCAAACCTGATATGGTCCTGATGGACGTGGACATGCCGAAGTTGGACGGCGTAACCGCGACCAAGTTGATCCGTGGCTGTCTCCCCGAAGTGAAAGTCCTGATGCTGTCGGTTCATGACGAAGACGCGAGAATCGTGGCCGCGGTGCAGTCCGGCGCCAGCGGTTACATCTTGAAGGATGCGGACCATGCCGAGTTCCTGCGAATCATTCGCATGACGCACCAGGGCAAGCAAGTGCTCTCGCCCTTTATGCCGGATCGATTCGCCCACGGAGCAGTGGCGGCAATGGACCAGGCCCGTGAGCCGGATCACCAGCCGTTGGCGCACCTCACGGAGCGGGAACGGGAAATCTTGTCCTGCGCGGCAGCCGGACAGGGTAACAAGGAGATTGCCGACCGCCTCTGTGTCTCGCTCGACACGGTCAAAACACACCTCCATCATATCTACCAGAAACTCCACGTCAGCGGCCGCATTGAAGCAATCCTGACCTTCCTGGGCTCGAACAAACCGGCCCGTTAGCGATCCCCTATCACCCGAAGGATGGAGACAGAATCCTCCGGCCGGGCGATGGCTATCCAATCCGTCGCGCGCATAGGATGCCGAATGGCCAAGGTTTACACGACCAAGGAGGTGCCGTGATGAGACTGCTGTGGTTCATCGGTACAGCGCTGATGGTGCTGGGCCTTGCGACGTTCACACCCGCCTACGCCGCCAGTTCCGAAGGTGGAACAGCCATCGGTCCGACTTCTGACTTCACATCCGATCCCGGGGAGGCCCCTGCCTCGACAATGAGCGGCGACATCGCTGTTGGGGACCTGGGAAAAGGAACTGAGCAGCCGATGCGCGCTCCGGACGTGGAGGAAGGCGGGGGACTCGACATGAGACACCTGATCGTCCCGAACCAGTCGGATTATGACGCCGCACGGGAATCCGACATCAAGTCGATGTTGTCGTTCTGAGGCCCGCGAATTTGGCTCCGTGGCTTGAGTCGAGAGGAGGGATGCACCATGAAAGGATGGAGACTGTGGTTGATGTTTTGGATTGTCGTAGGCGTGTGCCTCATTCCTATAGGCACCGCAACAAACGGATGGGCAGAGACGCAGACCTGGGTCGATGAGCTCTCCAACTCGGTGAGCTTTTATGCCGTTAGCTATCCAGGGTCTAACTGGCAACCCTATCAGGATCGACTGACGATTGTGCGGGACGCCGTAGGCCGCGGCGACCAACGGCTCGTGAAGACGGAGATGACCAAATGGTTCAAGATGTTGCGGCAGCGTGAACACGGAATCAGCGACGTGGCCGCGGACGAACTGTTCAATTTCGGACTGATGGTCACTCCGATTCAGGAATACAACATCGCGGTCCCAACAGTTGGAGGAAGCGGATTCTAGGTAGTATCGGGACCACTATCTCGGCTGGACGGGCCGCCGATTTCAGAATTCTCAGGAGGCTGCGCGCGAACTTCTGTCCAGCCGGGACTCTTTCGCTTCTGTCGTACAGGAGGTGACGCCATGTCGCGGAAACGACAGTCGTCATTGAGGTTTTTGTTTTCCGTTCTACTCGTGTTGACGGGTGGGCTGGCGTGGGCTGAGGAGGGCACCATCGGCGTCCATCATGGCCTGAGCGGAGTGATCATCAAGATCCAGTCCGGTGTTCTTTTCGTCAAAACGCCTCACAGCTTGCAGTCCCGCTCCATCAGCCCCAACAAAGCGGATCGCGTCGGACTTCACCAGGCCAAGACGGGTGAAGCCGTCTTGATGCTGGTTGACTCCGGTAACGTCCTGTTGGACGTGGCCAGGGTCGATCGTCCCATGACGGATCATCGCGTGGTTGCGGGGACGCTCCACTACACCGATCCCTACTGGTCCGAGATTCTGATTTCCACGCCCGAAGGGTATGAGCGCTTCGACGTTGATGCCCTTGCGGGAAGTAAGCTGTCGGTTTTTCAAGACGGCACGCCGGTGATGGTCGAATTGGACGCAGATAACATGATGATCGACATCCACCGGGCCCGCTGAATCCGGTCGGGCCTCATCTTGACTTGAACCGACGTGCCTCGTACGATTCATCCCTAAAAAAGGAGCGCCCGTCTTTGATCAGGGGCGGGCGCCCTCTTACCCATCGCCAACGTCAAGCGCGAACACAGCACGGTCGACACGATGACCCGTCGCCTTGGCTGGATTCTCACGTTCGTCCTTGTCTCCACAGAGCTTGAGTGGGGCGGGTATGATGCGGTCTGGCCGAAGGATCGTCTCGCGCAATCGAGCGCCGAGCTGCAGCAAATCGTCGATCTGGAAAATACCGCCAGGCTGCTGGCCATCCTCCTCGACTCGGGACGCTCGGTGATTAACGAAAACCTGCCGCCGCCGGAAAGTCTCGGTCAGACTCTGATTGTGCCGCCCGACCTCTTTGAACGGCAACTGATTGAAATGTTCCTCAGCCGATCAGGAACGGATCTTCACGACCTGGATCATGCCAAGCTCCCCGCACGCGGCAAGCGGCTATTACGGGAACTTATCGCCGTCAGCAAGGAAGTTGTCGTCGAGGCGCAACCAAGCAGGTCGCGGGCACCCGTCGACGACAAAGAACTGATTCCTGCTGTCTTCGGCGCGAGAGCGGCGGCCCGCTTCAGCAATCGAACCGGAGTGCGATTGAAGCAGACCGCCCTCGCGCCGCGCAACCCGGCGAACGCGCCGGATTCTTCGGAAAGGCTTGCGCTTGAAGCGTTTGCGGATTCAAACTATCCGAGAGAAAAGGTCATTAGCGAAGTTACGGTGAAGAGCGACTCGTTGCGACTAATGTACCCTCTCTATACGACCAGACACTGCCTTGATTGCCATGGAGATCCGAAGGGTGAACGGGACAGGTTGGGCTATCCTCGCGAAGGGCTCAAACTGGGCCAGAACGCCGGCGCCATCAGCGTTATGATTCCGCTCAAGCCATGAGACACCTCACCGTCCTCCTCTCGCTGCTGTGTACCGCCGTCGCGGTCCCGCTCCAGGGTGCGGAACGGATCGCCGCCCCCGCAGAAAAGCCCGCTGGCAGCGGGGTCATCGTCCACAGCGACGGATACATCCTGACCGCCCATCACGTGGTGGCCAATGCCAAACGCATCGTGGTGGTGACGGCAGGCGAGTTCCGAGCGCCGGCCATCCTGGTGAGCGCGGACGCGGAACATGATCTCGCTCTGCTCAAGATCGAGACCGTCGGATTGACTGAAGCGCCGATCGGCTATGCCGGATCCGTCCGACTCGACCAGGAAATCGTGACCGTCGGCTTCCCTTTTGGATTGAAAGACGTTTCGGTGACCCGCGGCCGAATTGCCGCCGTCCGAACCAAAGGCGTCCAACGGGTCTTCCAAGTGGACGCCGCCATAAATCCGGGTAATAGCGGAGGCGCGCTGTTCACCAGGCGCGGCGAGGTCATCGGCGTGCTCACCACAAAGTTTACACACCCGTCCGGCATCGTTCCGGAAGGGATGGCCTTCGCGGTCCCGATCAGCTATGCGACGCCCTTGCTCGCCAATATTCCGGATTTCGATTTCACCGCCATCGGCAGGAGCCGAAAGCATTCCAGGGCCTCCCCGAAGGAAGCCCTCGCCGAAGACTTGACCCGGACGACGGTGCGCATCGAGACGATGCGCATGGCGGACCAACCGGCAGCTCTACCGGTTACACCGCCTGCCCACCAGCTGCCGCCAACACAGATCCAGCCGGCGCCGGTTGGCCGCGCGGGACCAGCGGGTGACCCCAACGTAATCAAGGCAAACGAGCAGTTGCGGGCGGCACAGCAGGAAGAAACCGGCCGACTGTCTCAACAGGGCACCGCCATACCAGCCGGTATGCTCCTCGTTCCCGGCGGCGAATTCGTGATGGGCGCGGAAGACCTCGCGCCGGACACGCGACCGATGCACCGGGTCATGCTCGGATCGTTCTGGCTCGATCGCTACAAAGTCACCAACGGGGAGTATCGTGGTTGCGTGGACGGAGGAGGTTGCCTGCCGCCAAAGGACCGGCGCACTTTTGACGATGCTGAGCGTGTTCAGCACCCAGTGGTCAATGTCACGTGGACGCAGGCAAGAAACTACTGTCACTGGAAGGGCAAGCGTTTACCGACCGAAGCGGAATGGGAGAAAGCCGCGCGCGGCACGGACGCTCGTCGCTATCCTTGGGGCAACACTACCGACCCGAGCTTCCATCGCCCCAAGAACGGAGAAACAAGCACCTTGACCAACGGGACCGAGCCGGTGGGCAGTCGGCCCGCCAATGTGTCTCCATACGGAATCTTCGACATGGTCGGCAGCGTTTCGGAGTGGGTCAAGGACTGGTACGCTGAAGACTTTTACCAGGTTTCCCCATCCCACGACCCTCAAGGCCCGGTTCGCGGGTCCTTCCGGGTCCTGCGCGGCGGGGAGTTGAGCGAACGCCCGCTCGAGCATCATGTCAGCATCAGAGGGTGGGACGAGATGACGTACTGGGGACCGACACTAGGGATTCGGTGCGCCCTCGACGCGCCCTGACTTTCCGCATTCGACTACTCCCCCGATTGTTGAATCAGCTTCGCAACCAGTCCCGTCCATCCCGTCTGGTGGGCGGCCCCGACGCCCGCGCCGTTGTCCCCGTGGAAGTATTCGTAGAACAAGACATTGTCGCGCCAATGCTGGTCGCGTTGGAACAGATCCATCCCACCGAACACCGGGCGTCTGCCCTCCTGATCTTTCAGGAAAATACGCGTGAGACGCCGTGAGAGCTCGCCGGCCACCTCCCACAGCGTATGCTGGCTGCCAGATCCCGTCGGGTATTCCACCTTGAACTGATCGCCGAGATAGTAGTGAAACTTCTGCAGCGATTCGATCAGGAGATAGTTGACGGGAAACCAGATCGGGCCCCGCCAATTGGAATTGCCTCCGAACAGCCCGTTGCTCGACTCCGCCGGCTCATAGTCCACGCGATGCTCAATGCCCATCACCGAGAGAACGTAGGGATGATCCTTGTGATACCGCGACAGGGCGCGGATGCCGTAGGGCGACAGAAACTCCTGCTCATCGAGCATGTAGCGGAGCACCGACTGCAGCCGCTTTCGATGCACGAGAGAGAGAAACCGCCGTACGCCTCCATCGTAGGTTTGCGTTTCGACATGTTGTGAAAATTCCGGACGGTTCTCGATAAACCACTGCATGCGGTGCTTGAAACGCGGCAGGCGGTCCACCAGCTCCGAGTCCAACGTTTCGACCGCGAAGAGGGGGATGAGGCCGACCATCGACCGTACTTTCAAGTGGCGGGTTTCTCCGTTGGGCAGGTGAAGAACATCGTAGAAAAATCCGTCCTCGCGGTCCCAGAGCTCGACCTTTTCGCCGCCGATGTTGTTCATCGCGCGGCAGATATAGACGAAGTGCTCGAAAAACTTGCTCGCGACGTCTTCATAGGCGACGTTGTCGCGGGCGAGTTCAAGCGCGATGCTCAACATGTTCAGGCAGTACATGCCCATCCAGCTCGTCGCGTCGGATTGTTCGATGTGGCCGCCGGTCGGGACCGGCGCGCTCCTGTCAAAGACACCGATGTTGTCCAGTCCCAGGAACCCGCCTTGAAAGATGTTCTTGCCCTCGGCGTCTTTGCGGTTCACCCACCAGGTAAAGTTCAGCAACAGCTTGTGGAACACCCGTTCGAGAAACCGGCGGTCACCGACGCCCTTCCGCTTCTTGTCGATCTTGTAGACGCGCCAGGTGGCCCAGGCATGTACCGGGGGATTCACGTCGCCGAAGGCCCATTCGTAGGCTGGGATTTGTCCGTTCGGATGCATGTACCATTCGCGCAGCATCAGCACGAGTTGCTCTTTCGCAAACGTCGGATCGACGAGGGCAAGCGGGATGCAGTGGAAGGCCAGATCCCAGGCCGCGTACCAGGGATATTCCCACTTGTCCGGCATGGAGATCACGTCCGCATTGTACAGATGGGTCCAGTCGGAATTCCGGGCGTGAAGGCGCTCCTTCGGGGGCTCCGGGCCCATCGGATCGCCCTTGAGCCATCGGTTCACGTCGTAGTGATAAAACTGCTTGTTCCATAACATTCCCGCAAAGGCCTGGCGCTGTACGCGCCGCGCGTCCTCCGAGAGACCGGCGGGGGCCAGCCCGTCGTAATATTCGTTCGCCTCCCGGATACGTTGCGAAAAGACGGACTCGAAGGTCTGCTCGGAAAACTCGACCGGCCGTGTGTCGTTGGTCAATCGCAGCCGGATGGTCTCGACCGCGCCGGGACCGAGCGTCAAAATGTAATGCGCGGCGGCCTTGCTTCCGATGCGGTCGGGATTGACCGCGTCCTTTTCGCCCCGCACGACGTAATCATGGAAACTGTCTTTGACGTAGCGCGCGCACTCCTCATCTCCGAAGAGGCGACGGCTGTTGGTCTCATTTTCGGTAAAGAGGACCGCCGGCCGGCCGTCGCAAAGGAGCCTGCGAAGCCCGTAATATTCATGATGGGTTTCGACCACGCTCATCTGACCGATCCCTTCTGCCTGGGTCAGCCGCGGGCGCCGCACGTCCGATCCCCACGACCAGGTATTGCGATACCAGAGCGTCGGCAGGACCGTCAGTTCGGCTGCCTCCGGGCCCCGATTCACCACCTGAATGCGGATGCAGAGGTCCTCCGGCGTACTCTTGGCGTATTCCACGAAGACGTCGAAATAGCGCTGGCCGTCGAAGAGGCCGCAATCCATGAGCTCGAACTCCAGGTCTGATCGTCCGCGCCGGCGATTTTCTTCGACGAGGTGCGTATACGGAAAGGCCGCCTGAGGATATTTGTAGAGGTACTTCATGTACGAATGCGTCGGCGTGGAATCGAGATAGAAGTAATATTCCTTCACATCTTCGCCATGATTGCCCTCCGGACCGCCTAAACCGAACAATCGCTCCTTCAAGATGGCGTCCCGCCCATTCCACAGGGCGATGGCGAAGCAGATGTATTGGTGGCGGTCGCAGATGCCGGCGAGGCCGTCTTCGTTCCAACGATAGGCCCGGGACCGGGCGTGATCGTGAGGAAGGGCTTCCCAAGCCGTCCCGGAAGCGCTGTAGTCTTCGCGGACGGTGCCCCAGGCTCGTTCACTCAAGTACGGTCCCCACCGTTTCCAATGGACCAGACGCTGGGCGTCTTCATCGAGACGCTGCTGTTCGGCGAGGCGTGGGGCGGGCGACGGCGGAGCGGACTGACGGCGAGAAGCCATACGATCCCTCAATGTTGTGTCCCGTTGAACAGGCGATTCAGTAGTCTTCTCCGGACAATGCTAGAGTCAGCACTCGCTGTTTGCAAGGGTTGAACCCTAGCACCGGCCTTCTCTATGCTCGCAGCAGGCGCTACTTTGCAATGGCGATGGCCGGCGTCGGATACCTCGTCAAGTCCGTCACGGTCATTTGGAATAGGTTCGACAAGACGGCGAAGGCTTCCTGATTCCAACTCGGCACCATCCCCTGGCTCACCGGAAATTTCCTGATCGAGTAATGCCGGTCGTCGAACTGGACCGAGAATTCATAGCCGTTCGGCTTGGACGACGATTCCTCGATTTCAAGCGTCTTCGCAGGATTCCTGGCCACGGTTCCAGTCCTGGGATCGGGAGAGACCATTGTCTCGGGCTCCTCCTCGATGCTGCGCGCGACGAATCCGATGATCGCGTTCATGCTGCGAAGCAGGACCGAACCATGGAACGGATAGTCGCCGCCGGGGAATCCGGTCCGGATATCCACCATGACATAATCCGGAGGATATCGCTGAGCCTCTTCGTGCAGTCGCCGGCGCTCGTCATTGGACAGCCGGCTCGGATCGTAATTGGCGATGAGCAACCGCCCGACGGCTTTTCGCCTCACAGTGTGAACTTTACCTTCGATGTCGCCTTCCCAGCGAAAGCCTTTTTCCAATGCCGTCACGACTTCATCGGGATTCGGGGGCCGACTCGTCCGAACGGTCTGGGACTCTTCAAACATCACAGGCCCGACGTGGAGTTTCCGTTGCTCGTCCAGACTCGCCAGGTGCAGCAGGCGGCGTCGGAACTCCACGTAGCCTTCTCCCTGCGACGGCTGATTGAACAAGAGCCGCGGTCCTTCATCCGCCTCGACCGCGATGCCTCTGGCCATCAGACGCAGCACCATGTTGATATCGTAGCCCTGTCTCACAAGAAACTCGAACTTGTCCTCATCGAGCGGTCTGAGCACGCGCTTTGTGAATTCTTCCCCGGTGATTGGAACGATCGTGATCGTGGGATTCTCGGCGACCGTGGCGCTGTATTGCAGATTGAGGGCCCGCTCCGCGGCCTCAGGCGCAGGACCCAAACCGCCGCTGATGCCGGCGTTCGTTCTGAAGTCGAACGTCGCCGCGACGCTGGAGACGGCGGTAAAATGCACCGGCCGGTGATGGCGGGCGCGCGCGATGTTCAGCAGCAGCAGATCCGCTTCCACATAACTGACCGTGCGGTCGTACTCGATCACCGCCCGATGCATGGCGATGGGAGAAAGGCAGCCGGTCAAGAGGCACAGGACGGTTGAGGTTAAGGCTGAGGCTGAGGAAATTCTCGCAAGAGAACCGGCCTTCTCATGAATGACCTTTTCATCTTGCTTCCCCATCGCATTTCCTCGACCTCAACCTTGGCCTATCTGCGAGATTGTCTCTGCTCAACCTTAACCTCAGCCTCGACCTGTTTCAAATTCCCGCGTACCATTCATACCCCTGGTCTTCCCAATACCCGCCTTTTCCGCCTCTAATGCCGGCGAGCGACTCCACCAACTCGATCCGCTCCACGTACTTCGCCTGCTTATAGCCCAGCTGACGTTCAAACCGCAGACGGAGCGGCGCGCCGTGAGGGATGTCGAGCGGGTCGCCGTTCAACTCATAGGCCAGAATCGTTTGAGGATGGTAGAGATCTTGAACCGCCATGCTCTCATAATAGGCGATCCCTTCGTCGTCCACATCGGCACAATGGAAGACAGCATACTTGGCGTTGGGTAACGGCTGAACTTTGTGCATGAGATCCCCAAGCGGCACGCCGGTCCACTTGCCGATGGCGCTCCATCCTTCCACACAGTCGTGCCGGGTAATCTGTGTTCGCGCCGGCATCTCTTTTAGCGCTGCAAGGGAGAAGCTGATCGGCGTTCGGACCAGACCGTCGATCTTCACTTCCCAGGCCTCAAAATTTTGTCCCGCCCTTTCGACGTAGGTTTGAGTGCTTGGATCGGTATTCCCGTTCGCGGGAAATATCGAAGAGATGTCCGCCTCACTGTATTCCTTTGCCAGAGCGGTGGTCGGCGTGATCGCTCGCTGTACCAAATCGGTCAGTTTCTCTGCCTTGTTCAGAATCCCGGGGAACCAGCTGCTCTGCGTAAGGTTGTCGCAGCCGGCGAGTGCAACAAGACTTGCGGCGCCCAGGGTACCCTTGAGGAATTGTCGGCGTTTCATCGCTCGTTCATGCTTCATGATTGCACTCCTTCATGCTCATGCTTGACGATAAACCACCCCGTGACCATCGATCGCATGTTGTTGAAGAACCCTGTCAGGATGACTTGAGACAGGTGGATGACTATGAAACCGACGAAAGAAAAGCAGGCAATGAAGTGAATTGTCCGCGCCGCCTGCCTACCGCCGAAGATGGTCAGGAGCCAGGGGAAGGCCGTGTCGATCGTTGGCGACATGGTCAGGCCGGTCAGCACGATCAGCGGCGCCAGTCCGAAGATCACGCCCAGATACGCGATCTTTTGCAACACATTGTAACGCTTCGCCTCCTCGCCTTTCGGGTGATGCAGCGCAATGTGATCCTTCACGGCCTGACCGATCTGCCGCAGATCCCGCCCAGTCGGCAACAAGTCTCGTTTGACGTGGCGACTGATGACGGCATAGGCCGCGAAGAGCAGGCCGTTGATCACGAAGACCCAGGCGAAAAAAAGATGCCACTGTCGCCCCATTGCGAGCCACCTGGTGCTCGGCACCGTGGCCCAGGCGGGAAACGCCCGACCGCTGTTGTTCGAATAGCCGAGGACTCCAGTGGTGTCGAATTGATGGCCCAGGATCGTGGTGATGCCTTTGACCTCTCCGCTTTCAGTCCTCATCGGACGGATCGACAGCAGGGGCTTGTCGCGGTCCGAACGGTCGCCCCAATAGAGCGCCGGGTGCGCGTTGAATATCTGCAGCCCGCTCATGATGAGGATGAAGAGACAAGGGACATTGAGCCAATGGCTGATCCGTACCGGTAACCGGTGGCGGTAGATGCGTTCGACCCTGACAGCGGAGGGGATTGCCGGCGACGCTTCTTGCCTCATGGAAACTGGAGCAGCCATTGACCCGATCTTGCCTTCTGTCACGTGGTCTGGAGCTTCGAGTTGTTGGAGCATGGCGGTTCTCCTTCTGTCGAATGGCCTGGATCAACGCCCTCTACGTTCAATGAGAATCAGTCGGCTCTTGACGCGGTTTCTTACGAACGAAGAAGGAGGCCTAGTGGGTGACGTGATTGGTCTTGCCGACCTCAGGCCAATTTTGGTCGGCCTTCTTGATGTAGCCTTGGATATCCAGGAGCCAGAGGGCGCGGACGGTGCCATTGTAATTGAGGTACAGCTTATCCCCCACTACGGTAAAGGCTGCGGGATCGATGGCAGCTTTGTACCCCTTCGCCATGCCGAAGGCGCAGAACCCGCGGTACTGAGGGGAGAATTTCTCAGGGGCGGCAAGGAACTTTTCACGATTCGCGGCTGATGAGAACAGAAATACCGAGCCGAGGTGATCGGCTCGGTATTGATTCGATCCCCGCACCGGTTTCATCTCCGTGAAATAGGCGACTGGATCATAGCCGTCGATTGCAATGCCGTTCCTCTCAAAGTACGCACCGGCAAAAGATGCTGTGCCGGAACACATGGCCCACAGCACCATGCCGCACAGGATCAGCTGAACTGTTTTCATCTCAGCTATTTTCTCTATCGTACGCGACATTCACATACACCTTGATCGCGCTCTTGTCTGTCGTCAGCGTCGACATCATCGATTGATAATTTTCCAGCCCCGTGACCGGATGGGTGAGCAGTTTGGAGAGCCAGCCGGGAAACTCCAGTTCAGCCCGCGCGAAGTCATACACCCCGGCCTCGAAGTACTCGCGGTTGGCGTTGACCGTCCCGACGACGAGCTTGTTCCCCAACACGAAATCCAGATTGATCTTGTCGGCGGGCACGGCATGCTGCCGGTTCCCGCCGGTCACGCTGGCCAGAATCAACACACCGTTCTTGCCTAGGCTTTCCATCGCTTCGAACGCCACAGGAGAATATCCGGTCGCTTCGAACATGAGGTCGAAGGGACCATAGCGTTTCGCAGCCTCACGGATGGTCAGATCGTCCGTCGAGATGTAGCGAACACCCAGTTGCTCCAAGAGATCGAGGTTGCGCGACGACCCGGTCTGCTTGCCGAAGCTCGTGACCTCCAGTCCTCTCATCTTCAGCGACAGGGCGGCCAGGAGGCCGACTGTGCCGGCTCCGAGCACTGCGGCTTTCTTCGGACGCCAGATCTTGAATCGCCGCTGAGCTTCGTACGCTTGAATGATGCCTTTCTCAATGATAGAGGTCGGTTCGAGAAGGATTGCCACATGCTTCAGACCTCGGGGAATCTTCACCAGGTATTCCGGATCCTCCGTAAACAACTCGGTCAAATAGCCGTGGCGAAGATTGATGCCACGCTCGTAGTAGGTGTCTTCCAACGTCATGTCGTACTGGCCGACCTGGTCGTAGAAGCTCCCACCGGGACGCCGCACCGTCGGTACGACGTAGTCGCCGGGCCTCAATTCCGTCACGTTCGACCCGACTTCGAGCACTTGGCCGAAACATTCATGGCCGATCACGAGATAGTCGTACCCCGGAGGCGCCTGCCCGTACTCCGCGGCGTTAATCTCCTTGTCCGTGCCGTCGAGGCCCACACGCAGGACCCGAACGAGCACCCCGCGGCCGTTCGGGATTTCGTAGACGGAGGGTTTCGGCAAATCGGCGAGATGGATGGAATTGGGCTTCCCCGGAAGTACGGCCACCGCTTTCATCGTCGCCCTCCTTCACGTTCGTCATCTCCGACCTACGTCTGCGGAGACATCTGGTCGTAGGTCGAGGAAGGAGGACAAATCTTACGGAGGGGAGGCCGCTAATCAGTTCGCGTCGAGTCGGACTTTGCCTCGGAAGGCACGATGCGCGCAAATCTGATAGGCCAACAGGAGAAAAAAGCCGACAACGAACCAGGCAAGGCCCGCCGCCAGCCCGTAGGAATCGGTCGCGGCGTTGAAGGCGGTGAGGCTGAGTGCGGGATTGGTCGATGACATCAGAAGATGCGGATACATGCCGCAGGCGACGCTGGCGAGCATTGTCAGAATGAACAGACTGGAAGCAAGAAACGCCGCCATGTCCCGTTGCCTGCTGCGGAAATACAGAGTGGCGCCGAGCATCAACGAACCGGTCAGCGGCAGGAGATATTCGAGCGGGTGACCGGCGAAATTGAGACGAAGACTCGGCTGGACGACCGGCACTGCGAGGAGAGCCAGGATCGTCAAGCCAGCCGCGGACCATCCCGCGAAACGGCCCGCGAGATCCACCCGCCGGTATAGGTCCCCCTCCGTTTTCATCGCCAGGTAGTTCGCACCATGCAGCGCAAGGATCGACGCGCTGGTCAGTCCCATCAGGACGGTGAACCAATCCAGAATGCCAGGTTCAGGGCCCGGCTGAAAATCTGTCCACAAGGCCACGAAAAAATACCCATCATGATTTAGCGGCACGCCGCGAATCAGATTGCCTAGAGCGGCGCCGAAAACCACGGCCAGAAGGAAACTGGCGCCGGAGAATGCGCCGTCCCACCAGCGGGTCCAGATCGGGTGGTCGAGATGCGAGCGCAGTTCGAGCGCCAGGCCGCGAAAGATCAGCAGCCACAGCACGAGGATCAGCGCCAGATAGAAGCCGCTGAAGCCCGCCGCATAGACCTTTGGAAAGGCGAAGAAAAGCAGCCCGCCGCCCGCGATCAGCCAGACTTCGTTCCCGTTCCAGACCGGTCCGATGGACATAAGCGCCATTCGCCGGTCGGTCTCGCTTCGTGTCACAAAGGGATAGACGATGCCGACCCCGAAGTCGAAGCCGTCGAGGGCAACAAAGATCGCCAGCATTAAGGTAACGATCGCGTACCAGATGGTTTCCATCATGCGTTCCTGCCGGCCCAGGCCTGTTCTCTGGCCGGTTCAGCGTCGTGCTGATGTCCGTTCTCCTCTGGTCCATGCCGGATCGTTTCCGCGATCATGAACAGAAACAGGATTCCCAGGAACAGGTAGAGCCCCAGAAAGCCGAGCAAGGTGAACAGTGCGTTCCCTGAATGGACCAGCGGCGATGTCCCCTCGGAGGTGCGCAAGAGTCCGTACACGAGCCAGGGCTGGCGACCGAGCTCGGCGGTCATCCACCCGGCCGTCGTGGCAATGTAGGGAAACGGCGCGCTGAGCATCAGCAGCCAGAGCAGCCACTGTGTCGTGAAGAGGCGCCCGCGCCACAGCCAGAGCAACGCCAGTCCCATAACCGCGGACAGGATGGTCCCGAGCCCGGCCATCACGTGATAGGAATAATAGAGCAACGGCAGATTGTCGGGCCAATCTTCAGGCGGAAAGGCATCGAGTCCCTTCACCTGAGCGTAGAGCTCGTCGTAGACGAGGAAGCTCAGCGCCCTGGGAATTTCGATCGGGTTGTCGACCGTCATCGTCTCGAGGTTGGGTTGGCCGACCAAATACAGTCCGGCGCCGTGCTCGGTCTTAAAGAGCCCTTCAAACGCGGCCCCCTTTACCGGCTGATGTTCGAAGACCTGCCTGGCATTCCCGTGTCCTGTTGGAAAAATCATCAGCGCGGTGGAGAGCGCGCCGGCCACAATCCCGGTTCGCAGGTACGTCTTCGCTTGGGCCGTATGCCGGCCGGAAAGAAGATAGAACGACCCGAGCGCCGCCATCACGAATGATCCGGTGACGACTGCAGCCGTCATGTTGTGCGCGTACTGCCAGAACAGCCAGGGATTGGTGAGCAAGGCCCAGAGACTGTCGACGAAGAGCCGCCCGTCGGGTGAGACGCGGTAGGCCACCGGATGCTGCATCCATGCGTTGGTGGCTAGAATGAAAAAGCCTGAAAGCCAGGAGCCGAGGAAGAGCATCAACGAGGCAAACCACTGGATCTTTCGGCTGAACCGCTGGTCCCCGAAAAGCAGCATGCCGAGGAAGGACGATTCCATGAAAAACGCGAACGTCCCTTCCATCGCCAGGGTTTGACCGATGACGCCCCCGGCAAAGTCGGAGAATTTCGCCCAATTGGTGCCGAATTGAAATTCCAGCGGAATGCCGGTGACAACGCCGAACGCGAAACTCAAAGCAAAAATCTTCGTCCAAAATCGCGCCGCTTCGTGCGCAGCCTCGTCGCCGGCCGCAAGCGCCCTGCTGCGTAGATACAACAACAGCAGGGCCAATCCCATCGTCAGTTGCGGAAAAAGATAGTGGAACGTGGCGGTGAAGGCGAATTGCAAACGATCGTAGAGCAGGGCGCTGGTCATCAATCCCCCGAGCCGACGGATCGGTTCAGAACGGAGCGCCGAACCCCGTCACGTTACGTCAGATGGGAACGGTAGGCCTTGCGGCGTGCCCGAGCGGTGTCGTTCACTTGGACGGAGCATAACAGCGGGCAAAGTGGCGGCGCAAGCGAAGACGATTGAAAGGCGAGGGCACAGGTCTCCGCGAGCGCGCAACAGTGTCTCGAATCAGGATGATCTGGTTCACATAGGCGCGGCAATGGGCGCAGGAGGCCAAGTGCAATCCGACGCGAAACTTGATCGGGAGGGACGGAGCGTCGTCGAGATACTCGGAGGTCAGTCCCGCGACTTCGCGGCAGGTGAGTCCGCTCGCAATCCATTGTGACGGATGATCCTTCATAGGTGGAGCCTCCGGTGCCAGCGCTTCCACCCTCTGAGTCTCCCAGTTCTGCAAATTCTTACAAAGGGAAGGCTGAGGCTAAGGTCGAAGGGAGGTCTCTGATCTTCGATGGCGAAACCTCAGCCTCAACCTTAGCCTAGCGCGGTCTCGATCGCCGCGCGCACCTGCTCCCGCGCCCGATGGAGACGGACGTAGAGGTTGGTCTCCGTAATCTTCAAGATTTCGCAGACTTCCTTGGCATCTACTCCCTCCACATCGCGAAGGATCAGCACCCCCTTGAGGGTGGCCGGCAGCGCCTCGATCGCCTCGTTCATCGCGTTGACGGCCTGCTGCGATGCCAAGAGCCTTTCCGGAGTCCGATCGTCCCAGGGCTGGGGCGGGAACGCCCAGTGACCGGCCCACTCGCCGGACCGATGGAAACGAGCCGGGTCGACCGCTTCCTCGCTGTCGTCGTCGAAGGATTCAAAGGCCGAGAAGGTTGTGTGGCGTTTCTCACGCACGCCCCGGTCCTTCGCCTTATGAATCAGAATCCCGAAGATCCAGGTTCGGAGCGAGGAACGGCCCTCGAAGCGGTGCAGGCTTTCGATCACGGCCATCCAGGTATCCTGGACGACCTCCTCCGCAACCTCCCGATCAGCCACATATCCCATTGCCATTCGAATGAGCCCGCCATGGTGTCTGTCCACTAGCTCGTCGAAGGCACGTTCGTCACCCTGGCGGAGGCGCGCAAGCAGCTGCCGCTCGCCTTTCGTCAAGGCTTGACCCGTGACCGACGAGGCTGCGGGTCCCAAAGGTGGGTGTTGTTCGATCGACTGTGTTTGGGTGAGCGCCACTGAGTTCATGATCGACCTCCGATGTCCATCAGATCCGTCATGTAGCCGGGAGCTTTGAGAATGGTGACTCGTTTGCGGGATAGCTGCTTCAAGACCTCGACCCCTTGCCCATCGACGAAATCCACGCCGGCGCAGTTCAATTCGATCGATTTCAGATTTCGCAGTTCGGCGCGGCACTCCGCATCCAGAAGGTCTGCCCATTGACCGGTGATTTTCCCTTCTAGCGTGAAGACCACTCGGCTTCTGTCCATGTCTGTCTTTGTGATTTTCAGCATCGCCTCCGTCTCCCTCGTTGCCCGGCTATTCAGCAACGCCTGTGCCGGAACGCGAATGGAGGCGACGATCCTTCGCTAACCTGTTAAAAAATCGACGAGGTTTCGTGCTGCGGGCCTGAGATATCGGCGTGAGAGGGGCGAGAAATTTACGAGGTAATTCCCAAAATATTGGGGCTGTCCCAATTAGTTGGGAAAGCAGCACAGGATTCGCGACTCGTCATGCGTCATCGGTCATTCGTCGGACGAGCATGGAGTATCGTGAGCGATCGCTTCTCTACGCTTGACCAATGACGATTGACGGTTGACGGGCTTTAGGAGGGGCGTTCGATTCCGAGTTTCTTCATGCGCGCTTCGAGCGTGGTGGCATTGAGTCCCAGAATCCTGGCCGCACCCTTCTCGCCGCTGACCCGCCAATTGGTCTGGGTGAGGACGGCAAGGATATGGACCCGCTCCACTTCCTCCAACGTGGTGGCGGCTCCATTGACCGCCTGGGCCGCGCTCTTCGGCATCCAATCGGTGAGATCGAGCTCCGATCCCTGGCTCAAGATGACCGCGCGCTCGATGACGTGCTCGAGTTCGCGAATGTTCCCGGGCCAGAGATAGCCCTTCAGCATCTCCATGGCCTTGGCCGAAACCGACTCGACCTTCTTGCCCATGGCAACGGAGTACTTCTTGACGAAGTACGAGACCAGCAGGGGGATATCCTGTTGCCGTTCGCGCAGGGCCGGCAGCGCAATCGGAAACACCTTGAGGCGGTAGTAGAGGTCGGATCGGAACCGTCCCTCACGGACCTCTTTGTCGAGATCCCGGTTCGTGGCGGCCACCACGCGGGCATTGACTTTGATCGTCCTCGTGCTGCCGAGCCGTTCGAACTCGCCTTCTTGCAGCACCCGCAGCAGCTTCGTCTGCAGCTCCAGCGGAATTTCGCCGACCTCGTCGAGAAAGATCGTCGCCCTGTCCGCCAGCTCAAACCGGCCGATCTTGCGCGCCAGCGCACCGGTGAAGGCGCCCTTCTCATGCCCGAACAACTCGCTTTCGATCAAGCCGGCGGGAATCGCCGCGCAATTGACCTTGACCAGCACCCCGTCCTTGCGGCTGCTCAAATGGTGGATCGCGCGGGCGATCAATTCCTTGCCGGTTCCCGTTTCGCCGGTCACCAGCACCGTCGCATCGGTCGCCGCGACTTTCTCGATCGATTGGAGCACCTTCTTGATCGCCGTCGAGACGCCGATGATTTCCTCGAAGTTGTGCGCCGTCTTGATCTCTTCGCGGAGATAGACATTGGCCGCCTCCAGCCGGGCCTTCTCCTGCTCCATCAGCACTTTATCGGTGATGTCGAGAAACATCGTGCGCGTGTAGGTCCCGCTCGGATCCGGTCTCGACCACCATTGAATCCAGAGCGGCTTGCCGTTGTCTTTGCGCCGCAGTTCCAGCACCACCCCGCTCGCGTCGATCCCCTTGCCGATCGAATCAAACGCCTCCTTCAGGCGTCGTTGCGCATCCGGCGTGTCGGGAATGAACGAGAATCCATAGGTGCCTGGCACCTGGTCCGGCGTGATGCCCAACGTCTTCAAGGCCGTCCGATTGGCGCGGATGAACTTCGAATCGAGTCCTTCGTTCACGTAGGCGATCGGCGCTTCGTCGAATAGATCACGCAACCGCTCCTCATTGTCCTTCAACATCGCTTCCATTTGCGTCCGCTCAAGCTCCGCGCCGGCGCGCGCACCGAAGATCTTGAAGACGGAGAGATCCAGCTGTTCGAGTTCCATCCGCTTGGTATCCATCACCGCCAAGTGTCCCAACACCTGCCCGCCGGCGCTCGTCACCGGAATGGCCAGATAGCTCTTCACCCCCAGCCCTTCCAGATCATCTTTGTGCAGGGGGAATTGCTCCGCCACCTTGTCCGCGCAGTGGTACAGCTCGCCGGCCAATACCTTCTCGCAGGGCGTATGCGCGATCGCGTACTCAAAATTGGCTTTGAAATGATCTCCCGCCCAGAAGGCCAAGGTGTGCACTTTGGTCCGATCGACACAGAATTCGGAGACAAAGGCATAGGTTACGTCGAGCGCCGTCGCCAGGTTCCTCACCAGCGAATGAAAGAATTCTCCGCCGACCGCCTGCGCCGTGCCCTCTGAGATGGCCCGCAGTGTCGTCTCCCGTTCCTTGAGCGACAGTTCCATGACCTGGCGGTATATTTCGACCCCCGCCCGTTCTCCGAACAATTTGAAGACCGCGATCTCCTCGGTCGTCAGCGCCATGGGCTTCACATCCATCGCCGCTAAGTGGCCGAGCACCGCTCCCTTCGGATCTTTCAACGGCACAGCCAGGTAGCTCGTGACACCCATGGTGACCAGGTCCCGATCGCGCGGAAACATTTGCTGGACGTCCTGCGCATAGTGGCAGGTCTGTCCGGCGATCACCTCTTCGCAGGGCGTCCCGTCAAGATCGTACTCCAGCTGATCCATGTAGCCGTCCCCCTTCCAGAACGCCAGAGTCCGAATCTTCGCCCCAGGCAGGAGGTAGCCTACGAAGGAATAGCGGATGTTCAAGGCGGCCGCCACCTGTCGGACGAGCTCGCGGAGAAAATCGCCGCCTGTCGAGGTGATCGTGCCTTCAACGAGCGAGCGGAGAAATTCGTCCGCCTTGTGACGAGCCTCCAGCCGTTTAGGATCTTTGAGGTCCGTTACGCCTTCAGCCATACCGGCCCTTTCCACTACGGACGACTGGTAAGTAAGGAGAGGAGGAAAGCTTAGCACCTGATAGGAAGTGGTCGCAACTTACGAACCACGGGAAAGTAGACTGACTCTCACATTACGACACCGGAGCGCCGCAGCCGACACAGCGAATCTGGGGGGTAATCCCAGCAATCGCCGGTGGAACCATCACCGGCGCTGGTGGCGGCCCCATCAGCCACCGCGCTGGTCGGCTGGTCCGGTATTTCGTCAACAGCTTCGGCATCGCGAGGAAGAACACGACCATCGCGATACCCGCTGCAATCAGCGGCCATTGGGCGCTGACCACGCTGCTGCCGAGATAGGTGAAGGCAAAGGTCGGCGGCGCCATGCCGAGGAGCGTGGCCAGGGCGAACGTCTTCAGCGAGATGTTCGTCAGCCCGGCGCCGTAGCTCACCACGTCGAACGAGAAGATGGGAATGAACCGCGCGATGAACATGGCGCCCATGAGTTGATGGTCGGTGCAGGTCTGACAAAACCTGTTCTCGGTCGTCATGATCCGTGCCAGCGCTTCACGTCCCAACGAACGGGCGATGAGAAAACACAGGATCGCCCCGATCTCGGCGCCGATCACGGCATAGAGGGCGCCGTAGAACGGACCGAAGGCTGCGCCTGCCGCGAGGTCCAGCGGCAAACTCGGAATCGGCGGGATGATGACGGCCCCGACCATGCTGCCGATCAACAACAGCGGCGCGAGCGGGCCGGCCTCGTTCAGCCATCGCGCGATCGCATTCGGCGAGAGATACTGTTCATAATTGACGGACGCTAGGGCCAACCATCCGGCTCCTGCGGCCAGGATTCCGAGGCCCAGTTTGATCCATGCCACCATCCTGCGCGGAGCTCTTGATACCGTAAGCGCCGTCGTTGTCATGGTGACACCACCTTGATCGCATGCCCATCCGGGTCCCGGACCAAGAACCCTCTCTCAAACCCCAATGACCGGTCCGGGAACATGACCACACCGGTTGAGACCGGTTGCGCCATCTCGCGAACTTGGGCTGCGGCTGCTTCCACGTCATTGACCACCAGCGTCGTCTGCCAATACCAGAGATCAGTCGGGTGCGAATCCGCCGGCATAGGCCTGCCCGCCATCGGAAGCTCGTATTCCAAGAATTCCAATCCGGGCGGTCCCGTCTTCGGGGCCAGCCCGGTCACGCGCGCGCGGGCGCCGGGCAGACTGTCGAGACGTTGCTGCTCGCTGCCCATATTCAGCGTGCCGGCAGCGACCGTCAGGCCCAGCAGATCGCGGTAGAACTTGATGGTGCTCTCCGTGCTGCGCACTGTCATGGCCGTATGGTCGATGCCGAGAAACAAGTCCGTCCCTCCCCGTTTCCACACAGGAGTCCCCTTGCCGTCCGGAAACCAGAGCAATTCAAGGTTGTGTCCATCGGGATCGCGAAACTTGATGGCTTTGACCCCGGCAGCCGCGGTGTTCGACAGGGGAATCGTCTGCGGGCGCGGGGAAACCTGCCGGACATGATGCTTGCGCAGCTGAGCCCAGGCTTCTTCCATGTCGCGCACGACGATGGCGAAGTGCTGAAACCAGAGGTCGTTACTATAGGAGGGGACAGGGACAGGCCGGACGTCCGGCGGAGAGAGAAATTCCGTCAGCTCCAACTGTTGCTCACCCAATTGCATCCTGACCACACGCGCCCGCACGCCGAAGATCCCCCAGAGTCGGTCGTATTCCGGCCCATCCACTTCCACGTCGCTGACCGGCTTGAACGTCAGCACGTCGCGGTAGAACGCGACCGACTGCTCCATGTCCGAGACGGTGAAGCCGACCGCGGCAACCGATTGGACGGCCACGCGAGACTCAGCGGCATCCGATACCGTTGCCATGCACGGGACGAAGGGGAAGCAGCACAGCGCAATGAGATATTGGCCTATGCTTTTCATTTCGATTTGAACGGTTAATGTGTCGCCGTCCCCGCCAGCTCTCGCGCTTCGGGATCGGCAATCGCCGCCGGAGCCTGCCCGCAAACGGTTTGGAACTGAACCAAATCTTTAGAAAACACCAGATCGAGCAGCCAGTCGAGCACCACGCGGACTTTCTTTTCGATGCGCGGGAGTTTGCTGAGGTAGATCGCGCGCCATAACGACCAGGCGATCACGCCTGAAAAATTGAAGCCGAAGATTCTGGCTACACCCGTGCGCCGGCCGATCGCCGCGAGCTGGCCGATCGTCCTGAATCGGAACGGCTGCTTGGCCGTCCCTCGAAAGGCTGCCGTCACATTGCGGGCCAGGACTTTTCCTTCACGCAGCGCATGTTGGCCGGTCGGAGGATGATATCCGCCGGTGAGCGGATCCGGAATCACGGCGCAATCGCCCAACGCCCAGACACCGGGCCAGCCCGGCACGTCCAGACAATCGTTGACGACAAGACGCCCGCCTTTCGTCTGGCAAGGCAACCTCGCCAACAAGGGATTGGGCGCGGTCCCGGCTGTCCACACCAGCGTGTCGGTCTTGAGGCGACTCCCGTCGCTTAAACACACCTCATGATCCGACAGCTCGACCACCTTCGTGTTGGTCCTGATTTCGACTCCGCGCGCCGACAATTTCTCGTGCGCATAGCGCCCTAATTGCTCGCCGAGTTCCGGCAGAATGACGTCGCCCGAATGCACCAGGACCAGCCGCAGTATGTCGGGCTTCAAGTGGGGATAGAACGGGAGCGCCTCCCGGAGAAAGTCGTTCATCCCGGCGATCGTTTCGACTCCGGCGAACCCGCCGCCCGCGACCACGAAGGTTAGGAGCGGCTTCCGCAGCGAGGCCGAGCATTCAAAGTCGGCTTCTTCCAGATGAGCGATCATGCGATTGCGCAAATAGATGGCATCGCCCAGCGTCTTCATCGTCAAGGCCCGTTCCGCCAGACCCGGCAAGCCATAAAAATTCGTGACCGATCCAAACGCCAGCACGAGATGGTCGTAAGGAAGTGTGTGCACGTGGTGCGTCTGTCCGTGGACGACACGGATCTGTCGCTGCTCCAGATCGATCGATTGCACTTCGCCGTGGAAGAACTCCACACGGCGCAGGAGCTTGCGGATCGGGTTCACGATGTTGGTCATGTCCAGGTCGCTGGAGGCGACTTCGTGCAGCATCGGGGTGAAAAGAAAGAAATTTTCCCGGTTCACGAGCGTGATCTGCATGTTTGGGTCGCGGGCCAGCGTCTTTTCAAACTCGATCGCAGCGTAGACCCCGCCGAAGCCTCCGCCCAGAATCACGACGTGTTTCTGTCCCGGGACAATCCGACAGGCCTCCTGATGCGCTCCCTCATCCATTCGGGCGATCATGCGTGCAACCTTTCCAAGAGATGATCCCCGACCCGCAGCGCGTTCGCGATGATCGTCAGCGAGGGATTGACCGCGCTGCTGGAGACGAAGAAGCTCGCATCAACAACGTAAAGATTGTCCAGGTCGTGCGCCTTGCAGTGGACGTCGAGGACGGAGGTCCTCGGATCATGACCAAAGCGAACGGTCCCGCACTGGTGCGCCGTCCCGGCGATGGGGATCTTCTTCCCGAGGTAGAGGTGCGTCGGCAACAGATGTTCCTCGCAGCCGATATGATTCATCATGCTCTTCAGCTTGGCGGCGAGGCGCTGATGCGCTTCCAGGTTGTTTTCTGTGTAGGCCAGCGTGATGCCGCCGTCCTTGCCGATGAGTACGCGGTTGTTCGGATCGGGCAGGTCCTCAGAGGTCATCCAGAAATCGAGCGAATGTTTGGCCATTTGATCGAGCGCGAAGCCGGGAGCGAAGGCCGGCGCACCGGCCCGCAGCGAATCCAGGTCCTGTTTGCCGATCATAGAGATATGGCCCATAGGAAAATCCCACTCGGCGGAGGCGTAATAAAAATCGTTCAGTCCGATCGTCTTTTGAAAAACGGTCGGATTCGGTGTTTTCGAGATCGCCAGCATGGCTGAGTTGTTGTGACACATATAGTGCCGGCCCACCATGTCCGAAGAATTTGCCAAGCCGTTGGGATGTTTATCGTTCCCGGACTTCAACAACAGAGCCGCAGAATTGATCGCCCCGCAGGACACGACAACAATATCGGCTTTGTACGTTTCCGTTTCTCCATTTCGTTCCACCATCACCCCAGTCACCTCTCGTCCGGTGCCTCTCGTCTCTAGCCTCGCGACCTTTGCGTTCGTGAGCAGCGTGACATTGGGATACTTCAAGGCCGGGTCGACGCACACGATTTGCGAATCGGCCTTGGCGTTTACCAGGCAAGGAAACCCGTCGCAGGTATTACAGCGAATACAGGTGCCTTGCTCCTTTTGGCGTTCATTCAACATGATGCCGACCGGCAGGTGAAAAGGCCTGTAGCCGCACTTCTGCCAATCCTCGTGCAATTCCTGGATGCGGGGTTCGTGCGTCAGGGCGGGGTACTTGTAGGGCGCGCTCGCCTTTGGCTCGGTCGGATCTTCTCCGCGATTCCCGTGAACGTGATAGAGGTGCTCTGCCTGCGTGTAATAGGGTTCTAGGTCGTCGTAAGCAATCGGCCATTCCGGCGAAATGCCGCCGTGGTGCTTCACTTCCTCAAAATCCTGTGCGCGCATACGCAGCAGCGCCGCGCCGTAGACTTTCGAATTCCCGCCGACGTTGTAATGGATGCCGGGATGGAAGGCATTGCCGTCCTTGTCGCGCCAGGTCTCCTTGGCCTTGTATTTGTTGTCGATGAAGACGGCCTTGGAGCTCCAGTTGTCCTTTTCGCGCGGCAGGTAGCCACCCCGCTCGAGCAGCAGGATTTTCTTGCCCGACGGCGCGAGCTTGTAGGCAAGCGTGCCGCCGCCGGGACCGGTACCGACGATGATGATGTCGTAATGAGACGGCATGAGCGTGAGTCGAGTTAGGGCGAGAGCTCTTACAGGATCGCGGAAGAGATGAGGACGGCAGGACTTCTCTGTTCTTGTGCTACCGCATGACCACAGCAAGTTTCTCATCTGCTCGACGCCGAAATTCGTTCCTTCTCAAGCGTCGCTTGAATGGAGGGTTCAATATCCTGCCCCTTTCGTCGACAGCCTGACTCGATAGACAGCACTGCCGCCGGTGATGAACAACGTGCGACCGTCTTCCCCCCAGGCGACGTTGGACGTGGGCTGGCCGGTTTCGATAGCGCCCAGCAAGGTTCCATCCGGTGCGATGACACTGAGCCCCCCTGGGCGCGCACCGAAAATATTTCCGTGCTCATCGACTTTGAACCCATCCGGCCCGAAGAAGGGATCCTTGCGCCAGCGGGTCGCGTCAAAGAACAGGCGGCCGTTCGTCACGGTGCCGTCCGGCTTCACATCGTAGGCCAGCCAGGCCGCCCGCCTCGGATCGACATCGGAGATGTACAGAGTCTTTTCATCAGGCGAGAAGGCAATCCCGTTCGGCGCCTTGATGTCGCTGATGAGCAGGCTAACAGTTCCGTCTCTCGCGAGCCTATAGACGCCCTGGATTGCTGCCTTGTCAGGATCGTCGAATGCCTTCGGTAGTCCAAACGGAGGGTCGGTGAAATAGAGATCCCCGTTCGATTTGAACACCAGATCGTTCGGACTGTTGATTCGATGACCGTCGTAGCGGTCGGCAAGTGTGACAATGTGTCCGTCGGCTTCGAGTCTTCCGATTTGACGATCACCGTGTCGACACAGGACAAGCCGTCCGTGTGAGTCGAACGTCAGCCCATTGGAGCCGGGCTCCTTACCTGCGAAGGGTTTCGAGCCGCTGTAGCCGCTGTTTTTGAGAAATAGGCTCGCTCCCTCGCCCGGCTTCCATTGATAGACCGCGTTCGCCGGAATATCGGAGAAGAGCAGATAGCCCCCTTGCTTGTTCCAGACCGGTCCTTCCGCCCATGTGAACCCAGCGGCAATTTGCTCCAACTTCGCGTCCTGCGGCACCAATTTGTCGAAGCGCGGGTCGAGACGGATGATCGTGGCTGTGACTGTCTCAGCCTGGGCCGCTCCACCGTCCAACAGAACAAGGCATACGATGACGGCCCACAACCCTGATGATATCTGCTTCATGGCCGTACCCCGGAAATGTTCAATCGAAGCCGATAGATTCCGGTCAACGCCGCGACATAGAGCGTCTTGCCGTCGTCGTCGCCCCAGGCCATGTTGTGGGGATCTTCGGGCCCTTTGATGAGGCCGAGCTGCTTGCCGTTCGGCGAGAGAACCCACAACCCGCCGGGTCCCGTCGAATACACATTCCCTTGTTGATCGACCTTCAGTCCGTCGAGTGCGTCGTTGCCCGGCGCATTCGTCATGTCGAAGAACAGTCTGCCGTTCGACAAGGTGCAATCCTGGTTCACGTCATACCGGAGGATGACTTTTTTCTTGTCGTTCCAGTTGTTGACGTAGAGAGTCTTTTCGTCCGGCGACAGCGCAATCCCGTTCGGCGCATCGAGGTCGGTGCTCACCAACGTCACCTGCCCATCCTTCACGCAATAGATGCCGCTGTAGGGGAGCTCCTTGCGCGGATCGTCGAAAACATTCGGAAGGCCGAATGGCGGATCGGTGAAGTAGAGTGCACCGTCGGAGCGGTACACCAAATCGTTTGGACTGTTCAACCGCTTTCCGTCGTAGCGGTCGGCGAGGACAGTGATATTCCCTCGTGGCTCGACGCGGATCACCCGACGGTTCCCATGCTGATTGATCGTGAGGCGACCTGTGCGATCGAGCGTAAGTCCGTTCGAGCCAGGCTGATGATACTCCCCGACGTTGAAGCTGCTGTACCCGCTCTTGGTGCGAAAGACGGACACCTGCCCTTCAGGAGTCCAACGATAGATGACGTTGGCATTGGGATCGCTGAAGAGGAGATAGCCCGATGTGTTGGCGGCGGTCGGGACCCAGACCGGCCCCTCCGTGAAGAGAAAGCCACCAGCGAGCTTTTCGAGCTGGGTGCCTGGGGTGATGATCTGATCGAGCGCCGGATCGGTCTTGACGATCTCCGTCTTCACGAACCGGGTCGGTCCAATAAGGTTGGTTTTGTAAAAGTCGAGCGTGGCTGAGCGCACCCAGATGAAGTTGCCCGGTGGATTGGACAGAGGGCCGTTGATGCCGAAGACGGCAAGCTGAATCTTCTGCCCCGGCCGCGCGTCTTTCGTGAGTACGACGCGATTGGGGGCGTTGAACCCTTTGATCAGTTGCCCACCCGGTTGGCCCAGCACGAGCGGCAGTTTTCCATCGACCCACACCTCCGCATAGTCGTCGATGGCAATTTCGAACACGATGGTCGAGCCGGTCGGATCAAACGAGCCGATCCTCTCAGGGATTGTCACGCTCGTGCGGTACCAGTTGAAGCAGAGGCGACCGGCGGCGCGCCGCTCTTCTAATTGAGCCGGCTTGAGCAATTCCCACTTCGAATCGTCGAACTCGGGTGCGCCCGCATGCACATCAATGTCTTGCGTCCGATTGAGTGGACCGGACGGAGCGAGGTCTGCACCGGGACGATGGTGGTCAACATCGATGACCCTGACGTTGCTGTAGCGCCATTGACCTTCGACAAGCGCGACCCCTTCGTCCGTTGTCAGATCGACGATCGCATCCGGCCGCACTCCCGGCGCATCTTGCGTGGTCTGTGCGTTCACAATGCCGGTGGCCAGCGCTATGGCCGTGACTAACGCGACAAGCGTATGTTTGTTCATAGTATTCACCACGCCAGGCAAGGGGTTCGAGGCAAGAGGCTAGGGGTTCGTTCCAAGATTGTGCCCATCGCCTCGCACCCCTGGCCTCTAGCCCTCATCGTACTTTAACGACGTAGTAATCAAACGGCGCCTCCACTTCTCTGAACCAGTGCGGGACTCCGTTCGGGATGATTACAACATCGCCCGGCACCAGTTTGCGCGTCTCACCGCCGTTCACGGCCGGCGCCCGGAACTCGTGCGGGCCGATCGTCTTCGTGCCGACCGGCGTCCCGCCGGTACTCAACTGCGCCGAACCCTTCAACACATAGAGAATGTCCGTGTCAAACTCATGGATCTCGACGATGCCGGCCTTGTCACGATGGCTGGCGTGAACCATGTAATTCCTGGCCGCGTGCATCATGGTCTCGTCTTCGCCGACGAGGACTGCGCCCTTGGTGAAGGCAGCGGAAACCTTCTGGCTCTCGATGTAGATCACAGGCAACGGTGCATGGCCGTTGGTCATGCCGGCCATGTCCATCGAATCCAACGATTTTGCGCCGACGAAGGCCAGCTCTTCATCCTGCTGCGCGCTGGCTGCGCCGCTGACGCCGATCGCGCCGATAACCTTGCCTTCCCATTCCAACGGAATGCCGCCTTGCAGCGGCGTAAAATTCTGGAGATCGCCGCCAAGGGTCACCATGGAGGTCCGTCCGCTCTTGATGGCATCCTCGAAGACCTTCGTCGGTTTCTTGAACAGCGCAGCGGTACGGGCCTTGCCGATGGCGATGTTCGCACTGGCGGCGAAGGTCTGGTCCAATCGTTCAAGCGCTAGGAGGTTGCCGCCGTCATCGACGACGGCGATGGAGCCGCCCGGAGCGTTGACACGTGTGGCTTCGGCGACGGTTGCTGCGATGACCTTCTTTGCGCCGTCGAGCGTGAGACCTCGTTTGTCCGACACCGATTCGGCATGGATGGGGGATGCCGCCAACGCGATCAGCAGTCCCACCGCTGTTGAATTGAAATATCTCATGACCATTCTCCTTCACTACCTGATCGCGGAAAGCCGCCGGCTATGGCTTCGTAAAGGTTACGGCCACCACCGCCCCGGCCATGGCGATGTCCTCATCCAGCTGCGGCGTTTCTCCGCTAACACCGATCGCTCCGATGACGTTTCCCTGTATGATGATCGGCACCCCCCCTTGCAGGGCCACGGCACCGTGCAGAGCCAAAGCGGAGATACGCCCGTTTTTCACTTGGTCTTCGAACACTTTGCTCGGCCGGCGGTAGATCGCCGCGGTTCTCGCCTTGTCAATACCGACATTCACGCTCGCGACTTGAGCGTCATCCAAGCGCTGCAGCAAGAGAAGACTCCCGCCGTCGTCCACGACGGCGATCACAACCCGCGCGCCTTCCGCCTTCGCCTTCGCTTCCGCTGCGGCGGCAATCCTTTTCGCGCCGTCGAGCGTGAGCCCGATTTTCTCGACCAACTGGGCTTCTGCAACCCCGATCAGGATCGCGACGGCGATCGTCGTTGATATCATTGTTCGAACCATCGTGTTCTCCCTGAATTTCGGCGGCTTGAGGCAAAGGACAAGAGGCTGTGGCAGAACTTCTGACCGCCAGCCTCCCGCCGCTCGCCCGTCGCCTTACATTTACCGGCTCATTGCCATGCCGTCGTGTTTCATGCCGCTGTCGGCCTTCATGCCGCCGCCGTGCGCTTCCCCGGAGGCGGTCATGACCGGCTTCGAGAACGAAGCTTCGCCAAGCAATGCTTCGGCCCAGGCACAGTAAATCTGCACCTTGGCGACGTCGTGAACATAGGACGGAATCGTGATTGTGCGGTTGTCCTTCTCTCCGCCGAGGACTCCGCCTTTGATCTTCAGCCGATTGAGCAGATACACGTTCCCCTTGGTATCCACGACCTGCCAGTGGGGAGCCGGAGTATCGGGGATCTTGAAGTCATCCGACCAGGTCAACGTGTCGTTGTTGCCGGATCGCGCATGACTCGCCGTGCCGCTGTTGGCTTTCGCGCCTTCGAACTTCGACGTCGTGTGGGCGTCGGCGGCGAATCCCTGGCCGGCGGCGAAGACGCCCGTCGCAAGAACCATCGTCAGGAAACCCAGCTTGGACGAACTGATCGCGTTCATAACCATCCTCCTTGTGTGTGTGTGAATGGATCGCCGCGCTTCCGCGCTCAGCGATGCGGCTCTCCGCCGCACATGGTCGTTGGTCGAGAAGGGAGGCAATTGCTTACAAGAAACGGACGGTCAATCCTGAAATGAGCAGCGAAAGATGCACCGGCTGTCGTTCCGGTGATGGAGTTTTGCGCACAGTACCCCGCGCGCCCCTTTGACGCGCACGTAACTCTCCGCGGCGAGCAACATGCCGGCCAGCGGCGCCGCGACATAGACCCAGTAAGAAGTCCAGAGCTGGGCCGCCAGCGCCGAGGCGAAGCTCCGCGCGGGATTCATGCTCATGCCGGACAGGGGCGCCTCGATGCTGATGTAGAAGGCCACCAGAAATCCGGCGGCCAATCCGGTCCATGCGTTGAGATTCGACCGATTCGAGACCATCAGCACGACCAACATCAGCGCGAAGGAGATGCCGGCTTCAGCGGCAAAGGCGACCCACGCTCCCCCGGTTCCGGGCACCGTGACCACATAATTCACACCGGGGTGTTCGATCGTCATGCCGAGTATGCTCGCCGCAATCAGCAGGCCGGTCACGCCGCCGAGGAACTGGGCAACGACATAGCAGATCGCATCCACGCCATCGATTTTCCCGAGCCGGAAAAACGTCACGGTCACCGCCGGATTCAAATGCGCCCCGGATCGCTTTCCCCAGGGTGAGTAGATGAGTCCGATCGCGGTCAGCCCCATCGCCACACCGATCAATATTCGTTTGACCACCGGATCGGGAAACAGGTCATAGAGGGGAGAGTGCGGATAGCCGAGACCCGTCGTCACGACGGCGGCCGAAATCATGAAAATGCCGAGCCCCGCCGCCTCCATGAAATATTCCGGCCAATGCCGCCTTACGGCATCAAATCGAGCCGGCATCCTCGCGTCCTCCAACTTAGCAATTGCACACGCTGACCCAACCACCAAAATCTCACTCGGAAACTGAAGTGCTGTAGAGCGTGGCGGCTGTCGCGCCATGCTCGCCGGATCGTGATCTTCATGTTGCGCCTCGCTTGCCTGATCCTGAGTCGCCCGGCCCGGCCGCTTCTTACGAGACTGACTGTACCGCGACCGATAATCGGCGATTCAGCGGGATGAGATCGAATCGGAGCGGAGTGCAAGGAGAGGAGCAGACGCATCCAGGAGGTCGGCCAGCCGAATCTTTGCCTGTGCGGCGAAGTAATCCTGTTCCTGAGAAACAGAGCGGGTAATCACACGCTCGTACAAGACCTGAGCGTCCAGCGGGCGATGGCTCTCCGCCATCACAGTTGCGGCGTGAATAGCGCAGGCTGCCCCGAGCGCGTGGGGATCGACGGACACACGGAGCGGTTGACTCTTCGCGTGAGGCCACCAGCCCGCCATCCAGGATGGCGGCGGAACCCCGGCGAGCCCGACGCGCTCGAATCGCTCGACGAGCCGGTTCAACTCTACGGGATCGGTGGAGACGAGACAGCGTTGATAGTCGTTCCACAAGGGCACGATGGGCGACAACGCGCTGTCCATCGGCCGATCGAACAGCGCCATCTCATGGCAACCACAAAGTAGAACCGTGAGCAGACAGACCAGCCAACGCATGAAGGTCTGTCGGCGACGGGCGTACGCCCTTACACGGTCTCCGTCGCACTATTTGGGAAACGTCTTCGGCGCCCGGACCTGCTGCCAGCCTTCTCCGTTGAGCGATCGGAGCATGGCAACGAGATCCTTCTTCTCCTGCTCGGTCAGCTCAAGCGGGATGATGGTATTGTCCTGATGGGGATTCTTGATCCCGCCTCCGTTATAGAACTCGACGACTTCTTCAAGCGTCTTGAATCGTCCGTCGTGCATGTAGGGCGCGGTACGCGCGATCTCCCGCAGCGAAGGGGTCTTGAAGGCGCCGATATCTTCGGGATTTTTCGTGACCATGTAGCGCCCCAGGTCCACCGTATTGTTGTCCCAGCCGATGCCCAGGTTATGAAACTTCTCGTCTGAAAAATTGAAACCCGAGTGACAACGGGTGCAGCGGGCCTTTCCGCGGAAGAGTTCCAGCCCCCGCTTTGCCTCCTCGGAAATCGCGCCCTGCTCGCCTCCGGAGTCGAAGCGGTCTACCGGACTATTGCCGGACAGGATCGTGCGTTGGAAGCTCGCAATGGCCTGCCCCACCCCGTCGACCGTGATCTCCCCACCGAAGACCTCGTTGAACAGCTTCCGGTAGCCCGCGATCTTCTTCATTTTTACGATCATCTCGTCGTAGTTGGCGAAGCCGTGCTCAACCGGATTGGTGAACGGGCCGACGGACTGCTCCTCCAGGGTCGCAGCACGGCCGTCCCAGAACTGCGCCTGAGCGAACACACGATTGATCGAGGCCGGAGCGCTGCGGCCACCTTTGAGATTGAACACGCCCGTCGATACCGGTTTGCCGTCCGTGAAACCCTTGTCCGGCAAGTGACAGCTCGCGCAGGCGATCGTGTTGTTCTTCGAGAGCCGCTTGTCGAAAAACAGCAGCCGGCCCAGCTCCACCTTGTTGGCCATCAGTGGATTCTCCTTTGGCACGAAGGTATTGGGATCCTCCAACCCCAAGAGTTCTGGGAGCTTCACGATTTCCGATGACAGGGACGCCGCCTTGGCTATCTGACCCTGTCCGTCGATTCCCGGGAGCGGAAGGGCAAGCCCCGCCCCGACGAGCACGGTCAATCCCGCCTGCATCAACAACCTCGGCTTCATGATTCGGTCCTTTCTGATGAGCGGCAGATGACGGGGTGATTCTCCCCGGCCGCGAGTTATTGAATTTGTCCGTGAGGCACCTGACGGCGATACTCGAGGGCCAGTTGGTCAGCCTCATCCGCCGCGGCCCAGAGATCTCGGGCCTGCGCGCGACGCCTGGACGCTTCCTGGTCGCTGACTCCGAACTGACTCTCGTACCACCGCGCTTCCCATTCGGTTCGCTGCGCCAGATCCCGGAGATCGGCAGCCTGGCGGCGGTATTGCGCCGTGAGATGCCGGGCCTGGTCCTGCGACACGAGACTTGGCACGAGACTTGGGTTGACGTCCCGATTCGCAGCGCCAGGACCTTGGGCCATGCCGCTCGCGCAACCGGTCAAGAGTAGCATGGCCGCAAGTAAGCTTCGAGAAATGTTCTGACGGCTCTTCATGGTGGTCCTCCTCTCTCCGTATGGGCAGTCTTTCATCCTGTCGATATCGTCACCCTACCGGCCGGCTGGCGATTAGTCCAATTGATTATGGATGATACTTCGATTTATATTTCTTATCGTCAAGAGGCTGGAGTGACATGACGCTGACGGAGCTCAAGTATATCGTAGCGGTGGCGCAGGAACGCCACTTCGGCCGGGCGGCGGAACGCTGCTTCATCACCCAGCCGGCGTTGAGTCTTGCCATTCAGAAGCTGGAGGAGAATCTCGGAACCGCCATCTTCGAGCGGCGGAAGAACCAGATTTCACTGACGCCGTTGGGCGAACAAGTCGTCCAGCAGGCGCAGCGAGTGCTGGAGGCCGCCGATCAAATCAATCTGATCGTGGCCCAAGGCAAGGACCAGCTCGTCGGGGCCTTCAAGCTGGGCGTCATCGCGACAGTCGGTCCCTATATTCTCCCGGATTTGATTCCTCTCTTGCACAAGCGCGCTCCGGACATGCCCTTGGAGATCGAAGAGAACCTGACGGCCAATCTGAACCGGATGCTGGTGCACGGACAGCTCGACGCGATTATTGTGGCGCTGCCGCACGAAGAGCCGGGCGTGCTGACGAAGCCGCTCTACGAGGAGCCCTTTAGGGTCGTCGTCCCGATCACGCATCCCTGGGCAAAGAAAAAGCGCATCGACGCGGACGACTTCGGCGCCGAAAAGGTCATCCTGCCGCATGCGGGGCATTGCTTCCGCCGACAGGTGCTGGATCACTGCCCCGAAATCAGCCGGTCGGACCGCGAAGGTGTCCAGGGGAATTCGCTCGAGACAATCAGGCAGATGGTCGCCTCCGGCCTCGGCATCACCGTGTTGCCCTGCAGCGCGCTCTCGCCCAAGCATCACCACAAACGGCTGGCCGCCATTGCCTTTGCCGATCCGGTTCCGGAACGGCAGATCGGCATGGCCTGGCGAAAGGGATATGCCAGGCCGGCGGCGCTCGAAGCAATTGAAGACGCGGTGCGGGCCTTGAAAATTCCCGGGCTGGCCATGCTGACTGAAAGCAGAAGGTGAGCGTTTGCCGTTGATTTTTGATCGAACCCAGAGGACAATTCGTCGACTCACCTACAGGAATCGCCCGATCGCTCTTTTCTCATTTGGCGACGGAAGGCGGATAACATGACTCGGTCATTGATCCGGGTACTGAAGCGCCTCCCCCTTCTCACAATTTCCGCCCTCATCCTGCTCACCACGCAAGCAACTGCCGGAATCACGGTGGATGGCCGCAACGCTGCGGAATATGTCTCGGAGCAAACCGGTAAGGCCTGGGCGGTCGTCATCGGGATCGACGGCTATCAGTATGCCCCGAGGTTGAGGTATGCGGTGGCTGACGCCAGAGCGGTTGCGCGGATGCTGGAAAGACAGGGGTTTCACACAACGGCGCTGTACGACGCCCAAGCCACCCGCCGGGCCATCGTCAGCGAATTGGGTGGAAAACTTCTCAAGAAGGTGTCTCCCCGCGATCGTATCCTCATCTACTACGCCGGGCATGGAGTGGAGCAGCGGGTTGAGGGAGGAAGGGTCATGGGCTATCTCCTCCCAGTCGATGGGGAAACGGACGATTTCGCCGGGACGGGAATCAGCATGGGACTCATCAAAGAACTGGCCGACGCGCTGCCGTCGAAGCATGTCTTGTTCGTCGTGGATTCCTGCTATGGAGGGATCGCAGGTCAGTCCTTTAGAAGCGCGGCCCTCTCGAAAGCCACGGAAGACTATGTCCGATTGATCACCAGGGAGCGGGGACGGCAAATCATTACGGCAGGCGGCGCCGATCAGGAAGCGCTGGAGTCCCCGGAATGGGGCCACAGCGTCTTCACCTACTATTTCCTCAACGGGGTCGAGGAAAAGCTGGCTGATCTCAATAACGACGGCATCATTCCCGCATCCGAACTCTATACCTATCTCGACAGTCGAGTCTATGCCGCCGCCCAGATGAAGGGACATACGCAGCGGCCCGAGCTCTGGTCCCTCGCGGCAGAGAAGGGAGAGTTTGTTTTTGCCTTTCCCAATACGACTTCCCGCGTCAGCAGCGAGTCCCCCGCCGAGACGACGGCGTCGACTGAGGGAACGACGACCGGCGGCCGGGCAGGCAAGCCGACGAACCTCGCACATGCACCGCATACCGGAGCTGCTCAATACGCCACACGTCCCAAAGCCGGCTCGCCGGAATCACCGGGTTCCGCCTCTGCATCAACCCAGGCTTCGGACACACGGATGCTCGATCGTGATCCCGCGGGCTGCACGTGGGTCGGCTCAACAGCGCGTGTGCCGTTCGGGCAGCACAGCACAAAACATCAGGCTCAGGCGCAGGCAGTGTCAGAGGCGAGAGCGAAGGCCTTGCGCGAGTATCTCGGCGTCAAGGTTCAGAACAGCTTTGTGGACTTCACGCAGGCGCATGAACTCAAGGGACAGGCGAGATTGACCGAACAGCTGCTACGCATGACTCAGGAGGGGCATATCCTCAAGGAACAGGTCCTCTCATCTCGCCTCGAAGATACCACCGAGTGTCGAGGCTGCGAGTACGAGGTCACACTCAAAGTCTGCATTCTTCAGGCGGTGGACCGCATCGACCGGGGATTCAGGGTCTCGCTCGCGTTGAACCGCAGCACGTTTGTCGACGGGGATGAAGGGATCCTCTATGTGAGCGCCACGAAGGACGCCTATGTCCATATCTATAGTATCGATATGGAACAGAATGCGATACTCCTGTTCCCGAATGCCTACGCGAAGGAGAACCTGATTCGCGCGGAACGGCAATTCATCTTCCCGAGCGATGACTTGCGGCAGAAAGGCGTCAAACTGCGGGCCCGCCTCCCACCCGGAACCGCCAGCGCCGCTGAGATGATTCGGGTAATCGCCACAACCACTCCCGTCCCTCTTCCGCTGCTTGATCCGAACGATTCGTCGACGACGAGGGACCAAGAGAGGAAAGGGACGTTTCCCCATCTCATGACACAATTGCATCGAGCCAAGGTCTCTTGGGTTGAGGACGGCCAAGCCTTCACAATTCATGAGCATTGACGGGCGCTGGACGAGCCCAATTAGCAGAGAGGGAGAGCGCGAAGCATGATGATCTGTCGGACAACCACCCAATGGTCAGCCCTGACGATCTGTCTCCTGGCCGCCGGCATGGCAGCCTGCGCGCCGACACGTTTGCCGTTGAATGCGTCGGTTCCTCCCTTGAAGCTGAAAAAGCTGCCGCTTACCGCCGCAGTGGTGATGCCGGACGCGCTCCGAAACACCCGTTCGACGTACGACGTTTCCTGCGCGAGCAATTACGAGATACCGATCGGGGCCGAGCTGGAAACCGGCGCCGTGGAGGCGCTTTCACCGATGTTCGAAGCGGTGGAGGTCGTGAATAACAAGGAGTTGGCGCTCGGCCACTACGACGTGATCGTCGAGCCGAAAGGCCTCCAGTTGACAGCGGACGGCCATTGCCTGTCTCGGCGATTCCTCTATCTCCTCGGCCCCTTCTACATTTTTGCCAACCCAACCGACACGTTTGAGGGACGCGCCGAAGTGCCGGTTACAGTTTCTGATCGACAGGGCCAGGCAATGTTGACGGAAACATTCAAATCCAAAACTCACACCCATGACGCCTTGTTCCAGACCGCGGCCGACAAGGACAGCGCGGTGACCATCGTCCTGCGGGACTCCGTCATTGAGTCGCTTCAAGAAATGTCGCGCGGACTTGCCAATTCATCCCAGTTGAGTGCCTACGCGCGGAAACTGCCCAAGAAACCCGCCGATCGGTCGCCGTCGACGGTGGCCCGGGTGGAACGGTCGAGCGACGTCGATATCCCCCCTTCCACTACGCTTAAACCTCAGAAAACCCGCTACGCCGTAGTCATCGGCATCGAGCAGTATCGACAGAATTTGCCGCCGGTTGAGTTCGCCTCGCACGACGCCGCGATCATGAGGGAATATCTCACGAAGTCTCTGGGTTATCCCGACGAAAACGTCGTGATGCTCGTCAATGAGCATGCGGCAAAGAGCGATGTGGAAAAGTACATCGAGCGCTGGCTCCCGAACCGGGTCGACAAGGACAGCAGCGTCCTGCTCTATTACTCAGGGCACGGGGCGCCGAACCCGGCGACTCAGGAGGGGTTCCTTGTTCCGTACGACGGCGATCCCACGTTTCTGGAGATTACCGGCTATCCGCTGAAGCGCCTCTATGAGCAATTGGGCAAGTTGCCCGCTCAGGAAATCCTGGTGGTCCTCGACTCCTGCTTTTCAGGATCCGGGGGACGGTCGGTGATCGCGAAAGGCGCGCGACCGATGGTCATCAGCATCGAGAATCCCGTCTTGGCCGGCGACAAGATCGTCGTGCTGACGGCAAGCTCGGCCTCGCAGATTTCCAGCACGTACGATCAAAAAAACCACGGGTTGTTCACCTATTTTTTTCTCAAGGGGCTGCAGGGCGAGGGGGACGTGAACCGGGACGGGAAGATCGACATTTCCGAGCTGCACGGTTACGTGAAACCGCGGGTTGAAGGAGTGGCGCGACGGGAATTCAACAATGATCAGGTTCCGCAGCTGATCGGGAATCCCGATGCACTCAAGAGAGGGCTGCGACTCCTGGACCGGTCCGGTCCGTAATCCGCCTCGGCTCAAAGAGTCGATCCCGTCCCCTCAACTTGTCCAATCAAACACGCTCAGGACATTGGAAAAATTATCGGTCCAAATCCCCAATGAAGGGCTTTTGGGAATCGGCTCCCATTGCGCGTCCTCCAGGAGCGCCCCCACTCTGTCGCGCTGCTTCGCCATGACGATCCAGTGGGATGCATACTTCCCCGGCACGAGGTCCTCATCTTTGTCATCATGCCGGTGGAGGCCTGTCAGGTGCAGCTCCTCCGCCAGGTTGCCCAATACCGGCGCGATATCGAGATAGCGGTTCGACACGTTGACAGCGATGACCCCGTCTCCCGACAACTTCCGCAAGTACAACTCGAAGGCTTCGCGCGTAATCAAGTGAACCGGCAATGAATCGGAACTGAACGCATCCAGAAAAACGAGATCGTACTGACCATCCGGCGCTTGAGCCATGTTCAGCCTGCCGTCTCCGACGACGATCTGCAGATCGACTCCACGGCGCTTGGCATCATCACAATAGGTGAAGAATCGCGGGTCGAGTGCGATGGTGACGACAGCAGGGTCGATCTCGTAATACGTCAACGACTGCCCGGCCTGGGTATAGGCGGCAAGGGTCCCGGCACCCAGGCCCGTCACGGCGACGTGCGTCGGGGTGGTCGAGCCTTGAAGCGCCCGAAACAAATCTCCGACCGGACCTTTGCGATGAAAGTATGTCATCGGTTCACCGCGTTTCTCAGGATCCAGCCACTGCGCCCCATGGTTCGTGTTGCCGTGAACCAATCGATGTATGCCGAGGTTGCGGTCGAGCTTGACCTTGAGAACCCCGAAGAAGGTCCGTTCCTGATGCAACAAGACGGTGTGGCTTGAAGCGCTCGGCAGCTCGGCGACCAACAGAAGGACGGCCAGACCGAGCCCGAACACCAGAGGACGCGATCGCAAGAGATAGCAAAGAATCAGGGGAGCGCCGTAGATCAGGATGTCGAGCCACTGCGTGGCGCTGTTTCCCTCCGCGGCAGCCGCCATCCCTTGAGTCAACCAGGTCAATCCGCCGGTCCAGGCCCCGATGCTCAGCACCCAGGCGATGTCGCGCCTATAATTTCTGTTTCCCTCCGAAGCGGAGGTGGCGGATTGTTCCGTCAATGTCCGTCTCGACTCCCGGATACTCTTCGGCAGGAGCAGCCCCGCCACGACGAGGGCGATCTGATACTCCGACGTGCTTTTGAATAGGGCCGGCGCAACCAATGCGTTGAAGATGCCGCCCAACACCCCGCCGACCGACATGGCAAGATAGAACGCCGTCAGGTGTTCGGTCGCAGGGCGGCGACGGGCCAATTCTCCGTGGCAGACCAAGGCAACCACGAACAGCGTCAGGAGATGCACCACAATCCTGACGCCGAACGGGATCGAGAAGCTATCCGTTGCCATCATGAACACCAACAGCGCCAACAGAACCGGCAAAACCTGACACATGACCCCGTGCAGCGCGGTCGGCCATTTGGCGAATACGAGTATAAAGCTCAGCAGATACAACACCAGCGGAATGATCCAGAGCAGCGGGATCGCGGCGATATTCAAGGTGACGTAGGACGTCGCGCCCAGCATGAGGCTCGACGGAACGAAGGCCCACAAGACCCAGCGGATCAGCGTGCGAAGATCAGGCCCGGATGATGCGGGCGACAGGGCTGCCGCGCGAGGGCCGTTCGGCTCCTGAATCTGGAGGCCGACGCTCCAGGCTCCCCATCCGGCTGCGCCGATCAACATGATCAACAGGGCATAACCGCCGCTCCACAGTTGACTCTGCGAGAGCCAGCCTCGACCATGAAGCGACAAATTCGGCTCGATCAGCGTCGGATAGCCCAACAAGGCCACCATGCTGCCGAAATTACTAGCGGCGTAGAGGACATAGGGATCGCTTGCAAGGCTGTGCTGGAGGTGACTGAACCACCGTTGCAGGAGAGGCGCAGTCGTCGACAGGGCAAAAAAGGGCAGGCCGATTGAGAGCGTCAAGAGCCACAGCAGCCATGTGATGGGAGCGCCCGACTGGCTCGCCGTCCACTGGAAGGCGAGACCGACCGGCAGGACCGCCAATGGAAGCAAAAGGACGAGCACATGCACGACGACCTGACGGCGGAGGTGAAACCGTCCGGTGAGCAGGTGCGCATAGCTGTACCCCGCCAGGAGAATGGCTTGAAAGAACACCATGCAGGTATTCCAGACCGCCGGCGTCCCTCCGAGCTGCGGGAGGATCATCTTCGCAATCATCGGCTGCACGAGAAACAACAAAAAGGCGCTGAGACAGATGGCCGCGGCAAACACAATCAGCATCACAATCTCCTTGCTCTCACGCCGAGGCCTACGAAAGCTCGACGCAACCTACTTTCCCGCACGACGGCAGATGGATGGCGCAGTGGAAAGCCCGCTTCGACGCTGTCTTGATACCACAAGATAGGGGAGAAAGTTGAGCTGTCTCAGGAAAAGTAGCACGGCCTGTGCCGTAACGCCTAGTTATTCCGGGACACAGGGTGCCTGCAGGCGCTTAAGGCCGTCCGGGACGCCTTTGGGGGTCCATTGCCTCATAGAACGGGATTCTGCCCGCTTATGATCGCCCCTTCACTGCACTGTAAGATCAGTCCGCTCAGGGTCCATTTAAGGAGTGAACTGTCCGTGTCGTCGACCGTCTTTGGGTCCACAGGGCGCGCCCGCCTTAAACCAAGCATCGACCTTCTGCTGCCATCTTGCACGGCCCAGACCGGGGATTCTGCCCACCGCCCACAGGATATTAGAATCATTTACCAGATGATCCCGGCCTCCTCGCTTAAGGGCAGGCTCAGCTTTGAATTGAAAACACAAATTACCATCGATTAGCTGCTCGAAAGATTCTTCGCGCGGTAAACCAAACATTCGAACTGGCGCTCTCCATTCGTCTGTGAATCCGGTCGCCGAAGTGTGACAGTTGCTACACTTCTTGGTCGTTTCGGTCAACCGACCTCCTTCCCTGAGGACCCCATCAACTGCAGAAGGCGGAATTTCATCCCGGGTGAACCGCCCCAACTTAACGTGTCGGCGATAGGTTTCATTTTCACGATGCATTTGGTGGCAATTTTTGCATTTCGCGTTCTGGGAGACCTCGTAGATGGAGTCAAAGGAGCCATCAACGATCGGGACTTGGAATCGGCGATACTGCGGCTGGTAGACGCAGCCCAACGCCGCGTTGCAGGCGGCGACGGTCCAATGGAGCGTGTGGCCCATAAACGGCGACAAATCCTGTGGCGGCGTGAATCCCAAAGCGTTTTGCACAAGCGCGGCGAAGACGTAGGGCTGGACCGATGGTTGGACCGGGCAAGGGACATTCGGCTTGAAAATACAGACGAGAAAGTACTCGACTCCCTGTTGGTTCCCGTAGTTCCAGGAAAAGGCGGGAGTCAAAGTCTGTAGTAGCGTATTCTCCGCAGGCATGTTCAATGCCGGTGGCGAAAGTACCCAGGTAATGGGCCTTGGAGTGGACGCCGTGCAACTCTCCGGAGTTTGACCGCTGAACGCCGCCTGGCCGGCTATCGGGACACACCCGGCAATGGACCATTGCAATCGCTTACCCTGGAATTGAAAGGGCAGGGTCACGTTATAGAAATATGGTGCCGTGCCGGAGGTGCCTGCTTGTCGTTCGAAGTCGGGGCTTCCCGGACGCGGGCCAACGCCCAACTGTTTCGGCGGCAGGGGTTCAGTCAAGAGCATTCCGGTGATCTTGAAGACCACGGCGTGAGGGCCTGTGCAGGGTTGATTTAGCTCACCCACGCAAATCTCGTAACGTGATGGAGCTGGCTGGCCGGGGCTCTGCTGCCACTGAAATCGGACAGCAGGGCCGGTAATCACGGCGCCGGAGGGAGGGTTGACCGCGAGCGGCGCCGTCGGGGAGCCAGACAGCAGGAGTTGACTGCCGACCGCCTGCTTGAGCTGCAGCGTGGACAGTCGCTGTGGCACATCGGTTCGAGATCGAATGCCGCTGAGACTTCCCGGGGCATCGAGCGCGGTCTTGTCCGATAGAAGCAAGACGACGTGCGTGATGTCCTCGTCGGTGACGACTGTCAGGGCAACCGGCGATTCCACCGCTTCTGAGTGGGTCGTCGGCAGAGCCTGAATGAACAGCGGTGCTGCGCCGGCGACCGGACTGAGTCGCAGGCGCAACTCTCCCGGCGAGTCGACCTCGTATGCGCCGGCTTCGACCTCGACGTCGCTGCCGTCCGGAGCCAGGAAGTGGACCGGACGGTCGAACGTGACTGTCTGGGGCGAAGAGGCTTGTTGTGCAAGAGCCCATCCGCCAACGAGGCAGGCGATCAAGAGGACAGCTTTGACAATCGATGCTCTTTTCTTACCTGGGTGCATCAAATCGGTTCTGAGCCTTTCACGCAGACGCTTGGATGCGGACGAGTGTGTTCACTTGGGCGCCTTATGGTGTGAATTGGCCACGACGTCGACCATGTGTCGGGCCGCAGGGCGCACCGGCGGTGAACCACGCGTTCACTTTCTGCTGCCAGACTGCACGTCCCAGACCCGGGATTCTATCTACGGCCCATAGAATGTTTTCGTCATGCAGCATATGTTGGGTGGGGGGCTGCAGGTTGATACCACCGCGGGGCTTCTTGAACTCGTCGCACAGGGGCCCATCGACAGGATGGTCGAAAGAAAATCTGAAATGCGGTGCTCTCCATCTGTTGGTAAATCCGGTCGCCGACGTATGGCAACTCTCACACTTGTTGACCCACTTATCTACATTAATAAATCCGTCACCTCGTACAAAGACATCTCCACCGACGTTCGAAGGAGGTATTTCCTCACGCGTGAATCGTCCTAACTGAATGTGCCGGCGATAGGTGTCATTTTCGGCATGCATTTGATGACAATTTTTGCATTTCGCGTTCTGGGTCACGGGATAAACGGAATCCCAAGAACCATCGAAGGGAACTTGGAGTCGGCGGTATTGTGGCTGGTAGAAGCAGCCTAACGCCGCATTGCAGACAGCGACCGTCCAATGGAGCGTGTGACCCACGAATGGCGAGAGGTCCTGCGGCGGCGTGAATCCTGAAGCGTTCTGAACACGCGCGACAAAGACGTGCGGCTGTACTCCGGGCTGGACCGGACACGGCACATTGGGTTTGGCGATGCACACCAAGAAATACTCGACGCCATATTGGTTGCCATGAGTCCAGGAAAGAGTGGGAAGCAAATTGGGCAAGAGCACATTGTCGGCCGGCGCGCTCAACACGGGAGGCAGAATCGTCCACGTGATCGGTCTTGGCGCCGACGATGCGCAACTTTCCGGTATCTGACCGACGGCCGCCTGCCCCGTAGTCGGTACGCAGGCGGTCACCGACCACTGCAACCGTTTCCCTAGGAAGTGAAGCGGCAGCGTCACCCCGTAACTGTAGGCCGTCGACGTCGAGCTGGTTGTGCCCGCCGGCC
>WIAH01000018.1 GCA_014055525.1 Nitrospira sp. CR1.3
ACCGGTAAAGGGCATGACGACCTTGGCTGTCCCCCGGTCTCTGCGGACCTCGGCACCGTCGGCCTATCACGCCCGAGTTGATGATGCGCCGTATCATTGCCGTACTCGGTCCAAGATACAAGGCACCGGTAATGCCGGAGCCAGTCCCTTCGGGGCTGTTCACCGTGACAGAACCCGCACACCTTTGGTCAGCCGAAACGCCCCATCTTCGCCAACTCCCCAAAATAGTGCGCGAAGGCCTTCATACCTCCTGACGCCTGGCCCCAATCGAAGTATTCATTCGGCGCGTGGTAGCCATGCTCGGGCAGACTCAGGCCTAAGAACAGTATCGGCACCTTCCACATTTTCTGCATGGTCACGACCGCGCCGATCGAGCCGCCTTCGCGGATGAAGGCCGGCTCCTTGCCGAACCCGGCTTTGGCCGCCCGTTTCACGCAGTCGACGTAGGGCCCGTCGAAACTGCCTTTGAAGGGATGCAACATCCCTTCTCTTTCCACTCGGATGTCCGGATTCAGCTTAGCCACGTACTTCTTGAACAAGGCGAGCACCTTCTCCGGCCGTTGATTCGGCACGAGCCTCATACTGACCTTGAGCTCCCCGTGACCCGGCACAATGGTCTTTACGCCGGGGCCGTGATAGCCGCCTGTCAGACCATGAATTTCAAACGTTGGTGCCGCCCAGATGCGGCGCATGATCTCGGCGGGGTCGTCGGTGCGAAGTTGCTGGAGCCCGTAGGCCCCCTTGAATCGTCTTACCTGAAACCCCGATTTCAAGAAACTTGCGATCTCGGCTTTGGTCGGCTTCACGACATCCTTGTAGAATCCGGGAATTTTCACCTCGCCCGTTCTTGCATTTACGCAGGCCTGGGCTATTTCCATCAACTCGGCTAGAGGATTGCGGGCCGCTCCGCCTGTCACGCCCGAATGCGCGTCCTTGCTTCCGGTTCGCAGGGTCAATCTGGCGCCGAGCAGACCGCGCAGGCCGTAGGGCATGGCCGGCCGCCCCTTCGCGATCCAGATCGTGTCGGACACGACGACCGAATCGGGACGTGGAATCCCCGCACGGTCCTTGAGCCCTGCTGCGAAATGCGGGCTCCCGATCTCTTCCTCCAGCTCCCACAGGAACCGGATGTTGATCGGCAGGCCCTGCTCGACGGCAAAGCGCGCGCCCAATAGGGCCGAGAGTGCCGGCCCCTTGTCGTCGGTGGCGCCGCGGCCACGGTAGATCCCGTTCTCAATCGTAAATGCGAACGGCTCCTGCTGCCATTCCGGTTCTTGCGCCGGCTGCACATCCATGTGGTTGTAGATCGTGACGGTGGGATGATGCCCGCCGGTCATCCAGCCGCCGGAGACGATCGGGTAGCCTCCGGTCTCAACGATCCGCGCCTCCGCGCCAAGGTCCGTAAGAACCTGCGCAGCCACGGTCGCCATACGCCTGACGTCACTCGATCGCGCCGGGTCCATGCTGATCGAGGGAATTTCGACCATCTGTCCGAGCAGACCTTCGAATCGCCGTCGGCTTCCCAGGACATACTTCTCAAGCAGGTCGGCTTCCACGCTCATTACCGGTTTCCTCCCAAGATTGTTGCGGCGGATTATAGCGACTGAGCAGTCCATGCGGAAGAGCGCAGCTGCCGGCGAATGATTGAACAAGAAATGGTACAATAGGCTGGCCTATGAAGATCAGTGCGCAGGCCTTCCTCTGGTTGTTCCTTACAATGAGCGCTCTATTTCCGGTCCGGCTGTCTCCCGCGTCAGCCGCCGACCTCGTTTCCGTCGCCCAGATTCTCGAAGAACCGTACATCTTCCATCTCAAACAGGTCGTCCTCCAAGGCACGGTCAGGAATGTGCAGCCGCTCGATCCTTATAAGCTCCCCGCCGGCACGATGTGTTACGGCGCATACCTGTTTTATCTGGAGGATGAGACCGCTTCCATCAACGTGGCTGTATTCGGCATTTGCGGGGTGCCGACCGTGAAGGATCCTGACGTGGAGGAGGGCGCGCGCATCGAGCTCCGTGCGACCATCCAGGCTCCAAGCCATGGCGGCTACTACTTAAGTTTTCAAGGGCTCAAGGTCGTGGGAGAGCGTGAAGGGGTCATACAGGCTGTGGCCGACCAGATTGCACCGCTGAAGGAATAGCTGACGATCGATCCGCATGAGATCCGGATTGCTCCTAATCGTGCTGGGTCTGGTGGCCGCTTGCAGCAGCAGCAAGGGTCTGCCGGTTGAAACGCTGCAAGAAATTCTTCGACAGGAGGCCATACGCTTTGAGGGAGAACGCTCCCCGAAGCCGTCGCCCTCGCACAACTTTCCGCCTACCCCGCCGGCACTGGGCCTGTATCTCAAGCCGACCGGATTTCTGCAACATGAATTCGAATGGAGCAATGCCGATCGAGACCATGTACTGACATGGGCCAGACGCTTGACAGCCGACCACGGTCTGGCAAGCGCGAACTTCGTGCCTCAGTCCTCGCTCAAAGGCGATCAGCTCGTCCAGCTTCGGGATTCGGCTGCAAGGTACGGCGCTGATTTTCTTCTCGTTTTTGACGGAGCCGCCGCCGTTGATCGGTATAACAACTACAAGGGTCCCTTGCTGTACTGGACGATCATCGGCGCGTACGTTGCCGACGGCACCCACAGCGACGCGCTCTGCCTGATCCGAGGCTCCCTCTGGGAAGTGAAGACCGGATCGTTGCTGTTCCAGGAAGAAGCGCAAGGCCGCGCGCAGACGGTAGGGCCCGCCGCCTTTCTTGAGGACGATGTCGTGGTCGAGGCGGCGAAGGCGAAGGCGCTGGTGGAGTTGCAGCGCCGCATTGCGGAGCGCGTCAAACGACTGAGGGAACCGTCGTAAGCGAACGGCCGAGTCGTCAGCGAGAATCGAAGCTCCAGAGCACGGAAAAGAACAACAGATTCTGTGATGGAGTCAGTCCGATGATCCCGGGGGCGACCTGCCCTCCGGTGTAGAATCCGCCCTGCGGTCCGGTCGAGTGATCGAACCGGTACTCCAGCCGAAACAGCGTCGTCGTCCAGCGGTACAGCCACTTGTACTCCAACGTGGTGGTCACGGCCTTGATGAATTGCCGGGCGCCTGTGAGTGTCCCGTCGGGGTCGTAATACAACTCCGGCCGAACGGCAATGGCCCATGGCTGAGCCAACTGCCAGCGGGTCCAGATCGCCCCGCCGGTCCAGAACACTTGTCGGTCCCCGGCTTGCGGTATCGCGCGCTCCGTCCCGATGTCATAGGCAAAGGCCACGGTAAAGGCGTCGCGCTTCCATTCCAGGATGCTGTCCGAGAAGAAACGCCAGTATTGAATATTGGTGTTGGATTGGTCGGGTCCGTAGTAGAGATTTTGTATGAACGTCACCCGCGGCGAGGCAGCCCAGCTCACCTGAGTGCCATAACTCGGAAGATTGTTGGGGTACGAGAGAAAGTTGTACCGATTGATGACGTAGAAGACGCCCTTGACCGCCTCGTTGAACCGGTACTGCGCAGAGACCCCGAACATGAAATAGGGAGAGTTATCCGCGAGATAGGATCGCGTGTAATTGAAGTTGTCTTTGGCGTAAAAGGAGTCATAGCCGATGAAGCTGTTAAAGAGTCCGGCCGTGATCGTGAGGCCGGTTCCGATGGGGGCCAGGTAGGACACATTGGCGCGGGAAAAGTGGCTGAAGGTCTCGGCGGGCTCGTAGGGGTGCCCGAACCGATCGCTGGCATTCGGAACTTCTCCATCGACATCGCGACCTGTTTGAAGGGCAAATTCCATTCCCCAGCGTGACGATTCATTCGCCTCTTTCCTGACATAGGCCAGCGCCATGTTGAGGTTCAAATCATTCACTCGCTGCGTCGTGACCTTGCTGCGCCATTGATGATTCTCGGGGAAGTTGAAGTCGATGGGATAGGTAAGATCCAGATAGGCGCCGTAGCGCCAGAGCGATTTGGTCGATTGTTCCTGTTCGGAATTTTCCGCAGGGGGCGGCGGGGTCGAAGTCGGCGGAGACTCTTCAGCCCGCACCGCCGAAATCGCCGTCATCCAGATGAGAACGAGCATCATGGCAGAGAATATGCCGACGGCCGGCAGACCCGTTGTCTTTCCCGCTCGTTCGATCACGCAGGCTTACGCCGAGAGATGCTATTTCGCAATGCGGCCCCTTATCACATCCGGTCTTGAGGCCCTTCTGATGCGATTACCACGCCTTTTTACCTCATTTTGATGGATAATGCGCTATCGTTCCCGCTGGGAGCGATGGCATGGAAATCGGCGATCGGCACCGCACAGGGCTGGGAGGAACAGTTCGCGTGAGCCGGGTATCGTTTCTGGCGCCCTACCTGATCGCGTGTTTAGCTGTCACCATCATTCCAGTTATTGCGGCGGCTGAAGAAGCGCCCCTCCGACCGCCTGGTGACGACCCTCCTGTCGCCAGCGCGCCGGCAGTATCGCCGGCTGAACCGGCGCAGTCCGACAAACCTCTGTGGCACTACGGAGGGTTCATCGATCTCGGATATTCGCTCAATTTCAATTTTCCCGCCAACCATTTCTTCCGCGACCGCAGCACGACCCCGAAGGTCAATGAGCTCAACCTGAACATGCTGGCTGGCTACGTCCGCAAGGACGCAACCGAATCGTCACGATGGGGAACAGAATTATTGGTCCAAACCGGGGAGGACTCCAAGGCCTTCGGCTTCGCCGTTGGTCTGCCGAAAGTGCAGGACTCCGATGTGTGGCGTCACTTCGGACGCGCGAATGTGTCTTATCTGGCACCGGTCGGAAACGGCCTTACCGTTCAAGCGGGACTCTTCAACAGCTTCATCGGCTACGAGTCGCTCTATGCCAAGGACAACGGCAACTACACGCGCGCCTGGATCGCCGACTATTCGCCGTACCTGATGTTCGGGGTCAATGCCGTTTACACGTTTAACGACCAGTGGACCGGCGCGTTCTTCATCATCAACGACTATTTCCACCTTGAGAATTCCAACAGCGTCCCCAGTTACGGAGGGCAAGTCCAGTACAAACCCACGTCCGCATGGACCATCAAAGAGACGATCTATTATGGGCCGGATCAGTCCAACACAGCGGTGGAATTCTGGCGCTTCTTTTCAGACAGCATCGTCGAATGGAAAGGAGAGCGTGTCACGGTTGGGATCGACTATCAAGTCGGGACCCAGAAGAACGCCTCCGCGCTCGGCAATCCGCGAGATTTCTACACCGGAGCGACCTTGGAAACGCGCTGGCAGATTTCCGGCCCCTGGGCCGTCTCGATCAGACCCGAATTCTATTGGGATCGGAACGGCCTGATGACCGGGTCAGAACAATTCATCAAGGCGATCACAACGACCGGCGAATACCGGATACCCTACAAGTGGACCAATACGATCTGCCGGCTGGAGTATCGGTATGACGATTCCACCGGACCGGGCGGTGGGTTCTTTAAGGGGACGAACAATGTGCTCACGCCGGGGCAGCAGATGTTGATCTTCTCGGTCATCGGGACGTTTGACTCTCCGTGAGAGTTACTCGGTTCTGAGTCGGTACCCGACTCCCAGCTCCGTGTGGAGGTATCGCGGCTGAGCGGGATTCTCTTCGAGCTTGCTTCGGAGCTGGCGCATATAGACCCGGAGATAGTGAGCCTCCTCGACCCGCAGCGGTCCCCACACCTCCTTGAGCAGTTGGCGATGCGTCAGAACCTTTCCCGCATGGCGGACCAGCGTCGTGAGCAGCTTGTACTCGATCGGCGTCAGATGAATTTCTTTGCCGGATACGAAGATCTGCCTCCGGCCAAGGTCGATACGCAGTTCGCCGAGTGTGAACACGGAATCACCTCTTGTTTCGGAGATTCGGGCGACATGTCTGAGAGCGGCGCGCATCCGGGCGAGGAGTTCGTTGACGCCAAACGGCTTGGTGACGTAATCGTCGGCGCCCAGATCGAGCGCCGCCACTTTCATCTGTTCCTGATCTCGCGCCGACAGGACGATAATCGGTGTGGATGTCCATTCCCGCACCTGACGAATCAGTTCGGTCCCGTCCAGATCCGGCAGACCGAGATCGATCAGTATGAGATCGGGATTTCTCGACTTGGCTTCCGCAAGGCCGTCCCCTCCTGTCACGGCCTCGTACAAGCGAAACCCGTGTGCATGAAGTGTTGTCCGCAGGAACCGGCGAATCTCCGGCTCATCCTCGATTACTAGCACTGTAACTTCCTGTCCGGACATATCGGCTGGACCTCCCGACCGCAATTCACTTCCGGAGTCGATCAGGCCGGCTTCGGTTCTGCCCGTTCCGCTTCGACGGAGGGTTGCTGTTCCAACAGCGGGATCGTGAAACGGAACACCCCTCCTCCTCCGCGCCGGTTCTCCGCCCAAATACGGCCGCCGTGCGCCTCAACGATGCCGCGACATATCGTCAATCCCAAGCCAACCCCTCCCTCTCGGGCAAACTTCCCGCGATAGAATTTGTCGAAGATGCGGGCTTCTTCGCCGACTGGAATGCCCGGACCTCGATCTGCGATTTCCACCACAACGTCGCTATCGCTCACCGATGCGGTTAGATCAATCGCGCTGCCCGGGGGCGCGTACTTTGCGGCATTCTCGACGAGATTGATCACGACCTGCTCCAGCAGAACTCCATCGACCAGCACCAGCGGCAGGTCGATAGGAAACGTGGTATTGAACGAATGATCGCGCAATCGTCCCTCCAATCTGGTCAGAGCCGCGCCGACGACCTCATCTACGGGGTGCCACTCTTTGCTGAGCCGCACAGCACCGGCCTCAATGCGCATCATGTCGAGCAGATTCTTGAGGAGGCGGTCCAGGCGATCGGCCTCACGGTAAATGGATCGAGAGAGTTCGCGGCGCGCTGCGTGATCGAGTATCCCCTGTTCCTCCGCCAAGCTACTGGCGGCCCCGGTAATTGTCGCCAACGGGGTCCGCAGGTCGTGGGAGACCGAACTGAGAATGGCATTCCGCATGCGCTCCGTTTCTACCCGCACATGTGCCTGCTGCGCCTCTTCGGACAGCCGCGTTCGCTCGATCGCCAACGCGACTTGATTTACGAGAGATTCGAGTAGGTGCAATCGATCAGGGTCCAGCAGTTCGATGGAGTCAGTCGGTCTGACGGCCACGACCCCGATTGCACCGGCGGAACCGACCAACGGCGTATAGAGCGCGCTGGCCCCGGGGAGCGTATCGGTCCCGAGTCCCGCCCGCTCGTTGTGCTCGAACACCCATTGGGCCACACCGGCTTCTTTTGGGTCAAACTCGAAATAGAGTTGCTCACCCCGTTGCAACTCCAACCGCTTCTCGGAATTCGCCAGAAAGACCGCAACCTGGCTGTCGAACACCTCTCGAAGATGTTTCGATGCGAGGTGCGCCAATGTGCCCGCTCCCCTATGAGTCGCAAGATCGCGGGTCATCGCATAGAGCACGCCGGTGCGTTTTTCTCGATCCCGCGCCAGTTCGGCCTGTTGGCGGATACGGACGGCAAGGTTGCTGATGACCAAAGCCACGACCAGCATGACACCGAACGTCAGCAAGTATTGAATGTCGGACACCGCGAAGGAAAAGTAGGGAGGGACAAAGAAAAAATCGAAGCACGCCACGCTCAAGACCGAAGCCAGGACCGAGGGGCCGCGACCGGATCGAATCGCGACGACAATGACGGCAATAAGATACATCATGATCAGATTTGCCGGCGCGAAATACGGGAACATCGACCAGGCGACGGCCGTCGCGATCACAATTCCGAGCGATGCCTGGGCATACCCCGAACGGTCGCTGGTCCTCCGGAGACTGCGGCGGATGAGAGGCTGTCCTTCCCCTGCTTCTCCAGTGATGACATAGATGTCGATCTCCCCGCTTTGGTGGATAAGTTCCGACACCACGGATCCGAAAATCCATTCCTTCCACGGAGACCTGACCGGCTTCCCGACGACAATCTTCGTTGCATTCCGCCTGCGCGCGTAACTCAAGAGTTCCTGGGCCACGTTGTCTCCGGTCAAGGTCACCGTTTCGGCCCCCAGCTGCTCCGCCAACCGGAGGGTCTGTACCAACCGGTCCCGCTCGACCTGAGGCAATCGGAGATGTCGGGGAATCTGGACATAGACAGCGATCCATTTGGCATGCAGATCTGCAGCCATTTGGCGCGCGACTCTGATCAAGCGTGGACCGCGCGATTTCATGTTGACGCAGACCATGATGGTCTCCGCGGCAGGCCAGGTCCGCACGACCGCATGGTCACGCCGGTAGACTTCCATCTGTTGATCGACCCGTTCCGCGGTACGGCGCAAGGCGAGTTCCCGTAGCGCGATCAGATTGCCTTTGGTGAAAAAATTTTTCACGGCGTGTTGGATTTGTTCGGGCACGTAGACTTTTCCGTCCTTGAGCCGTTGCAGAAGATCGTCAGGAGGCAGGTCGATCAGTTCGACGTCGTCAGCCCGCTCCAACATCGAATCGGGCACGGTTTCCCGCACACGCACCGCGGTGATTTGCGCAACGACATCGTTCAGGCTTTCCAGGTGCTGCACATTGACGGTGGTATAGACGGTAATGCCGGCCTTGAGTAACTCCTGAACATCTTGCCACCGCTTCGCGTGCCTCAAGCCCGGCGCGTTGGTATGAGCCAACTCGTCGATAAGGATGAGAGTGGGACGACGAACCAGAGCCGCATCAAGATCGAATTCCTGAAGAACGGTGCCGCGATACTCGACGACCCGCCGAGGCACGACTTCAAGTCCGGTTACCAGGGCCTCTGTCTCCGCACGGCCATGTGTCTCCACAACGCCGATGACGACGTCGACTCCGTCGCGTCTCTGCTCGTGCGCCGCTTCCAACATGGCGTAGGTTTTTCCCACGCCTGGATTGGCGCCGAAAAAGACTTTGAGTCTCCCTTCCGACTGTCTCACTTCCTCCGCCTGCACGCGTTTGAGCAGAGCGTCGGGATCAGGTCGTTCCTGGCTCATGGGAATAGATCCTTGCCGTTATCGATTTCCCTACGGAGAGTGGTGCTCGAATTCTAGGGTAGGCCGGAAAAGTCGTCAACGAGACGGTCGATCGTTGGAAGTCGCGGCCCACTCGTCATGACTACCAGGCAGTCGCGCTCCGGAATCAGCGCCTTCAAGCGCCAGATTCAATTCCAGAACATTGACTCGTCGCTCTCCCAGGAATCCGAACTGCCGCTCTTCCGTATGCTGTGTAACCAGTGTCCGCACCGCGCTCTCATCCAGGCGACGTGCGCGAGACACTCGCTTCACCTGGTACTCAGCAGCAGCCGGACTAATGTGAGGGTCCAGCCCGCTTCCGGAGGCCGTGACTAGATCGACAGGGATGGGCGTTTGATTGCCCGGGTCCGCCGCTTTCAACGCGGTAACCCTGGCCTTCGCAACCTCGACCAGTACCGGGTTCGTCGGGCCCAGGTTCGAGCCTCCTGATGCCGCGGCGTTGTAGGGAAACGGCGCGGTTGCCGATGGACGGCCCCAAAAATACTCCGGCCTATCAAAAAATTGCCCGATCAATTTCGACCCGATGACGTGGCCATTGTGAACAATCAAACTGCCGTTTGCCTGGTCCGGGAAAAACATCTGGGCCAGTCCCGTAACCGCCAGCGGGTAAACCAGGCCGGTAAGAACCGTCAGGATCACGAGCATCGTCAATGCAGGTCTAATCTGCTCTCTCATGGCGACCTTCAAGTCAAATTCAGTATGACCAATAGCATGTCGATCAGTTTGATACCGATAAAGGGCACAACGACGCCCCCCACCCCGTAGATCAAGAGGTTACGCTGCAGCAAGGGACCGGCGCCAATCGGGCGATATGTGATTCCTCTCAGGGCTAGGGGAATAAGCGCGACAATGATCAACGCATTGAAGATGACTGCGGACAGGACCGCACTCTGCGGAGTCGCCAACCGCATGACGTTGAGCGAACTCAATACGGGATAGGTCGTCGCGAAGGCCGCCGGAATAATCGCAAAATACTTCGCTACGTCATTGGCGATGCTGAAGGTGGTCAAGGCTCCTCGGGTGATGAGCAACTGCTTGCCGATCTCCACGATCTCGATGAGTTTGGTGGGATTGGAATCCAGATCAACCAGATTGCCAGCTTCTTTTGCGGCTTGCGTGCCGGTGTTCATCGCCACGGCGACATCAGCTTGAGCCAATGCCGGGGCGTCGTTCGTGCCATCGCCGGTCATCGCCACAAGACGGCCGCCTGCCTGCATGTCGCGAATCAGCTTGAGCTTGGTTTCCGGCGTGGCCTGCGCCAGGAAATCGTCCACGCCGGCTTCTGCGGCCACGGCCGCAGCCGTCTGCGGGTTGTCGCCCGTGATCATCACCGTCTTGATACCCATGCGTCGCAGCTCTCCAAATCGTTCCTTGATTCCGCCTTTCACTATGTCCTTGAGTGCGATAACGCCCAGCACCTTTGGCCCCTCCGCCACAACGAGCGGGGTCCCTCCCTGGATGGAGATTGCATCCACATGCGACCGGACGGCGGCAGAGAATTGTCCTCTCAACGCCAGGACATAGGCCTCGATCGCATCGGCCGCGCCTTTCCTGATTTCACGGCTGTTCAAATTGACGCCGCTCATGCGGGTTTGCGCGGTGAAGGGAATAAACGTCGCGCCTAACTCTTGAATATCGCGCGCGCGCAGGCCGTACTTTTCCTTGGCCAGGATCACGATGCTGCGGCCCTCCGGCGTTTCGTCCGACAGCGAAGAGAGTTGCGCCGCATCAGCGAGCGTCTGATCGCTTACGTCTTCAGCGGGCACGAACGCCGTTGCCTGCCGGTTGCCCAGGGTAATCGTGCCTGTCTTGTCGAGCAGCAACACATCGACGTCGCCCGCCGCTTCGACAGCTTTCCCCGACATGGCGATGACATTGGCTTGCACCATGCGGTCCATCCCGGCGATGCCGATGGCCGAAAGAAGCGCCCCGATCGTGGTCGGAATCAGGCAGACGAGCAGTGCCACCAATACAGTGACGGTGACAGGCGTCCCTTGTCCCATCGCGCGGACGCTGTGCAGAGAGAACGGCATCAATGTAACCGTCGCTAGAAGAAAGATGATCGTGAGTGCTGCCAGCAGAATATTGAGGGCGATCTCATTCGGCGTCTTCTGGCGCCTCGCTCCTTCCACCATGGCGATCATCCGGTCGAGAAAACTTTCTCCCGAGCCGGCAGTGACACGAATGATGAGCCAGTCCGACAGCACCTTCGTACCCCCCGTCACCGCGCTGCGATCGCCCCCGCTCTCCCGAATGACGGGCGCGCTCTCGCCGGTAATCGCGCTTTCGTTGACCGACGCGACTCCCTCGATCACCTCACCGTCGGCGGGAATGTACTCCCCGGCCTCAACGAGAATCACGTCATCCTTCTTGATCTGACCTGCGGAAACCACACTGAATCTATCATTTCGTCGGAACGGTGCGCTCGGTCCTGCAGGGTGCTTGCCAGCCGGGTTCGCGCCCCCGAGTTTCTTGGCGGTCAGTTCCTGACGGCTCCGACGAAGCGAGTCGGCTTGAGCCTTTCCGCGTCCCTCCGCCATCGCCTCTGCGAAGTTGGCAAACAGCACGGTGAACCAGAGCCACAGTGCAATGGCAAGTATGAAACCGGTCGACGCCTCTCCGGCTCCGGTCAACGCCTGCCCGAGCAGGAGGGTTGTCACGATGCTGCCGACCCACACGACAAACATAACCGGGTTCTTGATTTGGTGGCGCGGGTCGAGCTTGCGACAGGCCTCTGCCATTGCGTGCCAGATGATGCCCGGGTCGCCGAGAGAGTGAGTCCTGCGGGTTCCCGTCCGTGCCGGCATAGAGCTATGTTCCGCAACTCCTGTCATGTCGCGTCACATCAAGAAATGCTCGACAATCGGCCCCAGGGCCAGAGCCGGTAGAAAGGTAAGCCCTCCGACCAGCAGAATCACACCAACGAGGAGCGCGACAAAGAGCGGAGTGTGAGTCGGCAAGGTGCCGGGGCCGGCGGGCACGAACTTCTTTCGAGCCAGCGACCCGGCGAGCGCCAACGTCGGGATCGCCAGCCAGAAGCGGGAGATCAGCATTGCGATGCCGCCGGTGAGGCTGTAGAAAGGAGTATTGACGTTCAACCCCGCGAAGGCGCTGCCGTTGTTGTTTCCCTGAGAAGTATAGGCGTACAGAATTTCACTAAAGCCGTGCGCGCCAGGATTGAGTATCGAGGAGGTTCCGGACTCCGTGACCACGGCGATCGCTGTAAGCCCCAACACGACGAGCGGCATGATCAGAATCAGCAACGAGACCATCTTCATTTCATAGGGCTCGATCTTTTTGCCGAGATATTCAGGAGTACGTCCGACCATGAGACCCGCGACGAAAACGGCGACAATGGCGAAGACGATCATGCCGTACAGTCCCGAGCCGACTCCTCCGAACACGACTTCGCCCAACTGCATGAGGAACAGCGGCACCAGTCCACCGAGCGGGGCGTAGGAATCGTGCATCGAATTCACGGAGCCGTTTGATGCGGCGGTCGTGACGGCGGACCACAAGACGGAGTTTGCGATACCGAATCGCGTCTCTTTGCCTTCCATATTCCCTCCGGCTTGGCCTTCGCGAGGTTGCTGGTCGATCTCCAGCGCCACGAAGGATGGGTTCCCGCTCTGTTCAGCCCACAGACCAAAAGGAACGAAACAGATCAGCAGAATCGTCATTGCCGCAAGGACAGACCAACCCTGTCGTGTGTCTCCGACCATCGCCCCGAACGTGTAACAGAGCGCTGCGGGAATGAGGAGAATCCCTAGCACTTCGATGAAGTTGGACCAGGGCGTCGCATTCTCGAACGGGTGAGCGGAATTGACGTTGAAGAAGCCTCCCCCATTGGTCCCGAGTTGCTTGATCGCGATCTGTGAGGCCGCCGGTCCGACAGCAAGGAGCTGTTCGGTTGCCGTCGCGGGCTCTGTCCTTGGCCGGCCGCGATCGTCCAACACAGGCTGGCCGGTCACATCAGTCACGGGCTTGGCGTAACCAATTGGCTGCAGCAACGTCGCTGTCCGATACGAATGGAAGGTTTGGACGACACCCTGGGGCACCAGCAGAAGTGCCCAGAACAGAGAGAGCGGCAGGAGAACGTACAGCGTGCCGCGGACGAGATCCGTCCAAAAATTGCCGATCGTCGTAGCGCTGCGTCTAGCCAACCCCCTGATCAACGCGATCAGAATCGCCATGCCGGTTGCGGCGGAAACAAAGTTCTGTACGGTAAGGCCAAGCATCTGGGTCAGATAGCTTAGAGTCGATTCCCCTCCGTAAGCCTGCCAGTTGGTATTCGTCGTGAAGCTCGCAGCCGTATTGAAGGCCAAATCGGCTGACACGATTCCCAAACCCTCCGGATTCAGCGGGAGGAATCCTTGGAGTCGCTGGAGCGCATACAAGACGACCAGCCCTGCCGCGTTGAAGACCAACATGGCGGCCGCATACGTTTTCCAGGCCATCTCGTCATGTTGACGCACTCCGCAGCAGCGATATATGAGTCTCTCGAGAGGGCCCAACACTTTGTCCGGCCAAAATGCCTGGCCCTCGTACACCCGCGCGATATACCAACCCAAGGGCTTGACCAGCGCCAGCAGGACGGCGATAAAGAGCCCGATTTGACCGAAGCTGTTCAGGGTCATGAGAACCACTCCGGTTTCAGCAGGGCGATCATGAGATAGACGAGTAGCCCGACTGACAGAACGGCGCCGAGCAGAATCATGATGCCCTCCTTTTTAGAGACGATCGAATCTGTCGAGCACCCACCATGAGAACGCGAAGAAGAGGAGCGTGATGCCGAGGTATAAAAAATCCATCTGGTTTTTTCGCTGTGACGGCAATGCTGGTGGAATGATCTACCAGGCATGCCGTAAAAATGGCGTCAAAAACCGAATGGGAGTCGTCAAGAATGAGTGAAAACTTCAGTTAACAGGGAAGGCAATGACTGTCTAGCCGGGAGCGGGAATGGAAAGAAGGGCAAACAGCGACCAACAGTTACTTGGACGGCTCCCCCAGCAGACACCACATGCGGCGCGTGCCGGATTTCTGGTCGGTCACCGGTTCCCCGCTGAAAAAACTGACCTGCCAGGCGACAATATCATCCTTCGGGTCCGGCGTGGCCGTCCAATAGATCTCGGATTTGATGTTTGAAAAGGGATGGTCGGGAGGCAGCGCCGGATCATGCTGTGACGGATCGATCAGCGTCTTCAGTTCCTCGACAGACGGCGCGCGCCAGCCCTTCCGGCCTCCGATCTCTTTCGTCGCGCAGCGCTCATTTGAGCGGCTCCAGACGTCATGCTCCCGGTCCGGCTCCTGCTCCCAGATCAGCCCGGTCTGGTTGTCCTTCACGGCTGCTCCGTTTAGCACCAACGTGAAGCGAGCCGAGGGAGCAGGATCAGCCCCCGTCGCGGTGGTCGAGACAACCAACATCCCGGCGGCGATCAGCCAGAAAACAGACCATTGCCGTTCGGACATGAACCCCCTCCTTGTCGGAATGAAGTCCCTATCGTAGGAGACTTGACGAAACCGCGCAAGTCAGTGGAAGGAGAAGGGAACGGGGGCGAAGGTCAGAATAAAGATGGCCAACGCGGTCCATCCGACAATCTTGCGCGCCTTGCCCAACGGCGTCAGTGGATCCATGACGGGCGGGTGACCGATCCCCCACAAGCCGGCCATGAAGGCCCAGATAAACCAGCCGGGCCACCCCACAAAGCCCAACACGATCAAGACCGGAACCACGGCGAAGGCCATGGTCCGCTGACGATTGCCCCATAGCGCGTAGGCTACGTGGCCTCCGTCGAGCTGTCCGATCGGGATGAGGTTCAGCGACGTCACAAATAATCCGAACCAGGCCGCGAAGGCGACGGGATGCAACAGCACGTCCGCCTGCGGCGGCAAGGATCCAATGACGAGCCAGGAAAGGAACTGCAGGAGAAGCGGTTCGCCCAATTGCAATCCAAACGTGGAAGTCCGGTCGACGACGGTCGAGAGCTGCAATCCTACGACCAGCGAGAGGACCGCCACGACGAAGCCGGCCAGCGGACCGGCGACACCGATATCGAAGAGGGCTCGGCGATTGAGGATGGGCCCGCGCATGCGGATGATGGCACCGAACGTTCCGATGAAGTGGGGAGGACCAGGAATAAACAGAGGCAACGAGGCCGGCACTCGATGGATTTTCGACAGCAGGTAGTGACCCAGTTCGTGCGTCACAAGGATGAACAACAGCGTTCCGGCAAACGGAATTCCATTCCACAGCTGCTGGGGATACTCCAGCAGGAAATTCACCGGTCCTCTGATCGTCCCGCTGTAGGCCTGATAAGCGCCCGCCCACAAGGTGGTGAATACGGTCAGGAGAAACAGACCGAGAGGCAAGGTCCATTGCGAGAACGACGATGGCTCGCTCTCCTCCTCAGTTTCGAAGTCGGGCTTACCCGCATCCTCGTCGGAAACTTGCCGTTGAAGTTCGTCCATGCGATCCCTGCTTATCGAACGGTCACGAAGGGATTGTGCTCGCGTTCTTCCGCGACCGTCGTCGCAGGACCATGTCCCGGCAATAAGCGGAACTCGGCCGGAAGCGTGAGGAGGCGACGGTGGACCGAATCGAGATGGACTTGATAGAGCGGGCTGGGATTGGATCGTCCGATTGAGCCGGCGAAGAGTGTATCGCCCACAAAGCAGAGCGGCTGCTCAGGATCCTCCACCTGGTAGCAGATCCCACCGGCTGTATGACCAGGCGTGACGAGACACCGGACCCTCTTGCCCCCGACGTAAATGATCACTCCATCATCGGGCGAGGATAGAAGTCGAACCTGCGGCTGCCAACTCAACAGACTGCGATCATCTGATCCCAGATACACAGGCACTTCTTGATGAGCCAGGAGCTTCTCGATTCCTTCTGCATGGTCGGAATGGCCGTGAGTGAGGCAGATGCCGACCAGACGCAATCGGCGCGTGATGAGTGCGGCGATCATGGCCGGCGCGTTGTAACCCGTATCGATCACCAACGCTTCGCCTCCATTGTGAACGAGATACCCCTGCACCCCGTAGCCGCCGATCGATCCGTGGATGGTCTCTACCCAGGAAGGGTCCCTTCGGCGTACCGGTTCCCATCTGTCCATCGCAATTCGCTGCAGCGGCTCCGGTCTGAGACGCAGGGTTTGTGCCAAGTCCTGAACTTGCGCTCGACCGCGCGGCACATCTCCTCTCTCAATCGAGCGAATCTCCGATTCGGCCAATCCTGACGCCTGCGCGACCTCTTGGATGGAGAGTCCGAGTCCCGTCCGCGCCTTCTTTACAATATCGCACAGATCATCTTCGAGGGGCATGGTCAAGACACGAGCTTATGGCTGATGGCTGATAGCCTATAGCACGAGAACGGCGTCACCAATGCGGTCTAGAAGTGTGCCACTTCAATTCATTCATCCCCTGGATCGGCTCGATGGCGGTCGCCAGAGCGCAGCGCCGATCACTGTGGCAGAACCTGATAGTGCGCGACGGCATTGCGACGGTTGTCCTATCATCTCCTCGTATTTAGCCGCGGGTGGCGGCGAGCGGGCGCCCAAGCACGCGCAGCGGGGGACCCCACACCGGGCGGGGGTGCGAGCATGTTTGGGCTGCTCGCCGACAGGACCCGCGTCGCCTCATCCTTCAGGCCCCAATTTGATCTCTTTCACCTCGCCGAAGCCCGACAGCAGTTTCGGCAGGGCTTCGCCCGGGCCGACGGCGACGATCGTCAGCCGATCGGGATGAAAGTGCTTCTTGGACGCGGCCAGCAGATCCTCTTTCTTGAGCGCGACGATGCGCGCGCGCAATTGCTGCAGGAAATCCTTCGGCAGGCCGTCATATTCCAGCTCGATCAAGCGATTCACAATGGAGGAGGCGCTGGGAAACGAAAACACGAAGGAATTAACGTAGGCTTCTTTCGCTTCTTCCAATTCCGTATCCGTCACCAGATCGCTCCGCATCCGCTCCAGATTGGCCACAAACCGGCTGATCACTTCCTGCGTGGAGGGCAACTTGGTTTCGGCCCGCATCAACCATACGCCTTGATCGTGGACCCCGGTGTTCAGACGGCTGCCGACCGAATAGGCCAACCCCCGCTTGGTCCGGACGTCGTTGAAGAGCCGGCTCCGGAATGAACTCCCCCCGAGAATGTCATTCGCCAGCGCCAGCGCCGCATAATCCGGATCATTCTCCTTGATCGAAAGATGTCCGACCCGGAGGTGCGTCTGGGTCGTCTCCTTATCGACGAACCGGATCACCGGCCTGTGAGCGGCAGCTTCCGGCACATCGGGAATCTTCAGGTCCGGCACGGCACCCTCCTTCCAGTCGCCGAATGTCGCGCGCAGCAGCGTGAGCATGTCGGCCTTCTGAAAGTCTCCTGTCACGCCCAAGATGATGCCGTTGGGATGCACCGTCTTGTCGTGAAAGGTCACCAGGTCGTCTCTCGTGATCCGCCGGATAGATTCGATCGTGCTTTCACGGGCGGTTGGATGGTCCGGCCCGTACAGTTGCTTGACGAACTCTCGGCTGACGATCGAGCCGGGGTTGTCCTGGCGACGCCTGATGCCTTCGATGGCTTGGAGCTTGGCCAATTCCAGACGGGCCGTTTCGAAGGCCGGCGTCCGGATCAGGCCGGCGAAGATCTGCAGGCCGCGCTTCAGATCCTTGCTTAAGACGTCGAGACTGGCGGAACCGGATTGCCTTCCGATGGAGATACTGACGTCTCCGGCAAACTGTTCCAGTTCGCTGTCCACCTGTTCGGCGGACATGCCGCCCCCTCCGCCGGTTCGCATGACCGTACCGGTCACGGCGGCCAACCCTATCCTATCGACCGGATCGAGCCAGGCCCCGGTACGAATCGTGGCCGACATGTTGATCAACGGGAGTTCGTGATCTTCAAGGAGGTACAGCACCATTCCGTTCTCAAGCACCACCCGCTCAGGGTCGGGAGGCGTGAATTCGACCGGCTTGAACTTCATGGCTCGCGGATCGTCGAAGATGAGATCGCCGGCAGCGGCAACCATCAAGGGAATCAGCCACAAGACGCTCGCCATCAGTAGCGCTAACCCTTTACCCCTTCCCCTTGCCACTGGCCCCTTACCCCTTCCCCCCTTCATCTCGCCACCTCGCTCTGCGGCACCGTCGCCACCTGCTTCGCCGAGACCTTCTTGACCAGCGTCGCGACAGTCCGGTTCGATTTCGTAAAGTACTGCGTGGCGACTCGCTGAATGTCGGCAGGCGTCACCGCCGCAATTCTGTCGCGCGATCTGAGCACGTAGCGCCAATCCCCGGCCACCGTCTGGTAGAGCGAGAGTTGCGAGGCCAATCCGCTGTTCGATCGCAACGCGCGCACCATATCCGCATCGAGATTGTTGATGATTTTCTCAAGCTCTTTGGCCGTGACCGGCTCGGTCTTCAACCGCTCGAGCTCGGCCAGGATGGCGGCCTCGACTTCCGCCGTCGTATGGGGAGCCAGCGGAGTAGCATTCAGCACGAAGAGGTTGGGAGCGCGCACCCCCGGATAGTTGGAATCGGAATTGATCGAGGCGGCCAGCCGATTATCCCGCACCAGCTTGGTGTAGAGGCGCGAGGTCAGGCCGTCCGTGAGGATGCCATCGATGACGTCGAATACATAGTCGTCAGGATGTCCCAGGCCAGGCTTGTGGAAACCGATGGCCAGCGAAGGCTCCGCATCGAACTCGACCTCCACTCGTCGCTCCCCGCGCTGCGGAGGCTCCGTCGTCACGACCTGAGGCGGAGGCGGCGCGGCTGGAATCTTTCCGAACGTGTTTTCGATCAACGCGATGACCTCTTTCGGATTGATATCGCCGACGATCCCGATGGTCGCGCGTCCCGGCCCGTAATAGGTCTTGAAGAAGGCGGCCGTGGCGGCCGGCGTCAGCGAGAGAATGTCCGATTCCCATCCGATGGTCGGGACACCGTAGGGATGGGCGCGAAAGGCGGCCGACGTGAAGGTTTCGAACAACAGGCCGTTCGGGCTGTCGTCGTTGCGCAGTCGGCGCTCTTCCATCACCACGCCCCGTTCTTTGTAGAACTCCCTGAGCACGGGATTCGCCATCCGGTCCGCCTCGATCGCCGCCCAGACCGGCAATCGGTTGGCCGGAAGGTTGATCATGTACCGGGTGATGTCCTTGCCGGTGGCGGCGTTCAATCCGATGCCGCCGTGACGCTGATAGAGCAGCGCCACCTCGTTCCCGGCGACATACTGGACGGATTGGTCCTGCAGTTCCTTGAACCGCTGCTGTAACGCCGCGATCGCTTCCTGCTCATGGGCATCAGGCGGTCGCTCAGGATCGCGTTTTGCCAGATCGCGAAGCCGTTCCTCGAGTTCGGTTCCGACTCGAAACAGCTCGTCGAGAACCGGCTTCTCTTTCGCGTAGTCCTTCGTTCCGATCATCCTCGTGCCCTTGAAGGCCATGTGCTCGTACAGATGCGCGAGGCCGGTTTGCCCGACCTGCTCATTGATCCCGCCCACTCCAAACGTCATGTTGATCGACATGATGGGTGTCTGGTGCCGCTCGACCATCAACACGGTCAACCCGTTCGCCAGTTTGTGCTCGATGACCCGGTCAGCCAGGCCCGGCGCGGCAGCCGATGCGAGGTTGAGGTCAAGGTTGAGGTTGAGAAGAACTGCGAGGATCAGCGCCGTGAACGATTTAATTTTCATTCAAAAATCTCCATGAGTTGTTCCGGCCGTTCGATGAACCAATCCGGACGGCAGGCGGTCATTTTCTCCCGATTGCCCATGCCATAGCCGACCGCGCACACGCGAATTCCCGCGTTGTGTCCCCCGTTGATGTCGTTGGTGCTGTCGCCCACCAGCACCGTCCGGTCTTTCGAGACCTTCAAACGTTCCATGATGTGCAACAACATTCCCGGCTCCGGCTTCAGCCCGAACCCGTCGTCTCCGCCCACCACAAATTGAAAGTGATGCGCGCCGAGACCCTGCAGAATGACGTTCGTATATTCGATCGACTTGTTGGTGGCGACCGCCTTGCCGGTGTGCGCAAAGTGGACCAGCGCCTCTTCGACGCCGGGATAAAACTGCGTGCGGTCGAGGCAATGCTCCAAATAATGCCCGCGAAAGACCCGTAGGGCCTCCTCGAAATCGCCGGGGTTGTCTTCTCCCACTGCCTGTCTAAGCAATTTTTTGACTCCGTCGCCCACGAAACCGAATATTTCTTCGAGCGGCCGTTCCGGAAGCCCGAGCTCGACGAGCGTGAGATTCACGGAAGCGGCGATATCCCACTTCGATTCGATCAGCGTCCCGTCCAGATCGAAGATGAACAGCTCGACCGGCGTCTTCCCCATCATTTTACCTTCCGCAGTTCCTCTTGCAGGCCCGCAAGCCTCTCCCGTTTCGCCGGCTCAGCTTCCTTCACCCAGGACTCTCGAACAAAATTGAGCATCCGCTTCTGGCCCACGTGCGGCGGCAGCACCGGCTCGACGATTCGCCAGCGATTCTTGACGGATTTCACCCGGACGCGGATCTCTTCCACTCCGGCCTCGGGAACAAATCCCGCCGTTTCAAAGTACACGGAACCGATCACTTGAAACGAGACGGGAACCACCACCTCCAAGCGATCGATGATCTCCCATTTGCTGTAATGTTCCGCAACGGTGAAGCCGCGGATGACCACGGCGCGTCCCCATATCGGTTCCTCCCGCCACGCAGTGAAGGGCGCGAGTGTTTCGTACGAAAGGGAGTCCAGGCGCGCGCCTTTCTGATCGAGCGCGAAATACTTTCTCACGATCTCAGCAGGCGAATGGTCGAGGGCTCCGGTTTGACCGGAGGCCCGATCGCTGAGCGTAAGGAAGCCGAGGAGGGTCACGGCGGCTAGGACGAACTTCCGTACCCGCTCATTCATAGGACCTCGTGCAACTTCATGAGGTTCGTCCCCCCCGGGTGGCCGATTCGAGTCCCGGACAGAATCACGATCCGTTGACCCGGCTTTACGAGCCCTTCCGCTTTCAATCGACGTTCCGCTTCATTGACGCGTTCGTCCGTTTGCGCAATCTGCTGCATGCTGTGGGGAACCACCCCCCAGTAGAGCGCCATCCGTTGCCGGACAGGCTCGAAGGGTGTGAAGGCGATGATCGGAGCGGCGGGACGCTGTTTGGAGATCAACTGGGCCGTCAAGCCCCGCTCGCTGAAGGCCACGATCGCGCTGGCCGTGATGGCCGAGGCCGCCGTCGAAGCCGCCGTGCAGATCGCCTCCGAACAAGAGACTTCGTTGCGAGCGGCATCGCGCCGTTGCGGGAGGGATGGCTCGATTCCTTCCTCTGCGGCTCGGATGATTCTGTCCATGACACGGACCGTTTCGACCGGATGTTGCCCGATCGCCGTTTCAGCCGAGAGCATCACGGCATCGGTGCCGTCGAACACGGCATTCGCGACATCCGAGGCTTCCGCTCTGGTCGGGGTCGTGCGTTGCGTCATGGACTCAAGCATCTGTGTCGCGGTGATGACGAGCCGGCGTCGACGGTTGGCCTCGGTGATGATCCGCTTCTGCAAGATGGGCACCGCTTCGGGGCCCATTTCAACGCCGAGATCCCCCCGCGCAATCATGACGCCGTCCGCTTGTTCCAGAATGCCGTTCAAGGAGTTTACCGCCTCGAACCGCTCGATTTTCGCGATGATCGGCACATCGCCGCCGCATGCGGTCACCAGCTGCCTGGCCGCGGCGACATCCTCCGGGCCACAGACGAACGAAAGCGCCAGATAGTCCACGCCTGCCGCCACGCCGAATCTGATATCGTCGCGGTCCTTTTCCGTCACAGCGGGAGCGCTGACTCTGGTGCCGGGTAGATTGATGCCCTTGTGTGACGTGATCCGCCCGCCCCTGCTGACCGTGCATTCGACCACACCACCGGAGATTCGATTGACCGCCATCTCGATGAGCCCGTCGTCGATGAGAATCCGGGCCCCCGGCTGGACGTCGCGGGCCAGATGCTGATAGGTGACGGGGATCTCGATTTGCGCGGGTTGCGCGAGGGAGGAGACGCCGAGCTGTCCGCCGGACCGCGCCAGCGCCGTTTGCAGACGAACGGCCTGTCCGGCGGTGACCTCGATCCCTCCGGCCACGACATCACCGACTCGAATTCGCGGACCTTGCAGATCCTGAATGATGGAGACGGCCACCTGCCGGCGGGCCGCGGCTTCGCGGATCGTCTTGATGGCGCGGCCGTGCGATTCATGGGTGCCGTGGGAAAAGTTCAGCCGGGCGGCATCCATGCCGCTCTCGATCAGCCGGTCCAGCACCGCGAGTGAATCACTGGCCGGACCGATCGTGCAGACAATCTTCGCTTTCTTCATGTGACGTTCTTCGTGCTTGACAAGACGGGAACCGACATCCAATCATTGTGGGCCAGCGCCGGCAGGAACCGGAGGTCAGCTGGGCTGAGGAGCGTTTCGTCCTCGCGCGTGACGCGCGGGAGTTATTCTAACAAACGAGTCATCGGGCCGCAAAGACTCTCGGGGCTCCGACGAGAGCCGGGAAGCGTTATGAACATCGAAACAGGACGACTCGATTTTGTCACGATCGACGGTCTGCTTGCATACGGGGCCCTGCTTGCTCGACGCCAGCCGAGCGAAGACGTGCTCCTTCCGGCTACTCCGCCTTCGTCAATCGATCGAGTTCGACTGGTTCACGGCGCCATGGACGGGATCCGCGGACTGGTTCAGCACGCGACAAGCGGGTTCGACGGAGCTGGAGCCTATCGGGCGGCGCGGCAGGCGATCCTGGAAGAACAGTGCGGGGGCGACCTACTCGTATTTTTTGCCGCCTGGAACAGGCTCCTCGCGGAAGGAGAGTTGTTGCCCCTGCTGCATGCCCCGATCGGAGCGGTGTCGAAGCCGACCCACCGTCGCCCGGTGGCGATTGTCCCGCGAGTGCATCTCACGCCCCAACTGGCCGAGGGCCGCATTGTGCTGGACCTGGGAGACGACCGGTTCTGGCTCCTGCCCCGCGATTTGACCGGTCGAACCCTTCTGTTCACGATGCGTCATGGAATCTCCCGGGTTGAAAGCAAGACGCACCGCGTCGGCCGGCGCCTGTTGAATCGACTCGATCCGGAGCGGGGTCTCTCCCGGGCCGACGCGGTCGGGGCCGCCCTTGCCCGCATGGTCGGCGTGGTGGCCCAGCAGCTCGATTTTCTTCAACTGTCGAACTATCTCGACCCGCGCACCTTCCTCCATTTCATCAGCCGCAGTCCCAACACCAGGCAGCTCTTCCACCGCGTGATCGCCTCGCTGCTTCCGGATTCCGTGACGCCGCCGGAACCCCTGTTCGAAGCGGCCCTCGAGTCGTCGGATTTCGGGTGGGTCACCGGGATGGAGAAAACGGCGGAGGCCGAGGAGGCAGCCAAGGCCTTCGGGGTGGACGTCAAGAATGCCAAACGCCTCCTCAAAGATCCGTTGTATTGCTATCCGGGGGGAAATTCGTTCTTCGATCTGTACGTCGATGTCATCGACGGCCTCCACAATGTGGGGCGCTCCCATCAGGGCAGAGTGGCCTGTCTCTACACGCACAGCTCGACCTTGCGGGCGCTCATGATTTATTTGGACCCGCGGCCTTTCCATGAAGCCTTCAGCGAATTCAGCGACTATAAGGAGAGCCAGGATAACGTCGTGCTCCTGACGTTTGAGCAGGGGCGCTTGTCGGGCTATTCCACAGCGGTGGGACTCTCGGAGCGGGAACGGGTGGCCCGCGAAGCATGGAGCACGATCGAACGGGAACGGAAGGATCGAGTCAGGCTCAAACCGCGACAGATCAAGCGCATCGTGGCCCTGGTGTCCGGCGGAGATTTTGCCGGGGCAGGAGCCGCCTTGAAGGAATTGCGCGTGACCGGAAACCGGCTGGGGCTGGAGGTCTGCTTCGTCCGCCATGGGTTTCTGGGGCTCGCCAACAACTGGATTGAAGCGATCACGGAACACGATACGCGCGGCATGAGCAGCCTTGCGAGCAGTCCGATCGGCAGCAGCCGCTTCGAAGATTTCAAGGAGGAACAGGTTCAACAGGCCGCGATGCGACACCTTGAGCCCTACATGAAGGACAGCGCCTTGATCGTGCTGGGCGGCGACGGCAGCCTCCGAGGCGCGCGGGCGATCTACGAAAACTTCGGCGTGCAAGTCGTGGGGCTCCCGGGAACCATCGATAACAACATCGACGGCACCACCTCGCTCGGATTTCACTCAGCCGTGGCGCTCGCCAATCAATCGATTGAGTCCTTGAAAGCCACGAGCTCCGCCATGGGAAGCGTCTTTTTCGTCGAGGTGATGGGAGCGGGATCAGGCCACCTGGCTTTGGCTTGCGCCTACCAGGCGAGGGCCGAAGGCGTGTTGGTGAACGAACATCCGGATCCTGATGCCTACATCGACGAGATTATTCTGGGGACGTTGAAGAGGACGTTGGGTGTCCCCAACAAGAGCCATCTGTTCGTGGTGGCGGAACGCACGCCTCACCGGCATCACCCGGAAGGCGGCGTCCACGGCCTGGTGAATCATGTGGCCGAAACGATTGCGCGGTGGCCTCAACGCCAGATGAAGGCCGATCAATACTCGCTGACGCAGGCCACCAAAGCCACCATCCTCGGTCATACGCTCAGAGGCGCCCCTCCCACACCGGAGGACAAGACCATCGCGCAGCACCTGGCGTACGAAACCGTCCGACGGCTGGTCGAAGAGCCCGAGACGATCGTGGGCTGCATGGTCGCCTATCGCGACCCTGCCACGATCGAGATGATTCCACTCCACGCCGTCGCGGCCAAGCCTTTCAACTGGGAACTCTTCGCCAGGATGCACGGAAGCGAATCTTCCTGACGAATCGACGTCTGACTCCTCCCTTCGTTGACCTCCGTTCAGAGCGCGTGGTAGCGTTTTGCCTCCACCAGCGAAGCATCCGATGATGGCCAGCCTGAGCAGACGTGGTGCGTGGATCGCGCTCATCGGCTTCATGCTGGCCGTCGGTTCGACTGTTGCGTCCGTCGCGCAGTTCGACGGTCATGCAGGGAGCAGGGTACAAGCCTCCGTTGAGCGCCTTCTCCTCGACGATCATCGGACGAAGGAGGCTCCGCAGAAGGCGAGAGACCTGTTGCAGACGATTCGGGAGCGCCGCGGCGAGGCGCCGCCCGGATACGTCGGCGGACGCACGTTTCACAATCGCGAACGACGCCTCCCGAAAGGCCGGTATCGCGAGTATGATGTAAATCCAAAATTGTCCGGTCGACCGCGCGACGGCGAACGGATCGTCATCGAGCAAGGGACCGGCAAGGCCTATTACACAGCCGACCATTATCGGACATTCATTCCGGTCGAGTGAGTGCTCATGGCACCTCCGTCCTCTCTCGCTTCCTCGATCCAGTCGGCCAAGGCGCCCTGGGTTTCTTTGCTCGTCGTCAAATCCGGCCAGCGGGCGGAGAAGTTCATCTCGGCCCCGGATGGATTCAGTACGAAAGTGGTCAATGGATCGAAGTGCCGCACAGCGGCCGGTTTGTTCGATGAATTCGCTCGCGTGTTCGAGTTTCCGGAATATTTCGGACACAACTGGGATGCGCTGGAAGAGTGTCTCGCCGATTTGGAATGGTTGCCCGCCCGAGGATATGTCCTGCTCATCACGGACGCGGAACAGGTGCTTCCGCGCGATGAGGAGGACTACAGCACCTTCCTCGAAGTGCTCAGCGATGCCGGCGAAGCCTGGGCTTCCGGACAGGCCGGCACTGGTTCCAAGCGGGCCGTGCCGTTTCATGTCCTGTTGGCCGTTGCCGAACAACAGAAGTCTAAGCGGGAGCATTGGGCGGTCCCCGAAGTCTCGATCGGACCGGCGCGACGTCCGAAAAAGCGGCCGATGTCGCCACGACGTGCCTCACCGAAATAATAGATGAGGATCTGACGATCGGATTCGGGGATCCATCGGGGTAGGCAGCAGGAGAGAGCGGGAGCGTAACTTACGGACCAGTCTTCTTGGTAACTTTCATCAACCCCGCCCACTGAGAGAAGGCCGACGACAACGCACCGCTTCCTTCCGAAACGAGGGTTGAGCGACGCGACGACCACCAGCGGGCCTCGACTTCATGACGGTGGACCAGGCAGATGCCGTGCGTTTCCCGCGGATCGTCGAAAGGCGCCTTCTCTCCGACAAAATCGCTTTTTCCTTCACGCCGGCACCACGAGCACACAATCTTCATGGGGAGTTCCTTCTCATACAGTCTCATCCTAAGAATTACGCAAGATTCAGACCGAAGCTCAGTGTGCCTCAGGAGCCGGAGAATTCCTAAGTAAATCGCGAACGCGCGTCAGGCGATCTTCGCGCTGATGAATCAAAAAGGAATCGACGGTGGATCCGGACCGCAATTTTTTGGTTTCTCTGCAACGATTCGGCGATTCCGGTACCTCCCGGGCGGCTTCCTTGACCGCTTCTCGCCGGGCATGATAGGTTGCGCCCCCGCGATGAAAACTTCCCGCTCGGCCAAGCTATTTGCAGAATCCCAACAACTCATTCCCGGTGGCGTGAACAGTCCGGTCCGCGCCTTCCGTTCAGTCGGCGGACAACCTCGTTTCATCAGTCGCGCGAAGGGATCGCGGCTCTATGACGTGGACGCAAACGCCTACATCGATTACGTCTTGTCCTGGGGACCGATGATTCTGGGGCATGCGGCTCCTTCCGTCATCAACGCGATCAAGAAGGCGGCTGGACGGGGGACCAGTTACGGGGCGCCGACCGAATTGGAAGTTACTCTCGCGAAGATGATTCGAGAGGCCTTCCCCTCCATGGAGAAGGTCAGGCTGGTCAGTTCAGGCACGGAAGCGGTGATGAGCGCGATTCGAGTCGCGCGCGGATTCACGAAGCGTGACGGTGTTTTGAAATTCGAGGGCTGTTACCACGGTCATAGCGACTACTTGCTGGCCAAAGCGGGATCGGGACTCGCCACGTTGGGAATACCCGATTCGCCCGGCGTGCCGGAGGACTTTGCGAAACACACGTTGACCGTCCCTTACAACGACATCGGCGCGGTCCGGCAGTTCGTCAGCGACCATCGAGACCGCCTCGCCTGCATCATTCTCGAACCAGTCGCCGGCAACATGGGTGTGGTCCCGCCGGCGCCCGATTTCCTGGCCGCCCTGCGGCGACTGACCGCCGAGAACGACATTCTCCTCATTTTTGACGAAGTCATCTCCGGTTTCCGCGTGGCGTACGGCGGCGCTCAGGCCCTCTACGGCATGAAGCCGGATCTGACCGTGTTGGGGAAAATCATCGGCGGAGGATTACCGGTCGGCGCGTACGGAGGTCGGAGCGACATCATGGACCTAATCGCGCCCTCGGGACCGGTCTACCAAGCCGGCACCCTGTCGGGAAATCCGCTCGCTGTGACGGCGGGAATTGAAACGCTTACGCAACTCAGGAAGAAGGGTGTCTACAAGCTTCTCGAAGACCGGTCTGCGGCACTGGCAAAAGGCATCGGTGAGGCGGCGAAGAAGGCTGCTGTTCCACTCACGCAGACGAGGGTGGGTTCCATGCTGACTTCGTTCTTTACTTCGGGGCCGGTGGTCGATTGGAATACGGTGAAACAGTCGGACACGAAACGGTATGGTCGTTTTTTCCACAGCATGCTGGAACAGGGCATCTATCTCGCTCCGTCGCAATTTGAAGCGGCCTTTCTCTCGACCGCCCACTCAGCAGCGGACATCGAAAAGACCGTTCGCGCCGCGCAAGCCGCTATGAAGAGCTTATAGCCTATGGCGTATGGCCCGAGCTACAAAGGCAAAGACTCCTCTTTGCCCGTGCTATAAGCCATTAGCCATATGCTCCTGCGGATGTATCGAAAAGATTCGACTCGTATCTGGCTCGATACAGCCGCTCTCCCTTACTCCTCATCATCGTCGTCTGCTTCGAGCGCCTCCTGCCTCTTCTGCTCCTCCATAGCGTTGTGCAGTAACATGCGGATAAACATCGAATAGAGGGAACCCTTCTCGAGAGTCCCTCCTGGTGGAACAGCAATCCTGCCTTCTTTAATCATCTTATCCATCCAGACCTTCTGATCCGGAGCGATGAGAATGGGGATCTCGACGAGTCCGACACGGCCAAACATTTCCATTGAAGCCTCCGTGGTCAAGAGCCTATCGCTAATGGCGTATGGCAGGAACCGGAGAATGGCATAACCGAGGCCCAGGATTCGAAGTTCGTGCCATAAGCTACACGCTGTATGCTCCCAGAAATTGTTATGTTCTGCGGCATTCCAGCATGCGGTTTTCTCGATTGTCAACCTGAAGAGATGGCCTGGCACGAACTCTGCGTGTATGATCCGGCATCATGAGACAGGCCGTCGCATCGACGATCCTGGCTTGCTTCGTCTGCGTGGTCATGTTCTTCCTGCTGCCGACCCGTAGCGGTCACGCCCAGTCATCAACCGCGCCGCCCTCTTCGTTGCCTACGAAGCCTCTGTCCCCTAATATGGGCGCTCAAGAGGGACCTGCTTCGTGCGAGTTCTGTCGAAAACTCGAAGGGCGAGATGGCAGCGATATCGCGCGCCATCGCCGGCACAGGGATCCGGACCTGCATTCAAAGAGAAGAGTGGAAGGCATACATCGATCGATGAAACGAAGTTTCAAATCGTCTCTCCCGGGCCATCCGATCACGCCGCAACCGGACACAGCCCGACAGGAACCGTCTACTGGAGAGGCCACACCGTGAATCGGCTTCATGCAGCTCCGGCCTTTCGACCAAGCATCGTGGCACTGACTCTCGTCTGTGCCTTGACGCTCTGCAAGGACTCCTCCCTTGCGGGCCGGATCGAGCTTCCCATCTTCGACGCGCATATTCACTATAATCACGACGTGCGGGAATCGGTCCCGCCGAAGGAGGCGATTGCGCGGTTGCGAAAGGCCGGAGTCATGCGCGCGCTTGTTTCGAGTTCCGGCGACGAGGGTACGCAGAGTTTGCGGGAGGAAGCGCCCGATCTGATCATTCCCGAACTGAGGCCGTACCGGGCAAACGGCGAAACCGGCAGCTGGTTCCGCGATGATTCGGTGATCGAGTACCTTCGAGGGCGACTGAACCGGTACCGGTATGTCGCGATCGGAGAATTCCACGTGAGCGGCACCGATGCCGATCTGCCGGTCGTGCGCGCTCTCGTGCAGCTTGCGAAGCGGCACGGACTGATGCTCCATGCGCATTCAGACGCTGACGCGGTGGAGCGCATGTTCGGTCAGGATTCGGACGCCCGGATCCTGTGGGCGCACGGCGGCTATGAGAAGCCTGCTCGGATACGGGAGATGTTGCTCCGGTACCACAGTTTGTGGCCGGAGCTTTCATCCCGCGACGACATGCTCTCAAATGGGCGGCTTGCAGAGGAATGGCGCGCGATATTGCTGGAGTTCCCGGACCGCTTCATGATCGGCACCGACACGCACCGGCCCGAGCGTTGGGACACGATCGCCGCGAATGCGGCCTCCGCGCGCGACTGGCTGGGAGAATTGCCGGCGGAGGTCGCCGAGCGACTTGCCTATCAAAACGGCGAGAGCCTCATCACCGCGGAATTCTCGCAGAAACGCGCGTTACGCTCTCCTTGACAAGCTCTCGGCATGTGAAAGATACTCCGGCTCCCTGTTTCCATTTCGATCAAGTGAGAAAACGGGCTTGACCAGCCACTTACGCGCCTTGTGCAGCTTCGCCGTGACAAGCCGCGACTCGCCGATAGTCGGCGCTCACTTAGTTGTTGACCCGAACCCTGGAGGATGGTGAGCGCCATGACACACATTGATATGCCGACCCGTGCCGACATCGAGACACTGATACGCGACCGCGGCCCAGCCCGCGTTACTGTGTATCTCCCCACCTCACCGCTTACGCAGCAAGCCCAGGCAGACCGCATCGCTCTGAAAAACCTGGCCAATGAAGCACTCCGTCAACTTGCCGGCCAGGACAAACACGCGATCCGGGCCATTGAGGAGAAACTGTTCGATCTCATCGACGACGACGACTTCTGGGCGGTTCAGGCCAATAGCCTGGCCATTTTTGTGACAGCCGAGCGGCTGAGCACGTTCCGCCTACCCAACCGGCTGCAACCCATGGTGGAAGTCAGTGACCGGTTCCATGTCAAGCCTCTGCTTCGCGCCGTCACAGTGCCCCAGTGCGCGTTCGTGCTCGCGCTCGCTCAGAACAGTGTGAGAGTGGTCGAGGTGTCCGAAGACATGCCGGCCTTCGCATTAAAGATCGACGCCATGCCGAAAGATGCGGCAAGTGCAGTTGGAAAGGCCTCGATCATGGATCGCACCGCGAGCGGTCGCGTCCAGGGTTCTGAAGGTATCAAAGTCCGCCTCACTCAATACGCGCGAAAGGTCGATCGGGCGCTCCGCGATTTCCTGGCCGGCCGAGAAACTCCGCTGATCCTGGCAGCGACCGAGCCGTTATTGTCGATTTACCGCTCGGTGCAGTCGTACCCCCACCTCGCGGCTTCCGCGCTCACCGCCAATCCCGAGGGAATGACCGACGCCGAACTGGCTGCCGGCGCTCGTACCGTTCTTGATGAACTATTCAGGGAGCAGCTCGCTGGAATCCAGGAATTATTTCAGAAACGACTGAGCCAGCAGCGGACAACGACCGACATCGCTCACGCAGCCCGCGCGGCCACCCGGGGCGCGGTGCAACAGCTCCTAGTCGACATCGATGAAGTGGTTCCCGGCACGATCGACGACGAAGGGGCCGTGACATTCGCCGACGGTCCTTCAGCGGCCACCTACGGCGTCGTCGATGAGATTGCCGGACGCACGTTGCTCATGGGCGGGCGAGTCTTGGGAGTCCGTCGAGCAGATATTCCGGGCGGCGGCAGCCTGGCCGCCATCATGCGCTATCCGTTCTAATACTCAGCGCAGCCGGTCTCGTCACAGAGAAGCTGTTAAGGCTACGGCTATTTCTTTTTCTTATCCGACGGATTGTCTGAAAACAGCAGCCAGCCGAGCACGATGAATCCGATCGCGACGCCTGCGATCGCCAGCCAGGTTCCGATTTTGTCCATCAGCCCATCCCTCTCGCTTCAGACTGTAGCGCGGCGATGATCGCCTTGTCGAGGCGTCTCACCTTGCCGTTTCCATCTGTTGCCGCCAGGCGCGCGGAGCCCTCCACAATTACGCGCCCACTGCTTTTTTCCTTCACGACGTGGACGAACCTCAGCGAAGCGGTGTTCAGGTCTGAAATGGAGGTGTCGAGCACCAACTCATCACCGTAACGAGCGGGAGATCGATAATCCACCTCGGCATGTACCACCACAAATACCGTCCCTTCTTCCAGTAACTTCCTGACCGACAATCCGCGCTCTTCAAGATAGTGCGTCCGCGCCCGCTCGAAGTATTTCAGATAGTTGGCGTAATACACCACTCCGCCGCAGTCGGTGTCTTCATAGTAAATGCGAATGTCCATGGGAGCTTATAGCGTATGGCTAATGGCCCGAAACAAAGATCCGAGCAAAAACAATAGTCAAATTTCAAGAAATTAGCAGCGTGTTCCTGAATGCATTGATACTTTTTGCGAGTCGCTGACCGGCTTCGTACAAGTCGGTGTGCTCAACTTCCGTAATGTACGCTCGGTCCTTGGCAAGAAACGCCCCAGCAACCACTTCAAAGGCCGATCCCAATGCAATCTCTAGGTGATAGTCGAACGCCTTGTTACTGTTTTTGGCTGTGCCTTCAGCGATATTGAGCGCGATAGAATTGACCGCCCGATTCAACTGGGACTTCAGCCCATAGTCTTCATGTCTTGGAAACTTTGCAGTGATGGCATAGACCCTCGTCGCATGGTCCTTGGCCAACTGCCAGATTTCGAGCGTCTCAAACCGAAATGCCATTCTCTACCTTCTCCTTGCTCGTGCTACACGCCATAAGCAATATGCTCTTAAAGGGCTAGCGCCGGAAATTTCGGCAACGATGCCTCACTGATCCCCGAAAGCCTGAGCACAATCTCGTAGAGCTGCTGGACGCGCTCGGCTTTCACCGGTTCAAAGCCGTGTCCGAGCACGGCATGACTCGCGGCATCGAGCAAGGGCTTCATGGCCGGCCACTCCTTGAGGAACGATTGTCCCGATGGATCGCCCAATCCGGCGAGTGCGCGGAATTGTGCCTGCAGCGACAGCTTGTATTTGCCGTCGACATCGTCCAGGTAACAGGTCCGGCAGGTTTGGCGGAGCGCTTCCGGCAATTGCTCCGGCTGAAGATCCCAGGTCTTGATCCTGTATTGTTTGAAAAGCCGATGCTGCGCGAAGGCTTCAAGAGCCCGCATGAGCGACTGCATCGCCGCCTCCGGGTCATGCGCCATACGAAGTCGGCGGCCCGCGTGAGCCAGCAAATCCGGCGCGAGACCTTCTTTGACTTCAGCCGGGTCGAGCACGAGTTTCTCGAGAAATCCCGAATTCGCCTTGATCGCAGGCAGGATGGCCTTGACGCCCGGCGGCCCGCCGAACAACGAGGCCATCTCCATGGCCTTGACCGACGCTTTCAGTTTCTCCCAGGCCTGGCGATAGTGAAACCGTTCCCACAGATCATAGCCGTCGGCCAGATCGGCAAAGGCGCGATACAGCGGCTTCTGTCCGCCGCTGACCCGCGTTTCGATCTGGCGAAACAGTGTTCCGGCAGCGACATAGGCTCCCCCGCTAAAGAGGGCGCACCCTTCCCCTCGCATTCCCGCAGCTGCCTCATCCCATGGATTGATATGGACCCAGAGTTTCTCCAGTCCGTCGATCGTGATCGCGTCGCCTTCCCGACCTGCTCCGCCGTCGACGATCGAGACGATTCTCGAAGCATGAGGCATGGCGGCGAGCGTCAAGGCTCCTGCCATCGCCGGAGTCGCTCCGGTCATATCGACAACGAGAGTCCCGGGCTCGATCCCCCACGTGTTGAGGAGTCGTGGCAGCGTCCGGGCGATCGTGACGTAACAGGAAGGAAAGTTCCCTTCGTCGGGCAGGACGATCCAATCCCACCGTCTCGGCATCTGGACGAGCTTGGGCTGAACGTCTCGTTCGACCAGGGATTTTGTCCGTTCGGGGAGCACGAAACAGAGCGATTCCGGCCGCAACCGGTTAATGGCATGGACGGCGCTCCCGATCTCTTCCGTAAGGGCAACGACCAGGGCATGAACCGGCTGTTCTTGTGCCATCGCGCGCGGACTATAACATCGGGCATCCCGGTGATCAATTCGCGCCGGTGTAGGTTTGCCTCGGCTTGACGACCTGTGGAAAGGCGCTTACACTTTCGCCGGCAACGCAACTGTTTCTCTGCTCTGAATCCCCTCGAGAGGTTCCCCGGTGGTCTGGTGGTATTGGATGGTCTTGGGTCTGGCTCTGCTCGGCGCGGAAATGACGACGCCGGGCGGGTTCTATATTATCTTTTTTGGTCTTGCCGCGATCATTGTCGGGACCTTGGCCGGACTGGATGTCGTGCAGACCGACTGGGTCCAGTGGCTGTTGTTCTCGATCATTGCCGTGGCTTCCCTTCTGCTGTTCCGGGGTCCGCTCCTGGCGAGACTGAGCGAAGGACGCACAGGACAGTCGGACGTCGACTCGATGGTGGGGGAAACCGCGATCCCGCTGGAGTCTCTATCGGTTGGCGATACGGGCAAGGCGGAACTTCGCGGGACGACCTGGACCGCGAAAAATGTCGGCTCCGGCCGCCTGGAAAAGGGGCAGCGGGGGAAAGTCACCAGGGTGGAGGGTTTGACCCTCTGGATCACGAGCGAATAGTCGCTTCATCCGGCAAGAACATCCATGATGGAGGAGGTCGGCATGGCATCCGGAACCTTAGTCGTGCTCATTCTGGCGCTGCTCGTGTTGTATGTGATCGCCAAGACGGCGGTCGTCGTGCCTCAACAAAGCGCCTACGTGGTGGAGCGCCTGGGGAAATACTCGGGCACTTTGAATGCCGGGTTCCACATTTTGCTCCCTTTCATCGACACCATCCGGTATCGACATTCGCTCAAAGAGACGGCGATCGACATTCCCGAACAAGTCTGTATTACACGCGACAACGTGCAGGTCTCCGTAGATGGCATTCTCTATCTCAAGGTCCTGAATCCTGAACGGGCTTCGTACGGGATCAGCGATTATAACTTTGCGCTCATCCAACTGGCGCAGACGACGCTCCGAAGCGAGATCGGCAAGATCGAACTGGACCGGACATTCGAAGAACGCACCAACATCAACATTCAGGTGGTTAACGAGCTGGACAAGGCCTCCGAGCCCTGGGGGGTGAAAGTCCTGCGCTATGAGATCAAGAACATCACGCCGCCTAAGGATGTGCTCAATGCGATGGAAAAACAGATGCGAGCCGAGCGGGAGAAGCGCGCGGTCATTCTCACCTCCGAGGGCGAGCGCGATGCCGCCATCAACCAGGCCGAGGGCGAGAAACAGCAGGTGATCAAAGCCTCCGAAGCGAAAAAACAGCAGCAGATTAATGAAGCGGAAGGAGCAGCGGCTGCGATTCTGGCCATTGCTCAAGCGACGGCTGAGGGACTGAGGAAAGTCGCTGAAACCATTCGCATCCCGGGAGGCCAGGAAGCGGTCCAGCTGCGCGTCGCCGAACAGTACATCACCAAGTTCGGTGAGCTGGCGAAAGCAAGCAATACGCTCGTGCTGCCCGCCAGCGTCTCGGACGTCGGCTCCATGATCGCCCTCGCCATGAACGCCGTTCGGCAGACTTCGCTTTCCCCTCCGACGAAGTCGTGACGTTCGACGCATGGGTTTGACAGGACAGCGCCTGTCACCTAGAATCGCGCGCGATGAAGGATTTCGTTCTTAACGCATTCGCGGAAAGCACGGCTGTCAAGCAGCAGTTCGCGCGCGAGCAGGCGGAACGGATCGTCCAGGTCGCCAAACTGATGGCGGACGCCTTTCGCGAAGGGCACAAGGTCTTGCTCTTCGGCAACGGAGGCAGCGCGACCGATGCCGCCCACCTCGCGGCCGAGTTCGTCGGACGGTATAAACGTGACCGCGCGCCCTTGCCCGCCATCGCCCTTGCAACCGATATCGCCGCCATTACCTGCATTGCCAACGATTACGGTTACGATGAACTTTTCGCCCGCCAGGTCCGCGCGCACGGCCAGAAAGGCGACATCGCGATCGCCATCAGCACCAGCGGCAATTCACCGAACGTCCTAAAGGGTGCGGAAGCCGCGAAGGGCTGTGGTCTCACCACGATTGCCTGGACCGGAGGTACCGGCGGCAAACTGGCCGGCCTCGTAGAATTTCCCTTCGTCGTCCCCTCGACGGTGACCGCTCGCATTCAAGAGTGCCATATCACGATGGGTCATGTGCTCTGTGAATTGATCGAGGATCACCTCCTTGGCAAAGCCTCCTGACCGGAAACGACCGCCCCTGACGACCCGCATCCTGACTCCGCCGATCGACGTGTCGGACCTGAGGACCTATCCGCTCAAGAAACGGCACAGCAAGGTGCGCATTTCCGACTTCGCCAAACCCTGGCGGCGGGGAGACAGTTTCAACCGCTTCTACCATTCACTCCCGGATATCCTCGGAGCCAGGACGCTTCGCGCCGTGGCCGCTTCGATCGCCGCCGCTCACCGCAAGGGCAAGCCGGTGATCGTCGGCATCGGCGCGCACGTCGTGAAAGTCGGCCTGAACCCGATCCTCGTCGATCTCATGAAGCAGGGCGTCGTCTCGGCCGTGGCGATGAACGGAGCCGGCATCATCCACGACTTTGAGCTGGCCCTCATGGGCCATACGTCGGAGGAAGTCGACGCCGAAATCGACGACGGTCGATTCGGGATGGCGGAGGAAACCGGCCGCATGATTAATCACGCCATTGTCGGAGGCGCAAAAGAAGGCCAGGGGCTCGGTGAAGCCGTGGGGCATTACATCAACCGTTACCAGGGGCAGTTTCGGAACCGCGACACCAGTATCCTGGCGACCGGCGCCAGGCTCGGCATTCCGGTCACGGTCCACGTGGCGCTCGGAACCGACATCACTCACATGCATCCGTCCGCCGACGGCGCGGCGATCGGCGCCACATCGTTGCTCGATTTCCGGCGGCTGGCGGCCGTCGTCGCCGGGATGGAAAGCGGCGTGTATCTCAATCTGGGGTCAGCCGTAATCCTGCCGGAAGTCTTTCTCAAGACCGTGTCGCTCGGGCGGAATCTCGGTCACGCCCTTTCCAATATCACGACCGTGAACATGGACTTCCTGTCCCACTATCGCCCCTTGACGAACGTGGTGCGCAGGCCGACGCAAAAGGGCGGGAAGGGCTTCTCGCTCATCGGCCATCACGAGATCATGGTCCCCTTGCTGGCCGCGGCAATTTACGAAGAACTGGGATAATCCGAACATGGCCTCACACCAGACTCCTCCCTTGACCACTGATGAACTCGCCGCCATCTGGTTCGACCTGAACGTGCGGTATTTCGACGGCGCGTTGCCTCCCATCGATCTCGTATGGAGCCGGCGGCTCACATCCTCGGTCGGGATGTTCGTCAGCCGGGGAGGACCTCGATCGTCATGGAGAGAATCCTCCCCCCACCGCCCTCCGAGGCGGGAAATCCGCCTTTCGCTTCCGCTGCTCACTCCCCTGCTGACCCAGTCGCCGCACGGCTTCCACGAACTCGTCAGCACCCTGGCTCATGAGATGATCCATCAATGGCAATACGACATTCTCAAGCGGCGACCCAGTCACGGACCGGATTTTCTCCGCAAGATGACGGAGGTCAATCGCGACGGCTCTCTGGCCATCACGATCTATCATTCGTTGCAGAATGAAGTGCTCGCTCTCGCGCGATTCGCGTGGCGGTGCCGGCAGTGCGGCCGCATCTACCGACGCCAGCGACGGACCATTCAACCGCGCCGACACCATTGCGGAAGCTGTCGGGGAGCCTTACAGGAATTGGGAGCGGTCGGCCGCATTGCGCGTCATCCTGTCTCCCCCGCGCGCCGCTCCCCGCAGCCGGTTCAACTCTCGTTTACATTCTAGGCGGTCGTGCTGTCGGAGTGTTCGATGCGTTGGCCGCGCCAGATTCTCTTTGGCGACGTGGACGCGATGTTCGCATCCGCCGCCATCGTCAAGGACCCGAGCCTTGCCGGAAAACCGGTGGCAGTCGGCGGGCCGCCGCCGCGAGGCATCATTGCGGCGGCGAGTTACGCGGTGCGGGCGTTCGGCGTCCGTTCCGCCATGCCCACCGTCGAGGCCTTCCGGCTCTGTCCCGGGATTGTTCTGATCCCTCCGGACCGTCCCCTCTACCGCCGGCTCCACGAGCAGATGCAAGCCGTGACCGGTCGTCTTTTCCCGGTGACCGAATGGACCAGCATCGACGAGTTTTACGCCGAGACGACGGATTTGCAAACCCTGTATCCCGATCCGGCTGCGACGGGACGCCTGGTCAAAGAAGCCATCTTCGCCGCAACCGGATTGCGCTGCACGATCGGAGCGGCCACCGGAAAGATCGTCGCCAAGATCGCGGCCGATACGAATAAGCCGGACGGCCTCGTCGTCGTTTCACCTGGTATGGAAGCGGCCTTTCTTGCCGGTCAACCGGTCAGGGCTCTCCCCGGCATCGGTCCCAAGACCGGCGCTCGATTGCAATCGCTCGGACTCAGGACAATCGGCGACCTCTTGGATGAACGATGGGACCAGCCCCTTCGTCATCTCTTCGGTCCCCGGCTTCACTGGATACGCGAAGCCGCGCGGGGCCTCGATCACGAACCGGTCGTGGCGGACCGGGAGTCCAAGAGCATGAGCCATGAAACGACCTTCGAGCACGACACCCGTGATCGCGTCTACCTCGAGCAGGTCCTCCACGGATTCCTCAGAACCCTCGCGGCAGAGCTCCGGCAAGATGGTCTGGCCGCTGCTGCGATCGCCGTCAAGCTCAAGGACTCACATTTTACAATCACGAGCAGGCAGCGTCGCTTCCCCCGCCCGCTCAACTACGATCCGGACATGTGGCCCACGATCCGGCAGGCGTTGCAGGAACTCATGAAACCCGCGACGTTCTACCGCCTGGCCGGCCTCGCCCTCACATCGTTGACTCCCGCGCCTTCCGGCCTGTTCGATCAGCGCCGGAGCAAGGCCATCGAGGCAATGGACGCCATCATTGCGCGACATGGCGCAACTGTTATGGGGTTGGGCGGGGTCAGCAAATCGGAAGAAGAGTAACCTCCACTCTTTCCATTCTCGGATGCAAGCCGGTATGATGCTGATGCCCATGTCCACAAAACTGCTCGCCAGTGAGGAGTTGGCTGCCGTCCTTCGACGCGCGCGATCCTCGCACCAGCGCATTGTCTTCACCAACGGCTGCTTTGACCTCATGCATGTCGGACACACTCGCTATCTTCAGGCTGCCAAAGCGCTCGGCGACCTGCTGGTAGTCGGCGTCAATAGCGACGAGTCCGTGCGCGCCTTGAACAAGGCGCCGGATCGTCCGATTGTTCCGGAAGCCCAGCGGGCCGAAGTGCTCGCCTCATTGGGATGCGTGGACTACGTCGTGATTTTCAACGAACCGGATCCGTTGCGCCTGATCACGATGGTGCAACCGGATGTCCTGGTAAAGGGCGGTGATTGGACTCCGGATCGCATCATCGGCCGCGATGTGGTCGAGGGGCGCGGCGGGACCGTCAAGACCATTCCGCTCGTCCCAGGCATCTCCACCACATCTCTCATCCAGCGTATCCGCTCACAACCGATCTAACCGGTGTCGAACATCGAGTCCGTCACATCAGCAGGTCGATGGCTAATGCCCCTCCTTACCGCCCTGGCCGGCGCCGGAGGCCGACCATGTCTGACAGGCCTGCATGGTTCCTCGACCGGCTTTGCCCTCACGGCGCTGCTGCATCCCGGAGCCGGCCCGCTGAGCGCCGGATCCTGCCTGATCGTGACGAAGTCCGACGAGGCTGCCGGGCGTCTCTTTGACGATCTTCTCTTCTTTCACCGACTGATGGGCCTGCCCACGACATCCCTCACGCTCTTTCCTCGATGGGAGACGTTGCCGTACGAATCGACGGCGCCGCACATCGATCTCATCGCGCGGCGGATGAACGCCCTCCACCAGATCCACAGTATGGCGGCGGTGCGGGTGGTCGTGTCGGTTGATGCCTTGATGCAGCGCCTGATGCCGGTGGAGACCTTCGTGCGGGCGCTGCTCCAGTTCAGGGTCGGCGGTTCCATCGAACGGGACGTCCTCACCGGCGGACTGTTGCGGCTTGGATATCGGCGGGTCTCGGTCGTGGAGATACCGGGCGAGTTCAGCGTCCGGGGCGGCATCATCGATATTTTCTCCACTGCCTATGCCGATCCGCTGCGTGTGGAGTTTCTCGGTGAAACAATCGACTCCCTCCGCCTCTTCGACCCTTCCACGCAGAAGTCGACCGGGAAGCTGGATCGCGCCGTCGTCCTTCCGGCGCGCGAGTATGTACAGCTTGATCCGTCGCCCGACGCGCTGGCTCCTATAGCGACCGATGCGGAGTGGCGCGCCCCGGATCTCTATCCCCGGATGCACACCCTCCTCGACTATTTTCTTGAACAGCCCCTGCTCGCGCTCGACCAGCCGGCCGCGTTGAAGCAATCCTCCGCCGACCTCTGGGACAGAATCGACGATGGGTACCTGCGCCACAGCGAACGGGACGCCTCGTCTCCTTATCCATCGCCGGAGCGATTGTTTCTGACATGGCAGGAGTTGATGGACGACACGGCCGGATGGCCCCGGCTCGCGCTCGAGCCGCTGGCGGAACCAGACGCTTCGTGGCAACCGGTCGAGATGTTCCCCGCTCAACTGCCGGCCAGCGCAGGCCTGGGCGTGCGCGGGACCCCCTTTACGCACACTCTGGCAATCCTCGAGCAGCTCCGCGAAGCCGCCCGTGTCGTGCTCGTGGCGAGAAGCCGAGGCCAGGTCGATCGTCTCCTGGCCCTGTTGCGCGAGCATGACGTCCCGGCCATCGAATGGACTGCGGCAAGTTGGCGAGCCTCCGGCCATGCGAAGACGCCCTTCTATGTCCTGCAGGGGGAGTTATCCGCCGGATTCCTCTCGTCGGAACTGCGACTGGCGCTGCTCACGGAAGAAGAACTCTTCGCCAAAGGCGCCCGGCATAAACCGCAGGCCAAGAGCAAGGCCGCGACCTTTTTGTCTTCGCTCGAAGACCTCAATGTAGGCGACTACGTTGTTCACGTCCAGCACGGCATCGCCAAGTACCATGGACTCAAGCGCCTGTCGGTCATGGATTTCGACAGCGACTATTTGATCCTCGAGTTTTTCGGCGGAGACAAGCTCTATGTGCCTCTGGACCGGTTGAATCAAGTCCAGCGATACAGCGGCGCCGAGGGCCACGTCCCACGGCTGGATCGTCTGGGCGGCACCACATGGGCCAAGACGACGGCGCGCGTGAAGAAGGATATCGAGGAAATGGCGCAGGAGCTCATTGACCTCTATGCCAATCGCGAGCTCGCGAAGCGCCATTCGTACGGATTCGACAGTACGCTCTATCATGAGTTTGAGGCCGCCTTCGAATATGAAGAAACTCCCGATCAGCTCAAGGCGATCGACGACATCACGCGGGACATGGAATCCAGCAAACCGATGGATAGGCTGGTCTGCGGCGACGTCGGGTACGGGAAGACCGAGGTGGCGATGCGAGCGGCATTCAAAGCCGTGGAGGACAATCGCCAGGTCGCCGTCCTGGTTCCGACGACGCTCCTTGCTCATCAACATTACGACAATTTTGCCGAGCGCTTCGCGCCCTTCCCGACGAAGGTTGCGCTGCTGTCGCGATTTCAGTCCCCGAAAGAAGCCAGGGCCATCCTGAAGGACGTGGCGGCTGGAACGATCGACGTGGTGATCGGCACCCACCGCCTGCTGCAGAAGGACGTCATCTTCCGGAATCTTGGCCTCGTCATTGTCGATGAGGAACAGTGGTTCGGCGTGAAGCACAAGGAACGGCTGAAGGCCCTGCGCACGCAGGTGGATGTCCTGACCCTGACGGCCACGCCGATCCCCCGTACCCTGCAGATGGCCATGGCCAGTGTACGGGACCTGTCGATCATCGACACGCCCCCGGCCGGCCGGCTGTCCATCCGCACGCAGGTCGTTCGATCGAGCGAAAAACTGATCCGGGAATCCATCTTGCGCGAGCTGGGGCGGGGCGGGCAGGTCTATTTCGTGCACAACCGCGTCGAAACGATGGAGCGCACCGGAGCCTGGCTTCAGCAGATCGTGCCGGAGGCCCGCATCGTCATGGCGCACGGCCAGATGGACGCGAAGCCGCTGGAAGCCGTGATGCTCAAGTTCTTCCATCGGGAGGCGGATGTGCTGATCGCCTCCGCCATCATCCAATCCGGCCTCGATGTGCCGAACGCCAACACGATCATCGTGAACCGAGCCGATACGTTCGGGCTTGCGCAGCTGTACCAGTTGCGCGGGCGCGTGGGTCGCGGCGGAGATCAAGCCTATGCCTATTTTTTGATCCCCGACGAAGGGACGCTCACGGGCGACGCGCAAAAACGACTGGTCGCCATTCAGCAGTTCACCGAGTTGGGGTCGGGATTTCGAATCGCGGCAGCCGATCTCGAAATCAGAGGCGCGGGGAATCTGCTGGGCAAGCAACAGTCCGGCCACATCGCCGCCATCGGCCTCGATCTCTACATGCAAATGGTCGAGCAGGCGGTCCAACGGTTGAAAGGCCAGGTCGTCGAAGAAGAGCCGGACCCCACGCTACGGTTGAACGTGTCGGCCTTCATTCCGGAGGAGTATGTCGTAGATCCTCATCAACGGCTGTCGTTCTACAAGCGGCTGTCCTCCTGCAATCAAGTCGGCGAACTGGCTCTGCTTCACGGCGAACTCCAGGACCGCTACGGGCTTCCTCCGGATCCGGTGGAACGGTTGTTCGAGGTCATGCAGATCCGCCTGCAAGCCAAAGCGCTGCGTCTGGCTTCGATCGAACTCAAAACCCAGTCTGTTGTCGTCACGTGGGATGCAAGGAGCCGGATCACCCAAACCGCCATTCAGCGTCTGATGGATCAGCACACGTCACGCATCCGATTTCTCTCCCCGCTCTCGTTCGAACTGCGCCTCTCGGACCAGAACTGGACTTCCGCTTTTCGAGAACTCGCCGCAACCTTGCAAAGCCTGGGAGTCTGTGATACCAACACGACAGCGAAAGCTTGATATCCCACGACGCATCGAGGTTTTGCCGGCACATGGCGCCACGTCTCACTCTCCCGAACTCCCCCGCACCATTCCGTTCGATATGTGCCTCGGCAGCGGCATGCGGCTGCCTGCTGTCGCTCCTGGCCGGCTGTACTCCGCCGCCTGCTGAAGAGAGGGTCGTCGCCTTCGTCAACGGACGGCCGATCACCCAGGTCGAGTTCGAGGCCGAATGGAATGAACTTCCCGATGCGACCAGAGCCCGTTACGAAAAGGAGGGTGGTAAGCCTCGGCTGCTGAGCGAGGTGATCACCCGCGAACTCCTGCTGCAGGAGGCGCGCAAGCAGGGATTTGATCAAAACGATCAGATCCGGGACCGCGCCCGCCGCTACAAGGAAAAGTTGATGCTCGACGAGTTGCTCAAGGACCGGATCAAGACCAAGATTGAATTGACCAAAGAAGAGCTGGATGCCTATTACGAGAAGCACGCGCGCCAGCTGTTGACCCCGCTGAAGGTGCGGGTGGCCGTGATGTTGTTGCCGAACTTCCCCGCGGCCAAGGATCTCGAAAAGCAAGTCAACCAGGGCGGCGACTTTGCGAAATTCGCCCAGCGGTACTCCGTCGATCCCAAGACCAAAGCCAACGGCGGCGATCTCGGCCCGTATCGTAAGGACCTGGTGGTCCCGGAGGTCGATGAAGTGATTCGCCAGCTCAAGCCCGGAATGGTCAGCGCCCCGATCAAAACCGACGCCGGCTACTATCTCGTGAAGATTACCGCCCTCGATCCAGAAATCATTCAGGCGGATTTAGCGACGAGAGAGCGGCTCCGACAAGAGCTGCTCAATGAGAAGCGTCAGAAACGGTTTGACGACGTGATCGCAGACATCCGCGCCAAGGCTGTGGTCAAGGTTGCCGATGCGTCGCGGTACGGCGGGGGCGAGATGGTCACCCGCTAACATCGCTGATCCGCCCCTCCTCATTCGGGCCAGAATCCTGTACAATTGACCGGTTATGGATCGGAGCAACCAGCCGATCTGGCCGTACCGGTCCACCCCTTTCTTTCCATAGACCATGACCCGTCCGACGTTGTTCATAACAGGTATCTTGGGGGTTGCCGCTTTCTGCGCCCCGTTGCTCCCGTCGGTCGCGCCTCCGGTGTCCGCCGCGCATGTCGAGGACCGCATCGTGGCCATCGTCAACACGGACCTCATTATGCTGTCGGAGATGAAACGGGAACTCAAGCCTGAGAAGGACCGAATCCAGAAACAGTATCGTGGGGAGGAAGCCGCGCGACAGCTCGCAATTGTGGAGGCCATGACCTTGACGAACATGATTGAACGGAAACTCCAGCTGCAAGAGGCCAAAGCCCGCTCGGTGGAGGTGTCCGATCAGGAGGTGAAGCAGGCGGTTCAGCAACTCAAGCAGCAGGGTGAAAAGATCGACGAGACCGACCCGGCGAACATGAAGGCGGTTCGGGAGCAGCTGACCCTGCTCAAGGTCGTCGATCGGGAGGTTCGAAGCGGCGTGATGGTCGCAGACCCGGAGATGAGGCGCTACTACAACGAGCATCGCGACCGGTTTTCGCTTCCGGAGGAATACACGCTCAGTCAGATCCTCATCCGGCCGCAGTCACCCGAAGATGTGGCTCGGGCCAAGGAGAAGGCGCGCGAAGTCATGAGCCTGCTCAAGCAGGGAGAGTCGTTCGAGGATCTGGCCCTTCGCTATTCAGACGGAGCGAATGCCTCGCGCGGAGGCAAGTTGGGTCTTGTTCGGCAGGGAGAATTGCTGCCGGTAATTGAGCGGGGCGTCGCGAATCTGGTTCCGGGCGGGATTTCGGACGTGCTCCAATCCCCTGAGGGATTTCATATCGTCCGTTTGGAAGACAAGAAACCGAAGCAATTCCGGCCCTATGATGAAGGGAGGCTGGAAATCCAATCGTTGGTCTTCCAGCAGAAGAGCGAAGACATGTTTCAAGGCTGGCTGTCGGATTTGAAGAACAAAGCCTACATTGAAATCAAGTTCGACGCTGCTGCTTCAACGCAGCCCATAGCCGATCCCGCCCCTCGCCCGTTACCGACGAATAAGCGATGACGGGTGCGCGATCATCGAGACCAAGTCCTTCCTCCAGCCGGCGCAGGGCGGAGACCCGCTCGCTCGGCCTCAGCTTGTCCACCTTCGTCGCCACGACGAGCGGAGGGCATCCGATGGCTGAGAGCCAGTCGATCGTCTCGCGGTCCTGCGCGCCCAGGACCCGGCCCTCCACGAGGAGCACGACCGTCCGCAGCTGCTCTCGCTGCGTGAGGTACTGCTCGATCAAGGGAGCCCATTGCGCGCGGACCGACTTCGACACCTTCGCGTAACCATAGCCGGGTAGATCGATCAGCAGAAACCTGGACAGCAGCGTGTCGTCGGTGACCACGGAAAAGACGTTGACCGCCCTGGTTTTTCCCGGCGTGCGGCTGACTTTCGCCAATCCCTTTCGTTGCAAGAGCGAGTTGATCAGTGAGGATTTTCCGACGTTCGACCGGCCGACAAAGGCCACCTCGGGCAGATTGCCCTTCGGAAACTGTTCGGAGCCGACGCAACTTCTGATAAACTCAGCCGTCAGAATCTTCATCGTCATTACCTGTTCATAGGCAGCCTCCGATGCGGAAGTCAACCTCGCGCCGACGCACACGTCTGATTCTTGTCCTGATTCTCTGCATCGGTCTTCCCCTGGCCGCCCTCGGATTTCTCTGGCTCCTTACGATGCCGGACGTGTCGTCCTTGCAAACGACCAATCCGATCGCCACCGCGCTGATCGAGACTCGGCAGGCTCAGGCCAAGCGGGAAGGCCGTTCGATCGGACGTCACTGGATCTGGGTTCCGCTTTCCCGCATCTCGCCTGCTCTGCGCCAGGCTGTCGTCGCGGCGGAAGACGCCGCCTTCTTTACCCATGAAGGGTTCGACTGGGAAGGCATGAAGGACGCCGCCATGTACGATCTGGAGAAGGGCGAGCTCAAGCGGGGAGGCAGCACGATCACCCAACAACTGGCGAAAAACCTCTACCTCTCTTCCGAGCGGTCGCTGCTGCGGAAAGCGCACGAGGCCTTGATCACCCGCTCGCTCGAACACCATCTCTCAAAAGACCGAATTCTCGAACTGTACTTGAACGTTGCGGAATGGGGCGACGGAGTGTACGGGGCAGAAGCCGCGGCGCGGCATCACTTCAAGAAGCCGGCTCGCGACCTGACGCCTGAGGAAGCGGCGTGGCTGGCGGCGATCCTGCCTTCGCCGCGACGGTATGACCCAATCAGGAAAACGACGGCCTTGGCTCGTCGCTACGAACGCATCCTGCGGCGCATGAATCGGATCTCGACTCAGTCTGGGACTCCGTTGTAGTGAGTGAGTATGTTTCAGATTGGCTGGTCCTGTCGGCGGGCAGCCCCGACATCCTCGCTCCGCACTTGGGAAATCCGGGATGAGATGCCCGCATACTCCGGCGCCTCAGGTCGACCGTACGATGCTTTGCCTCTGCTCGGCTGCGCAACTCGGTCCGTTCGAGCTTCGCATGAACGGGCCATCGAACAGTGCTCGCCGTCGTGCAGCACGACCGCCTCGGCACAAGTCGTATGCGCAGCATCCCATCCCTCTCTCGTAGATCATAGGCCTGCTCGCGCTGAACGCGCCATGGGTCAAAGACGGCGTCTTCTTGCGGGACAGTGTGGGCGAAATAGTCCCTCCCTCAGTGCAATCGCCCATTGCCAATCTGAATTGATCCTATTTTGGTTTGCACCGTGATCTCGGGTTAGTTACTATGCCGCCTCATGACTCACCTTCATGAGCAGGTGGCAAGTCGAGCAGCCGCCTGGCGCGCAGAAAGTTATTCCTCTACCGAACACCCTGCTATCGCGGAGATTTTGGAATGGGCACATGTGCCGGAGACGGGACATGCACGGTTTCTCCGGAGACCTCAACTCCGTGCCTTGGAAACCTATTGGTATCTGCGCCTCGTTGAAAAGACTCCGCATGTCTTTGATCTCTACAGGAAGTTCTACCCCAAGCAGTCAGAGCTGCTCTCAGCGCTGGGACTCAATCACAGTGGCATCAAGGAATACGTTCTCGATGAAGGGCTCGAGGCTCTTCTGAAGCGCATTGAGACGGACGATTCTTTTGTCCGTGACTTCGACCTCGAATCGCTCCGCGAGACGTTGACGCTCGATTATCCTAGCTACATCCTGGCCTTGGCGATGGGAGCGGGAAAGACCATCCTGATGGGGGCGATCTTCGCGACGGAATTTGCCATGGCCTTGGAGTACCCGGACGGTCCCTTCGTCCAAAATGCCCTGGTCTTCGCACCGGGCAAAACGATCCTCGAATCGCTCCGGGAGTTGGTCGAGGTGCCCTACGAGAAGATCCTGCCCCCTCGCTTCTTCAAGCCATTTGCTGCATCAGTCAAACTGACATTCACCCGCGACGGGGAAAAGGACGTGCCGGTCATTCGCGGATCTTCGTTCAATGTGGTGGTCACGAATACCGAGAAGATCCGCATTCAGAAAGAGACCATCCGTAAATCGGACTTGGGCGGTCTGTTCCCAGCCGGTCGGGAAGACGAGGCGCGTTCCGAGGTGGCGAATCTGCGGCTTCAAGCCATCGCATCGCTGCCTCACCTGGCGGTGTTTTCCGACGAAGCGCATCACACGTACGGCCAGTCCCTCGATGTCGAGCTCAAAAAAGTTCGGAAGACCGTGGACTACCTGGCAGCCAACACCAACGTGATTTGTGTCGTCAACACCACTGGCACGCCCTACTTCCAGCGCCAGCCGCTCAGGGATGTCGTGGTCTGGTACGGCCTCTCCGAAGGCATCAAGGACGACATTCTGAAAGACCTGGCCGGGAACATTCAGGCCTACGACTTCTCGGGAGAGGCCAAGGCCTACGTGGCGCACGTCATCGTGGACTTCTTTAAGGACTACGGCCATGTGACTCTGCCTAACGGCGCACCCGCCAAATTGGCCCTGTACTTTCCCCAAAACAATGATTTAAAGGAACTGAAACCGGTGATCGACCATACACTCGTCACAATCGGTCAGAGCCCGGCCCTGTGTTTAGTGAATACGTCTGACGAGACGATGACCAAACAGGCCGACATCGATGCTTTCAACCGTTTGAATGACCCGTCAGCGCCGCATCGGGTCATCTTGCTTGTTAACAAGGGCACCGAAGGATGGAACTGTCCCAGCCTCTTTGCTTGCGCCCTGGCCCGGAAACTCAAGACCTCCAACAATTTTGTCTTGCAGGCGGCGACCCGCTGCTTGCGACAGGTACCGGGCAACAAGACCAAAGCCCGCGTCTATCTTTCGTCGGATAACTTCACGGTCCTGGATAAGCAACTACAAGAAACCTACGGTGAAACGATCGCCGACTTAAATCACACCGGGCAAGAGACCCGCCACGCTCGCATCGTTCTCCGCAAACTCGACCTTCCGCCATTGGTGGTCACACAACTTGTCCGTACCGTAATCAAGAAAGATGGAGGGGGCTCACCACTGCGTCTCGAGAAGCCGGAGATGAGGCGGGCCGGCGGACTCTCGAAGTCCGTGTTCACGATCGCCGAACAGGAATCGACGTTTAATGTTTTGCGCCAAGTGGATCCGACCGTCACGATCGAAACGGTTCCTGATACGACCGATGCCTATGCCGCCGCCGTGGACCTCGCAGCCCGGTACCGGCTCGATCTCTGGGCCCTGTACGACGAACTCAAACGACTGTATGGTAACGAAGACATCCCGTCCGCCCATCTCAATGACCTGGCCTCTCAGGTGGAAGCGCAGACTCGCGCCTATGGTGTCAAGGAAGAGAAGGTGGATGTGGCGCTGGCGCTGGTGAAACCGGAAGGATTTGCCAAGAGATTCGACGCGTCGGGCGCGGAGGTTTATACAGCCGACATCATCTATCCCAGGGACCGCGAACACCTGCTGCTTTCTTGGGAAACTATGAAGACACACAATGCCGGCGCCTTCGGCTTTCATTACAGTCCGTATGATTTCGACTCCAATCCTGAAAAGAGTTTCTTCGAGCAGATGCTCGGCCACTTGAATCTCAAGGCCGGCGAGATCGAAGACATCTATTTCACCGGCGCCGTGACCGATCCGAACAAGACCGATTTCTACGTCGAATACAAAGACGAGAAGGGCAAATGGCGGCACTATACGCCGGACTTTGTCATCAGGCGGAAGCCTGACCAAGGCAAGAAAGCCGCCAGCGGCAAGGTGTTCATCGTGGAAATCAAACGCGAGCACGACCGGGCGCATCCGTTGGACGGCGAAAACGGGCGTAAGGCGGTCGCGTTGCGTAAATGGGAAGCGTTGAATCCGGAGCGCCTGCAATACCAGATGATCTTCACCGCGAGCGACACGGTGAGCGCCGACCAGTTGCAAGAGGCGAAAACATTTGTCGAAGGAATAGAGACCTGATGGTCAGAAGGCGGTCGCACATTGCGACCCCTTCGGTCGCTTGAGATTCCAAATTGGAATCTCAAACTTGAAATCACGCACTGTGATTTCAAGAAGAAAAGGCAACGGTTATGGCGATTCGTCTGAGCGAGGCAGAGATTTCCCGACTTCTGGCCGAACGGAAACCTTTGCCGCCTGATTATCGAGAGCGCATCCAGGCAAAACCTAAGCATGGTCACAAGGAACGCGAGTTGGACGTCATAGGCACCGATGGGTCCGAGTTTCGATTGATTTTTCGGCAGAGCGAATTTAATCCGCTCGACTTTTCGGTTATTCTTGCCTATCGGCCGCCCAAGACAAATCAGCTTTTCCGGCTCCGCCGGTATAATGGCAAGAGTCACGAACACACGAACACTCTTGATGGCCATACTTTTTATGATTTTCACGTGCATAAGGCCACTGAACGGTATCAGGACGAATCAGGCCTACGCGAAGACTCTTATGCAGAGCCGACAAAAAGTTTTGCCGATTTTCATGGCGCCATCCGCGCGATGCTGGGAGACTGCGGATTCGATGTGCCTCCCGACACTCAAGGCACTCTCTTTGAGGAGGAACAGTAGCCATGCCCCTTGAGACGATTGAGCGAGATTTCAAACAAAAGGTTTGCGAAAGCCTCCACCTCACCTCAGAAGGTGTGGATCGTTATCGAGTATTCACGCCCTTTCTGTTCGAGGATGGCGACCATTTGGCTATTGTCCTCAAGCGTGAGCAGAGTCGCTGGATTCTCTCGGATGAGGGCCACACCTATATGCACCTTACCTATGACTTGGATGAAAAAGACCTCCAGCGCGGCACACGTCAAAAGATCATTACAAGCGCTCTCTCCGCCTTCGCGGTCGACGACCGGAACGGCGAGTTGATTCTCGGCATCCAGGACAATCGCTACGGAGATGCGCTTTACAGCTTTGTTCAAGCGTTACTCAAGATCTCCGATGTGACTTACCTTTCGCGGGATCGCGTCCGCTCCACGTTCATGGAAGATTTCCGCACGTTCATGCAAGAGCGAGTGCCTGAATCGCGCCGACGATTTGACTGGTACGATCCCGCGCACGATCCCGAGGGGAAATATGTTGTGGACTGTCGAGTGAATGGGATGGCACGCCCGCTCCTTGTCTATGCCTTACCCAACGACGACAAAGTTAGAGACGCCACCATCAGCTTGCTCCAGTTTGAGCGATGGGAATTGCCGTTCCATTCTGTCGGAGTGTTCGAAGATCAGGAAGAGGTCAACCGGAAGGTCCTGGCTAGGTTCAGTGATGTCTGCGAAAAGCAGTTTTCCAGTCTCGCGGCCAACAAGGACCGCATCAGTCGATACTTAGACGAAACCCTTGGGCAAGGATAAGACCGCTGCATTGAAGCCGCACCTGCGATGGCAAAAGTGAAATCAAGAAAAGTACGGACGGATAAACCGACAGGGAAAGGCATGCGCACGAAGAAGGCAGCGGTGACGCCCAGCCCCGTTGCGTCGGTAAAGAAAGTCGAGGTCAAGATTACTGCCGCCAAGGGGCGTCCGATGTTAACGTGGGTGGGCAAGCGGCCGCTTTCACAGGTCACGGCATTCCCGGCCCAGCATGTGGAGACCTTCGACCCAACCGGTTCATTCGGTGGCAAACCTGCAACTCCCGATCTCTGGAACGACTGGCCTGCCGCTTATCCAAAAGGCGGCATGTTGTTTCACGGGGACAACAAGGAAGTGTTGGCCCATCTCCTTGCCCAATGGGTTCCGTGGAAAAGTAAGTCTGATTTACATCGACCCACCGTTCGATTCCGGCGCTGACTATGTGCGGAAAGTTTCCCTCAGGGGCGCGAAAGGGACGGCAAAGCTCGACGGCGAGAGCTACACGTTGGGCGAGCAGATTCAGTACACCGACATCTGGGCCAACGACAATTACCTTCAGTTCATGTATGAGCGATTGATGCTGATGAAAGAGTTGCTGGCGGAGGATGGAAGCCTCTGGCTCCATTGTGATGCGCATCGGTCTCATTTTCTCCGCTGTTTGTTGGATGAAGTGTTTGGTGCCGAGAATTTTCGCAACGAGGTTATTCGGGAAAAACAGAGAGGCGGCAAGCATCACGCCAACCTGGCAGTCGGCTCTATCCACGACACACTACTGCATTTCTCAAAGAGCGAGAAATTTACATGGAATGAGATTCGAAGGGAGATACCTGAGCGAATTCTTCTAGAGCGATATCCGCTCGAGGATGAGATTGGTAGGTATGCTCTTTCTGATTGTACCAATTTCAAGGTTTCAAGGCCTAACCTGACCTATGAGTTTCTAGGTTTCAATAGAACCTGGAAGTGGACCAAAGAAGAAATGCTTCGGAAGTACGAAGAAGGCGAGGTCGTCCAGATTGCTCCGGGAAATATCCCCCGTCGTAAGGTCCGCCCGAATCCCGAAGGCGACAAGCTTCAAAGCATCTGGTATGACGTGGCTGATACTGAAAAGGTGAGTGATTATCCAACTGAAAAATCTGCGACTCTCCTGGAAAGAACAATTGAGGTGTCCTCCCATTCACTTAGTGTGGTCCTCGACTGCTTCATCGGCTCCGGCACGGCGGCAGCAGTGGCTCAAAAGCTTGGCAGGCGCTGGATCGGCTGCGATATCAACAAGGGCGCGATTCAAACCACGGCCAAGCGGCTACAAACGATCATCCAGGATCAGATAGAGGTGGAGAAGACGCGCCCTCTCACGCTGCCTCTCGATTCGGAGACGGGGACAGCACCGACTGCGTCGGAGCCAGTCCCCGAGACGCGGAGCCAGTTCCCGCGCAATCGGCTTTCAGCGTCTGGCGCGTGAACGACTACGACCTGGCCATTCAGCACAACGAGGCAGTCAACCTGGCCTGCGAGCACATCGGCATCCAACGCACCCGTTCGGATGCCTTCTTTGACGGCACACTCGGCAAGTCGCTGGTCAAGATCGTGCCGTTCGGTCACCCGCTCACGCCGCTCGATCTGGAAGAACTCAAGCGCGAATTGGACGCCCGTCCCGATGAAGACCGGCCGATCACCCTGGTCTGCCTCGGAATGGAACTGGGCGCGCTCTTGTGGATCGGAGACTGGAACCGCCTCCGCAAAGGCAAGGATGCGGTCAATCGCCTTGTAGTGATCGAACTGCGCACCGACCCCAAGTACGGCAAGTTCATCAAGCACGAGCCGGCCCGCGCGAAAGTGAAGTTTGCCCGCAAGAGCGGCAAGCTCCTGTTGGAGATTGAGGATTTTATTTCACCGACGATCATCGAGCGGCTCCAGCAGCAGGCCGGTCTGCTACAGCACAAGATCGACGATTGGCGGGCCATGGTGGACTGCGTCATGATCGATCCGGCCTACGACGGGAAGGTCTTCAATGTCGCGCTGGCCGACGTGCCCGAGAAGAAAACCGATCTCGTGGCAGGTCACTATGAACTGCCCGCGCCAAACGGCAAGACCACCGTAGCGGTGAAAATTGTCGACATGCTCGGCGAGGAGGTTCTCGTCGCTCAGCCCATCTAGGCCTCTTCCGCTATCCTCCCCTATAGCCGAATCGAGGAGACCGTAACAGCCGGCTGGTGACCGCGCGGGGTGCTGGTCGAAACGCCATTACGGCGCCGCTGTGCTGATGTGCGTGGCTGGTGAATGCGCGAGGCCCGGCCGTCCTTGCACATTGTCCAGGCAAGGGCGGACCGGAACCCCTCGCGTCTCGTGGGGGATGGGGGGAGCCGCAGCCGTTCACCGGCGAGCTACAGCAGCTAGGCGGCGACGCACTCAAGTGGAGAACAGCACCCGGCAGGAGAAGATGGCAAGAAGGCTATCACGGCTCGCCGGTATCGCCGACTTCCGGAACATCGCGTTCGCCGAAGATGGCCGACTCATGCGTGTAATGTTTGAACTCGAGAAGATTCTGCGAGGGGTCTTGAAGAAAATAGGTATGGTGCTCGATCCTGGTTCCCGGAAACCGCACCCGTGGCTGCTGATAAAACTGCAATCCGCGGGATTTCGCCCGGTCGGCAAATTCCTGCCACTGTCTCTTTGACAGAAAGACCAGTCCGAAATGTCGGGGATAGATGCCCTGTTGCGGCTGAGGTTCGTCGGTCAGGTGGGCCACGAGTTGATGGCCGGCGAGTCCGAACGTCACCGCCCTCTTCGATTCGCGCCCCAGGGTGCAGCCGAGTCCCTCGACGTAGAACCGCTTCGCCGACGCGATGTCGTGAGTCGGAAAGGCCAAATGAAAGAGCATACTACTCATCGCCATCGATCTCTGATGACCGGCTGGCCGGTTCCTGCCCACCAACCGGCAGCCATCCTTGGCGTGACATGAGAGACGGCGAACCGTCCGTCCGCCGCAAGAACTACTGTACCAGCCGCACCGTCAATTCGCGAGACCAGCTGACGCAATACCTGTCTGGCTGCCGCAGCAGGGCTATTCCCCGCTGCAAGACGATCGCAGATGGCCTTGGCAACAGTCAGGCGGATAATGCCTTCGCCGAGCCCCGTCATCGACACGGCTCCGCTTCGATTGTCGGCATACACACCACAACCGATGAGCGGCGTGTCGCCGACTCTGCCGGGCAGCATGGAATCGATGCCGCCCGTCGAGGCGCCGGCTGCCACGGTCCCTGATTGATCCAGCGCGACGGCTCCGACCGTGCCGTGGCGGTTTCCCGAGGTTGTCTTTTTGGCAAGCATGCGATCATAAGCCGAACGCCGAAGCGATCTGGAGCGTGGGAGACGTTGCAACTTGAAAAGTCTGGCAAACCTCGTCGCCATCGGGCCGACAAGCAAGACATGCTCCGTTTCTTCCATGACGAGTCTGGCTGCGACGATCGGATGGAGGATCCTTTCGAGGGAAGCGACCGCGCCGGCCCGTAGGTTCGCCCCCTCCATAATCGAGGCATCCATGCGCTGGACGCCGTCTAATTGTCGGTTGGAGCCGCGCCCGGCGTTAAAGAGCCCCGATTGTTCGAGGAGCCCGATCGTGCATTCGACCGCGATCACCGACGGCCCTCCCTGCCGGAGGATCGCGTAGCCGGTCGCAAGGGCATCTTCAAGGCTGGCCGCCTGTGCCGTCGTCATGCGTCGGCGACCGGCGCCTCCGTGAGCGAGCAGAAGAGGACGAGGATGTGTCAATTGAGGAGAAGATCCTTGGCTTGACGATAGGTTGGGTCACGCAGGCGGTCCAAGTCGGATCGTACAAATCCCAGGCCGGTGACGCAGAGTTCGAAGTTGTCCGAAAGTTTCCTGAACAGAGGAGTTTCCTCGGGGCCCGGACTCTCAGCCATCTGGGCCACGATCCCGTAGGACCGTTTTCCTGTCTTGACGTAATCCACGAGAAAATCCTGGTGATAGATCATCCCGGCGCTCTTCAAACGGCGTAAGTATTCGGGAAAGAGCCCGGCCATGAAGAGGGTAAAATCACCGATATGCTGATGGACATCGCGCTCGCGATCCAGGGATTGCGCCTCGAGGAGCACCTCGGATTCGTAGAGTAAATCAACGACGGTATCGGCCGATTTCCCCTGCTGGGTGCGGATCTTGTAGAGCTGGTCGGTTCGGGTAAAGTCGACGAGAAGGTTCGACACGTAGGTGGTGACATTCTGATCGGGCCAGCCGAGATGCTCGGTAAAGCTTTTCTCGGTCAGGGCGCCGAACAGCTGCCGTAGCGGGTGTCGAGGAGGAACCTGAGTTCCCATCGCTTTCTCCTTGGTTGAGAAGCGCTCGTCTGTAGTATAGCAGACAAGCGGAAAATTCCACCTCCACTTCACCAACCGCCGCGCTCGATCCGTCATCCGCGAGTCCTATCATGTCTCAGCGGGTGTCCAAGACGAACGTTACCGGTCCGTCGTTCACCGATTCCACGTTCATATGGGCAGCAAAGACTCCCGTCTCCACCAAGGTCCCTTGTCTGCGCAACTCGCAGGCGACCATTTCATACAGTCGTTTCGCCTCCTCCGGCGGAGCGGCTTCCTCGAAACTCGGGCGGCGGCCGTTTTTCGCGTTCCCCAGGAGCGTGAATTGGGAGACGAGCAGAATCGCTCCTCCCACATCCGTCAGCGATCGATTCATTTTGCCTTGGTCGTCGGAGAATATTCGGAAAGTTCTCAACTTCTCCGCCAGCGACCGTCCGTCCGATTCCTTGTCTCCTCTTGCCACACCCAGCAGAACCAACAATCCGTGGCGAATCTGTCCGACGATCTGTCCGTCGACTTCCACGGATGCTCTGGTGACTCGCTGGATGACGGCTTTCATGGCAGCAGCTTATCGGCGTACCCGCGATAGTGTCCCCTCCAGATTTAGCAGTCGTCGCTTCATCGACAACCCTCCGGAGAAGCCGCCCAGGGTCGCATCTTGCGCGACCACCCGGTGACAAGGGATGACGATAGGAATCGGGTTGGCGCCGACGGCATTTCCTACCGCCCTGGCATAGCGTTCGCCCCCGACGCGGGCAGCCACCCATTGATAGGAACGAAGGGAGCCGTACGGCATGCGCCGGAGCACCTGCCACACCCGTCGTTGAAAGACGGTTCCCTGTTCGACATCGAGCGGCAGCGAAAACGTCCGGCTGCTTCCTGCCAGATATCGGAGCAGTTGTCCCTTGGCTCTTTGCAGCGCAGTAGAGGGTTTTCCGACTGTGAAAGGGCCGGCGGACGTCCGCAAGCTCGACTCGGCCTCACGCTTCGTCGCCTGAGGGAGGCTGACGGCGCAGATCCCCTTTGACGATTCCGCAATCCCGACCCATCCCCACGGCGAACGAAACAGCGTTGCACGCACCATGTATGCCTCCTATCGCCTGATGACGCGACTAAACTTTTTCTGAACCATGCCCCAGGCGAGCGTTAATTCTTCCGAGCCGAAGAGCGCATGAACCGCCGCATATCCGCCAACGCTGAACCCGATTGCCACGAACAGCATCACCGACTTAGCGATCCAATCGCCCGGATGGCTCCAGATCTGCGCGCCGGCTACCGACAGGCAGGCGACAACCAGCGGCAGGCACCCGACGACCGCGCGCAGCGACGTGCGTCCCACCGATCCCCAGTCGACGCCGCCCAATCGACGGTTGAGGACAGCAACCAGGATCCCTCCGTTCACGATGGCCGCCAAGGCGGTCGCGAGGGCCAGCCCGGAAACGCCGAGGGGCGACATCAGCATGAGCGAGAAGGCGATGTTCGCGGTCACGGCGATCGCCGCGGTGATGGCCGGCGTCTTCGTGTCCTGCAGAGAGTAAAAGGCGGCGACGATGATGCGGACCCCGGCAAAAGCCCAGAGCCCGACGGCATAACAGAATACGGCCGTCGCCGTCGCGGTCGTATCGGCATGCGTGAAGGAGCCGTGCTCGAAAAACAGGTGTACGAGCGGCTCACGCAGCAGGATCAATCCGAGCATCGCCGGGAGAATGATGAAGAGGATCATGCGTAACCCGAAGCCCACGGTCGCTCGCAGTTCGTCGAGGGCGCCTCTGGCCGATTGCGCCGATAAGGTCGGTAGAATGGCCGTGGCCAAGGCCACCCCGAAGATGCCAAGCGGAAACTGGATCAGCCTCATACCGTAGAACAGATAGGTCGGGCCTCCGGCGAAGAATGACGCCAGGATGGTGCTGACCGTAATGTTGATCTGCGTAACTGAAAGACCCAGCAGCGACGGGAGCATCAGCTTGCCGATCCGACGAACGCCGGGATGGCCCGGCGCAACCACCAATCCGAACAACATCCCGCGGACCTTGAGCCCCGGCAGTTGCATGGCAAATTGCGCCGCGCCGCCTGCCACCACTCCGACCGCCACGCCGAGGATCGGTTCCGCCAAGGTCGGGGAAAGGAAGAGAGCGCAGCCGATGATGAAGATGTTGAAAAACACCGGTGAAAATGCCGGAGCGGCAAAGGCCCGCAAGGAGTTCAGCACTCCCATGGCCAGGGCGGCGAGACTGATGAAGAGCAGGTAAGGGAACATGATGCGCGTGAGGAGAGTGGTCATGGCCAGCTTCTCGGGATCGTCATGAAATCCGGGCGCCAGGAGCCAGACGATTCCTGGGGCAGCAATCACACCCAGAATCGTGATGCCGGTGACCAGGGTCAGCAACGTGGTGAACACAGCGCTCGCCAGCTCCCAGGCATCTCGTTTGGATTTCAACGTCTGGTATTCGGCAAAGATCGGAATGAAGGCGGAAGACATGGAACCTTCGGCGAAGAGCTCGCGCAACAGGTTGGGAACGCGATAGGCCACGAAGAAGGCGTCGGCGGCCGGCGTCGCGCCGAAGAGACGCGCGAGGACCATGTCGCGGATGAAACCGAGCACGCGGCTCGAGAATGTGGCGGTCCCGATCAGCCCGGCGGCTTTGACGACTGAGTGGTTTTCGTCTTTGACCTGTGTTGGAACGGCGGGGTCGGCTGTAGGCTCAGACATCGGTCTGGATTCTAGCGGAAGCGCGGCGAGCAGTCTATTGAACTGTCGCTCATGATTCTTCGATCACGCGGTCCGGCAATTCATTCGGGTTGTCGCCCGAACTCACCGGGCAAGCGCGGGCAAGGATTTCGCCGCAACGGATCACGCCGGAGCAGAGCGCTCCGGCCACATCGTTCGCTCTCACTCGTTCGGTCATGGATTGCACCACGTCATTCCACTGATCGGACGGTACCAGCCGCGCCAGTTCCTGATCCGGCAGCACGTAGACCTGATGCTCCAGCAACGAGAGCATGAGCAAGGCGCCCGTTCGTTCGCGGGTTTGGGAAATTCCATGCTGCGCGAAGGCTCGTTCAGCCCTCAATCGGACTTTCTGACGCATCCGTTCCTTCGAGGTGACGAGTCTGACGATCGGCGCGAACGTGCCAGACCATGCTCCGACGGCGTAGGCTGCAACCGTGGACAAAACCAGCCAGGCAGCGTTTGCGGCGTGCCAGCCCCACGGCAGCCAGGCCGCTTCCAGCGTGAGCAGCCCGGTCAGCGCGAGCAGCGCAAGGATGAGACCGGCGCGGTGCTGCGCATCCCGATACAGACCCGATCGCGAAACGACCATCGGAACGATTTCCGCGCGAGTCTCTCGTTCGGCGGATCGGACCGCTTCGCCTATTCGGGCTCGATCGTTCGCCGTCAGGCAAGTCAGCTTACCAATTTCCACTGGCCCCTCCTCCGCCGAAGTCTCCGCCTCCTCCGCTGAACCCGCTATCGGACGAACCGCCGCTCCACCCGCCGCTCCGGCTGCTATACCACGTCCAGTCATCGTATGCGCTTCCGCTCCGGCTCCCACGATTGGCCCAGAGCACCAGCCACAACAGAACGGCGGTAATCCCCGCCGCAACTATTCCCAGTGGAATACTCGCGGACTGTGCCACGAGATAGGCCAGCAGGCTCCCAAAGAGCGCTCTGGTGCGGCGAAGGCCTTGGCTGAGAACGATTCCTGCCAGAAACCCCACCACGATTCCGATGAAGACAGCGTGTACGGCGCTTGTATCCAAGCCCGTGCCTGTTGGGATCGTCGGATGATCCTGCGCCTGGTACGTGCCCTCGATGGTCTTGAGAATGGCCTCGACGCCCGCGCGCACGCCGCCCGGCATGTCGCCGGACCGAAATCGCGGCACGATCTCGTTGCGAATAATGTGCGCGGAGCGAAGATCGGTCAGCGCGCCTTCAAGCCCATAGCCGACTTCGATGCGCAGCTTTCGTTCCTTCACCGCGATCAGGAGCAGGACGCCGTTGTCGGTGCCCTTTTTGCCGAGCCTCCATGTCGTCGCGACGCGATGGGAGTACTCCTCCAGCGACTCTCCTTCGAGCGACGGGAGGATCAGAACCGCCACTTGATTGCCGGTTTTCTCTTCGTGAGCCTTGAGGGCCGCCGACAGTGAGTCGGCTTCGTTTGCGGGGAGGACGCGCGCGAGATCGACGATGCGGCCGGCGAGGGAGGGAACGTCCAGCGCAGACAAGGTCGAGGCTAAGGTTAAGGTCAAGGCAGCCAGGTAACAGCAGCGCGCAAGGCGGCCGGTTCCTCGTGGTCTCAACCTTCGCCTCAGCCTCAATCTCGATTTAGAATTTCACCTCCGGCGGCTTGGCCACGGCTTTTTCATCGGCCACCGTGAAGTTGGGTCGTTCGTCCAGATGCAGCATAAACTTGGCGGTCAAATTGGTCGGAAAGTAGCGGACCATCTTATTGTATTCGGCGACGCGGTCGATGTAGCGCTTCCGAGCGACCGCGATGCGATTTTCCGTCCCTTCAAGCTGGCCTTGCAGATCGCGAAAATTCTGGTCGGCTTTGAGATTGGGATAATTCTCGGCGATGGCGATCAAGCGTCCAAGCGCCGATGTCAATCCCGCCTGGGCTTTCTGGAACTGCTCGAACGCCGCCGGATCTTTCAGCAGCTCCGGAGTGATCTGAATGCCGGTGGCTTGCGCTCGCGCCTGCACGACGCCTTCCAGCGTATCCTTCTCATGGGCCGCATAGCCCTTCACGGTCGCCACGAGATTGGGGATTAAATCGGCCCGGCGCTGGTATTGATTCACGACTTCACTCCAGGCGGCCTTGGTATCCTCGTCCAGACCTTGCAGATCGTTATAGCCGCAGCCCCAGAGTCCAGCGACGATGAAAAACCCGGCGACTGCCGCGCGAGATCTCTCCATGACCATCCTCCTTCTGATGCGATGCCGGCACATGCTATCATGGGCCCCACCATTAATATACGGCCGATGAGGACCGCGATGTCTCTCGAACCCTCTTCACATCTGCCGGGAGGATTTCAGATCCGGCATCGTTCTCTCGGTCTGTACCAGGGAAGCGCCATCGAGCTGGCGTTCTGGCATCCGTCGTCCGGCATGCCGGAATACGGGCTCTGTCGCTTCTCGACGAAGGAGAAGGCTCAATCCATGATCGACTTCTTGGCCTCGCCGGCCTGTGCCGAGCCGCTTGTCCGGGAGGATCTGCAGATCGAGCCGTTCAATCTCGCCGAACATGAGCGGCTGATTGCGGAACATCCGCTCCCTTCCGCCTGGGAACAACCTCTCTAGAATCGTGAAGCGTGTGTTGTGAAGCGTATCTCGCAGTCAGGGTGGAGGCCACCCCGGCGGATACGAGCGAAGAGGCTTGGCAACGAAGATTCAGCTGGCGGCGCGCAGCTTGGGAGAGAGTCTGTCGAGTTGTTCCATCGTCCTGGATTGCACGAAAGCCAGCAGCCGCTTGTTTTCCTGAGCGGCGCGCAGGAACTTGAAGGCAATTCCGCGCTGGTTGACAGACCGCACCATCGCCGCCACTTCCAACGGCGGATCGTCCTGGTCGGTCACGATCTCCAGATAAAAAATATCGTCCACGCGAACCTGTGTTTCGCTCTTGATGATGCACCCGCCGACCGATAGATCCATCACGATGCCTTCGCCGCGCACTTTCCCGCCTGAGAACGACAGGTAGAGCCGAACCGGGATCCGGAGGTGCTGGCGCCGTTCGATTCCATGCCTCGGAAGATCCAATCCGATGCGGGAAGCCATGAAGCGGCAGCTGCAGTGCTGACAGGAGAACGGGGACATCATGAACAGCGCCGCGACACGTTCACTCGTCGAGAGCGGCCGTGATCGCAACACCTTTTCGTGACGGCATTGAGGACAGTGGAGCAGGCGAGCCATAGGCAACTGATACGGTGGAATGCGCTGATCCAGCTTCGTGACCAACCGCAAAGCGGCTTTCCGAGCGTCGTTATCCGGATCGTCCCTGAGTTCATCGATAATGCAACTCCTTGATTCTGTCAAGAAAACAACTCTTTCTCCTGGAGTTTTCCGAGACGGCCCGGTATGGGGGACGCTGCGGAGAGGAAAAGCCGATCTAGCGGAACTCCGCATGGGGGTCCGAAGGGATCTCGGTAAGCGGACCGGGCTCGGCAACAGTGGCGCGGAGAAATTCCCGATTGAAGGCGGCGATGAAGTGCACGCTGATCGACTTGGGACAGACCGCCTCGCACTCATATTGATTGCCGCAGGAGCCGAATCCCTCTCGATCCATCGCCTTCATCAAAGCCTTCGCGCGAGTCGCCCGCTCCGGTTCTCCCTGCGGCAGGAGTGCGAGGTGAGAGACCTTGGCCGCAACGAACAGCATGGCCGAAGCGTTCTTGCAGGCGGCCACGCAGGCGCCGCAGCTGATGCAAGAGGCGGCGTCCATGGCGGATTCGGCCCGGTCTTTTCCGATCAAGATGGTATTCCCGTCTACCGCTCCGCCGGTGTTCGAGGAAATATAGCCTCCCGCCTGCATGACGCGGTCCAAGGCGCCCCGATCTACGACAAGATCCCTGATGATCGGGAAGGCCTTTGCGCGCCATGGCTCGATCGTGATCGTGGTCCCTTCGGTAAACCGTCGCATATACAGTTGACAGGTCGCGACTCCCCGATCCGGACCATGGGGAATTCCGTTGATGACGAGAGAGCAGCTTCCGCAGATGCCTTCCCGGCAGTCCGATTCGAAGGCAACCGGCTCTTGGCCCTTCAAGACCAGCTGTTGGTTCAGCACGTCCAGCATTTCCAGAAACGACATGGCGGGGCTTACGTCTCTGGCCGGATAGATGACGAACCTGCCCCTCTCTCCCGCACCGCGCTGTCGCCACACTTTCAATGTGAAATTCATGCGCTCCTGAATCCTTCTCCTTGACGCTTCCCGAGGTACGGCTCACGCATCACGCATTCATTCACATTCATTGGTAACTCCGCATTGCCGGCTTGATGAACTCAAAAGTGAGCGGCTCCTTGTACAAGATGGGCGCGCCATTGGGCACATGCTCCCAAGCCGCCACGTGGGCGAACCCCTTGTCATCGCGAACCGGCTCCCCGTCCACTGTCTGATGTTCTTCCCGGAAATGGGCGCCGCAGGACTCCTCGCGGTGCAGTGCGTCGTGGCAGAGAAGCTCGGCAAACTCCAGGAAGTCCGCCACCCTTCCCGCATATTCCAATTCCTGGTTGAAGGATTCTCCTGAACCAGGCACGGCGATCTCGCGCCAGAAATCGTGACGCAGAGGAGGGATCGTTTGCAGGGCATGCTTGAGGCCTGCGCGGTGTCGTGCCATGCCGCAGGCGTTCCACATGATGCGGCCGAGCGCGCGATGGAAGGAGGCGGCGGTCCGTCTCCCGTTTCCCTGTAACAGCTTGGTCGTCCTCATCGTCACCCGGTCCGCCGCGATCCGCGCCTCCGCATGGTCATGGGAAATCGGGCCGTTCTTGGTCGTGGCCAGGTAATGGCCGATCGTATAAGGCAGGATGAAATACCCGTCGGCCAGCCCTTGCATCAGCGAACTGGCTCCCAAGCGGTTGGCGCCGTGATCGGCGAAGTTTGCCTCGCCGACGACGAAGAGTCCCGGAATCGTGCTCATCAAATTGTAATCGACCCACAAGCCTCCCATCGTATAATGCGGCGCGGGGTAGATCCGCATCGGGACCTCATAGGCGTCTTCCCCGGTAATCCGCTGATACATGTCGAAGAGATTTCCGTAGCGCTCCCGGACCAGTCCGAGTCCCTCCCTGGCGATCACATCGGAAAAATCGAGATAGACGCCGTGCCCGACTGGTCCTACCCCGCGCCCCTCGTCGCAAATCGCTTTCACCGCGCGCGATGCCACATCCCGGGGGACGAGATTGCCGAATCGTGGATAGCGGCGTTCAAGGAAGTAGTCCCGCTCGGCCTCGGGAATCTGATCCGGGGATCGGCGATCGGAGGCCTCCTTCGGCACCCAGATTCGACCGTCGTTGCGAAGGGATTCCGACATGAGAGTCAGTTTCGCCTGATGCTCTTCGCTTGGTGGAATGGCGGTGGGATGGATCTGCGTAAAGCAGGGATTGGCAAAGGCCGCGCCTTGCTTCCAGGCCCGATAAGTCGCCGTCACGTTGCTGCCGGTCGCATTGGTGGAAAGATAGAAGATGTTGCTGTATCCGCCTGTCGCCAGCACGACGGCCTGGGCTGTGTGGACGGCGATCTTTCCGGAAACGAGATCCCGCGCGACGATGCCCCGAGCATGGCCGTCGATCACGATGAGATCCAGCATCTCGGTTCGAGGATGCATGGCGACCTGCCCGCGCTCGATCTGCCAGCAGAGCGCCGAATAGGCGCCCAGCAACAATTGCTGTCCGGTCTGTCCTCGACAATAGAAGGTGCGCGACACCTGCACGCCGCCGAACGAACGGTTGGCCAGCTGGCCTCCATATTCTCGGGCAAACGGCACTCCCAGCGCCACGCACTGATCAATGATCTGGGTGCTGACCTGCGCCAGCCGATAGACGTTCGCCTCACGGGAACGGAAGTCGCCCCCCTTGATGGTGTCGTAGAACAAACGAGCCACGCTGTCTCCGTCATCCTGGTAATTCTTCGCCGCATTGATGCCGCCCTGAGCGGCGATGCTGTGGGCGCGACGAGGGCTGTCATGAAAGCAGAAACAATCGACGTGGTAGCCGAGTTGCCCCAGCGTCGAAGCGGCGCTGGCTCCGGCCAAGCCTGTGCCCACGACGATAATCTTGATGTGTTGTTTATTGTTGGGGCTGACGAGCTTTTCGGTAAATCGGTGCCGGTCCCACTTCGTTTCCAACGGCCCGGAAGGCACTTTGGAATCGAGGGCGATCATGCGCGAAGGACTCCCAAGGCGATCGCCAGGATGATGGCCGCGTTGCCCAACACCACGATTCCCGCCACCAGCGGTCCGGCCGCCCGGAAAAGTCGGTTGAGGAGCGGATGTTCCAACCCCAGCGTTTGCAAACTGCTCGACAGGCCATGGCTCAAGTGCAACCCCAACAGCCCTTGGGCGGCCAGATAAAGCACGACGAACCACGGGTTCTGAAAAGCATGAATCACCTTGCCGTACACGTCCCGGTGGCCGCGCGGATCGAGCCTGTCGGAGAATGAGGCGTCCACCACACCGGCCGTGAAGTGCAGCAGATGGAAAATGATGAAGATCAGAAGAAGGCCTCCGGTCAGCGCCATGGTGCGGGAGGCCATGGAGGCCTTGCGGTACTCACGAACCGCGTAGGGCACGGGACGTGCCCGGCGGTTGTGAATAGCCAGCCGAATTGTGAGGCCGACATGAAGCACGGCGATCAGCAGTAGTCCGACACGCGCCGACCAGAGGAGGATGGGCAACTCTCGGAGGAACGCGGCGTAGGTATTGAGCGACTCCGAGCCTTCGAACACTTGAAGATTACCGAGCATGTGAAAGACCACGAAGCCGGCGAGCCCCAGTCCGGTCAGGGCCACTACGACTTTGCTGCCGAGCGAGGTCAGAAGTACCGTGAAGAGGCGGGTCATGTTCTCTTTCCTATAACAACGGCGATTCGATCTCCGCACCCTTCTCTCTGATGGTCACAGTCGAGACCGGATACCAGCGATCATCGCGCTTCCCTTCGATAGCCAAATACACGCCGGCGGACCGGCCGTCTTCGCTCAAAATCGCAACATCCAAGTAATAACGGCCGACCGGAATATCGCTCGGGACGGTTTCCGTCTCGTCATCCCGATAGAGCCGGCCCGGTAACCATTCCCTGAGGTGAACCCGGCTTGTCCATTGCGCCACAACGCGATCCTGATCCGATCTCAATCGATAGGCGAGCGGACGGGGATGGTACATTGGAGCCACGCCGACATTCTCCCATGTTGAATCAAGCATCAGAGGCCCGCCTGGGTGCGACTCGGCGGTATGGGTCAGGTTCCGAAGCACGAAACGATAGCCGAGTTTTTTCAGAAACTCGTCGATGCGAGGACGCCAAGCGCCCGGAACCGGTGATGATTTCGCATTCAATACTGATACGTGCCACTCCAACCCCTTTCCCAAGATCAGATCGATATCGAAGCCCTTGTCATACCAGTCCTGCATGACCCCGCAGACCTCGAACTGAACCGGACCGCGTTTCCAGGCGTCGGCGACGCTCCGGTCCTCGAGCACCGGAGCATAGGCATGTTCCATATGGTTCCACTCAGGACCGAAATAACCATAGTCTCCGAAACAGTCTCCTCGCCAGCCGGCCCCACGAGACACGGCAAATTTCAGCTGTCCCCCGTGAAGCGCCACCAGCGGTCGCTCCGGAAAATGATCGAAGTACCAGCCGGTGATCTTGATCTGATTCTCTTTTGTCGGGAACAATCGCTTGCACTCCGCTTCGACTCCCTGGCAGCAGGCCATATTCCACTCGCCCCAGCATCCGACCGAACCGATGTCGATATGATCGATATCAGGAGACCTGCCATACCTCGCCCCAAAGGCTCGAAGCAGTCGTTCGTGATATTCGAGAAACACCGGATCGTTGTAATCCGGAAACGTTCCGCCCGCGACCGGAACGCTGGCCACGCCCTTGTCGAGGAGCCAGCGAGGCGATCCGCTTTCGTACTCGGTCATGATCCGGAAGGCCAGGCTCTCGCCCTTGCTTTTCGCTTGCTCGATCACCCGGTCCACGAATGCGAAGTTGTACCGGCCCTCAGCCGGTTCAAGGTCGGCCCAGGACCAGCGGAAATAGGCGACGGTCGAGCGGGGATATTGATCATACGAAGGGGGATGGCCGAAGCCGAAATGAAAATCGGCGAATCCCATCCCGGGATTGTCGAGGATGTCGTCGATCTCATTCGGATGAACGGTTATCATCGACCCGGCCCAGTGCGCAGCCTGTTCCATTGCGGCGGTCTCGCCGGCCGACGCGACATACACTGGAGATATCCAAACGGAGAGAGAAAACAAACACGACAGGTAAAGGGCTGGAAACGGGCGCGGCGTCTTCACCATCGCTCCACTAGGTGAGATGCTCATCCACGGTCATTCTAATGTGATTATCGAGAGAAATTCCAATCGCTCGCTGAAAGATCTACTCTGGACACATTGTACGGCCGGCCGCTGCTCGTCCCGCCAGATAACCCGTGGCCCAGGCCCACTGAAAATTGAAACCGCCAATGCGACCGTCGCAATTGAGGATCTCACCGACGAGATACAGGCCCGGCACCAGTTTGGATTTCATGCTTCGATAGTCGATTTCTTCCAACGGAACGCCGCCGGCCGTCACTTCAGCATAGTTCCAGCCGCGGTCCCGCACAACAGGAAGGCGAAACCTCACGAGAGTGTCCAGCAGACGATCTCGATCGCTGCGCAGGCACTGTCCCACGGCGACAGACGGATCGCAAGCTGCATAGAGGCTGATAGCTTCTGCCAATCGCTCCGGCACTCGCTGGGCCAGCATGTTCGACAACGTTCTGCGCGGCGCCCGCGCGACCTCCCCCTTGAACCAGCGGCCGGCTTGTTCCCGCGTCGAACCGGGAAGAAAGTTGGCAAAGAGTTGTGCGGGCTCCCCCTGTTGACGCGCAATCGTCCAGAAGCGGCTCGCGTCCATGACGACAGGGCCGCTGATTCCAAAATGGGTCCAGAGCAGACTGCCTGTACGGCGATCCGCTGTTTTCTTCCCGACCAGCGTGATCAATTCCACTTCGAGGGAAAGTCCGGAGAGATTTGAGTGGAACATCCGATCGTCTAAGACCAGAGGAACAAGCGCCGGAACGGCAGCCGTCACCTGATGACCCAATCGCCGGGCCAGCTCGTAGCCCAATCCGTCGCTCCCGGATTTGGGAACCGACCGGCCTCCGGTTGCCAGAACGACTTCCCTGGCCTGCACGATCCCCTGTGAATGATGAACCACAAACTGATGGTCTTCGTCCCCGACCTGCTCGATGTCAGTCACGCGGCGGTTCGGCTGAATTTCCACTCCTCGCTCACGACAACGCTCAGCAAGCGCGTTCAGGACCGTTCTTGCTCTATCGGTGACAGGAAAAAGCTTGCCGGTCGGTTCACGCTTCAGTTCCACTCCCATCGAGGCAAACCACTTGATCGTATCGTCGACCGAGAACGCGGCGAGCACGTTCTTGATGATGTGCCGGTTCCCGAAAAAATCGGCCGGCGTGATCTCATGATGCGTGACATTGCAACGGCCGCCGCCTGACACAAGGATCTTGGCCCCGATTGTCTTCGCTCCGTCCAGCAGCAGGATCCGGGGTTCGCCTGTCGGATGAGCCTGTTCGGCAGCAAAGATCGCCGCGGTCAGGCCTGCAGCACCTGCCCCGACTATCGCAAGATCGACTGTGCGTTCCATAAGCCCAAGCCTGCTTCCTTCTGTGCTGCCCGCGAAGCGAACCTTATACCATGCCCTCCGGAGTATTACGCCACAAGGGCGATCCGATGCATTCACGCGTTATTGCAATGCGTTAAGAATTGAGAAGAGGGCGAAGGCCTCGATCGGGTTTCCTGCGATCCGGGATGACATTAGAAGGTTTTAACTACCTGTTAACACCCCGTTAATCTTTCGCTGTTACATTGCGGCTCGTAGGAATCATATCTACAGGAGGTGGGCGATGACTTGTCAAAAATGCAAAGGTCTGATGATTGAAGAGTGGCGCCCCGACTTTTCCACAGAGGCCACCGTTCATCGTTGCATCAATTGCGGCCTCGTGCTCGATCCGTTGATTGCGCAGAACCGCTCTTTGAAGGGTCGAGGCAAGCAACCGGTTCTCGACGCGGCGTAACGCAGGTTCCCGTTCGGCCGGCGCGGACGACTTGCCGAACCGGCCGAACAGGGCAGGTGTGGACGTCGCGCGCGCGGTCGATCGAACACTCCGCCTCCCTTCCCACATTCGGGTTTTGAGAGGCTTTCGCTCGCTGCGGCTCGACGTCTACTACTTCCCTGACGGCGGTTCGACTCCTCAATCATGCGACATCCGAGTTTGCCGGACCTCTGTTCGCGGCTCCGACTCCTTCTTCATCATCCGCCGCTTTCCTCCGACGACAACGGAACGATCTCCTTCCAACGAAGCGTATCTGTGATCGTCTGGCAATAATCGCGTCATGGTGCGACTAGTTGGTGGAGAGTCCCTCTCCTGTGGTAGCCTACTGGCTCGAGTCTGCTTCAACAGGCCGTTTCCGCAACGCATCGCGTCCGGAGGAGCCTTCATCATGAAAGCGCCGATCGACAAAGTGTTCACCATCCTCCTGGTCGAGGATAACGGCGGAGACGTAGAAATGTTCCTGCGCACCGTCGAAGAGGAGCTGCCTCGGGATCAGGATGAGCAGGTCGAGTTGGTGATCGCCGCTCGTGCCGAAGGTGGACTGAAGATCCTCGAAGAGCGGCGCATCGACCTGGTGATCACGGAGGTCCAGCTGCCGGGCATGAGCGGAATTGAGTTGCTCCACCGGATTCAGGCGAGAGACCGGCGAATACCGGTCATGATCGTCAGCTGGGTGAATACGGTCGACACGGCGGTCGAAGCGATGCGGTGCGGCGCGTTTGACTATGTCACAAAACCTTTTGAAAAATTCGACTTGACCGCAAGGATCCACCGCGCCATGCGGATTTCGGAGATTTTGTTCCGTTACGAACCGCCCCAACAGGGCGAGCCTCCCGTATTCAAAGAACTGGTGGGAGTCAGCCCAGCCATCCACAACGTCACGGCGATGATTGAGGCCGCCGCGCGGGTGCAATCCACGACCTTGATCATCGGGGAGACAGGCACCGGTAAGGAGCTCATCGCGAGAGCGATCCACGAACGGAGCGCGGAACGGGCCGGGCCATTCCAAGTCGTTGATTGTACGACCTTCTCAGAAGGCACCGTCGAAAGCGAACTCTTCGGCCATGTGCGCGGTGCCTTTACGGGAGCCGTGGGAGATAAGCTCGGCCTTATCGAACGGGGCATCGGCGGCACGCTCTTCCTAGATGAAATCGGGGATCTCCCGCTTCCCTTGCAAGCGAAGCTGCTCAGAGTGCTGGAGGAAGGAGAAATGCGGGCAGTTGGCAGTGTTCAGATGAAGAAAGTCAGCGCGCGGTTCATCGCCGCCACCAATCAAGAGCTCACGGAAAAGGTCAAGCGAAACGAGTTTCGAAAGGATCTGTTCTTCCGACTTAACGTCATGACGATTAAAGTCCCCCCTTTGCGCGAGCGGACACAGGATATTCCTCTCCTCGCCCGTCATTTCATCGCCCGTTACTCAAAAGAGTTTGGAAAATACGCGACCGACTTGCATCCTTCGGCAGTAACGGAACTGGTCGCCTATCCCTGGCCAGGAAACGTCCGCGAGCTGCGCAACGTGATGGAACGGGCCGTGATGCTGGCCAAAGGGGATCGCATCAATCACGACGATGTCATCGGGTTGCTGCAATTCACCGATCAAGCCAGAAGAATTCAATCAGATGACTATTTGTCGCTGCCCTATGCCAAGGCCAAAGAAAAAGTCCTGGACGATTTCAGCCGCCGCTACATCAAGAGCAAACTCGACCACCACCAGGGGAACGTCACCCATGCCGCCCAGGAAGCCGGTCTTCCGCGCCCCTACTTCTATGAAATTATGCGCCGGTTTATGAAGGACGAACGATAGGTTCTGGCTGTCACTCTTTCCTGACACTCGATGGTGGTTTCCTACTGCTTACCCGCATCTTTGCTGCATTTCCTGCAAAAACCTCTCTCTGTCAGACTTATCTGACACTATAATAAGTAGATAAATTAACATGTTAGGTGACTATCGGTTTTATCAGGTCAGAGTGAACTGACAGTCCGGTCATTTGCTACCAGTTACCCGCCAGGCAGAACAGACATCATAGATCATAAGTTATTGATAAATATGATGTAAATATTTTCTCTCCTACGACAACTGCACTCCTCGAGTCGCTCTTTGTGGGCACGGCGCTTGTAGTGTTTCCCCCTGGTGCGAGGGTGAAATATGTGGATTTTCTTGAATTTCGAGCGCCAGACGAAGGGAGGTGGGAAGAAAGGTTCTGAGCCTTTCCAGGTAAGTAGGGTAACGACAGCGTTACGAAGATTGTCATTGAAGTAGGAGGTGTTCGCGATGCAGCAATCACTTGTATCACGTCGGCAATTTCTCAAAATTACAGCTGGGACCGTCGCCGCTGTTGCGGTAGCGGACAAGGTCCTGGCCCTGACCGCGCTCCAGCCGGTCATCGAGGTGGGCAATCCCCTCGGTGACTATCCGGACCGGTCCTGGGAGCGGGTCTATCATGATCAATACCGCTATGACTCGTCCTTTACCTGGTGTTGTTCTCCGAACGACACGCACGGCTGCCGCGTGCGGGCCTTTGTCCGCAACGGGGTCGTCATGCGGGTCGAACAGAACTACGACCACCAGACCTATGAAGACCTCTACGGCAACCGCGGCACGTTCGCGCACAACCCGCGCATGTGCTTGAAGGGGTTCACGTTCCATCGCCGCGTGTACGGCCCCTATCGCTTGAAGGGACCGTTGATGCGGAAGGGCTGGAAGGAATGGATGGATGCCGGCTCACCGGAGCTCACCCCGGACGTAAAGCGGAAGTACAAATTCGACGCCCGCTTCCTGGACGATATGATGCGGGTCTCCTGGGACACGGCGGCAACCTACGCAGCGAAGGGCTGCATCATCATCGCGACCCGGTATAGCGGAGAAGCGGGGGCGCGGCGGCTGCGGGAGCAGGGCTATGCGCCGGAGATGATTGAGATGATGAAAGGCGCCGGGGTCCGCTGCTTCAAGCATCGGGCGGGTATGCCCGTGCTCGGCATCATCGGCAAAATGATGAACACGCGCTTCAACGGCGGCGTGTTGCCGCTTCTGGACTCCTGGATTCGCAAGGTGGACGCCGACAGGGCCCAGGGCGGAAAGTATTATTCCAACTACACCTGGCACGGCGACCAGGATCCGTCGCATCCCTGGTGGAACGGCACGCAGAACTGCGACATCGATCTGTCCGACATGCGCTTCTCCAAGCTGAACACGAGCTGGGGCAAGAACTTCGTCGAGAACAAGATGCCGGAAGCCCACTGGAAGCTCGAGTGCATCGAGCGGGGCGGCCGTGTTGTGGTCATCACCCCGGAATACAATCCGACGGCCTATCGAGCCGATTACTGGATTCCGGTGCGTCCGGAGACCGACGCAGCGCTGTTCCTAGGCGCCTGCAAGATCATCCTGGACGAGAACCTGCAGGATATCGATTACATCAAGGGTTTCACCGATATGCCGCTTTTGGTTCGGACGGACACACTGCAATATTTGGATCCGCGCGATGTCATCGCGGATTTCAAGTTCCCGGATCACTCCAAGAGCTACTCCGGCCGGATTCAGGCCTTGAAGCCGGAGCAAATCGAGCGGTTAGGCGGATTCATGGTCTGGGATCAGGCGAAGAAGGCACCGGTGTTCCTCAATCGGGAACATGTCGGTTTCCACTTCGTACAGAGCGGCATCGATCCAGCGTTGACGGGAACCTACCGCGTCAAGCTGTTGAGCGGTCGCGAAGTCGACGTGTCGCCGATCTATCAGATGTACCAGGTCCACCTCCAGGACTATGACCTGGATACGACGAACCAGATCACCAGATCACCCAAGGACTTGATCGTCCGGTGGGGCCGGGATTCAGGCACAGTCAAACCGGCTGCCATGCACAACGGCGAAGGAGTCTGCCACTACTTCCATATGACGGAAATGGGTCGGGCGGCCGCTCTCGTCGTGACCTTGACCGGCAACATCGGGAAGTTCGGCACTGGGTGTCACACCTGGTCCGGCAACTACAAGGCGGGTATCTGGAACGCGACGCCTTGGTCCGGCGCAGGGTTGGCCGTGCATACCGGCGAGGATCCGTTCAATCAGACCCTCGATCCGAACGCGCACGGGAAGGAGATCAAGACCAAGTCCTACTACTACGGCGAAGAGGTCGGCTACTGGAACCACGGCGACACCGCCCTGATCGTCAATACGCCGAAGTACGGACGCAAGGTGTTCACGGGCAAGACCCATATGCCGAGCCCGAGCAAGGTTCGGTGGGTCACAAACGTGAACATCCTCAACAACGCCAAGCACCACTATGACATGGTGCGCAACGTCGATCCGAACATCGAGATGATCGTCACACAGGACATCGAGATGACCTCGGACGTCAACCACGCCGATATCGCGTTTGCCTGCAACTCCTGGATGGAGTTCACCTATCCGGAGATGACGGCCACGGTGTCGAATCCGTGGGTGCAGATCTGGAAGGGCGGCATCCGGCCGCTGTACGACACCCGCAACGACGCCGACACCTTCTCGGCCGTTGCAGCGAGGCTGACGGAAATGACGGGCGATGTCCGTATCCGTCAGGTCTTCCACTTCGTGTATCAGAACCGCGTCGACGTGTACGTGCAGCGTGCGCTGGATGCCAGCGCGACCTGCTACGGTTACAGCGCCGACGTGATGCTGAAGTCGGAGAAGGGTTGGATGGTGATGGGTCGAACCTACCCGCGCCACCCGCTCTGGGAAGAAACCAACGAGAGCAAGCCGCAGTGGACCAGATCCGGCCGTATCGAGACCTATCGTGTCGAGCCGGAGGCGATCGAGTACGGGGAGAATTTCGTCGTGCATCGGGAAGGCCCGGAAGCGACCCCCTATCTGCCGAACGCCATCTTCACCACCAATCCGTACGTCCGTCCGGACGATTACGGGATTCCCATCACGGCGCAGCACCATGATGACAAGCACGTCCGCAACATCAAGCTGCCGTGGGGAGAAATCAAGCGGCACGCCAACCCGTTGTGGGAAAAGGGCTACCAGTTCTACTGCGTGACGCCCAAGACCCGGCACCGGGTGCACAGCCAGTGGTCGGTGAACGACTGGGTGCAGATTTACGAGTCGAACTTCGGCGATCCCTACCGCATGGATAAGCGGACGCCGGGCGTCGGCGAGCACCAGT
>WIAH01000019.1 GCA_014055525.1 Nitrospira sp. CR1.3
GTCCATGCCTTCCATCTTCCCCTCATACGCCCCACGCATCTGCCAATCGGCCATGCCGATTCGGCCCATCATGCCCTGCATGCTCGAGGCCGATGTCAATTTGCTCTCCGCGTCCAGCAGGAAATTGGCCGACGTGGAGACGCGCTCTCCTGCTTGGAGTCCTTCGATCACTTCCACGTAATCCTGGCTTCGACGACCCAACTTGACCGAGGCCGGCTCGTAACGATCTCGTCCCCGATCCACAAACACCAATTGACGAAGCCCGGTTTCCAACACCGCTTCCTTCGGCACGGCCAAGGTTTTGACTGAATCCGTCCGGACAGTCACAGTCCCGTACATGCCTGGTTTCAGCTTCAGCCCAGGATTCGACAGTTCAAACCGCACTCGCACCGTGCGTGCCTCGACGTTCAACGACGGATACACGTAGCCCACCCTCCCGCGAAAAGTTTCTCCCGGATAAGCGGCGAACGCGATCGTTGCCGGCTGATTCAGTTTCACCGCCGCGACTTCGGACTCATAGATGTCGGCAATGATCCAGACCTTGGAGAGGTCCACTATCTCGTACAGCGTCGTCCCTGGCTCGACATATTTCCCCGGCAAGGCCTCTCGCGTGAGCACGACTCCGGAAGAAGGGGCGTAGACCGTGAGAACCGGCTCCGCCCTGCCTCGGTGCTCCAACGCGGCAATTTGCGCATCGGTCAGATCCCAGAGTCGCAGGCGATCCCGCGCACCCGCCACGAGGGAAGCGGCGTTGGCTTTCACCTCGGCGAGCGGACTGTCAGACAATTGGGCCTGGGTGTTCAATGCGAGAAGATATTCGTCTTGCGTGGCCAAGAGATCCGGTGAGTAGAAGGTCAAGAGAGGTTCGCCTTTCCGTACCGGGCGCCCGATCGAATCGACGAAGACCTCTCGCACCCATCCGGAGGTTTTGAGCGTGACCTGCGTCAACCCGCGCTCGTCGTAGCCGACCGCGCCGACCGCACGAATCTCTTGCTTCAACGTCGCGTAGGCCGCAGGCGCGCTCCGCACGCCGATCAACTGTCTGGCCACGGTCGGAATGGCCACCGCCCCGGCCGGATCGCCGGACATGCCCGGCATGCCCATACCTTTCATCGGCATGTCGTTCATCTCTCCCTTCTTCATCTCGTGGCCGTTTGTCTCGTCCATGCCGCCTAGCAATTGACGGGCGACGAGAAGGCCGGTGACGACGCCGACGATCAGGCCGATCGCCGCGGCGACCACCGTCAAACTGTATCGGCTCCTGCGCTGGTTCATGGATGTTTCTCCTCTAGGTCTTTTCGACTTGGCCGATCGAGATCGATTCCGACGACCTGCTCAAGTTCGGCCAATCGATGCTGTCGGTCCACGAGCGCCTTGAAATACTCGATCTGAAATCCTCGTAACGCCCGCTCGGTTTCAATCAGATCCAGGAATCCCGCCTTTCCCGCGCGATAGCCGGCCCGTGCCGACTCCACGCTCTGCTTGGCCTGAGGCAGAATCGTGCTGTGATACAACCCCGCCACCTGGTCGGTCGCCCGCACCTTGGCCAGAAGGTCTTTGATTTGATAGCGGGTTTGATTTTCCAACGTATGGTGCTGCGCGCGCGCGGCTGCGACCGCCGACGCGGCTTCCTGCACGCCTGCGTCGTACTTCGGCTTTGACCAGAACGCGAAGGGAATACTCATCGCCACATAGGCGCCGAATCCGTCGTTCGCTTGAAAATTCTGGAAGCGCTGAAAGGCGACATTGAAGTCCGGGTAGTACTGACGCTGAGCCAACTGGTGAGACTGCTCGTTCCGTTGCACCGCCAGTTCGGCTGCTTTCAACTCCGGTCTGCGGCCCAGCGCGAAACGCTGCAGGTCGTCGACGGTCTTGTCTATCGGAATCGGAAACGGTTTCTGAGCGAGACCCAAGGGCGTGGCCGGGTCTCGATCCAACAGCGTATTCAACATCGCGCCGGCGGTCTCGCGGCGTTGTTCCAGCACGGGCAGGTGTTGATGGAGCAAGGACAACTCGACCTGGGCTTTGAGCACATCGGCCTGGGACCCCTTCCCGGCTCGGAACCTCGCCGTGGCGATTTCGACAAACTGTCTGAGCAGATCCACTTGCTCGTGATGGATCTGGAGCGCCTTCTGCGCGAGAAACAAATCGTAGTAGGCCTGCTTGAGCCGGGCGACCAGTTCTCGTTCCTTCGCCCTCAACGCCTGCTCGGCCATCTCGGCCGAGCGGTTCGCCACTTCGCCTTTGCGCGCCAACTTCCCGGGAAAGGGAAAATTCTGCGAAAGGCCGAAAATACTGTTCTGCGCCTGCGTCACATTGAACGTCTGCGGAAAATTCCACAGGTGGACGGACAGGGTCGGGTCATCCAGCGACCGAACCTGGGCAATCCGGCTCGAAGCGCCTTCCCACTGCTTATGCGCTGCTACGATCTCGGGATTCCGAGCGAGGGCTTCTTGGATCAATTCCTGCAACGCCAACGGTTTGCCTGTACGATCTGCATCCTGGGCCATCGACAGCCCACCGTTGGCCGGTATGGCAAGCACGATCGCAACGGCCAGACGTGAGACCGGTCCATTCCATGTCATGTAAAGGCCCTCCTCCAGCAAATCCGCATTCGTCTGCGCGCCGGGTATGAGCGCTGAAACGAACGGGCGACGGAACCTATGACAAAAGGATCGACGACGCGGATAGAGGAGGAATCAGATGCGGAACACGGAGATTTTCAGCAGAAGATCTTGGGGAGGACGTTGTGTGGGATGATCGTACAGGTTGCTGCGGTGCGTGATGAGAATCACGAGGGGAGATACCGACGCGGCGCCTTGTGACCAGACCGTTTGGCAGTCAATGGCCGGAGAGACTTCGGAAGCCGACTGCAGGCCGAGCGTCTTAAAGGCATCGCAGAGTTGGCGTACCGGCTGTTCATCCGGAGGCGAACAACCGTTTTCCATCTTGGCGGCGGCGATGCCGTTCACCGGTAAGAGGCAGGCATAGGCGTTGAAGCTCAATCCGATAAAAAGAAGGATGAGCGCGACGGCCATCACCGTTCGCACGCGATTGGTCTTCATGCGTCCAACCTTAACGCCTTGCCTCCCAGCTGTCAATCCATGCGGCCGGATCGATTGAAACGTCACAATGCGACCCTTCTGAGCCGAAGGGCATTGGAGATGACGGATACCGAACTGAACGTCATGGCGGCGCTGGCGATCATCGGGCTGAGGAGCAGGCCCCACAGCGGATACAGCAGGCCGGCGGCGATCGGCACGCCGATGATGTTATAGGCAAAGGCAAAGAAGAGATTCTGGCGGATATTGCGCATTGTCGCCTGACTCAACCGTCTCGCACGAACCAGCGCCAGCAGATCACTCCTGACCAGCGTGACTCCGGCGCTTTCCATCGCGATATCCGTTCCGCCGCCCATGGCAATCCCCACGTCGGCCAGCGCCAGGGCCGGCGCATCATTGATGCCGTCTCCGGCCATTGCCACAACGCGACCTTGCGATTTCAGCTGCGCGATGATCTGTCCCTTTTGGTTCGGCAGAACTCCCGCATGCACCGAGTCGATCCCGAGTTGCCCCGCGACTCTGTCTGCCGTGGACCGATGATCTCCCGTCACCATGACGAGCTCGATTCCCTCTTCCTTCAACACCCTTATCGCTTCCGCCGTCGTAGGTTTGACCGGATCGGCGACACCGAGCAGTCCGGCAGCCTGCCCATCCACGGCCACAAAGAGCACGGTCTGTCCCTCCTGTCGCAACGACGTGGCTTCTTCCTCCAATACCATCAGTCCCTGACCAGGCACGCCGCCGTCTTCTCGGAGGAGCGCCGCGTTGCCGATGGCCACGCGCCGTCCCGAGACTGTTCCGATCACGCCTTTGCCGGTCAGCGACTGAAATCGCTCGACGGCCGTCAGGGGAATCCCGCGACGTTCCGCCCCAGCGACCACGGCCGATGCGAGCGGATGCTCACTGCTTCGTTCCAGACTCGCCGCCAGACGCAATAACTCCGCATCGGTCCAGGAGGGGACAAACCGGACCGTAACCAGTTTCGGCTTCCCTTCAGTGAGAGTGCCGGTCTTGTCGAACACCAGCGTATTCACCCTGCCTAACACCTCCAACGCTTCAGCTTTCCTGATCAACACCCCCGCCGTGGCTCCACGTCCGGTGCCCACCATGATCGACATCGGCGTCGCCAATCCCAGCGCGCAAGGACAGGCAATGATCAGCACTGCCACCGCATTGACAAGGGCATGGGCCAACTTCGGTTCCGGACCCCAGATCGCCCAGGCCGCTGCCGTCACCAGCGCAACCGCGACGACCAGCGGCACAAAATAGGCCGCAGCGACATCCGCAATCCGTTGAATCGGCGCCCTTGTTCGTTGAGCCTCGCCGACCATCTGAACGATGCGTGCCAATAGCGTCTCCCTGCCCACATGCTGGGCCTGCATGAGAATGCTGCCGGTCCCGTTGATCGTGCCGCCTGTGACCGTCTCGCCGACGCCCCTTTCAACCGGCATCGGTTCCCCCGTGACCATGGACTCATCTACGGAGCTTGTCCCCTCAACCACCAGACCATCAACCGGAATCCGCTCCCCTGGACGCACGCGCAAACGATCTCCCACCCGCACTGATTCAAGCGGGACTTCCTTTTCGCTCCCGCCCGCCTCAACCAGCAACGCTGTTTTGGGCGCGAGTCCCAACAGCGCCTTCATGGCTGAAGTCGTCTGACTGCGGGCGCGTAGTTCGAGCACCTGACCGAGCAGGACCAACAGGGTGATCATGGCAGCAGCCTCGAAATAGACCGCGACGGACCCATCATGCAGCCGGAAGGAAGCGGGCAGAATGGCGGGCGCCATCGTGGCCACCGTGCTATAGACATAGGCTGCGCCAGTTCCGAGCGCGATCAGCGTAAACATGTTGGGAGCCCTGCTGACGATGGAGGTCCAGCCCCGTTCAAAAAATGGCCACCCGCCCCACAGGACGACCGGAGTCGCAAGGAGCCACTGCACCCAATTCAACGTCCCGCCATCGCCGAGAAATTCCAATGGATGGCCGGGAATCATATGGGCCATGGCAAGCACCATGACCAGCGCTGCCGGTCCCACACTGACCCAGAAACGCCTGGTCATGTCGATGAGTTCAGGATTTGGTCCCTCTTTGAGAGACACGATCTTCGGTTCTAGAGCCATCCCGCAGATAGGACAGGCTCCCGGCTTCTTTTCCAGTACCTCCGGGTCCATCGGACAAATGTATTCCACCGTCGCCCCGGCCGGCACAGTCGCGTCCTGCGGCCTCTGTTGCGGCGGCGCACCGAGGTAGGAAGCAGGGTTGCTTCGGAACGTATTGAGACAGCCGGTCGAGCAGAAATAATAGGTCGTGCCATCGTGCACATGCGACCCGGCCGCGGTCGCGGGCTGTACTGTCATCCCGCAGACTGGATCGATTTCCCTGCCCGCTGCAGGAGAAGCAGTCGGCATCATCATCGGAAGCGACTTCTTCTTGCCTAAGGGAATGAGTCCGGCCGTTGTCGGCTGCAAGGCCTGCTCCGGATCAGCCTTGAATCTGTTCAGGCAAGAGACGGCGCAGAAGTAGTAGGTCACACCCTTATAGTCATAACGTCCCGCCGCGGTGGCGGGGTCGACTTGCATGCCGCAAATGGGATCAATCGCCATTGTCAACTCATGGGGCAGAAGGATAGCGGGGCAACGGAGTTGTGCGGTAACGAGGTACAGGGGCAAAGGGGTAGAGGTATAAAAGAGTTCGGATCCTACCGATACCCCCATCCTGTTTATTCTGATGTCTTCCTATCCCTTTGTCCCCACCCTTATCCCTCTCCTCTACCCCTCTATCCCAATACCCCCATCATTTCTTCCCGTCCGCCTCGAGGATGCTTCGAATGACGGCGATGATATTGTCCGTCTTCATATTCTCACCTTCGATCTTGATATTCCCGTCCAATAACAGCGTCGGCGTGGACTGGACCTTAATTCGTTCGCCCCACTGCTTCCCCTCTTCGAAGGCCTTCGCTGGCTTTCCACTGGCCAGTCCATCCTCGAACGTCTTGGGATTGAGCCCCACTTCCTTGATCAGTCCTTCGCGCAGGCTCCGATCCAGCACGCCGGTAACCTTGTCTTGGTGAATGGTCCGAAAGAGCACCTTTTTCATCTCGTTGCCTTTGCCCATGCTCCTCGCCTGTTCATACATGTCGAACGGAGTCGGGAGCTTGTTGCGAAAAACCGGAAAGCCAACCATGGTCGCTTCAAGCTTGTTGCCGAATTCCTTTTGAATTACGGGAAGCCCGGCCTCTTCAAAGTGATGGCAGTGCGGACAGTAAAAGTCGGCAAATTCGACAAGTTTTACCTTTCCCGGCGCATGGGTCGAGGCTTCCTCCTTCAAGATTTCGAACTTCCCCTTCAACTCCGGCGTCCCTGCTATCGCAACGCCGTTCCAAAGGACGCCGGCCCCCAACCACATCGCCAAAAAAATAAATGCCCACCCGCCATGAAGTCTCTTCACCATATCATCCGCTCCTTTCCTTCCTCCGAATCCGTCGCAGCTCATTATATCGAACGGTTCACCAACATACTCTCTGATATACTGTCGCCATGTTCGCATGGTCCGCTCCGGCAACGCTTCTGCTTCTCGTCACGCTGGGTTGCGCCTCGACTGAGGAGGCCGGAACCGGCCTCGGCGCAGCCAGCCCGCTCACGTTTCAACAGGTTAAGGCCGCACCGGACTCTTTCAAGGGACAATCGGTCGTCTTCGGCGGCGAGGTGCTCACGGCCAGACGAATGAAAGAGAGCACGAGGATCGAAATACTTCAGCTGCCGCTCGACAGTTCCGGCTCTCCCGGCTACGACCTCTCACAATCGCAAGGCCGGTTTGTCGCCGTCCAGAAGGAGTTTCTTGACCCGGCGACACTGCCCTACGGCACCAGAGTCACGGTGGCCGGAGAGTTGACAGGAACGATCACCCTTCCCCTAGACGAAACAGAATACCTCTACCCGGTCGTTGAGGCTAAGCGCCTACAGGTCTGGCCCCCTGCGGATCAGGCAATCCCCCGTGGCCGGCCTTACTATGGTCCCAGCCCCTACTCAGGACCATACTGGAACCCGTACTGGCGGCATTGGCCCTATTGATGAAAGGTTGAGGTTCAGGCTTAGGTTGAGCAACCGAAAAAATCTCCGAGCTGTCCCTTAACCTGAGCCTCGACCTTAACCTTTCCGGTCACCGTCCCGCCGTTCCCACAATCCGTTCGACTCGATCGTCCCGCCCGCCGAGATTTCGGTACTTATGATACTGAGCCAGCGCTTTCGGCATGTCCTTGCGATGGAGTTCGTAAAAGACGCCCAAGTTGTAATGGGCCTCCGCGTACTCCGGTTTCAACTGCACGGCCTTCTCGTATTCCTGCTCCGCCTCTTCCAGCCTGTTCAGGCTTGTGTAGATGACCCCCAGATTCATATGGGCTTCGGCATACTCGGGACGATAGCGGATGACTTCGAGAAATTCCTTTTCCGCCTCCCCTGGCTTGCCTTGGCTCCGGAGGATAAATCCCAGATTGTAGTGAGCATCGACCAGATCCGGCTTGGCCGCGATCGCCTGCCGGTAGGCGTAGGCCGCCTCGAGCAGATCGTTGCTTCGCTCAGCCAAACGGCCGGCCTGGTACCATCCATCGGCATGTTTAGGGTTCGCCTTCGTCAGGCGGCTGAGCGTCTCGCGAGCCAGCTTGTTCTCCCCTTGTCCCTCGTACAGCAGCGCCAGACCAAAGAGTCCGTCCTGATTGGAGGGACGTAGCGCCAGTAAGCTCTGATAGGTCTTCATGGCCGCCGGGACATCGCGTCGACTTTCATACAGCCTGGCCAAGTCGACATAGGAATCCTCGTGCTTCGGATCGACCTCGATCGCCCGCTTGAGCGTCTGTTCCGCCTCCGCAGTTTTCCCCTGCGCCAGATAGACCTCCGCGAGATCGTTCAACGCTTCCGGATAGGCCGGCTTCAGTTTAAGAGCATGGGTCAGCGCTTCAGCTGCTTCCTGAGGTCTCTTCTTGCCTTTGAAGTAGATCCGTCCCAGAAGATGATAGGCCTCGGCGGAAGACGGATGTGCCTCGATCACCTTGTTTACTGCAGCGATCGCGCCATCCACGTCGCCGGCCCTGAATAGCTCCGAAGCCCGTTCAAGCGACCGCTTGCCGGAGTCGGTCGGCGCAGCCGCTGAACTCCCGATAAAGGCTGCAATGAGCAAGCTGGTCAGTCCGAGACAGAGAAGACTGTGCCATCGCGTAAGGGACATGAGCCGGCGCTCCCGAATGAGGAAAATCCGGCCCAACTATACGGTGCGTCACCTACGAAATCAACGCAGCCGGGCCGTGTTGAGCACCGTCCTCAGACTTCACGATGTCTAAAACAATCCGATTGTCACACCGCCGTAAATCGCCCGTCCATAGCCGGTGAAGAAGGCCTGTTGCCCCGCAGCTTGCGCTGTGGTTTCCCCGGTGACCACCTGCCCGGAGGCTACGTATTTCATATCGGCGATGTTGTCCACTTGGAGATAGAACTTGGCGAACCGGAACCAGGAATTCTTCACTTCCACAGTCTTGTGGACGTTCACCGTACCAATGAAATAAGAGGGAATTCCGAATGTATTGTTGTTGTTCAAGAAATAGCTGTTGAGATAATTGCCCTCTATCCAACCTCCCCACCCGGTTGGTTCATGGTCGTACTCCATTTTCAAATTCAACACATCGGTCGGCACGTTGGGCACATTCTTACCGTCTCGGGACAGAAAACCGGCCGCTGTCCGGTCGGAAAAATTGATGTACTTGGCTTGAATGTGAGTATAGGCGCCGGAGAGTCGCAAGCCGGTCGTCGGGCGCCAATCATAGCTGGCTTCGATGCCGCGATACTGCGACGAGTCCGCATTAACGGACGCCGTGTTTCCGCCGGAAATCGTCTGCGTAATAATCTCGTTTTTAAAGAACGTCCAGAACCCGACGAGTTGGATCAGGAGATCAGGTCTGAGCCTCGATTCGGTGCCTATTTCATTGTTCCAATTTTTCTGCGGCTTCAAATTGAAGTTTGATCCGGGAAGTCCGGTGACAGGATCCCTCGTCAGATTACCGAATGTCGGAATGGCATATCCTGTCGAGCTCCGGACCCAATGCCGGTAACCTTCAGCCGGCTTCCAGGTGAGCGACGCTTCTGGAGCCCAGTTTGTAAAGTCGCGGGTGGCGCTCGGCCTCGAAGCCACAGCCCCAGTATTGTCGTAGTTGATCGTGTCAATGCTGACCTGCGACTGTTCGAAACCGAGTCCGGCGGCCAGAATCCATTTGGGGACAAACTCCAGTTCTTCACGGAAACGGCCGCCGATGTTATTGATTCTTCCCCGGTTGTTCTGAAGCAAGGTTCCCCTGGTTCCAAACCCGGTGGCGAGATTCTGGAACGTTTGCCCTTCTTGCTCCATGTTGTTGGCGAAAAAACCCGCATAACTTTTGAGCGGCATCTCCCCGAGCCGGCCGTCGTGCCGTAGATCACTATACATCTTGTAGTTAGGATTGACGTTATCGGTGATTTGGGAAAAATATTGATTGATATCCTTCACATCGTAGTCGGCTTCCACGGTCCATACCGTGCTGGCGTCGAGCTGCCGTTCGTACATTCCTCCGACGATAGTCCGTCGATCAACCCGCCCTTGATTCAGAGCCACGGCATTGGCGCACCCGGCATTGTATTGACCGGAGACACAGGTGGTTTGCGTGCCTCCTGCCTGTCGTTCATCGCTAATCCACTGGGCCTGGGTCAAGCGGGTCGGCACTCTGGTGTTGAGCCAGTTCGTGATGGCCTTGAAATAGAAATTCTGCTTGTCGTCGACCTTGAAACGAAAGTTGAAGTTGAGCGTCTGCGTATTGTAATTGCTGTGTTGGATAAAGCCGTCCTCAGCCACGTTGCTGGCAAACATGGAAAGATCGAGTCGGTCAGTATGCTGGCCGATGGCAAACGCTTGCTTGAAATAACCGAAGGACCCGCCTGATAGAAAGGTTTCAAACCCATTGATGTCGCTGCCACGCCTGGTCCTGAAATGGACCATGCCGCCGAGCGCATAGTTGTCGTAGAGCGAAGAGGACGCCCCACGGGTGACTTCGACCGTCCGCATAAACCAGGGATCGTGAATATCGAGCCGGGACAAGCCGTCGGACTGGGTTTGGATGAACCCGTCCTCATACAGTTTGATGTCACGAACCGCGAACGTGGTTTTGGCGCCTTGACCGCGGATCGAGATGCTAAAGTCTCTCGGCCCGTTCGCCTGCCGAAGCACGATGCCAGGCAGCGACTGAAGGGACTCCTGCATCGTCCTGGTGGGTTGTGAATCAGTTTCAGCTTGAACGGTTGACGACAAAGAAATGCCTTCAGGCCGTTTTTGAAGTCGATCGCTCACGATGCTCATGTCGGCCAGTTCGAATTCCGGAATCGACTCCTGCGCGGCCTGCGGCTCTGCCGGCAGGGTCTTCTCCTTCACGATAGCGGGGCGTTCCTCTTCCGGAATGGCACGTTCTTTCTTATGCTGCAGATCTTCGAGTTCCTGGAGAATCCCCTTGAGTTGCTCGCGCAATTCCCGCTCGCGCTGAGTGGGTGCCGGTTCAGCAGAAGGCGAATCCTGAGCCCAAATCGGGTCCGCACCCATAATGAAGATTACCGTCGCTATTACCAACCTCACCACGCGGAGCCATCGTAGAACATACCGCCGAAAAGACATGGTCAAAGACTCCTTAATTGAGCCTACACGAATAGTGACCGACCGCACTCGCGCGTGGAGTCCGAGCGAGGAGCGACCGTGATCTAAGGTGATGATTAAGGAGACGGTCAGCGTGGAGGAGCGCGGGAAAGAGGAACGGAGGCAGACAAACGAGTATTGAGAGCAGTGACCAGCAAGGGTAACAGCAACAGGAGTGCGAGAACGACCTTTGTCGGAGCGATCGAGAAAACCGTAGCCGTCGGATTGGCCTGGCAGGCCCAGGCGCACAGGGCCGAGTGAGCGACGTCAGACTGACTATGGTGGTGGGCGGCAGTCGATGGTCCAGAGTGAAGGGACAGACATCCGGCCGCACCGATGGCAAGCGCCAGGTAGAGCACTGTCATCCCGATAGCCAGGGGTGCGACGATGCGTCTCATGGTGTCCCTTCTAGAACGTGGCGAACGAGCGCGACCGATTCGTCGCTGTCCCAGGCTCGAGGCCCGACAGCGCGACCCAACAACCGGCCGTCGGGCCCGATCAGCACCGTGGTGGGCAATCCGCGCACCATGAAGGTCCTTGAGACTTCCTGATCATCATCGAACAAGACCGGCAACGTGATACCAAGGTGCGTCAGAAACTGTCTGATGCCTTGCGGGTACATATCAGTCGTCACCGTGATCACACGAACCTTCATGGGATCGAACTGCGTCTGAAGCCGCGCAAGCGACGGCATTTCCTCTTTACAGGGACCGCACCAGGTCGCCCAAAAATTGAGTAGCACCACTTTCCCTGCAAAATCTTGCGAGCGGAACGACTCTCCGTCGAGCGCTTTGAGATCGAAGGTGACAGGGACACCTGCTGCAATACGCGTGATTTGAAGGGCCACGAACGGATCTTTGGTTGCCGGAGTATCGCTGTATGCAGGATCTCCTGCGCCGACGAAGAATGCGCATCCGATCATCGCCAAAGTAAGCGAGGCAAGGTCTTTACGGTCCATGAGGAGAGTCTACCTTCTCAGCGACAATCTTCACCGGCGCCAGGTACATGGTTTGAAGAACGAGGCGATGAGCCGGCATAACATGTTCTTTCCAGCCTAATACGGCCGTTCCCTGCTTATTAACCGCCACCGTCGGCGTCTGCCCGTTCTTCTCGTTCAGCTTGACCGGTGCACTGAACGACTGGCCCCGGTCGAGGGAATGGCTGACGACGACTTCGCGGCGGACCGGCGATTGTTCTTCCCAGACCACCACCACTCGTCCCTCATGATCAACCGCCATCTGCGGATGATCCGGGAATGTACCCTTTGAGCGATTCAATTGCGTCTTCTGAGAAAACGTCCTGCCCTGATCATCGGAATAGGCAAGATAAATCGATGGAGTTTCGTCGTCGCCCTCTGTGTACCATACGACATAGAGACGCCCACGCCGATCCACGCCGAGCGAAGCCGGGCGATGGGGGCAGGCAGGATACACCCATCGATCGTTTCCCACGATGGTCGGAGAGGAAAAGGTCATCCCGCCGTCCGTCGAGCGGGACACCACGATCTCGCGGACATTACCGTCAAGAATTTTTCGCCAGGCCAAGTAGACGATCCCGTCGGTCGACGTCGCCAGCGCCGTTCGGCAGCATACACAGGTGTTTTCATCGACTTTCCGGTTCTGGGTGAAGGTATGTCCCTGATCCGTAGACTTCGCCACGAATGTGCCGGGGTCTTTCTTCCCCTCGCGTCCATCGATCCAAGCCACGTGTACCCCACCGTCCGGAGCGACTTGCATCGCATCGAACGTATGATTGATCACTTGTCCATCATCATTCACCAAAGTTGAAGGAGCGAACGAGCGCCCTCCGTCGTTGGAACGACTCAACCGCAACTCGCTGGAAAATGGTTTGTCGGGCGTGAGCTTGGGATGAGTCAGCGACCAGGTGATGAAAACCTCATTCCCTCGCGTGGCCACTGCCGGAGATTCCTGGCGATAGTAGGGATTCTCGGACGGGCCGTTGACTCGAACCGGTGAGCTGAGCGGTCCGCCAGGTTTCTCGGATTTTGCGAACAAGATCGCGCGTGTTTCTTTTTCTTCTTCGACCCACGCAGCCGAGATTACACCCTCGTCGTCGATCTGGACAGATGGGCCGACGACATTCTTCACTTGATGTACCGTCACATGCTTTGGGCCGAAGGTCACCAACGAACCGGAATCGTCCGCCCAGACCAGCGAGGCGAGCATCGGAAAGATCGACAGGCCTATGACCCACCGTCTTCGCGAGCTGGTTCTTTGTTGAAACCTCATGACCTGTTCTCTTTCAGTTTCGCCCAGATCTTCTTTATGGTTAGTTAGCCAGACTGTATACAATTGGAAGATTTACGACGATCTGGGGCTTCCCCAATTCGTGCTTCATGTGGAGGGGGCAGGCGAGCCTCACCGCCTCCATCGCTGCAGCGTCGAGCACACTGTGTCCAGAGCTTTTTTGGACTGTCACTTCTGCCAAGTGTCCATCGGACCGAATGACCGCCTTCAGCACCACTTTCCCTTCCAGTCCGTTCAAGCGGGCCGAGCTGGGATAACGCTTCAATTCCGCCACCCGGCGCCAAAGAGATTCGGCCAGCCAACGGTGATCGACTTTGGCTTCGAGACTGGGAGCTGTAGCCTTCGCAACCTGAACGGGCGCGTCCGCTACGGCGGGGCCGGGAGAAGCAGCAACGGTGGTAGAGACGACCGTCGGTTCCGTGGTCCGAGGACTATCTGCAGCCGCTTGAGTAGAGGCCGTGGAGGTGGAGGGCACCTCAGCCGAGGGCGCGACGGCGGTTTCTCGGACAGTCGACTCATGGTGAGCAGGACGATCCTCGAGCGTTTCAGTCGGAGCAGCCTCAGTAACCGGTTGATTCTGTGCGATGAGCGGCTCGGCGCTCACCACCGCTTCGACTTTCGGCTGGCGTGTTTCCACCTTCTGCTCAACGGGGTTGACTTTTTGCTGAACGACTTCGACTCTTTGCTCCACTGGCTCGACCTTCGGTTCAGGCAGTGGCTCAGACTTCTGCTCGACCGGTTTGACCTGCTCGATCACCGGATGCACCATCTGCACACTCTCTTGCGGCGCCACGCGAGGCATGACGGTCTCCGGGAACGGTTCGATAGGTGGAGCTGGGGTCGCCCGCGCTACGGTTTGTGCGGGGGTGGCCACGGGCTCCGCTCGCTCGACAGCCCTCTCCTCCTGTACCATCTCTACCAAAGACACCTCCCATCGGAAGGGGTCTTGTTTCAACTCCGGCTTCATCTGAACTGCGACGGCGAACGCAAGCCCAACCGCTACCACGTGAAGAGCAAGGGATGCCCCCCACCCTGCGATGTGGAGCCGGTTTTCATGTGCCGATTTCGTCGTTGACATATCCATGTGAAGGATCACCTGACAACCTGTTGGAATCATCCGTCGGCCGAACTGGGTTCGGGCCCGACTGATTCGCACTGGTCAGATAGAGCTAATTCTAGGTATAGACCGGAGGCCCGCGGGACGTAACGATAGTGGCGAGAACAGAAGGAATGTGTCGAATCGTATCCTGCTCGGCCTGTGCAACCGGGGACCGTTCAACGGGATAGGGGGCGACGACCGTATCCAGCACCTGCCCCGCGGCGCACATCCAGGAGCAGAGGACCGTTCCATGAGCGGCCTTCTGATGGTGTGTGTGCTGCGAATGGTGGTTGATGGACTGGGCGGAGGCGATGCTGCCGACCAGGAGGACACACAGGACCAACAGAACGGCAAGAGATCGCGTGATCAAGTTGCTTGTCATTGCCCACTCACTAACAGAACTGACGCGCTGATGGTACTGGAGCGGGCCGGATGGAGTCAAGGCAACCGTTTGCCAAGACTCTTGTCTTCCCGATAGGATTCGGAAAATGTTTACTGTATACTTCGCAGATAACCTCTGATCGCGATCGCCACCGCACAAGCGTTTCGCTCGGGAAAAGGCATGCTTACACAACTCCTGAATCTGATTTTCGGCAGCAAGAATGATCGTGAAATCAAGGCCTTGCTGCCGATTGTCCAGGGCATCAACAGCCTGGAGTCCGGCCTGACCCCACTGTCCGATCAGGCCTTAGCCGACAAGACCGAACTGTTCAAGAAGCGCCTCGCAGCCGGCGAAACCTTGGAGGACATCCTCCCGGAGGCCTTTGCCGTCTGCCGAGAGATGTCCCGCCGCAAACTGAACATGCGTCATTTCGACGTGCAGCTCATCGGAGGAATGATTCTCCACAAAGGCCGCATCTCGGAAATGAAGACGGGAGAGGGTAAGACCCTTGTAGCCACCCTCCCCATCTATCTGAACGCACTGGAAGGCAAAGGCGCGCACCTCGTCACGGTCAATGACTACCTGGCCAAACGGGATGCCCAATGGATGGGACAACTCTACCATGCGCTCGGGCTCTCGACCGGCGTGATCCAACATGACGCTTCGTTTATCTACGATCCGACCTATGATGCGTCCGACAAACGACTGCAGCATCTGCGCCCCTGCACCAGACCCGAAGCTTATCGCGCCGATATTACCTACGGGACGAACAATGAATACGGGTTTGATTATCTTCGCGACAACCTGGTCGTCACCGACTTAAGCCAATGTGTGCAGCGCGAACTGAACTTCGCGATCGTAGACGAAGTCGACAGCATCCTGATCGACGAAGCCCGCACGCCGCTGATCATTTCCGGTCCGACGGATCAGACCACCGACCTCTACTACCGGATCAACGCGATCATCCCGCAGCTCAAAATCGAGCACGACTATACGATCGAGGAAAAAACCAAAACGGCCTCGCTGACCGAAGACGGGAACGTGCGCGTCGAGAAACTGCTTGGCGTGGACAACCTGTACGATCCGGCCAACATGGACCTCGTGCACCATGTCGTGAAGGCCTTGCAAGCCTACGCCCTCTACAAGCGGGACGTGGACTATGTGGTGAAGGACGGCGAGGTGATCATCGTCGATGAATTTACCGGACGCTTGATGCCGGGACGCCGCTGGAGCGACGGGCTTCACCAGGCGGTCGAGGCCAAGGAAGGCGTGAAAATCGCCAACGAGAATCAGACGCTGGCGTCGGTGACCTTCCAGAATTATTTCCGGATGTACAAGAAGCTCGGCGGCATGACCGGCACCGCCGACACGGAAGCCGCGGAGTTCGCCAAGATCTACAATCTCGACGTGAACGTCGTCCCGACCAATCGCAAGATGATCCGGCTGGATTACGCCGACGTCGTCTACCGCACCGAGAAGGAAAAATTCGCCGCGATCGTGGAAGAGATCAAGGAATGCCACGAGCGGGGGCAGCCGGTCCTTGTCGGCACGATCTCCATCGAAAAATCCGAGAAGCTGGCGGGACTGCTGAGCCGGAACGGCGTGAAACACAACGTGCTCAATGCGAAGCAACATGAGCGCGAAGCCGAGATCGTCGCCCAGGCCGGACGCAAGGGTTCCGTCACGATCGCCACGAACATGGCCGGTCGCGGCACCGACATTCTGCTCGGCGGCAACGCCGACTTCATGTTCAAGCAGGTGTTGTATCGCGAAGAGAACCTGCCGGATGAACGCAGGCTGGTTGTGTTTGAAGAGATCCGCGCCGACTGCGAAAAGAACAAACAGGAGGTCGTGGCGCTCGGCGGGCTGCACATTCTCGGGACTGAACGGCACGAGAGCCGCCGCATCGACAACCAGCTCCGCGGCCGCGCCGGGCGCCAGGGCGATCCCGGGTCTTCCCGTTTCTATCTCTCGCTCGAAGACGACCTGATGCGGATCTTTGCCTCCGAGCGCGTGTCGCAACTGATGCTCAAGCTCGGCATGGAAGAAGGCATCCCGATCGAGCACGGGATGGTGACGCGCGCCATTGCCAACGCCCAGAAGAAGGTAGAGGCCCACAACTTCGAGATCCGCAAACAGCTGCTTGAATATGACGATGTGATGAATAAGCAGCGCGAAGTGATCTACCAACACCGCCGCGCCGTCCTCGCCGGGAGCAATCTCACCGAGGACATTCACGACATGATGGTCGGTGTAGTGGAGTCATCGCTCAACGTCTACTGTCCCGCGGAGCAATACCCGGAAGAATGGGACTTCAAAGGGCTGACGGAGATGATGCAGGGCCAGTTCGGACTCGACATCAATCACGGCAAGAACGACGGTGGCGAATCCTTGCGCGATGTCGGTCGCGACGCGTTGCTGGAAGATCTCCGGACTCAAGTGACCGAAGCCTATGGGCGGAAAGAACAAGAACTGGGATCGGAATTGATGCGGTTCCTGGAAAAGACGTTCATGCTCCAGGTCATCGATCACCATTGGAAGGATCATCTGCTTGCGATGGATCATCTGCGCGACGGGATCGGATTACGCGGCTACGGCCAGAAAGACCCGCTCATCGAATACAAGCGCGAAGGTTTCGATCTTTTCGCCGGCATGATGGAGCGGATCAAGTCCGATACGCTCGACCGACTGTTCCACGTGCAAGCGGTCCGCCATGAAGGCGAATCCTCAGCCCCGCCGCCACCTCCTATCATCTCTCGTCCTCAGCCGAAACTCACGCTCAACCGCGGCGAAGAGCCGGTTGCCACGCAGACTGTCCATCGCAGCGACGACAAAGTCGGTCGCAATGACCCCTGTCCTTGCGGCAGCGGGAAGAAGTACAAGAAGTGCCATGGGGCGTAGGAAGACTCGGCTGGCGCAGGAGTGAAGCTTCGGCGTCGCCATAATGCGACCAACGTCCTCGGGAACTTACCCTGCTAGCTGATCCCACGCACTCCTATAAGGCTGCGCCGATGCGTCGCAACGCCGTCGTGCGTGGAACTTTGTGCGTTCTTGAATAGGGCTGACGCTATGTCGCCACCTCAGCTCACTTCCCTTCCAGCCGAGATCAAGGGCAACTGTAACGGTACCCGAATTGCCGTAACGGTCGAGAGACGGCGCAGCGGCCCCGACCGTTGACAGACAAACCGCCCATGTATATCATCAAGTATATACGAACAAGCTACGAAAAGGTCTCGTCATGGCGTCAAAGAAGAAGACCAAATTGTTTATGAGCGGCAACAGTCAGGCCGTGAGAATCCCACGGGAGTTTCAGTTGGAGGGCGACGAAGTCGAGATCCAGCGGCGGGGCAATGCGCTCGTCATCCGGCCAAAGAAGCAAACCTGGCAGCCCTTCACGGAGAGTCTCGCCAGATTTACCCCCGATTTCATGGAGGAAGGCAGAGTGCAGCCTCCGCCGCAAAAGCGCAAGCGGACCTACGCATGAAGGTGATGCTGGACACCAACATCTGCATCTACCTAATCAAGCAACAACCTCCTGCGGTCATTGAGCGATTCCTTGCCCATCCAGTCGGAGACATTGGGATCTCCAGTATCACGGTCGCGGAGCTAGCGTTCGGTGTAAGCAAGAGCCGCCATGCGACAAAGAATCGCCTCGCGCTGGAACAATTTCTCGCGCCACTAGTGGTGACCCCATTCGGCCAAGAAGCAGCCTTCTCGTACGGTCGATTGCGATCCCAACTCGAACTGAAGGGAACACCTATCGGCTCGATGGACATGCTCATCGCCGCCCATGCGCTCAGTCTGGGAGTCCGGCTCGTCACCAACAACCTGAATGAGTTCCGGCGCGTCCCTGGGCTACGGGTCGAAAATTGGGTATAACTGAGAATCGCTGCACTCCACTCGCTCGGCGCGGCAATCCTGTTTGGGGTAAGGGAATGGCTGTGCGGTCGGGCGTGGACGCATTCGTCTGCTGCGCAACGTTAACACCATGTCCAACGCCTCAGCTTACAACCCTTTCAGCCGAGCCGAAGACAGAAAGAATGGATAAACGAATGCGGCGCCCGAGCCTCCGCAATTCGCTGGCTACAGAGGTTCGGACGTCGGCAGGTCGCGCCGCGACACAATCGCATAGGCAGCGGGGACGAGAAAGAGCGTGACAAGGGTTGAAACGATGAGCCCTCCTATCAGCACCACCCCGATTTGACGACGGCCGGCTGCTCCGGCGCCGGTCGCGAGCGCCAACGGAAGCGCGCCGAGAATCGTGGCCATGGTCGTCATCAAAATCGGGCGGAGCCGCTTTGTCGCCGCTTCAATGACCGCATCGGCCAGGTCCATGCCTCGCTCACGAAGTTGATTGGCGAATTCCACAATCAGTATCGCGTTCTTGGTGACGAGCCCGATCAGAATCACCAAACCGATCTGACTGTAGATCGTGAGGGTGCCGCTGGTCGCAGTCAATGCGAGCAACGATCCTGAGACGGCCGGCGGAACCGCCAGGAGAATGGTCCAGGGATGCCGGAAGCTCTCGAACTGCGCCGCGAGCACCAAAAAGATCACCGCCAAAGCCAGCGCGAACGTGACATAGAGGTTCGTATTGCTTTCCACGAACGTTTTGGATTCTCCGGCATAAGCGGTTCGCATGCCCGGCGCAAGGATCTCCTTCGACGCGTCGTTGAGATAGGTCAATGCCTGTCCCAGCGTAAACCCGTCGGCGAGTCCCGCGCTGATGGTAACGGCGCGCATGCGATCAAAATGGTGCAAGGCTTCGGGAGCCGTCACTTCCTTCACCGTCACAACATTGCTGAGTTGAACCAATTCTCCTTCTTTCCCCCGCACATAGAGCGAGCCGATGTCCGACGGTTTTTCGCGATGCCGATCATCGACTTTCACGATCACTTTGTACTGACGTCCGTTCTGGGTGAACGTGTTCACCGGCCTCCCGCTCAGCAGGGTCTCCAGCGTCCGCCCGATGGTGGCCACCGACAGACCGAGGTCCGCCCCCTTGTCGCGCTGCGTTTCGACGGCCAGGTGCGGGGTATTCAGCGCCACATCCATGTCGGGCGTCACAAAGCCCGGATGATCGGCCAATCGAGCGATCATTTTTTCGGCGGCCTGTTGCAACTCCTGATAGTCCAACCCTCCGATCACGAACTGCACAGGAGTTTTCTCCGACCATTCTTCGATGGAAGGAGGGTTGAGCAGATAGGCTTTCACGCCGGTCAGAGCGCGCAGTTCACGATTCAGCGCGGCGACGATGTCCTGCTGCGACCTTGTGCGGTCGTTCCAGTCCCGGAGCGTGACCCAGCTGGCGGCGCGATTGACGATGGTGGGGCGGTCTCCGCGCGCCACGACCGTATAGTTGATGGCAATCTCAGGAATCGCCTTGAGCAAGGATTCCAACTCTCTCGCATAGGTGTCGGTATAGCGGATCGTGGCGCCCTGAGGTGCGGTGAGAAAGCCTGAAAACCACCCGGCATCTTCAAGCGGAGCCAATTCGGAGGGCAAGTGGTTCAAGAGGGTCAGGCTTGCGAGACTGGCTCCGACTGCCACGATCACGACGGCCGCCTTCGCTTGCATGGCCCACTCAAGCCCGCGCCGATACCCCGAGGCGATCCGTTCCGATACCAGCCCAATCAACCGGCTCCAGCTCGACTGGCGCGGCTCTTGGCGGAGCATCCGGCCACACATCATCGGCGTCAAGGTCAGCGCCACAAATCCTGACAGGAGCACGGCTGATGCGACGGCGATGGCCAATTCGGCAAACAGTCGTCCCACCAAGCCGGTCAGAAACGCGATCGGCACAAATACCGTCACAAGCGAGATCGTCGTCGCCACGACGGCAAAGGCAATCTCGTTCGTGCCTTCGATGGCCGCCCGCAAGGGCGGCATACCGTCCGCGATCCGACGATGGATATTTTCGAGCACGATGATGGCGTCATCCACCACCAGTCCGACCGCCAGCACAAGACCCAGTAAGGTCAGCACGTTCAAGGAGCAACCGGTGACCGCCATCACGGTGAACGTCCCGACGATCGAGGCTGGGATCGCCACAGCCGGCACGACGGTCGCGCGTGCGCTGCCCAGGAATCCGAATATCACCAGCACGACCAGGATCAGTGAGAGCCCCAACGCCACATAGACCTCATGGAGCGATCGCTCGATCGGGACCGAGATGTCCCAGGCGATCGTCATCGACATCCCGTTCGGCAGGCCGGCGGCGATGTCGGGCAGCTGCCGCTTGATCTCGCGAACAACGGCCAGCGTGTTGGCAGTAGACTGCTTCAGGATGCCGATGCCGATGCAGGGCGTTCCGTTCAGACGGCCGAGCTTGCGGGTGTCCTCAGCGCCCAATTCAACCCGCGCGACGTCTCTTACGCGAATTGGATAGCCCTCTCGATTGGCCACGATCAGATTTTCGAACTCTTGAGGCGTCTCCAACGTGCCCTTCAGCGAGACGCCGAACTCCATCCGGTCGCCTTCGATCCGCCCCGAGGGGATTGAGGCGTTCTGATTTCGAATCGCCTCTTCGACGTCCTGCACGGTCAGACGGCGCGCAGCTAGTCGATCGGGGTCTACCCAAATCCGCATGGCATAGCGGCGTTCCCCGTCCAAATAGGCGTTGGACACACCCGCCACTCGCACCAACCGAGGCTTGATGAGCCGATCGGCGATATCCGAGAGCTCCAACTCGGAATGGCGCTCGCTCGACAGCGCCACCCACATCACCTCGGTATTGTCCGACGCGGCGCGGGACACGAGTGGTTCCTGCATGCCGAGAGGGAACAGGGGGCGAATCGAGGCAATGCGATCCCGCACGTCGTTGGCGGCCTCTCCGAGATTCCGCCCGAGTTCCATCTCCAACACCACCTCCGAGACCTCCTCTCGGCTCTTGGAGATCAGTGTTCTGAGCCCTTCGATACCGCTCAGCGTGTCTTCCAGTGGGGTCGTGACATCTGTTTCGATGACGGCAGCGCTGGCGCCCGGATAGACGGTGCGTACCGACAGGATGGGCGGCTTGACGTCGGGATATTCGCGCACCGGCAACCGCAGGAAACTCAACAGCCCGAAGAGGACCAGCAGCAGCGTCATGACGACTGCGAACACCGGACGGTGGATGGATGTTTCGGGGAGTCTCATATCGATGATCGATGGCTGCGAGCGGTGAAAGGCGGCATGGGAGAGGGTGCCTGTGTCTAGTCGGACGTTTTGATCGAGACTCGGATCCCATCGTGCAACTTGTGGGTACCGGTTCGTACCACGCGATCGCCCTCCTTCAAGCCTGTGCGAACCTGGACCATTCCCCGTTCGCGAACGCCGAGGGTGACCTCCGTTAGCCGGGCAGTCTGTTCCTCCATGCGAAACACCATCGCCTTGTCCCGTTGCAGAAACTCGGCCTCTTCAGGGATCAGCAGCGCGCGGGGGTCCTGGCCTAGGGTCAACCGAATGGTGGCGAAAAGACCGGGTCGCAATTTTCCCTCGGGGTTGGGAACCGCCGCGCGCACCGCCACGGTGCGATTGACCGCGTCGACTCTCGGATCGATTGCTGAGACTTGCCCCTCGAATATCGCATTAGGAAACGCGTCAGTCGTCACAATGAGCCGCTGTCCGACAACGAGATGACTCAGCCACAATTCAGCCACCTTGAAGTCCACGTGTAGCGTGCGCAAGTCTTCAAGATTAACAAGATCCTGTCCCGGTTGAACGTAGTCCCCGACCGAGACGTGACGGAGGCCCACCGTGCCGCTGAACGATGCGCGAATGACGGTTTTCTTCAGGCGCGTCGCGAAGAGCACGCTGTTCGCCGCGGCAGCCTGCCAGGCCAACCTAGCTTCATCGACCTGCTGGGCCGGCACAATGGTGGTTTGCTGGCCTGCAAGCCGCTTCAGTCGCTCATAGGTCACCTGCGCCATTTTCTCCTGAGCCGCCGCCTGGTTGGCCTGAGCTTGAAGTTCTTCCTGGTCCAATTCCACCAGGGAGGCTCCGCGCTCGACGAACTGGCCGTCCGCAAAATCGATCCGGCGGACCACCCCGGCGATTTCTGGTCTCACCACGATAGAAGCGACCGCCTGTAGCGTTCCGACGGCCTGAATCGATTCCGTGATCGAACCGACAATGACAGGCGCGACTTCGACTAGGACACCCTGTTCGGAGGCCGGCGTGCCGGTTGACGACTCACTGGTCGACCGTGCTCCCAGCTTGATCGCAATCACAGCTGCCACGGCGCAGATCCCGACGATTCCTGCAATGCTTCTGTATTTCATGTGCACAGTCTTGTACTTATGCCGGCCATGAGTCGCATGAGTCCATGCCGGTTCGGTCGATCGTACTGAACCCCATCTAGTATGTGACGGATGAACGGCCGTAAACCTCACCCACGCATTCGGCACTACGAGAGGAAAGACTAAGAATTTGCAAGGATCTACGAGATACTGACAGCCTCGGATATCCGCAAGAGGCCGATGACCGACAACAAGACAGATAGTCCGTTGGGCTCAGGGCATCGACAAAGGGCAAACGTTCCGGCGATTCAGGACGAGTGAGAAGCGGGATGTGCGATGGACCATAGGACGACGGCAGTGGGGGCTGCGAGAGCAAACCAGGACATGACATCCCAGATGCCGTCGCCAAGGAGGGCCGAGACCAGTCCAACAGCACTGATCAGCGCAAGGATCACCGGCATGCCCCAGATTTGACGGGCTGAAAGCGGCTGTCTCATCGTGAAGCCCCTTCAAGAGTTGGAGTTTCGAGAGCAGTGCCTTGAGGTACTGTCTCTGCCAGCCACTGCTCAGGCAACATTTCCCGTTTCTTCCACCAGAGATGCAGACCGCTCCACAGGACGACGATGGTGATCGCGTCCAAAGCGGCCCAGACGATCTTGAGCGGCAGGCCGCCATAGTCGCCGAAATGAAGTGGCTGGCTGACCAGGAGCGTGGTGAGATACCAGGGCAGATCTCTGCTGTCGCTCACCTTCCCCGTTTCCGCATCGACCAGAACGGGCTTGAGTAGGCGAGCCGTGAGCGGTGTCTTACCGCGCATGAACACCATATAATGGTGGGAGCCGGCGAAGGGGGTGCCGGGAAATGCGATGAATCGCACGAGCATGTCCGACGCCGCAGATTCCGCCGCTCTGACCGCATCATCCACCGGTCTCAGTACCGGAGGGCGGGGCTTATCCTTCCAGGCGGTGATCATCGCGCCGATCTCTGTCATCTGCCAATAGCCCAGGAGCGGGCGATCCAAGGTATTCACCACACCGGTGATGCCGACGACAAGCACCCAGAGCACCGTCACGATGCCGAGGAGATTGTGCAGATCCAGCCAACGAAGGCGGGGGCTGCGATCATTGCGCACCACGCCGAACGGCAGTTTGCGCATGAAGGGTCCGTACACCACCACACCGGACACGACCGATGCGACGAAGACCAGCCCCATGACACCGAGAAACAGAGTCCCAGGCAGTCCGGCAAGAAGGTCGACATGCAGCCTAAAGAGAAAATTCACGATACCCTCATTTTGCGGAAGAGAGTAGAGGAACTCACCCGTTCGCGAGTCAAACATGAACGTGGCGCTATTGTCCTGCGCCGTGGGTGTGTTCCCCATGAACACGAACCAGGCGGGACCGTCATCGTCGCGGACGAGCAACTTGACGTAGTCGTTCGGCCGACGAGACTGCGCATCCTTGATCAGGGCATCGAGGACCACGGGGGTGGTGATCTCGGTATGCTCGGGCGGCTCGACTGCTTCGCCCAGCCACAGGCGCAGTTCGTCGCTGAACACCAACGGCAGGCCAGTCAGGCAAAGCAGCAGCAGGAAAATCGTGCAGACGAGGCTGGTCCACTTATGGAACCAGTACCAGCGCTTAAAAGAATTGATCGTCATGCGGTATCTTGAGCTCTCAAAAGAATTCCAATTTGATGGAACCGAGGAATGTCAGCGGTGCACCGACAAACCCGGCGGAGGCACGGCTTTGCCCGCCACTGTAGAAGTAGTCCTGATTGAGCAAATTCTGTGCATTCAGCTGCGCGATCAAATTGGTATGTGGAAAGATCTCCCGCTTGCGATAGTAGAGTGCCGCGTCGGTCCGCACGTATCCGGGAAGCTCGAATGAATTGGCCAGATCGCCTGCCCGCTCGCCGACGGCAAAAATACCGCCGCCGACTCCGAATCCTTTCAATGGATCGACTTGGAAATCGTAGGTCGTCCAGAAGCTTCCGGTATTGCGAGCCACGAGCGGCAAGCGATTGCCGACGATTGATCTGGTGTCTTCCGTAACCCGGGCATCCGTATAGGCGTACGTCGCGATGACCTTCCACCCATCCGCCAGCTGCGCGGTCAGATCGAACTCAACTCCTTGGCTTCGCTGGGCGCCGGTTTGAATGAAAAAGAGGGGGTTGGCGGGATCAGGCGCAAGGACGTTCGTTTTGTCAATACGATACACGGCCAGTGTGGAAGTCAGTCGTCCCGGGACGATGACGCTCTTAACTCCGGCTTCATATTGGGTCCCTGTCGTCGGGTCAAATTGATTTCTTGCCGCGGTGAACGGGCCGAAGTTTGGGAGGAACGACTTTGTAAAGTTCGCATAGACCGAAACTGGCGGCAGCGGCTGGTAGGTCAGGCCAACTCTGGGACTGAAAGCATAGTTTTCCGCGGTCGTGTCCGCGCCGTTGACTCCGCTATGCTGGTAGAAGTAATCGCCGCGTGCGCCGAGCAGCAGATGAAGATTGTACGGCAGGGAGATCTGATCTTGCACGTAACCGCCCAGCGCATTCGCAAAACTGTGGCTGAAAGGCGTTTTCTGGAGCACCGGCTCAGGAGTCTGGCCGTAGACGGGGTTAAAGATGCTGATTGTATCGAACGGCACCGCGGCTTGATTGTAGGAGGCGTATTGTCTGCCGAGCTCCACGCCGGTAAGGACTTCATGCTTGATTGAGCCGGTTGAGACTTTGCCTATGACATCGTTGCGCCAATAATAGCTGGAGATCGGAGCCAGTTGATCGAAGAAAAACCGCGCCAACGACTGATTGGCCACTACGGCGAGGGGAACGGTGCGGGCGGCTGTCGCGGTGGATATATCGGCCCTGAATCGACTCTCGATGCGCCAGGCGTCATTGAATTGGTGCAGCACGGCGAGAGCCGCGCGGCCCTCCTCGAATGCCATCGTATCGAACCGCTCGCCGAAGAACCGGCTGTCGGGCACCGCCGCGAGACCGGTTCCGATCGCCGGGAGTCCGGTGTCCGGTGTCCGGCGATCGCGGATGTACTCCCCTTCCACAACGACCGTCGTATGGTTGCTCGCCTGCCAGGTAAATACCGGCGCAACGAAATAGCGAAAGCCGTGGACCACGTCACGGAAACTCTCCGTATTCTCGTAAGCGCCGTTCACGCGAAAGAGCAGCTTTTTCCCCTCGTCAAGCGGGCCAGTGACATCGATCATCGTGCGGTAGTAGTTGTAGCTTCCGATGATCTGATCGATCGACGCATACCGGTCCGCCTGCGGCTGTTTTGTCAGGATGTTGACGATGCCGCCCGGTTCGCTCCGGCCGTAGAGCACCGAGGCAGGTCCTTTCAATACTTCAATCCGCTGCATGTTGGCGACATCCCTGAACGTCAACACCTGGTTTTGATCGTCGTTCCTGAGATAGTTCTTGAAATACCCGCAGGGGAATCCTCGGCAGTAGGCGACGTCGGCTGCGATCCCGGACTGTCCGACATCGCCCAACGCCACACCGCTGACGTTGCGCAAGGCTTGTTCGACACGGACGGCCCGCTGGTCCTGAATCACATTCTGCGTTACCACGGCGATGGACTGAGGGACTTGAATGATCGGTGTATCGGTACGCGTGGCTGTATTCGCCTCCGGCGCCACGTAGTTGTTGTAGTCATCGCGTTCTTTCACATCCTTCACGACGATCTCCGGCACCTTGACCGGCTTCTGCTTTTCCGTCGAAGCCGCCGATGGCGGCTCATCGGATGAGGCTTGCGCCTGCGCAAGCACGGGCGCTGCCGCGACCGCCCCCCCCTGCACCAACGTCACCGTAGCAGCCTCCGTAAAGCTATAGGCGAGCCCCGTTCCGCTTAACAGCACGTTCAACCCCGCTTGAGGCGTGTACGCGCCGACGAGAGAACTCGATGTCAGCCCGGAGGCCATCTCAGACGGATAGCTCACCTGCAGACCGGATGTTTCGGCAAACGTATTCAAGGCCGATGGCAATGGTTGGGCGGGAATATTGAACTCAATCGGCGCGATACCGCTCGCTCCTGCCGCAGTTGGCTGTGCCCATGAGGACAACGGCAGAGACTGAACGAGGGCGGTGAGCAGAATGAGAATCCCTGCCGTCCATGTGCGTTCCGTCGTACACCGCGTTTTCGGCTCCATGCATCCTCCTCGTCTGTCATGCTCTAGGCAAGCGAGTCAGCCTGGCCCTCTGTAGACGGAGGAGTGAAGGCGTTCCTCACATACGTGGAAATAAATTTGATATGGAAAGGCTAGAAGAGAATGACGATGCGGCCGGTGAACTGCGCCATACGTACAGGCAGGGTCTCTGCCAGCGCGAGCAGCGCTGCTGCGGGATCGGTGATATTGTAACTGCCGCTGACGCGAATCTCATTGACCGCACTATTCCAAACCTGGATCGTGCCGGAATGGTATCGACGGAGTTCCTCGATCACGTCGCCGAGCCGGGCATCCTCGACGACAAGACGCCCCCTGAGCCAGGCGGTGACCTGATCCAGATCCACCTCGCGAACAGACCCTGGGCCGTCTGGTGCAACCGAGACTTGTTGTCCGGCGGTCAATTGGATGGGTGGCCAGACAGGCTGGATGGGCGCCAGCTCCACCACGCCTTCAGTCACCGTCACGCGGATGCCGTCCGACTCCTCGCGGACCAGAAATTCCGTTCCCACGGCGCGTGTCGTGATCTGTCTGTTGTACACCACAAACGGCTTTTCTTTGTCCGGCGCGACTTGGAAGAAGGCCTCCCCTTTGAGTAAGTTCACGCGGCGGGTCTGGTCGTCAAATGTTGACCCGATTGCGCTGCGCGTATTGAGCGTGACGCTTGACCGATCCGATAGTCGGACGACCTGCTGTTCTCCAGTCGAGGTCCGGTAGTCGGAGGTCAGACGCAGCGGAATGTCTATTTCCAGATCAACCAGCGCGACAAGCCCCGCAATCGTGGCGGCGACCGCGGCATATCTGAGCCAAGACTGCGACCATCGACGAACCGGAGCATGTCGCTCCAGGCCGATGGATGCTCTCGCCGCCTTTGTCGCCGCCAATCGCAGAGCAGGATCGTTCCAGAGCGCGGAGACTTCTTCATAGGCGGCAGCATGGGCGGGGGTTTGATTGCGCCAGGATTCAAACGCGCGCCGGTCGTCGGGGGAACAGCGTTCAGACCGAAGCCGCGCGAACCAGGCGATCGCTTCTTCCGAGAGCGCCGAGGCCGGATCGGTCACCGTGGGCGGAAGGTAGTGGTTGTCGGAATCGGGCATGATCGCAGACCGACCATTGGAAAGTGGGCCACAATGAAAGAAACGGCCGGAGTATATCCTGTGACGGATAACCCTGCCAGTCCCTCACATCACTCTGCGTCATGTCGTTGAAAGGCCGTGCGGCAGTGAAGCAACGCCCGCATGATGAGCTTCTCCACCGCACTCTCTGAAATCGAGAGCCGGGAGGCGATATCACGATAGGAGCACTCGTGAACACGGTGCAGCAGAAACGCCTCCCGGCAGCGAGGGGAAAGCGTGTCAATGGCTTGCAAAAAGATTTGAAACCGCTGCTTGTCCAGCAAGGCCCGTTCGACGGACGGAGCCCCGGACGGCATTTCCAGTACAGCGTCCAGGGTTTCACCTCCCTGCCGTTCGTACTTCCCCTTCCGCAGATAGTCGATTGCCAAGTTCGTCGCGGTTCGAAACAACAACGCGCGCGGGTAAGAAACTGAGGCCGATTGTCCCAAGTTCACGAGGCGCACGAAGGTTTCTTGCGCCAAATCTGCCGCCGCCTGCTCGCATCGCACAATGCGGTAGATGGACCGGGTCAGTTCATGGCGATGCTCAATGAACAGATGCTCGATGTCTTCGCAGGTTAGATTCATGATGCAGGGTCGGCTCAAAACGAAAATGCCCACAGGCATCATCAGATGCCGTGGGCTCTGTTCGAAAAGAACGCTGGCCTCAGGGATTGCGCTTATTTGATATTGAGAATTGGTTTCAGATTGCGATCATACCGCCATTGGCTATCAGATGTCCAGCCCCGCCGGTCAATCCGTTGATCTGCCAACACGACGGCCGAAAACTGGGGAGACCACAAATAGCAGGCGCGCTAGAGGTGGGGGAATGGTCGATTCATACGTCCTCTATTTATACAGGACCCCGATGGAATGCCGTATCGCTTGAACCACAGCAGACAACGCAACCTCATTCTTGCCATCTTGGCAGAACGGGATCATGCCAGCGCTCGAGATTTGCACGGTGTATTGGCCGAACAAGGGCATCGCGTCTCCCTGGGAACCGTGTACCGGAACATGAGACTCTTCTGTAAGATGGGTTTGGCCGAGGCTCGTTACTTCGGCGATCAAGTCCAATATGATTACACCGCCTCAAAAGGGCGCCATGATCATTTGATTTGCACTTTATGCGGCCAGATTGTGGAATTCGACGATCCGGAGATCGGACGGCTGCGACGAGCCGTCGCGGAGACTCACGGTTTCAGCTTGTTGAAAGAGAAACTGGACCTCTACGGACTCTGTGCGGTTTGTCGTGAACGGAAAGGGCCCCGGCCAGTCCGTCAAGGGGTTTTGAGACCGGCGGCTTTGACATAGCCACCGGAGCCTCTTTCACGTCAACCGACCACGCGCATGCATGTGCGTCAATCCATCATCTTGCGGAGGATCTCCATAAGTCAGGCGCGTCGTGGCCTATTATTGTGGAGCTCTGGGGCTTTTGGCATGGAGACTTTCTACGGAACCTCCGAGCTGTCCACGGAGACGACCGTTCCTCTATTGTCCGCTGCGATCGTCCCCATCCACACCGCTGCAATAGCCCCGACAAGCATCCCCAGCGCCACTGCCAGACTGATGAAGACCGCGAATTCGCCGTCGCATCGGGATGCATCATGGTTCATGTCTGGTCCTCCTTCATTCAGAATCCGGATGCCGAGGGGACGGATGGGATCGGATTCTTTGCGGACCGCGCCTCATCGACCGCTAACGCGCTCTGGGTGATCCAATAACCGCAATCGGCGCAGGCCCAAAAGGCCCCGGTCTGAAACAGGCGATGACCTCGGCAACGAGGGCAGTGACGTACTTTCATCGTGCGACTCCCCTTTTCAATGGCAGATATGCACGTTGGATGTCGGTTTGAGCGCCAGCGCGTGATTCAACGCAGACTGTTTCAGCATGGCGGCCAGTCGTCCGATCGACTCCGCAAACAGCACGAACTCCTCCCGCTCAAAATGGAGCGTGACGGAACCATAGGTCACATGAAGTTTTCCACATCCGCACAAGACCAGTTTCGTCTGCCCGTCACCTTGCATAGCCTCCTCCTTGGATTCTCGGATTGTTGATTTGAATGACTCACATTGGTCTCCGACCCCGTTCCGAGGCTGCCTCTGCCAGGCTATACCGGCAAGTATTCTCCTTTGGCGGCCATTTCGGTTTCCGTCGACGGGACGCCTTCGGCGAGGTGAAGCCGGTTCAGCGCCACGAGATGGCGGATGGCCGCCAGGTCGTGATCGATGAAACCATGCGTGAATCGCAGCCGCAACACACCCCCGCCGTCGATGACGAAGGTGCGACAGCGCGGCGACGGCTCTTCGGCGACAACACCGAACATCCGATGGAGCCGACCGCAGGGGTCCGCCATGACCGGCGTGCGCGGTGTCTCTTCTTGATCATTCCAGGCGCGATGGAAGGGCCGCGCACCTGAGATGGCGATCAGGAAGCCGACGCCGATCCGGCGAAACTCCTCTGTCTGACGATCGAGCGTCCCCGCCGCCACAATGCCGGGATAGGGCAGGAAGCAGATGACCGCCACGCGACCCAGAAATTGTTTGCCGGACAGGTACGTGAGCCTCCCATCCACCAGGGCCGGCGCGCGAAAATTCAACATGTTTGTGCCCTGTCGATTCATCGTAAATCTCCTTTGATTGAGCGATTCATTTGTACGCGCCTCTCTTCAACGGATGGTTCTCCATGCGAGGAGTCGGTGGCAGATTGCGGCAATGCCACCCACAGTTCACACAGCGCAGTCCCCCATCCGGCCCGTAGTAATCCAGCACTTTGTCGACGACCACCAACCCGCCGCACTTCTGACACATTCCGTTCATCGTCAATCCTTTCGTTCGAAATCTCATCCTCCTTTTCCCGTAGCGGGCAGGCCAAGAATAAAGCCCAAGGCATCCTGGGATACCTTGGGCTCCGGTCGCGAAGACCTCTGGCCTCGTTGTGGTTCTGGACGTTACCGAGCCACCCGGGATTCCTTTTCAGGAGAAATCGTTCGTGGCGCACGTCCTGAGAGCATGGCGACCGTTATTACATGATACTGAGTTAAGTTCTCAATATCATCTATTGAGCTGATCTGTCAAGCCCTATTCTTTGGAATCCCCGATTATTTTTTTCTGGTTGAAACCTTCACGTTCGCAGGCCCCCCATCAGGGTCAGGATCATGGAGGTCACGAACATGAGGCTGATGCCGATCAGGATGCCGAAAGCGACTTGCACCCTTCTGGTTGCCGTATAGGAAATCGCAGTGAGCGAGAGAATGACATACAAGAGTGACCCTGCGGCGAGGGTATAAAATGCGATCGACAGGTATGGTGAAACCCCCTGCCCGCTCAGCAAAGTCCCGATACAGGTCGGAGCGCCAGCCAGGAGGCCGAGGAGCAATACATCCCTCCATTGCACCGGGGTTTTCCCCGCAGCGCCGACAATGCCGAACCCCTCTGTGCCGTTGTGCAGTGCAAATCCGGCCACCAGCAGGAGGCTGAGCGCCCACTCGCCGTTGGCATAACTGGCGCCGATCGCCAGCCCTTCACCCAGATTGTGAAAGCCCATGCCCAGGGCGATCATATAAGGAAGAGACAGCAGTTTTGCTGCGTGATGACTCCCCAGGATGTGGCTGGCCTCAAGCTTGACGAGCCCGACGAGGCTCAGACCAAGGCCCCCGAGAAACACCATCCAGGAGAGCAGGTCGCGAGCCCCGCTGAGTTCGACCGCTTCGTGCATCAGGTCGAAGAAGAGGTAGAGCAGCACACCGGTGGCGACGCCGATCAGCCCGCCTTCCCAGGATCGCGGCAGCACTTTCCCCAGCAACAGTGCGGCAGCGATTCCCAAGTAGACGGGAATGACGCCCGCGATCACGCCTAAACCGACCAGGCCCAACATGGATGTCTTGTACCAGAACAGCCTGTGAAGACGAAAGATGCTCCCTCAGCGACATAGCCGCTACCAGTAAGACGGATGAGCCGCGTGAAACCGCATCTCGGCCTCCGATGGATTGCTCGTTTCTACCATCTGTCTCGCTTTTCCCGCTTGTCCCGCTCGTCTCGCTCTCAATTGAACTCCAGCTTGATCGAGCCGAGGACGGTCAACGGCGCGCCGGTGTAAACAATCTCCCGGAAATTCTGCGAGCCGGTGAAGTACCGCTGATCGAGCAGATTCGTGAAATTGATCGCGGCGAGCAGGTTGGTCTTATTGAATACCTCCGGTTTGCGATAGTACAAGGCCGCGTCCATGCGCACAAAACCCGGCAACTCAAACTGCGCCTGACAGGCGGTCGGGTCCTGACATTGGAAGATGCCGTTGCGTTGACTTTGCGCATACATCCCGACACCTGCTCCGAACCCCTTCACGATCCCCTCCTGAAAGAAGTAGGTTGCCCAAAGGCTCCCTTGGTTCAAAGGGGCATTAGGCAAACGGCTGCCCACGGCGAACGTATTGTCTTGGCTGACTCGTGCCTTGATGTAGGCGTAGTTGGCGATAATTTCAAACCCAGGAAAGACCTGCCCTGCCACATCGAACTCAAAGCCTGTGCTCTGTTGCTCACCTGTCGCGATCGAAAATCCAGACCCGGGCCCCTGGCTAACATCGGCGGTCAAGACGTTTTTCTTTTTAATGTCGAACGCGGCTAACGTGGACCGAAGTTTTCCCTCAAAAAACTGGAACTTGAATCCACCCTCGACCTGCTCCCCTGTTTCAGGCTTGAACAACTGTCCGCTGGCGCTTCGAGAGATAGTGGGTTGGGGCGCAAATGACTGGGTATAGTTGGCGAAGATCGCCACCTGTTTAATGGGTTGGTAATTCAGGCCGACAGAGGGGCTGAAGTGATTGTCGGTTTGTTTATCCGTACCGCCTGTCTCATTGAACAGGCTCGGATCCTGAGACTGCTTCTGGTAGAAGTAGTCGTATCGGCCGCCCACATGCATGTGCAAGTTCTCAAGCAGGTCGATTTGATCTCCGGCGTAGACGCCGACGATTTGGTTCCTGGTCGAGCCGTTAAACTGTGATACCAGCTGATTGCTTCTGAACGAATAGCTGGGATTATAGATGTCGATCGTGTTCAAATTGGCAAAATCAGCGGAGTCGGACAGAACGTTCTGTTTTGAATACTCCCACCCGAGTTCCACGCCCGCCAACAGCTTATGTTTGATGGACCCGGTTGAGAATTTTCCGTGGACTTCGTTCTGCATGTAGTTGCTTTGCACGAGGGTCGGGATATGAAACTGCGCCAACGAGAGAATTCCCGACGCATCATCCATGAACCAGGACTCAAGACTGTTGTAGTCTTCCGCTGTAACAGCCACGCGCAGTGCGGTGCGCCATTTCCACATGGCATTGAACTCATGCAGATAGACCAGCGTGGCTTTCCCCTGGTTGATCGTGTCTTGCTTCGTCGGATCTCCGAGGAAGCGGCTGATCGGGATATTCGCCGGACCATCGCCCACCGCGACGATGCCTCGATCAATCGGCGATCGATCATAGAGATACTCGAGCTCCAGCCGAAAGGTATCGCGGGAACTCGCTTCCCAACCGAAGGTCGGCGCAAGAAAGACGCGTTCGCTCTTGACTCCTTCGCGATAGCTCTGCGCATTTTCGTAGACCCCGTTGAACCGGTAGGTCAGAGTCTTGCTGTCATTCATCGGGCCGCCGATATCGACATTCGGCCGGTAGAGACCGTAGCTGCCGAAGATCAACTCCCCTGAATAGTAGCGAGTTCGAAGGGGATCCTTCGTGATCTGATTGATGACACCGCCCGGATCTGACCGACCATAGAGATAGGAGGGCGGCCCCTTGATGACTTCAATATTCTGCAGATTGGCCACGTCCCGCGAGGCCCTGGCGCCGAACGTGCTGTCTTCCCGGAAGCCGTTCTTAAACACGTTCAGATCAGACCGGAAACCACGAATCATGAAGTCGCCCGCTCGGCCTCCCTGCGTACTGGGCATGGAAGTTCCGCTCACGTTCCGGAGGGCTTGGTCCATCCGTATAATCTTCTGATCATCCATCACCTGTCGCGTGACGGTCTCGACGGAGCGGGGCACATCCTGAATCGGCACAGGAATTCTGGTGGCCGTGCTGGTGTCGTCCGCGGTGTAGGACTCACTTCGCTCCTTCATGTCCTTCACGACAATTTCCGGGACTTTCACCGGCTTCTGGGCGCTCTGACCCTGTTCAAGCATTCCCTCATTGGGAGATGCCGACCCTTCACCTTGAGCCATCATAACGGTGGGCGGCGCAGCGAGAAGGGGCCCCGGTCCGATGGTCACCATCTGGGAGCCAGCCATATGATAAGTGAGGCCCGTTCCGATCAATAGGGTTTGCAATCCTTCTTCCGGAGTATGCCCGCCAGCGAGGCCGGGCGACTGCGCTCCGGCCGCAATCTCCGTCGGAACACTGACTTGCCATCCGGTCGCGTCGGCGAATGCGTTCAATGCCGACCCAACCGGCTGCGAGGGAATATTGAAATTGACCGCCGACTGCTTCTGCTGAAGCGTTGTCGCGCTTTGAGCCTGTGTTGTGTCGGCCATTGAGCCGCAGATCGCCAGCAAGAGGAGCCCCATGCTGATGCGGTGCCGGCGATAGGCGCTACTGAATGCTGCGAGTGGTTTGCCCTGTGACATGCCCCGCCTCCTTGTCCGTTCCATGCATGCGTAGACGGAAGGCGACGGAGATTTCCTCACCTGGCGGGCACTCGCGCAAGCTAGCTTGGAGGTGTTCAGAAGAGGATCGCGAGACGATCGGCCATGCCGACCATGTGGACCGGAACGGTCTGAGTCAGAAGGGACAAGGCTTTCGAGGGATCTTCCAGATCATAGGTGCCGGTCACCTGCATCTCGCCGATGGCGTGATTCCACAGGACGATCGTGCCTGGATAATACCGGCGCAATTCATCGATGACCTGGGCGAAGGAGACGCCATTGACGACGAGCCGCCCTCGCAGCCAGGCTGACGCGGTTGCGATATCGACTGAGTAAGGATGCCCCAAACGGCCCCCCTCGGCCTGAATCTGCAATCCGGCGGTGACTTGCATGTGCGAATGATCCACCTGTCGAGTCTCGATCTCGACGATTCCTTCGAGCACCGTCACCTGATCATGTCCTGGTTGCGTCCGCACGACGAACTGCGTGCCCACCGCGCGAGTGGCGGTCTCCTGACTCTCGACGACGAACGGACGTGTTGAATCCGGCTCTACGCGAAAGTAGGCTTCGCCCTTCAGTAACCGGACGCGCCGAGTGGTCCCGTCAAACGATGTCGCAATAGCGGTTTGCGTATTGAGCGTCACCGTCGAGCGATCGAAAAGCTGAACCGTGCGCCGCTCTCCCGCCACCGTCATATAGTCGGCTTGAAACCGCGTGATGAGATCGAAGTGTCCGGCAGCCATGGCGAGCAGGATGGCACAAGCGGCTATCGCGGCGACACGCAGCGCCCAGCCGCGAAACGTCGCCTGCCACGGACCGGGCCTGCGCGGCATTTGATGAGCGATCTCTATCGCCGCCTGGTGCAAATCCGGATCGTCCCAAACAGCGGATAAGCTCTGAAAGATCCGCGCATGGACCGGGCTCTTCGCCTCCCAGTTCTCGAAGGCGCGCCGGTCGTCAGAGGTCAGGCTGCTGTTGCGTAGTCGCACCACCCAGGCAATCGCCTCTTTTCTGATCTCAGCATCGACGTCGCTCTGTGACGATAACCCCCCTTGTTCGTCCCGTGATGGCATCCATCGTCCTCGTCGTCGATAGGTACTGCCTCAAAAAAACCGAAGGGCTAGTATATCGTGTGACGAAGAGGCGAGCCAATCTCCTCACTCCGCAAGAGTGAGTGAATCGAGCATGGCGCAGGACTGCTCCAGCGCGCGCATGAGCAGCTTTTCGACGCCGCTCTCGGAGATGCGCATGCGGGCGGCAATTTCGCGGTAGGTATACCCATAAACTTTGTAGAGGAGAAAGGCTTCTTTGGTGCGCGGGGGGAGACTGTCGATCGCATGGAGAAACACCTGCAGCCGCTCCTTGCCGAGCAGAACGCGCTCTTGAGAAGGCATCGCGCAAGGCACGTCCATAGCGGCATCGAACGAATCGGCATGTGGAGGCCGGCTGTGATCTTTCCGCAGGTAGTCAATCGCCAGGTTGGCCGCAATCCTGTGCAAGAGCGCCCGTGGATGCTCAACAGCCTGCTGATTCACCAGGCCGAGCAATCTGAGGTAGGTCTCCTGCACGAGGTCCGCTGCGGTGTCCCGAGAGTTGACCATCGCGACAAGACGCCGCGTCAGTTCGTCGCGGTGCCGGTGAAAGAGATCCTCGATCTGCGCGTACGAGAGCGTCATATTCCAGCCATGAAAAAGCCCGCGGCATCGCACGATGCGCGCGGGCTCTGTCTGAAAAAGACTCTGGCCTCAGTGACAGCGTATTGATGATATTGAGAACTGGTCTCAGGTCAGGATTCTAGCAGCCTGCTCAAGCCAATGTCCAGCCCCGATTTCAGGAGAATGGCTTCGAGCTAGGCCAGTTGTCGCCGATGGGCCTGCCGTTTCAGCCACCACATGCGAAGGGCGGTGACGTAGAGCACGAGCGGGATGAAGCCGGTGAAGAAGACGATCCATCGGCCCGTGAGCCCGAACGCTTCGCCGTTGTGCAAAGGGAACAGCCAAGCCAGAAAGGTTTCACCGCCGGTAAACTGCCGCCAGTCATGCATGCGAAGTATCTTACCGCTATATTGATCCAGCCAGACCTGGCTTTGGCCGCTTGACCTCCGCACCTCGTCCGGCTGTCGCAGGAACACCTGATAGATGCCTGTCTCGTCGTGGGGCATGCCGATATACCGCAGATCCCCTTCGGAAAAGACTTGTCGGGCGAGCGCGGCGGCTTGTTCGGCGGACAGAGGTTGGGCGCCTGCAATCGGAAGAGATTGTATCGCTTGCTCCTTGGGAAACTCCTGGACGGGGGAAAAAAGCCGGACGATCGGAACCACATAGTTCCCGAACTCCAGATACACCCCCGTGAAGGCAAGCATGGCCAAGATGACTGCCGCGTAGAACCCGGTGAGTTTATGCCATTCGAAATGCCGTCGGATGACGCTTCCCCTCCCCGACGTGAAGGTGAAAGCCTGGCGCAACCTGCCGGGCCGCGGCCACCAGAGATAGAGGCCGGTGCTGATCGAAACAAGCAGGAAGAGCGCGACAAAGCCCAGGATGGTTTCACCCGGTTCTTCGATCAGTAGCGATTGATGCAATTCATAGATGAATGACACGAGGTATCCGCCCCATTCACGGTCCCGACTCAGCACGGTCGCCTTGTAGGGATCGACGGCGACCTGGAACCAACGGAACTCCCCGGCTACGTCGGTCGGCACCTTGTGCCAAGCCAGAAAGACGTCGCGCTCGTCGGAGGGCCATTCAACGCCGTCCAGCCAGCCTTCTGAAGGCGCGGCAGCTTGGGCTACGGCGACAATTTCGTTCAGCGGCCGGTATGGGCCCGCGCCGCTCGTCGTCACTAACGCCGGATTCAGCCATTCGTCGATGGCCTTATAGAAGACTAAGAAGCTGCCGGTGAGACTCATCAACACGAACAGCCCGCCGCCGAACAGGCCGAGATACAGATGGAGTTTCAGCCAGAATTTTCTGTGCTTGAGGCGATGCGGCGCGGAGGTGGAGTGAGCGCGAGCTTCACCTGTCTCATCTGAATCAGTCGAGCCGGGCTGCGTGATGACAGGATCGAGTGTATCGGTGGGCATCGTAGTGGCTCGATGATTATGACGAGGGACGGACCTGTCGCCGGACAGACCACACTTTCATAAGACGCGCGAGCGCGTTGAAACCTCACCCGGCTGGATCCCGTCTTGACATGTGATGCACATGCAAGTAGACTCATTGCATGTCGCGCATGATTCAACTCCGCCATGTCCCGGATGACTTGCACCGGAAGCTCAAGGCCCGCGCGGCCTTGGCAGGACTGTCCCTGTCGGATTACCTCATTCAGGAAGTCAAGCGCGTCGCGGAGCGCCCCACGCTGGCTGAAGTGAGAAGTCGTCTGGCTCAACGACTTCCTGTCGCCACACACATCCCGCCGGCGAAAGCTGTTCGAGACGAGCGGGACAGTCGGTGATCATCGTCGATGCCTCCGCCCTCTTAGAGATTCTGCTCAACACTCCGTCGGGGGATGCAGTCGCATCGCGGCTCTTTTCCGATGAGGAAGCCCTCCATGCGCCTCACTTGCTTGATGTCGAAATTGCGCAGGTGCTCCGGCGGTATGCCTTGATCGGTGGCCTGGAGCCCGCACGCGGGCTCCAGGCCATGGAGGACCTCATCGATCTTCCGATCACCCGCTATCCGCACGACCTGTTGCTTCCAAGGATCTGGGAACTCCGGCATGATCTCACCGCCTATGATGCCGCTTATGTCGCCCTTGCCGAGGCGCTCGCCGCGCCGCTCGTGACTCGCGATGCCCGGCTCGCATCGGCCGGTGGTCACCGCGCTCACATCGAACTCGTGTAAGGACGAAACTCTTCTGCAATGCGGAGCAGAATTGTCTCGACGCTCTGTGTGGGTGATTCGCGATCTGTGTCCACGACCACGTCGGGACACACCGGTTCTTCGTACGGATCCGAGAGGCCTGTGAGGTGTTGCAGTTCACCCCGTTGCGCCCTGGCATAGAGGCCTTTGGGGTCGCGTTCCATGCAGACGGCGAGTGGACAACGGACGTAGACTTCGACGAAGCGGCCGATGGTCTTCCGGGCCTCGGCACGGGCGTCCGCATAGGGCGCAATCGCGGCCACAATCGCGATGCCGGCGGCGCGCGTGATGCCCGCGGCGAGATGCGCGATGCGGCGGACGTTCTCCAGCCGATCCTCGCGCGAGAAGCCGAGATCTTTGGTGAGCGAGCGGCGCAGCTCATCGCCGTCCAGCACGTGGACCGGTAAACCCTGCTGACGCAGTTCTTCCGCGAGCAGCCATGCGAGCGTGGTCTTCCCCGCTCCCGGTAAACCGGTGAACCAGATGGTAAAACCTTGTCGGGTCGAACTCGTTCCGTTCCAGCTTGAGGGGCCTGCCGCTTCAATGAGAGAGCGCTCAGGGGGTTCTGTCATTATTGTTCCATTGTTGGCGAAGAGGTGGTGCCGTTGACCCCTTCAGAATGTTGGTGTAACCTCACACCTATCAGTGTGAACGACAAGGTTGATGATATGCACGCTGTAAAAAAGAGCAAGACCTCGCGCCTTCGAAATCTGGCTGGGAGATCCCGTCGGCGAGTCAAGCACCGCCCTGCCCCTGTGTGGCAAGAGCTGCTCAGGATCTCGAAGGCCATTCCTCACGCTGATCTGCATAAACTGCCGACGGATCTGGCAGCGCATCATGATCATTATTTGGCAGGTGGCCACGTTTCTTGAGGCACGTCTTTGCCGATACGGCCTACTGGCTGGCCCTCACCACGGATCGTCACTTCGAGCAAGAAGGGTTTGTCGCGTTGATGCGATAGGCCTATCATCTTCCCCGCCGTAACCCAGCACCTCCACTTTCCGACTTTGCTCACTTTCTAACTTTCACACTACTTCCGCAAAGACGCTTTCTAGCCCCGGCAGATAGTCCCCATAGTGTTTCCACCGACCGACGGACTTGGAATAGATCGGCTGGCGGACCTGCCAGCGGCTCGGCGTCTGAACCGCTCGTTCTTGTTGGTGGAAATTGAGACAGCGGTCATCCCATGGGGCGCCGAGAAAGTTGATGAGGCGCCGCGCCTGCCCTTCGAGATCGGCGACCACCTCTTCATAGTGGATCGTCAGGATCGTCAACGGGAGTACGGATTTCCAATGGTCCATCAGTCGACGTTCCTGCGCGAGAAAGAAGGCCAGGTCCTCGAAGTCCGTGGCATAGCGCTGGTCGGCATTGAAATTCTCCATCCAGATCGAGAGCGCATTATCCCGCGCGGCCCGCCGGCAGTGGAGGACGCGGGCATTGGGGAACAGCAGCGCGGCGAAGGCCAGGTGAAAGTAATTGAGCGGCTGTTTGTCGCTGATGCGTGGGCAATCGGGTGGCGCATTCCGCCGGAGCGCCCGCAGATATTCATGGGCCAACAGCCGGCTGGCCCTCTCGTCCAGGTGCGAGGCCGCTTGCCAGGGCGTTTTCTGGAGCCCGGCCAGCGATTGCACGGCCAAGCGGGCCAAATCGGGCAATTCGCCGGCCCCGTGCATGCCGGGGTGAGCGGAGAGAATTTGTTCGATGAGTGTGGTACCTGACCGCGGCAATCCCACGATAAACACCGGCTGATCCGTCCCGATCCCGAACCGCTTGCGCTCCGCAAAGAACTCCGTGGTATAGGTCGCGAGGATCCCGTCCCCCTTCGCCTGCAGGGCCGCCCGGTTCAAGGGCCCGGCCTTCCGCCGGCGGGCCGCGTTGGCCACCAATCCCGCGTGGGCTGCCTGTTCATACTGCTGACGGCGGTCGAAATACTTGGCGAGCCCATAGCCCACGAGCGCCTGGGCCTCATCAGGCGTCTCTCTCCGTGTCAGCGCCTCCTGCGCATGGGCCACCCACGGGGCCGCCTCGGTCTCATCCTTCACGAAAGTCAGATACTGCCCGAGCGCCAGCCCATGGCCCGGCTGCCGTTCGAGGACCTTGAGATAGCACGTCGGGGCTAAGTCGGCCCGGCCCAAATCTTCCATGGCATGCCCCAGGCCGAACCAGGCGTCGAGATCATCCGGATTGCCCCTGAGAGAGGACCGGAACAGGGCTTCCGCCTGGTCCACCTGGCCGCAGTCGGAGAGTGCCTGCGCCAACCGATGGCGCGCCCGCGAGGAGTCCGGCGCATGAGCCGCGGCTCGCTCGAAGCACCAGAGGGCTTCATCCAGTTGCCCGTCTTCAATCAAGAGCCCGCCCATCGCCAGATAGGTCTCGGCGCGCGTGGGCTCGATCGCAAGCGCCCGTTGCAGGCAGGCTAACGCCCGCTCCTGCTCCCCGGTCTGTTTGAGCGCGGCGCCCAAGTTATGCCAGCCATCGGCATAGTCGGCCTTGAGACCGACGGCCTGACGGAAACAGCGCACCGCCGCCGGCCAGTCACGGGACAGCACCCACACCCGTCCGAGATCGGACCAGGTGCGGGGATCGTGAGGCGCCAGTTCCGTCGCGCGGCGGGCAGCCGCACGAGCGGCGCCCAGCTCACCCTGCCGCGCATAAATCTGGCCGAGATAACGGTGCGCATCCGGATCGTCCGGCGTCCTGGCCAGCCGGTCTTCGCACAGGCGCAGGGCGAAGACCGCATCATCGGAGCCCAGCGCGGCGTTGATGGAATCCAGCAGGGATGCTGGAGGAGGATGCCGGTCGGTTGTCGTTGTGGACGGCAACATGCGTGCTATCGCTCCCCACTATTTGACAGCGTCATACATATGAAGGTACAGTGTCCGACAAGAGGACCGTCATGGCATTAGTCCAAGTGTCGGCCAGATTAAACCCTCAGAAGCTGCGACAGGCTCAGAAAGCCCTCGGCGCGAAGACGACCAGCGAAACGATCCAAAAGGCGTTGGACTTGGTCACCGAAAAAGCTGCGCACGACGCAATTATCCAACGCTATAGCGGCGTCGGAACGCCCCATGCGTTCGAAGACCGCTAGATTCGCCGTCCTCGACACGTCGCTGTATATCGACAACTTTCGGACCGGCCGCTTCACCTTTCGTCTCCTGCAATCTTCGTTCATCGTCCGCTGTTCCTCGGTAGTCTTGCACGAGCTGCTGCGCGGCGCGCGCAGCCCGCTGGAACGGAAGTTCGTGACCGAGTTGAGCAGGCGCTGTCGCGTGCTGACGCCGACGGAACGACAGTGGAGCCAGGCGGCGGAGATTCTGAGCCGCATGCGGCGCGCCGAGCATTATGAGGCCGGCAAGATCCGCGATCTCGCGTTTGACGTCTTGATCGCACTCTCCGCCAGAAGCATCGGCGCGACCGTCGTGACCACCAACCGGGACGATTTCCAGATCATCCAGCGGTATGTCTCCTTTCACCTCATCTGTTGGGAATAACGGCTCTTCTCTTTTGTAATTCCACTCCTTTCCTGAACCTCCACCGTCCCGCTCTGGGGACTGGCCTCTTTCCGGGGGACTGTCGCCCTTCCGGCTCGCGGCGAGCTGGCGACTGTCCCCGCTGCCCGAACCGGGACTGGCTCCGTCGCGGACGACGGAGCCAGTCCCCTAGAACGTCAGCCGCAGCATGCCGATCACGTGCCGCGGGGGTCCGAAATGGTTGAACCCAGAATAGTAGAAAGGCCCTTCGACGTACCGGGCATCGAAGAGATTGTTGAGATTCAATTGTAAGCTCAACCATTTGAGCGGTGCATAGATGGCAAAGAGGTCTGCCCTCGTGTAACCGGGATATGTTTGATTCGCGAACCCTGGAATAGCTGAGACTTCACCCCGGTAGTAGACCACCGCGCCAAGCTTCAACCCCTTGGTGAGCAGTTCCGAGAAATCGTAGCTTCCGAAAGCACTGACGGTGTGCGTCGGCGCATTAAACGCCCTTGTCCCGACGATATCGGGATCGTTGCTCGCCGTGAACTTTGTATCTAGATAGGTATAGGCGAGGTTCACTTCCAACTTGGGGATGAGCGCGCCCCGCGCTTCGAACTCAAAGCCTTGATTACGCTGGCTCTGGCCACCAATGACGAAGAAAGCTGGACTGGCCGGGTCAGGAGTGGCGACGTTGTCCAGCTCGGTACGGAAGAGCGCAGCAGTCAGGCGAACTCGGCCACCGAGCGGTTCCCACTTACTTCCGACCTCGACGGTCTTTCCGGTCATGGGATCCAATAATTCGCCGCTCTTGACCAGGCCGAAGTTAGGCTGGAAGCTTTCGCCATAGGAGGCATAGACGTTGAGTCCCTCAACGATGCGCTGGGATATGCCGATCTGCGGCGTCAGGGCACTATCATTAAGCCCGCTAGTTCTGTTTCCGGAAGCAGCGAAGTTAGCCTGTGTGATGAAATTCTGCCGGAGGGCGACCATCAGCGTCGTGCCAGCGAAAGGCCGAAGCAGGCCTTGCAGGAAGACGCCGGTTTGATAATAGCGTGCGTCTCTAAAAAAATTTGTTGCTGGATCGGTGAACCCCGGTGGGAATGCTAGATTATTATCTGGGCTGGCGATATTTCCCGTCCCAAGAAACGGAAAAGCCGTACGGTAAGCTAGCTGACGGCCGATAGAATAGTCCATGCCAGCGGCCACAGAGCTGATGTTTCCAAAGAACGAAAACTCCTTGGTGAGGTTCACTTCTCCCGCAAAGGATTCCCGTTTGAAGTCACGGCCGTAGGCGTAGATGCTGAAGTTTCCGTCCGGACCTATACCACTTATCGGGGGATAAACGTAGCCAAAGTTATATCGATAGCTCGAGTCATCATGGCTATATTGGCCTTTCACTTTGAGCCGAAAACCTTGGGCAAATTTCTTCTCGGCCTCGACGTGGACACTCTGGTAATCGATCTTCAGTGAATTGCCGTTTCCCAGTAAACTGTCCTCAATCCCAGCAGGGATTCGGCCTTCGGTATTGGTCGGTGTGCCATAGTTGCCTTTCCCCCTCAGATGCTGCACATTGCCTGTCACGGTCAGAGTGAAATCGTTCTCCGTGGCGAAACGCACAGAGGGCAGAAACGAAAACCGTTGATTGCCGGTATTGCGGAAAAACTCGGGATCATTGTTTTGAGTGAACACGAAGCGGCCGGAGAGCTGCGGGATCGTCGGCATGACGCCGTTGGCATCGAGGGTCGTCCTATAGTGTCCGTAGGAACCAGCACCGGCTTCGGCGACAACGAAGTTGTCCTTCTGCGGCGCCTTCAAGAGCCGGTTGACAAAACCTCCCGCGGCGACCAGGCCGCTTGTAAAGGAGGCAGGACCCTTAATGACCTCGATGCGTTCGTACAGGGTAGGGTCGCCGACGTAATTGTTGAAGGCCGATAATCCATTGTCGCGGTTATAACCAGGTGATCGCACTTCTGCCTGAAAACCTCGCAGGACATAGTCGTCGGCCGAGAGCCCGGCGGTTTGATTGGTTTTTGCAAAGCCGGCGACGGCCTCTAACGCCTCGTTCTGCGTGACTGCCCGTCGCTCTCGGATGCTGTCTTTGGAAACGACACTCACCGACATCGGCAGCTCTTGAATCGGCGCGGGAAAGCGCAGCACCGCCTCTGACGAGACGTCGGCCTTGTAGCCGTCCGGAGAATCAACCGCCAGCGCGAACTCCTTCTTCTCCTTCACCACCACTTCCGGCACCTTCACCGGTTTCGTCTCCTCACTTGCCTGCGCCATCCCCGGAGCCACGGCTCCTTGCACGCCCGCGAGCTGAAGGGTCACGGTCCCGGCGTCCGAGAAGAAGGCCGCAAGGCCGGTGCCGGCCAACAGGCCCTTGAGTCCTTCCTCCGGCGTGTAGTCGCCCTGAAGGCCTTGCGTCGTCCGGCCATCGGCCAGTTCAGAGAGGTAGAGCAACTGCAAGTCGGTCTGCCGCGAAAAAGCCGACAGAGCAGGACGCAACTCGCCCGGCGGGATTTCAAAATGTTGTTTTGGAGTCGCGCTGATGTCCTGCTGTGCCATAAGACGAGCAGGGCCCATAAGATTCCGGCGGCGATGGTCGGGCCAGAGGGCATTGTCGAGGGGATCAGGCTCGGGCTTGATGGCCGGAAATTTATTCCAAGGACCGAATCCCCGCTCCGGCTCGCGCGGAGGCTGGCGGTCCCGGCCCGGCTCATCCTGCGCCATGGCCGGGTGGTACAGCCCGAGCGCCAGCGAAGAGACGCCGACGAGCAGTCCCCAGAGGAGGCGCACCCTTGAAGATCGCACCTCTGCCGCTTCCTGCTGGAGCAGCGCCGCGCAGATCCGCTCAATGGCTGTACTCTCTATTTTTGGCTTACGATCCCGCTTCACTCTGATTCGACTCATCCCTTCTCCCCTTCATCATTCGCCATGATCGATCACCGTGATCCATCCCACGCTGAACGCAGCAGAGCCCACGACTGCTCGCGCAGCGGTGGGCTCTGGACTCGCGATCCGTTGGCCTCTTACAGGAGTTGTCTGTCTGTGGAAGGGGTTACCGGCGCGGGCCCGATGTGAATTCGGGAGGCGGCGTGCCGCCGATGGCCGATGAGCGAATCTGGACGAGGCGTCCGCAGCGCGTGCACTTGATGACCAGACTGTCGCCTTGCCAGCGGGCGATCAGTTTGCCGCAATGGCACCGCACATCCGTGCCGGATACTGCCGGCGCGCGCGATTCACTCATGGTCTCGCCTCGCTCCGGATCCTGGGTCTGACCCCCCACTTGCTGGATGCGGAGAGACCACATTCCATCCACGGGAGGTGTGACGCACGAATGCGCGCGAACCTGACGTGCGATGGGCAAATCCAGATAATGATGGCGACTGAAGACTGAAGGCGGAGGGGTGAAGGTTGAAGGGACATATGGTTCCCTTTCTTCGCGCGGCATCCGTGCCGCGCGAAGACAAGATCGGGACAGATCGAGCAGGCCGGAAAGGTCTCTGAGAGCAGGAGTGTTATTTGAACGTCAGCTTCTTGAGCTCCGCCGCCGGCAATTCGACTTCTCCGAAATCGGATTGCCCTTTGAAACTGCCGGCGATAGCGAGGACGAACTCGCCCGTCTTGCCGTCGTGGAGCGTAATGGCGACATGCGGCGGCGTGCCGTTGCCGGAGGGCTTGAGGTCGATATGCTTGATGCCCTCGAACTTGATTTTGACCGTGGCGGTGCCGCGCTTCACCGGCACCTCGCGAAGCTCGTGAGGCACAAACGCGGTTTCACTGATCTTTTCTTCATAGTAGAAGATGACGTTCTTCACATCCGTTTCGACGCCCTTGGCATCCACAGCCACGGCGTGGAACGCTTTCTCGTTCTTGCTCTCGGCCCAGGCGGGGCTGCCGAGGAGACACATCACCGCTATCGCGTTCATGAGGGCGGAGAGTCGGCTTGTTGAGCGCACGATCGTCTGGCGATTCATCGTCATTCTCCTTTGTGTGTTTTCCACTCGACCAGAGAGCCTTTCCTGTTCACTCATCCATCCAAGCGATAACTGATCGGAACCAGAATGGTAATCTGTGGTTTCTCTAACTGATATTTCATGGTCAGGGGCGAGGCTTTCCTCATGACAACCAGGGCCTCTTGATCCAACAGCGCGTGCCCTGAGCTTTCCGCTACCCGCACATCGCCCACCGTGCCATCGGACCGGATGACCGCCAAGACGACGACTTTACCCTCCCAATGGTTGGTTCTCGCCATGGCCGGATAGCGCTTCAATTCTTCGATCCTCTTCCAGAGCGCGTCTCTCAACCAGCCGTAGTCCGCCTGGGTCCGGCGGTACTTGACGACCCGGTGCTGGACCGCGAGATGTTCAACGGCGGGGAGATCGGGACCAGGGCTCACCGTTTCCTTCTCCACGACCGGCTCGGTGCGCGACTGGACCGGATGCGATACGGCGGCAACGGCCTGGTGTTCCACGACTGCCGCATGTTCCACCGGGGCCGCATCTTGAATCGCCACCTCCTGCGTGACAGCTGTCGGGCTTTCGAGGGCTGTCACAGCCGGCCGCTCGATGACGGCGGCCACAGGAGTCGCCGTAGACTGCTCGATCGGCGTCGCCACATCCCTTGTCTGTTGCGGTACGGTCTCAACCGTTTCCACAGTGTGGCGAGACTCGACGGTCCGTTGGACCTGGCGCGGTTGAACGGGAACCGGTGTGGGAGGACTTGGGGCAGGCGGCACCGGCTCGACGGTCTGTGGCGCTTCCACCATCGAGACTTCCCAGGTGAAGGGCGGGAGCGGGACGGGTTTCTCGATCTCGGCGATCAAGAATAGTCCGCACCAGGCAGCCAGTGCGTGACAGAGTAACGACACCGTCCAACTATGGGCGTGATGCAATTCGCCGCTGCTGGTCATCCGGCTGAACTCCACGGTCGTCACGATCGAGAACTTCCCCTCAATAAGACAAACGGACGACCTGCCGAACCGGCCGCCCTAGCTAGAAGACGAATCAGACTGACAAAACCTCACCTACGAGAGGAAGAAATTCTCAGTTCCTCCATCACGATCAAGTCCGCGTTGACACGGGTCAATTTCACCGGCGCGGTGGCCTCCACAGCTCGCAGGAACCCTTCGCGATCGTGCAGGCCGAACCGGCCGCTGATCTTCAGCTCGCCGAGATGGGGATCGAGGACGCGTATCTCCACTTGTTGATACCGTCCGAGTTCGCGTATGACCTCGGCCAAGGGACGCTGCTCGAACATAATTTGGCCCACCGTCCAGGCGGTAGAAGCAGGAATATCGACCATCGCCACAGGAGAGAGCCCGCCCTCTTCACCATAACTAACCCGCTCACCGGCCGTGAGGACGCGTCCTCGCTGCGTTTGCGCTCGCTCAATCGAACTTTGGACTTCGACTGCCCCTTCAACCACTGTGACGGTTACCTGCTCCGGCTCCCGTCGCACGGCAAACTGCGTGCCGATATCCCGGACCATTCCACCCCCTGCCACAACCTCGAAAGGGCGCCTCGTTTCGTGCGCCACGACAAACAGCGCTTCTCCCTTGTGAAGCATCATGGTTCTGCGGAATAGGGACGTTTCCGCGGTCACTGCCGTCTCGGTATTCAGGACCATCCGGGACCCGTCCGGAAGAGCTACTGTCTGCTGTTCGCCCTTGGCCGTTCGATACTCCGTGATCTCTGCTCGACCGGCAAACCACCAGCCGCCCGCGATCACTAAGAGAAGAGAGGCAGCTAGCGCCGTCGAAAGGCCGTAGACGCTCCAGCGTCTTTTACATGGGACCGACGGGTTCTCTGCCAACTTCAATTCGGCATCGGCTCGGTCTAATTCTTGCTCGAGCAACGGCCCTGCTTCGTCAAGTTCGCTCCAGAGTCCGGTTAGCTTGTCGAACTCCTCCCTGTGGGATTGCTGTTTCTTAAGCCAGGCCTGAAACCGCCTCCGGTCTTCGTCCGTCGCGTCGCCGGACCGTAGACGCACGAACCAACGCAGCGATTCGTCTGCCGCCGATGGCTGGTCATGCGGTCCGGATCGGCCCGTGCTTGCTCTCTCCATGTCTGGAACTCTCCGGAGGCTTGTGATACCTATCTCTGTCGTAAGACGTAGGAACGACAGGAAACCTGACACCGGAGCTTGTCGATTTCCTAGTGATGGTTGGGGGCATGAAGGATCGCCGGAGGACTCTTGCTCAGGCCTCTTCAACCCGTCGTCGACAATGGCCCATTGCTTTCATCACGTGCTTTTCCACCATGTTCTTGGAAATGCCCAGCCGCCTGGCAATTTCCGCATGGGGTAGTTCCTTGAACTTGTGTAGTAGAAAAACCTGTCGGCATTTTGGGGGCAGCTCCTCGATCGCGGCATAGAGCAGCCGCACCCGCTCCTTGGCCTCGACTTCGCAGTCCTGACGGGGGATCGTGGACGGCATCTCTTCGATCGCATCCAACTGAGTCGTCCCCTCTGATCGAACTCGTTGACGGCGAAACAGGTCGACCGTGAGATTCAGGGCAGTCTTGTAGAGAAAGGCGCGAGGCTGGACGACAGTCGTTAAATCTTTTTGTGACCGGAGGCGGACAAATGTATCTTGCGCCACGTCGGCCGCCTGCTCGCGACAACCTAGCTTGGCGGTGAGAAATCGCAGCAGCTCGCCGTAGTACTGCTGATAGAGAGAGGTTTCGAGCGCGAGCCGCTGGTCCTGCATCGGACTTATTCCAATCGGTAGCTTATGGGAACGGACATGGCGACCCGATCACTTTGCAACCCGTGCGCGAGCGTCAATGGCGACGCGGCGAGAAGCGCCTCCAGCGCAGCTCGATCCAGCGCCGGATATCCGGAGCTTTCCTCAATCCGGAGATTCACCAATCGACCGTCACTCTCCACGCTGACCATCACCACCACACGACCCTGCATGTGGTTGGTTTTCGCCAACCTCGGATAGGTCTTCACCTGCTCCAGCCGGGCCCGGAGCTGATCCATCAGCCATCCATAGTCGGGACGTACGGGTCTATGGACCGCCGGCTGTACGATCGGCTGCGGGCGTTGCAACACGGCGAGATGCTCCAGTTCGGTCGCGACCTGAACCAGGCTTGACTCGCTCCGGCTCTCGACTTCATGAGGCGGGAGGACCGATTGTGAGGGACTGGGAACCGACATCGCAGCGGCAGTGTCAGCATCTACCGACTGGGCGCCGGACCTGGGAGAAACCTGTTGCCGAGCCGACGTTCGCGCAGACATCAAGGCTGGTTGCGAGATCTCAGAATCCTGAATCGGTTTTATTGACTGCGGTAGAGACTGGGAGGCCGGTTCCGCTGACGGCTCATCAACCGCCTGCCTTGTGTCCACCGCTGAGGATGTGGCGGACTCTTGGGATTCCGGACTGTCGGCCACATACACATCCGCCTGCGGCGCGGCCATCAAGGACACGTCCCATCGGAAGGGCTCCTTTTGCAACTGAACCGGCAATGACGGCGCGTGTAGATTGAACGCGACCGCGAGGGTGAGAATCGTTCCGTGAAATAACGCTGAAATGCTCCAGGCGAGACGCATCGTCTCCTTCGTTTCATATGCTTCTTCGCTGTTGGTCGGCGACAATCTTGGCGGAGAAACTGAGCCCAACTCCAGCCGGTAACACGAAACGACCCTCTCCTGTACTTCAGGTCCGAGACCTGCACGGCGCCGGGACGCGAGCAGAGTATTGTGCCCATGAGACTTGGATCTTCTCGTCTCAGGTCGCCCGGATAGTTCTTGTTGCAGTCCGATCACGATGCTTCGCACCAAATAGAAAAGCCCGAAGTCGCCGGATGGCGACCTCGGGCTCTGGACTTGAAGTGCTCTGGCCTCTTGCCGATGCTGCACGTGCGTGGCAGCGCCGGCTATTTTCTGAATTTGATAACTAGTATCAATACATGTCTTTTGTTGCGTCTGTCAAGGCTCCGTCACGCGCATGCGGCACACGCGCGTGACGCATGTCGATTTTCTCTGGTCCGGCTTTTCCATGACGGCTCCCGCTCTTGGCTAAATTGCTCTGGCTTTGCCTTGACTTAGCACGCTCCCCAAGGCTACTCTAGCCCACTTTTCTCCCGATCGTGATGGGTAAAGTCCACCCGTCGTGTATTGGTGTCTCTGCGGGGTTGAACAGAGGAAAAGATGGCGTGATGTCATGACCACTGGCCACCCAGCGCTCATTGATGCAATTGTCTCAGAAATCACTGCCTCCGGCGCGATTCCATTCGTTCGCTTTATGGAACTCGCTCTGTACCATCCTCAACATGGTTACTACATGCGTCCGCCGGAATCCGGCGCCGAGCGGATCGGCTGGTCCGGCGATTTCTATACAAGCTCCGACGTCCATCCGATTCTCGGGCAGGCTCTTGCCAAACAAGCTGAACAGATCGATGCCCTCCTAGGCCATCCCGATCCCTTTACCGTCGTCGAGATGGGGCCAGGTAAGGGCCTGCTGGCAGCTCACTTTCTGTCAGCCTGTCAGTCTGCATCTCCCTCATTCCGTCGTCGGCTGAGTTACGTACTGATCGAACGTAGCCCCGCCATGCGTGCGGCGCAACAGCAACAGCTCCGGCCCTGGCTGGATCAGCCGGGGCTTGTGACCTGGGTCGAAGAAATGAGCAGTCTTGCTCCAACGAGCGTGGTCGGACTGATATTCAGCAACGAACTGCCCGATGCCTTTCCCGTCCATCGGGTTCAGGTGGCTGGAGGAGAGTTGCAGGAACTGTTCGTGGATTATCAGAACGGGCGGTTCGTCGAATTTCTTAAGCCATTGTCCCTGCCCGCGCTCAGCGGGTATTTCGCCCGACTCGGAATCACGTTGCCGGAGGGATACCGAACGGAAATCAATCTGCACGCGCTCGACTGGATCAAGCAAGTGGCCGACAGTCTCTGCCGTGGTGTCGTTGTGACCATAGACTACGGACATTCCGCCCAGGACCTCTATGGAATGAATCGATCGAAAGGCACGTTGCTCTGTTACTACTCTCAAATGGCGTCGGAAGACCCCTACGTACGAGTCGGTCTGCAGGACATGACCGCCCATGTAGATTTCACCAGTCTGGCCTCGATTGGAGAAGAGGCAGGTCTCTCCGCGACAGGCTTTACGAACCAGATGAGTTTTCTCATGGGACTCGGCGTGGAAGAGATGCTCGACCGGTTGGAGCCGGAAAGTCCGCAGTTTCGCGCGGCAATCCATCTGTTGAAGCCCGAAGGCATGGGCCGCACGTTTAAGATCCTGGTGCAACACAAAGGCATTGAACGACCCTCACTCGATGGATTGAAATTCAAGCCGTTTTTCGGCGAGGCGCTGGCAAGGAACGAGTTACAAGTTGGCAAGTTGTAACGTTATCACGTGCTCGGACTTGACGACTTTTTGACTTTTACACTTTTCGACTGGTTGTTTTTATGGGTACCGAATCGGTCCCGACAAACTATCTGCCGATTTTACTCTTCATCGGCATCGCGGTCGCCTTCGGAGCCCTGTCGCTCCTGGCCGGCCGAATCGTTCGCCCCAGCCGGCCTTATCGCGCCAAGCTCAACCCCTACGAGAGCGGCAGCCCTTTGTTTTCGGACGCCCGCATTCCGTTTCCGATGCGGTACTACATTATCGCCATGCTGTTCGTGATCTTCGACATCGAAGTCATCTTCATCATTCCCTGGGCTGTGCGGTTTCAAACGCTCGGACTGCTGGGCCTTGTAGAAATGCTGGTGTTCATCGCGATCTTGTTGGTGGGGCTCTGGTACGCATGGAAGAAGGGTGCGCTCGAATGGGACTGAGCGGGGGACCCCGCTGCAGGCGGCGGGGCTTTCAGCTCGGCGCCACCCGTTCAACCCATTCTTCGGAGTGGGTGGAAAACGAGGGACGATGAGTTTTTTAGAGAGACAGTTCGAGGCGAATATCATCACGACGAATCTGGATGCAGTCGTGAACTGGGCGCGGAAATCTGCGCTCTGGCCGATGACGTTCGGCCTGGCCTGTTGCGCCATTGAAATGATCGCCAGCGTGTCGTCGCGCTACGATCTCGATCGATTCGGCGCCGGCGTATTCCGCGCGTCGCCCCGCCAGTCCGATCTCATGATCGTGGCCGGTACCGTGACGCGTAAAATGGCCCCCGTCATTCGCCGCATCTACGATCAGATGCCGGAGCCCCGCTATGTGATTTCCATGGGCTCCTGCGCCACGTCAGGCAATCATTACAACAGCTACGCGGTCGTGCAGGGAGTCGACCAGATTGTACCGGTCGATGTCTATGTCCCGGGATGCCCCCCTCGCCCTGAGGCGCTCCTCGACGGCCTGCTGAAGCTGCAAGAAAAGATTCAGCGGGAAAAGGTGTTTGTGAAATGAGTTCACACGTGTGAAGGTTGGAAAGTGTGCAAGTTGATGCTCCTGCAAAAACTTTACAACTTTTCTACTTTCACACTTTTCAACTGATACTTCGATGCAATCGTTGATCGAAACCTTGATGACACGATTCCCCAATGCGGTGCTGTCCATTGAAGCGGACACCGAACGGTCCGAGGTTTCGGTCAACGTCGCCGCCGACCGCCTTGTCGATGTGGCCAGATTCCTCCACGATGCGCCGGAAGCGTCGTTCAATCATCTTACCGACATCTGCTCGGTGGATTATCCGGAGGATCAACTGCGGTTTGAAGTGGTCTATCACCTCCATTCGCTTCCGCATAACCGCCGCCTTCGCCTGAAAGCCCGCCTCGCCGAGGATAGTCCCGCGATCGCCTCCGTCACCGGCATTTGGAAAGGCGCGGAATTTCTGGAGCGTGAGGTCTATGACATGATGGGCATCCGGTTTTCCGATCACCCGGATCTCCGGAGGATCCTCATGCCGGAGGATTATGCGGAAGGATTTCCGTTGAGGAAAGATTTTCCGACCGAAGGCCGAGGCTGGCGCAGCCAGTTCGACTTCATTCCCCGGCTGGATGAGCCGCCGGCTGAAGCAGTTGGCGGCGAGATCCCCGAAAATCAGAAGCAGGTTTTCCGTGCCGAAACCCCTCCGTCAGGCTCGCGACGCCGCGAGGAACTGTTGCTGAACATGGGGCCACAACACCCGAGCACGCACGGCGTGTTGCGCGTCGTGCTCGAACTGGACGGGGAACGGATCGTCAAAGCGACTCCGGACCTGGGCTATCTGCACCGGGGCGTCGAGAAGCTGTCAGAGGGATTGGCCTACATGCAGATCATTCCTCATACGGACCGGCTCGACTACGTCTGCGCAATGGCGAACAACTACGCCTATGTGCGCGCCGTGGAGAAATTGCTCGGCATCAGTATTCCGGAGCGGGCCGAGTACATCCGCACGATCGTGGCGGAGATGCAGCGGATCATCGGCCATCTCTTCTGGCTCGGAACGCAGGCGCTGGATATCGGCGCCATGACGGTCTTTTTCTGGACTTTTCGCGAGCGTGAGGTGCTGCTCGATATGTTCGAAAAACTCTGCGGCGCCCGGCTGACCCTGAACTACTATCGTATCGGCGGCGTCGATAGCGACTTCACGCCTGATCTGGTTCAGCGGCTCAAGACCTTTCTGGATACGTTTCCGGACAAGGTCAAGGAATACGACTCCCTGATCGCCTCTAATCGCATCTGGCTCGGACGGACGAAGAACGTGGCCGTGATCTCGGCTGAAGACGCCATCAACTTCGGCTGCACCGGACCAGTCCTGCGCGGATCAGGGGTTGCCTACGACATCCGAAAGGTGGAGCCTTACGGCGTCTATGACAAGGTGGATTGGGAGGTCCCCGTCGGCAAGAACGGCGACACCTATGATCGCTATTGGATTCGCATGGAGGAAATGCGCCAGAGCGCCAGAATCATCAGGCAATGCCTGGATCAGATGCCGCCCGGTCCGATCATCGCGGATGTGCCGCAATATATCCCGCCGCCGAAGCAGCAAGTGATGCGGGATATGGAAAGCCTGATCCACCATTTCATTATCTTCACGCAGGGGTTCAAGCCGCCGAAAGCGGAAACCTACTGCGCCACCGAAGCGCCGAAGGGCGAGCTGGGATTTTTTATCGTGAGCGACGGCAGCGCGAGACCCTATCGCTTGAAGATCCGTTCTCCGTCGTTCGTGCATATGGGCGCCTTCGATCATATGGCGCGAGGCTATTTGATTTCCGACATCATCACGATCTTCGGCACCTACGATATCGTGATGGGAGAGTGCGACCGATGACGCTTGACAAGAGCTGAAGATTGCCATGAATCTTGCGGAAAAATACAAGGACGAGATAGCCGACATCCTCAGCCGGTACCCGGTCAGGCGGTCCGCGCTGATTCCACTGCTCTATCTGGCACAGCAGGAGAACGGTTTCATCACCGAAGGAGCGATGATCGAGATCGCAGGGATGCTTAAATTGACGCCGCCTCAAGTGTATGAAACCGCCACCTTCTATACGATGTTGAATCTGAAGAAGGTGGGAAAGTTCCACATTCAGATTTGCAAGTCGCTGATGTGCGCGCTCGTGGGATCAGATACCGTCATCGGCTGGATGAAAACGAAACTTGGCATCGGTCCAGGCGAAACCACGGCCGACGGTCTGTTCACGCTGACTGCGGTGGAATGTCTTGCTGCGTGCGGCACCGGTCCCATGATGCAAATCAACGACGACTATTACGAGCGGCTGACGGAAGAGAAAGTGGACCGGATCCTGGCTGATCTTCGCACGACCGGCACCAGCTCCATGAAAAGTGGTCCGTTCATGTGGCCTGATCGAGCAGGGGCGAGAGTCTAGCAGTGGTCACTTCATCGCAATAACACGTGAGCACGATGGCGGCACAAAAATACGAATTGATCTTACTGAAGAACATGTCGCAGCCGGGCTACACCGGTTCCCTGGCCGACTACGAACAGACGGGCGGGTATCAGGCGCTGCGAAAGATTCTCGGCAAGGTTCCTCCCGCCGAAGTCACGGCAACCGTCATGAAATCCGGATTGCGCGGGCGCGGTGGAGCGGGTTTTCCGACCGGCGTGAAATGGGGGTTTCTCCCGAAGGATTATCAGGGCACGCGCTACCTCTGTTGCAACGCCGACGAGAGCGAGCCCGGCACGTTTAAAGACCGACAGTTGATGGAGCGCGACCCGCATCAGTTGCTGGAAGGGATCGTCCTGGCCGGCTATGCGATCGGAGCGGAGAGCACCTACATTTATATACGCGGCGAGATGGTCCTGGGCTCGCGCATTCTCGAGCAGGCTCTTGCCGAAGCGCGAAAGGCCGGTTACGTCGGGAAGAACATCTTGGGCACCGGCGTCCATGTGGATATCTGGGTGCATCGCGGAGCCGGCGCCTATATCTGCGGCGAGGAGACGGCGCTGCTCGAATCGCTGGAAGGCAAGCGCGGCCTCCCGCGCGTCAAACCGCCGTTTCCGGCAACGCACGGTCTCTATGACAAACCGACGGTCGTGAACAACGTCGAAACCCTGGCAAACCTTCCGCACATTATCAATCGCGGCCCCGAATGGTTCGCCTCGATCGGCTCGCCGCCCAAGAGCACCGGCACGAGAATCTTCTGCGTCAGCGGGCACGTAAAGCGCCCCGGCAACTACGAAGTACCGATGGGCGTCACCTTCCGCGAACTGATCTACGATCAGGCCGGCGGGATGCGGGGAGAGAAGCCTCTCAAAGCCTTCATTCCGGGCGGCGCGTCGGCGCCCTTTCTGACGCCGGAGCACCTCGACGTGAAATTGGATTTTGAATCGGTGGCTGCCGCGGGATCCATGCTCGGCTCAGGCGGGGTCACGATAATGGAAGAAGGCACCAGCATGGTGTGGGCAGCGCTGCGGCTCATGGAGTTTTTCTACCACGAGTCCTGCGGGAAGTGCAGTCCCTGCCGCGAAGGCAGTTCCTGGCTGGTGCAGACCATGCGCCGTATCGTGGCCAAGCAAGGCAGGGCACAGGACCTTGAAACCCTGTCGGATCTGTGCAAGAACATCGCCGGCCGCACGGTTTGCGCCTTCGGAGATGCCGAGGTCGCTCCCATCATGAGCACGTTGAAGCACTGGCGCCAGGAGTATGTGGCGCTCATTCACGAGGCGGAGGCGGCCAATCTCATCAAATCGATACCGGTGGGAGCAAGACATTGAGGATGGTCGAACGTCAAAAAGTCGTCACGTCGCAACGTCGGGAGCCTCGCACGTTCCGACTTGAAGACTTTCGGACATGATGACACACAATGGCTAATACCACTACAGAGACAGTCCGGCTCACGATTGACGGCATCCCCGTTACAGTGCCCAAGGGCACGCTCGTGATCGAAGCAGCGCGCCGGGTCGGCGTCATGGTTCCGCATTTCTGTTATCACCCCAAATTGAAGCCGGACGCCAACTGCCGCATGTGCCTGGTGGAGGTCGAGAAGATGCCCAAGTTGCAGACCTCCTGCAGTACGGTCGCGACCGAGGGTATGGCCGTTCGCACAGCGACGACGGTGGTGAACGACGCGCATAAGTCGGTCCTCGAATTCATTCTGGCGAACCACCCGCTGGACTGCCCGGTCTGCGATCAAGGCGGCCGCTGCGACCTCCAGGATTTTTCGCATCAGTACACGGCCACCTCCAGCCGGTTCACCGAAACGAAGCGCATTTTTCAAAAAGAATACTTCAGCCCGCTCATCGAAACGCAGATGAACCGTTGCGTTCAATGCCTGCGTTGCGTCCGCTATTGCGACGAAGTGATGGACGTCAAAGCGCTGGCGCCGTCCGGCCGCGGCACCATGACGGAAATCAAATCGTTCGCCGCGCATCCTCTCGATTGCGAATTCTGCGGCGGGTGCGTGCAGATCTGCCCGGTGGGCGCCATTACCAGTCGGTTGTCGATGTACGAGTACCGCCCCTGGATGCTCAAACGCGCCGACACGATCTGCCACTACTGTGGAGACGGGTGCCAGATCACGGTCCAGACCAAGGACAACGACCTCATTGAAGTCATGTCGGCCCACGGATCCGGCCGCAACAACGGCGATCTCTGCGCCAGGGGTTTCTTCGGATTCCACGCAGCCAGCCACCCTGAACGATTGACAAGACCGCTGATCAGACGGGATGGAACTTTGGTCGAAGCGACCTGGGAAGAGGCCCTGGAAAGGACGGCGGAACAGATCGCGCAGGTAAAGAACGCCCACGGCCCACGGGCGTTCGGAGGGTTGATCTCCGGCCGCCTGACCAATGAGGAACTGTATTTATTTCAAAAGTTCATGCGACTCGCCATCGGGACGAACAACCTGGACAGCAGCGCGCGATATGGACAGCTTAACGCGGTACAGGCCATGCGCAGGGTGCAAGGCACCCACCGCTGGACGATCGCCTTCGAAGACATCAGCCAGGCCGACGTCCTGTTGCTGATCGGAACGAACATCACGGAAACCAATCCGATCACCGGGCTCAACGTGAAAGAAGCGGTGAAGAAACACCACGCCACGCTATCGACCATTGATTCGATGCAGCCTGCAATCGGGACGATCAGCAATATCGCCAATTTATCTCATCAGCATGTCTGTGTGGCGCCGGAACAGTTCGGGACAGCCGTCCTCGCACTCCTCAAAGCTGTGGTCGAAGGCCGCCATGTCGATCAGAACTTGAGCAGACAGGCTCCAGACTATGTTTCCACAATCTCCCGAGCAGTCGAACAACTGTCGTGGCAGGACCTGACGGCCGACACGGGAGCATCACGGGAGCAATTCGTCGAGATGGCGGAGAGTCTCAGCAAGGGACGCCGCGTGGTCATCCTTGCCGGCCAGGAACTCTTGCGAAGTGCTGGAGGTTATCATGCCAGCCTCAATCTCCTGGATCTGCTCCTGCTTTTGGGGAAACTGACCACTCCTGGTTGCGGCTTCGCACCCCTCGCAGAAGAAAACAACGATCAAGGCGCAGTGGAAATGGGAGCCGTTGCAGAATTCCTTCCAGGAGCCTGCGATCTCTCGGACCAGGAAGCACGGACCAGAATCGCCCAGGCATGGAAGGGACCGTTGCCCAGCGAAGCCGGGGTCACACTGATGGACATGATTGATCAGGCAAAGGTCGGTCAGCTCAAGGGCATGGTGGTTGTCGGGGAGAATCCGGTGGGCAGCCTTCCCGCTCATCTCGGAGTGAAGGAAGCCTTTCAGAAGCTGGATTTCCTTGTCTGCCAGGAGCTGTTCCTCACGGAAACTGCAGCGTTGGCCCATGTCGTGTTGCCCGCTGCGTCCGCGCTGGAGAAAGCCGGTACCTTCACGAACTCAGAGGGTCACGTCCAAGCTGTCCGTCCGGCGATCGAACCGATCGGCGAGAGCCGTCCGGATTGGGAAATCCTCTCGGCGCTTTCGGTGCTTCTCGGCGCGGAGCTGGATTACGCGGACGCCAAGGACCTGTTGAAGGAAATTCGTGGCATCATCCCCGGATACGGACTTTTGGGCCCTGCCCCCGTTCCACCCAAGGTGGATCAACAAACCCTTACTCGATACATCACGGAGGGGTTTCACCAGGACCTCGCAGGTCGGTATACTTTACCCCCCCGATCGGAACGCCAGACAGGTACGATCCGCCTCGGACTCGTTCAGAGCCTGTTCCATTCGGGAAAATTTTCCACCCGTTCGAAAGGATTGGTCCAGCTTGAAGCGGGTGGGACACTGCGACTGAACCCCATTGATGCGGCTAAACTGGGGGTAACAGACGGCGACCGTGTCAGGCTTTTCAATGGACGGGGGGAGTTCACCACAACCGTGAAACTCGTGGAGCGTGTCCCCCAAGGCTCTGCCTGGTTTCCCGATCACTTCGCTCAGGATGTGACCAGGCTATTTGATGTCGCAATTGACCGCGACACCAAAGTTCCGTCGTTCCGAAGGGCGTCCGTTTCGATCGCCAAAATTTCGTGAAAGAAGAAAGGGAGCGCCATTGTGACTGAACTCAGCCTTCGCCTCGCCATCTCAGTCGCCCAGATCGCCGCGGTCATGGGCGTCGTCATGTTGACGGTGATGATCCTGACGCTGGCCGAGCGAAAGGTCCTCGGCTGGATGCAGGACCGGATGGGTCCGATGGAAGTCGGTCCCTACGGAGTGCTACAACCGATCGCCGACGGCCTGAAGCTCTTCTTCAAGGAAGACATCGTGCCGGCCGGAGCGAACAAGTTCATGTTCACGCTCGCGCCCATCCTCGCGATGGTTCCCGCGCTGATCGGCTTTGCCGTAATTCCCTTCGGTCCCAGCCAGCCGTTCGAGTTTTTCGGGATCACGGTCAAGCCCTTTGTAATCAGCGACATCAACATCGGCATCCTGTACATTCTCGCGTTTACCTCCATCGGCGCTTACGGCATCATCCTCGGAGGCTGGGCGTCGAACAGCAAGTATTCCCTCCTGGGCGGATTGCGTTCGGCGGCTCAGGTCATCAGCTATGAATTGAACGTCGGCCTTGCGATCGTCGGCGTCTTGATTCTTGCAGGTTCCCTGAGCCTCGTGAAGATTACCGAAGCGCAGGGAGGCGGGTTCTGGCACTGGTATGTGTTCGCGCTTCCGGCTCCTCAGATCTTCGCATTCGTGGTCTACGTGATCTCCGCCGTGGCGGAAACCAACCGCGTGCCCTTTGACCTGCCCGAAGCGGAAAGCGAACTGGTCGCCGGGTTTTTTACGGAGTACAGCGGCATGCGCTTCGCCTTCTTCTTCATCGCCGAGTACGCCAACATGGTGCTGGTTTCCTGCGTCGCCGCGGCGATGTTCCTGGGAGGATGGAACGCGCCCTATCCGGGAACGATCCTGGGGCACATGGGGCTGGAGCAGTTCGCCTGGGCCGAGAACATCGCCTGGTTCACCGTCAAGGCTTACGCGTTTCTGTTCCTCTTTTTCTGGCTGCGCGCCACGCTACCGCGCCTGCGTTATGACCAATTGATGAAATTCGGCTGGAAGGTGATGCTGCCGATCGCGCTCGGGAACATCGTCGTCACATCCATTGCCGCGTATTTGTTTCCGAAAGGATGAATTGGTTTATTTGGTTTGTCTGGTTGATTTGGTTTCTTTGGTTAGAGAGCTGGTTGTAGTCGACCTATGCATCGAATTCAACGAGATTAACTGAACAAACCAGACAAACGGCACGATCATGAAGTTCAAAGAGTGGTTCAAGACCATCATCTTCTACGAAATTTTCGTAGGGATGAAGGCCACTATGTCACACCTGCTCCGCTACAAACCGATCACCCTGCAGTACCCGCACGAAAAGCGCGCCCTGCCGGATAACTATCGCGGCATGCTGGCCCTCCTCCGCTACGACGATGGAACCGAAAAATGCGTGGGCTGCGACCTCTGCGAAGCGGCCTGTCCATCGCGAGTAATCCGTGTCGTCAGCGCGGAGGTTCCCGGCGAGCCGACCAAGCGTTACTCCAAAGAATATTACATGGACATGACCCGATGCCTCTTCTGCGGCATGTGCGTCGACGCCTGTCCGGTCGATGCCCTCGGCATGACCCAGGAATTCGAGTGGGCGGTGTACGATAAGCGGCAGTTGCATCTCAACAAGCAGCAGTTGCTCGCCATCGGCGACCGGTCTTTCCCGGTGCGTGAGAAGCGGCTGGAGCTGCAGCATCCGAACGTGGCCTTCTTCAACGTCTCGTTCGGACACGTTCCACAGAAACCGAGCTGAACGGCATGGAGTTAATTTTCTTTTTCTATTTCGCCCTCGTCATCGCGCTTGCCTCGGTACTGGTGGTCGCCCTGAGAAATCCCATCTATAGCGCCCTCTCCCTGTTGATCATGTTTTTTCACGTGGCGGGGCTCTATGTGACCCTGCATGCAGAATTTCTCGCCGCCGTGCAGATTATTGTCTATGCGGGCGCAATCCTGGTGCTGTACCTCTTCGTCGTGATGCTGCTCAACCTCAGGCACGACGAACGGTATCACCGGCAGTGGCCCGTCGCCGGACTGATCGGTTTGACACTGGTCATCGAGGGCCTGGTCTTGGCGATCTTCAGCCGACGCACCGCATCCTCTGGGCCGACATCGACGGAAACGGCGGTGGAAGGACTCGGCAATACAGAAGCCATCGGCGACGTGCTCTACTCGACCTATCTCTTCCCGTTCGAGGTCGCCTCGTTGATCCTGCTTGTCGCCATGATCGGCGCCATCATTCTCGCGAAAAGAAACATCGGACAGGATGACGGGTTGCACGTTGCAAATGCGCAAGTTGAAACGCGTTAACTCTGGCGGCGAGAACCGCCGCCTCTCCACTTTCTAACTTTATGACTTTCGAACATTTCACCAACCGATGACTGTCCCGCTCTCATACTATCTGATGCTCAGCGGCGTGGTGTTCCTGACCGGAGTGGTCGGCGTCCTGATCCGGCGGAACATCATCATCATTCTCTTGTCCGTGGAACTCATGCTGAACGCGACGAACATCAACTTCGTCGCGTTCTCGGAGTACTTCCACCATGTCGCAGGGCAGGTCTTCGTCTTTTTTGCCCTGACGGTCGCCGCGGCGGAAGTGGCGGTCGGTCTGGCCATTATCCTTGCGCTCCACCGGACCAAGTCCACGATCAACGTGGACGAGTTCCAGCTACTGAGATGGTAATGCTTCATGGGTAACTGCTCTCGTAACGGTTTGATCATTGCGGGTGGCGCCGATCTGGGAGCCCGTCCGCCCACAGCGGGGTCCCTACACCGGGCGGCGTGCGAGGACGGACGGGCTGATCGGCGACAGGACCCGCACGATGGTCTACACCTATCATGACGTACGAACTTATCCCCCTTCTTCCCTTGGCCTCCTTTCTCATCCTCGGCCTCGGTGGTCGCTGGATCAAGGACAAGGCCCATCTGGTCGCAGTGCCGGCGGTCGTGGTGTCGTTTCTCCTGTCCGTCCTGGCATTCCTTGATGTCGCCGAGGGACACCATACGACGCTGCGCCTCTATACCTGGCTCACTTCTGGCTCACTCGACCTGCACATCGGCTTGACCGTCGACCGGCTCACCGCCGTGATGCTGCTGCTTGTCACCGCCGTCAGCGCGCTCGTTCATATCTATACGATCGGCTATATGCAGGGGGAACCGGGCTACGCCCGCTTCTTCAGCTACATCGCCCTCTTTACCTTCTCAATGCTCATGCTGGTCCTCGCCGACAATTTTCTCCAGCTCTTCGTGTTCTGGGAAGCGGTCGGACTTTGTTCCTATCTCCTGATCGGCCACTGGTACGAGCGCCCCTCGGCCTGCTCCGCCGCGACAAAAGCGTTCATCGTAAATCGCGTGGGAGACTTCGGCTTTCTCCTCGGTCTCCTGCTGGTCTGGACGACGTTCGGCTCGCTCGACTATTCCGATGTCTTCGCAAAGGCCCGCGATTCGGCCGGGACGATGCTGAATCTGCTTCATCCGCTCGGTGGAAGCTGGGATCTGTCCGCGCTGACCGTCATCTGCCTCCTGCTTTTCACAGGCGCGATCGGTAAATCCGCACAGGTACCGTTGCACGTCTGGCTGCCGGACGCGATGGAAGGCCCGACGCCGATTTCAGCCCTCATTCACGCGGCGACGATGGTCACCGCCGGCGTGTTTCTGGTCGCGCGACTGGCCCCGTTGTACGATCTGTCTCCGGCTGCCATGACCGTCGTGGCCGTTGTCGGCGGCTTGACGATGGTGCTCGGCGCGACGATCGCGCTTACACAGACCGATATCAAACGTGTGGTGGCCTATTCGACCATGAGCCAGCTCGGCTACATGATGATGGCCTGCGGCCTGGGCGCCTACTCAGCCGGCATCTATCATCTGCTGACGCACGGCGCGTTCAAAGCCCTGCTGTTTCTCGGATGCGGCTCCGTCATCATTGCGCTGCATCACGAGCAGGACATGCGGCATATGGGTGGCCTGAAAAACAAGCTGCCCGTCACCTATTGGACCTTCCTGATCGGTTCGCTGGCCCTCGCGGGGTTTCCCCTGACCGCCGGATTCTTCAGCAAGGACGAGATCCTCGTTTCCGCATGGGTTTCCGGCCCGCTCGGGCAGGCGCTCGCGGCGTGCGGTTTGCTCACGGCCTTGTTGACGGCCTTCTACAGCTTTCGATTGGTCTTCGTCACGTTTTGGGGACCGTCTCGCGTCGATCATCATCATGCGGCGCACGTCCATGAACCGACTCAGACCATAACGGTTCCTCTGGTGATTCTGGCGGTTCTGAGCATCGCGACCGGGTACCTGGGCATTCCAGCTTTTCTGGAACCGATGTTTGCCGCCGGCGACACGACGCATCACGAAAGCGCCGCAATCGGTGTCATGGTTGTGGCTACCGTGATGGGGCTGCTCGGTATCGTCGGAGCCTACTACCTTTACGTGCTGAACCCGACACTTCCGGACCGTTGGGCAGAGCGATGGAAGACGGCCTATCAGCTCTCGCTCAACAAATGGTATGTGGACGAAGCCTACGATCGAACGATTGTCCGTCCGACCTTTACCGCCGCAACGGACCTCTGGAAGCGTGTTGATGTCGCGGTCATCGATGGTGCGGTGAACGGCATCGGACGGGCCGTCGCCTGGGGAGGCTGGCTCTTGCGGCTCATTCAAAGCGGACAGGCTCAGCATTATGCGCTGGGCATGGCGCTCGGGGTGGTTGTGATTTTGACCCTGTTCTTGGTCTTCTAGGGGGAACAGTCACTTGGCGAACTCCTTTCCATGGCTCACTGTGCTGGTTTTTCTGCCGCTCGCCGGCGCAGCCACGCTCTGCCTGGTGAAGGATTCGACCGCCCGTTGGATTGCGCTGGCTGTGACGCTCGCCGATTTCGCGGCAGCGCTTCCCTTGTGGTGGCTGTTCGACCAGCAATCGAGCCAGATGCAGTTCACCGAGCACATCGCCTGGATTACCGCTCCTCCGATCCACTACAGTCTGGGAGTCGACGGCATCAGCCTGCCGCTCGTGCTCATGACCGCCGCGCTCATGCCGCTCTGCGTTCTGGCCTCCTGGACCTCCGTCACCACTCGGGTCAATGGTTTCATGGCAACGCTGCTCGTCATGGAAACCGCCATGCTCGGCGTGTTCGTCGCCCTGGACTTCGTCTTGTTCTACGTGTTCTGGGAAGCGATGCTGATTCCGATGTACCTGCTGATCGGCGTGTGGGGTGGGCCCAATCGCCTCTATGCCGCCATCAAGTTCTTTCTGTACACCCTTGCCGGCAGCGTGTTGCTTCTCGTCGCGATTCTGGTCCTGTACTTTTACGGCGGACGGACATTCGACATCCTTGCGCTCAGCCAGGTGACCTATTCCGCGTCGCTCCAGACCTGGCTCTTCCTGGCCTTCTTCGCCGCCTTCGCAGTCAAAGTTCCGATGTTCCCTTTTCACACCTGGCTCCCCGATGCCCATGTGGAAGCTCCGACGGCGGGCAGCGTGATCCTCGCCAGTGTCCTGCTGAAAATGGGGACCTATGGATTTCTCCGGTTCAGCCTGCCGATGCTGCCGGACGCCAGCCGGGCCATGACGCCGTTGATGGTGGGCTTGTCGATCGTCGCGATCATCTATGGCGCCTATATGGCGCTGGCGCAGACCGACCTCAAGAAATTGATCGCCTATTCCAGCGTGAGTCACATGGGATTTGTGACCCTCGGATTGTTCGTGTTGAATCAGCAAGGCATCGAGGGAGCAGTCATGCAGATGGTCAACCACGGCATTACGACCGGCGCGCTGTTTCTCTGCGTCGGCATCATTTACGAACGGACGCACAGCCGCTTGATCGCCGACAATGTCGGCCTGGCCAAACCGATGCCACAATATGCGACGTTGCTCGTCATTTTCGCGCTCTCCTCGCTCGGCTTACCCGGCACCAACAGCTTCGTCGGGGAATTTCTCGTTCTGGTCGGCACATTCCTCTGGAGCAAGACCGCGACGGCCTTGGCGTCTCTCGGCATCATTCTCGCGGCTGCCTATATGCTCTGGATGGTGCAACGCGTCGCCTTCGGCGTCCCATCCCCGCTCCAACTGCCCAAACTGACCGATTTGAACCGGCGTGAACTGGCCACGCTGGCCCCGCTGGTCCTGCTCGTGTTCTGGATCGGGCTCTATCCGAATCCTTTCGTGAGTCGCATGCATGCCAGCGTCACGAAAACCCTGGACTCGATGGCGCGGACCAAGGTCGCTCCGGCGACGCATCCCTCGGCAGCCGTCCCGGTGACGGTTCTGGCCACGTCCTCCGACAACGAAGCGGCGGAAGGGCAGAAACCATGACATCCTTCGGTTCTGATCTGCTGGCCATACTCCCCGAGCTGATCGTCGTCACTGCAGCCTGCCTGGTGCTGGTCCTGGATCCCGTGACTCCCGCTTCGAAAAAGGAACTGCTGGCCTGGATCAGTCTCGGCGCCTTGGCCCTCTGTATCGGATTGACCGGAGGGCAGATCGGCATGCTCAATATGCGCGTCTTCGCGTTCAACGATCTGGTCGTCGTGGATGCCTATGCCCGGTTCTGGAAACTGCTGCTCTACGTCGTGACGGGCCTGACCATTCTCATGTCGCTTCCCTATTTGAAGGTCGAACGGCTGCAGCTCGGCGAGTATTACGGGTTCACACTGCTCGCCCTCTCCGGCATGCTGGTGATGGTCTCCGGCGCTGATCTCTTGACCATTTACCTCGGAACAGAGCTGATGTCGCTGTCGCTCTATGTCATGGCGGGACTCAAACGTTCGCCTCGCTCGCTCGAGGCTTCCGCCAAGTACTTCGTTCTGGGCGCCTTCTCATCCGGCCTCTTGCTGTACGGCATTTCGTTGCTCTACGGAGCGACCGGAGGCACGAAGCTGGCGTCCATTGCCGGCGCCATAGGAACCCGAGGATTTGAGGATCCGCTGCTTTTGATCGCCACCATTCTGCTGACAGTCGGCTTCGGCTTCAAGCTCGCTGTGGTGCCGTTCCACATGTGGACGCCGGATGTCTATCAAGGCGCGCCGACTTCGGTCACCGCGTTCATGGCCGTCGCCTCGAAAGCGGCTAGTTTTGCCGCATTCCTGCGCGTATTTGTCGAAGGGCTCGGCGGGCTCAAAGCGGACTGGTCGCCGCTCTTCCTCGCCCTCTGTCTCGTCACGCTGATTCTCGGAAATGTTGTTGCGATCGTGCAGACCAACATCAAACGGATGTTGGCCTATTCCAGTATCGCGCATGCCGGTTACGCGCTGATCGGTCTTGTCGCGGCCGGACGCGGGATGGGCGAATCGGGAGCAACCTCCGGCCTGGCCAGCGTCATGCTGTATCTCGTGGTCTATGCCTTCATGACGCTCGGCGCCTTTGCCGTGATCGGCATGTTTCGCAAGGGCGGAATCGAAGGGGAGGAAATCGAAGACTTTTCGGGCCTGGCCAAACGCCAACCTCTGGCCGCGCTGCTGATGCTGGTGTTCATGGTGTCGCTCGCCGGCATTCCGCCAACGGCTGGGTTCATCGGCAAGTTCTATGTATTCATGGCCGCGGTTGAGGCGGGACTCTCCTGGCTTGCGGTGGCGGCCCTGATCTTCGCCGCCGTCTCGGCCTATTACTACATGCGGGTGGTCATGGTGATGTACATGCGGGAGCCGGAGGCCACCGTCGTCGATATCCCGCAGCTCGTCCCTTCGCCGGCACTTTCCATTGTTCTGGCCTGCGCCATCGCCGGGGTCATCATCTTCGGCCTATTCCCGAATCCGCTGGTCAGTCTGGCGCTGCAATCAGTCCTTTCGCTCAAATAAACGAGAGGCGCGAATCCATTCGTGCAGGAACAGCCGACTCGTGCTAGGCTAGCTTCATCCTCACATCGGCGATTACTTCCTTATGAGAGTCTGGCATCTCCTCGGCAGTCTGGCAAAATCCTTTCTGCGGCATGGGTGCGGCAGCCTGGCTGCTTCCCTCGCGTTCTTTTCCTTGCTCTCGCTCTTTCCGCTCGTGTTTCTCCTGCTCTACGGCGTGAGTTTTATCGTCAGCCACGAAGTGATCGGCGGACAGGTGCTCCTGAGTTTTCTCCAAGGCTTCCTGCCCATTCTGGGAGAGCGGCTCGCGGAAGAACTGCAGCGAGTGGCCGAAATGGAGACCGTGCGCTGGCTCGTCTTTCTCTCCTTCGCATGGTTCGGCGCGCTGGTCTTTTATGAACTCGATTACACATTGAACGTCGTCTTCGACAGCGCCAGACAGCGCCACCCCCTCATTTCCATCATCATCTCTGTCGCCTCCCTCGGGGCAGTAGGGTTGCTCCTGATCGTCTCCTATGTGGCTACTCAAACGGTGAACATCCTCACTGCCTATGCGCCCCGACTCTGGGGACTGGACCTCCTGGCGCTGGCGGCACACGATTTTTTCCTGACGTATACGCTTCCCTTCATCCTGGCCTTCCTTACCGTGAGCGGGCTCTACCGGTACGTCCCTCGTCGCCGCCCTGAATGGCGTGAAGCGATGATCGGGGCGCTCACGTTCAGCCTCTTATGGGTCGCCGCAAAGCTGCTGTTCATCACGTACCGGGACTACGCGACGGTCTACACGAATTTGTACGGCTCCTTGTTGGAGGTCGTGCTCCTGTTGCTCTGGCTCTATTATTCCGCCGCGCTCTTCCTGTTCGGAGCCGTCGTCGCCCATGCCTTGCAGCAGCGGGCTCAGGCCGCTTCGGGAAGCCTCCTTTCCAACCCCACTCCATCCTCGCTTTGACCGGCCGCTCGTCGCGAGCGTCACCATGTCGGCTTCTGGGCTTTTTCTGGCGATGCGACTTCTTCCTGGCTAGAATGGACCACGAAACGGAGGGGTTCGAGTATGTCTGATGACTTCGGAAAAGAATTTCTGATGCTGGGAGGCACCATCGCGGGCTTCGTCGTCGCCATGATCACCCTCATGGAGAAGTTGCTGGATATCCAGAACCGGCTGAAGACCCGGAAGGAGGCAAAAGCCCCCTCCTCCAGCGAGAGAGCGTGGCCTGAAGCGTCACCGGCGATCGATTTCTTTTCAAGCAGGCCGCTGCGAGGAGCCTCCTATCTGTTGATGTACGAGACGGGCGTGATCGTGGCCGCGGGATTGCTGTTGAACTATGTCGGGCTCACGCTTAGTCGCCATCTGGAGAGTATTTTGTTTCTGGATATGACCGGCACGGCACTGGTGGCCTTCCTGCTGGGGCCCTGGTGGGGAGCCATCGCCGCCCTCATGTCCAATTCGATCGTGAATTGGCTCCTCTATCCGGAGTCGGGGGCGGACGTCGTCATCTTTCCCTGGTCGCTCGTCAGCATGACCGGCGCCTTCTACTGGGGCTGGATGGCCAGGCAAACGGGATTTCGGAAATATCTGCGGACCGGAAAAAGCTCTGCGCTCTCCCACGTCTGGTTTCTCTACATTTTCGGCGTCGGCGGCGCGGTGGTCATGAGCCTGCCCGGCACATTCGTTCAGGCGGCCTTGCATGAACATTCGATCTTCTCCCTCAATCCCGAGGTGGCCGACACGCTTAATACCCGTGTCCTCCAGTGGGAACAGACCGCGCATCAATACATCGAATCGATCTTCGGCCTCACCTGGGCGGAAAGTATCGGTTGGTGGGTCGTGAATTGGTTCCAGAACTGGATTCGGTACGTCCCGGACAAAACGATGAGTGCGGCGATCGCGTTGGTCGTCCTGAAATACGGCTACCCCCTCTTCGAGCGCGAACTCATCCACGGGGGACCGGAGGGAGTGCGCCAACGCGATGAGCGGATCCTCCCCTTGGTCCTTGGCCTCATCTACGCCCCTTCTTTCGCCGCTCTCATCAGCAGCGAGATCTACCAGGGTTCCGCCTACTGGCCATTATGGGCGATGCCCTGGTTGTTCATCGTGGCAGGGTATTTTTATTTGCGATACTGGGGACCAGGCGCTGCCGCTCTCAATGAAGCCAGGCTTCAACGGGCGGAACGATATGCGAGAGCCCTCAAGCCCATCGGAAAGGAAGCTTCCTACGAATTTTGCCGGCGCTTGACCTTTGCGACGCTCATTGCCAGTCTCGTCTTCGCTCTCTGTCTTCCCATTCTGTTGATGGACTTCTACCGCGTCACCTTCAAATTCTTCTGTGTCGTCTACGGGTTTCTCCTCGTCGTGCATCTTATCCGTATCGCGATTGCGCAGAACATCTCGATCGCGAGAGCGGACGGGTAGAACACCCGTTATTCGTCAATGGTCAATCGTCAAACGTGGGAAAACCATTCTCGCCTGAGCGGAACGGCGATTGACGAATGACGGTTGACGGGAGCTAGCGTCCTGAGGGCTTGTGCAATTGAAGAAACCGAGCGACAGCGGATCGCGTGATGAGGCCGACCGGAACCCCTGCATCCGTGATCATCAACCGATCCCATCCCTCCTCCATCATCCGATCCAATGCCTGCTTCACCGACCAATCAGCCGGAATGAAGAGTTCCGGCGTAGCCGGGCGCATGACGTGGCGAACGATTTTCCACGGCCAGAGCGCCTGGGGGACGGCCTGCACATCCTCCACCATAATCACGCCGATGATCCGCTCCTCTTCAATCACAGGAAACCCGCTGAATCCGTGGGCGACGAAATAGTCGTCTACGGCTTCCTGGAGAGAGAGGTTGGGTGCGATCGACACCAGATTGCGAATCATGACGTCGCGCACCCTGGTGGAATCGAGCGCCAACCGAAGACCGACTTGCCGGCGCGCGCTCCAGGCTGCGCCGAAGAGAAAGGCGCCGATGAACATCAGCCAACCCCCGTTGCCGGCCATGGATTGGTCGAGCGCACCGGCAATGGCCCCTCCAACAAGCAGCGCGCCGAGCCCGCCGAGCAGGATTCCGAACCCCAACCCGATCACAGCGGCCTGACCGGTGGCTCGATGAAAATTCTTGCTCCAGGCCCAGAGCCCCGCGCGCAAGACCCGGCCTCCATCCAAAGGGAATCCCGGGATTAAGTTGAAGAGACCCAATTGGACATTCACGATGCCCAACAACCCTCCCAACAC